>NZ_DCAO01000009.1:0-1480 GCF_002311515.1 Thalassospira sp. UBA1131
AACTGCCATTCCGACGAATTGGAAAGATCATCCAGAATGCGGCTTTCGCCTGTGCGCGCAAAGCCGCATTTTTCATAAAACCGATGCCCGGCCGCAAACCGCGTATCGGTCCATAGCATCACCGCTTCGCATTCCGGATGCGTCTGGCCCAACCACGCCAACGCCTTGGCCATCAGTTTTTGCGCCATGCCCCGCCGCCGCACAGCCGGATGCAGATAAACCTTGTGAAGCTCGCCTTCGCGGCTGGCCACGTCATATTTAACCCCGAAACAGCCCAGAACCCGATCCTGATTATCGACCGCAACCCAGATCCGGCCGTCATCGGCCTTGAAGTCATCGGCAATCGCATCAAGTTCGGGGAATTCGGCGGCGCGATCAAACACGCAGCCGGGATAATCGGCAAACACCAGTGCGATCAGATCGGCAATGCCATCGCCATCGCGGTTGAAAGCTGGCCGGATCGTCACATCACCACCCGTATGTGCAGTGATATTTGCCATCAGCCGAGCTTTACGCCCTTGGCAAGCTTGTCATAGCCACGCAGCACCGCGTCGGTATCCATCACCGATTTGCCCGGACGCTGAATACGGGTCGGACGCAGCGCGCCGTTGCCACAGCCAATCGTCAGCTTGTCATCAAGGATCTCGCCCACCGGGCCGGATTGATCAATCACCTCGGCCGCCTGCACCTTGATGCGTTCCTTACCGAGCTCGAAATAGGCCCCCGGCCACGGGGTAAAGGCACGAATTTTGCGCTCAAGGGCGGCGGCATCATCGCTAAAATCAAGCTTGGCCTCTGCGCGCTCCAGCTTGGCTGCGTAGGTCACGCCCTCTTCGGGCTGCTTGGTCGCAACAAGCTCCCCCTTGGGCAGCTTTTCAAGCGCCTCGACAATCATCTTGCCACCAAGTTCCGCCAGATCATCATGCAGGGCATTGGCATAGGTCTCTGGCGTGATTGGCAATTCACCAATCAACAACATATCACCGGTATCCAGCCCGACATCCATCTGCATGATGGTCACCCCGGTCGCATCATCTCCGGCCAGAATGGCGCGCTGGATGGGCGCCGCCCCACGCCAGCGCGGCAGAAGCGACGCATGAATGTTCAAACACCCGTGTTTTGGCGCATCAAGAATGGCTTTCGGCAGGATCAGGCCATAGGCCGCCACCACCGCAACATCCAGATCAAGATCGGCAAAGGCCTGCTGTTCCTCGGCCGATTTCAGTGACACCGGATGGCGGACCTCAATCCCCTGATCAAGCGCCCAGGCATGCACCGGGCTTGGCGTTTCCTTGTGCCCGCGCCCTGCTGGACGCGGCGGCTGTGAATAGACGCAAACCACGTCATGACCCGCCGCCACCAGATCCTTAAGCGCCACAAGGGCAAAGTCCGGGGTTCCCATAAAGGCAATGCGCAGCTTGGTCATATCAATCCCATTCATCTTTTGACTCTTCTGGCGGCAATTTGGCGTTATCCTGCC
>NZ_DCAO01000009.1:1611-2908 GCF_002311515.1 Thalassospira sp. UBA1131
ACCGGCTGGCAAATCCACGCCATCGAGCCGGTCGGGATGCTCCATCAGTTCCGCCAATCGCTTGCCAGCCATGGCAAGAAGGATGTGCTCTGGCTTGGCCTTGATATGCCGATCGGATTTCTGGATACGTGGTATGATGGCGCGAATGTCAAAGACTTCAAATCATTACTCGGATTACTTGAAACCGATGAATGGCAGGATTTCTTTGATGTCTGCCAATCACCGGACGAAATCCGGCACACCCGGCCATTTTATCCTCAAAGCTCCGGCATCAAGGGCAGCGTGAAACGCGAACACCTGATCAAGGCACTGGGCCTGACCGATTTCAACGCGCTCCATCGCGCCTGCGAATTTCCAACCACCCAACGCAACGCTGCCTGCCCGCCCTTCTGGACATTGGGCGCCAATCAGGTCGGCAAGGGCATGCTGCATGGCCTCAAACACCTGATCATGCCGGGACATGCCGATGGATTTAACATTTGGCCGTTTTCGGGCGATCTCGAAAGCCTTTGCAAATCCCCCGGCGTCACCCTGATTGAAACCTATCCCGGCGAAATTTATGGCTGGCTTTCTGATACAAGTGAGTTGACTAAATCAATTCAGACCAGCCGGAAGAACTACCTGCACCAACTACGCGATAACGCCAGCAAGAAGGGCATTGAAATCAGTCCTTCGGTCTGGGCCGACATCAAGGATGGCTTTGGCCCGGACCACGGCAAGGACGATGCCTTTGACGCCCTGATTGGCGTGATGGGTTTGATCGAAATCGCCGAGGGTCGACGCCCTGAACATCTGCCCCGCACGCCAAGCATACTGGAACGCGAAGGCTGGATCGTCGGGCTTGATCCGAACGACATCAAACCCCGCAAACTCTGAACCTACGCAAAACAAAAGGGCCGGAAAACCGGCCCTTCGCATGCGTTTCTGATCAGACGTGTCAGGCAGACTTTTTGGTCTTCTGCAGCTTCTGGACTTTCTTCAGGATCATGTTGCGCTTAAGCGCGCTGAGATAATCGGTGAACAGAACGCCATCCAGATGATCGATCTCGTGCTGGATGCAGGTCGCAAGCAACCCGTCCGCCTCGATCTCATGGGTTTCGCCGTTTTCATCCATATAGCGCATGCCGACTTCAGCCGGGCGTTCGACATCGGCATATTGTTCCGGGATCGACAGGCAGCCTTCCTGATAGATCGAGGTTTCCTCAGATTCCCAGATGATCTCCGGATTGATCAGCTTCAACGGTTCCGGCTTGTCCTTGTCATCAGACACATCCATGACCACCACGCGCTTCATCAC
>NZ_DCAO01000009.1:3055-8323 GCF_002311515.1 Thalassospira sp. UBA1131
GTCTTGATCTCATCATTCACTTCCTCGACCGGTTCGCATTCCTTTTTCAGGCGCGGGTCTGGAACGATAAGAATTTCACGCAGGGCCATGGGTCTCTGATCCGGTTTCGAACTTGATGCAATATATGATTATAGCGAATTTCGCGCTTCGAGATAAGGTTTCCCCACGCCCAAGTCAAGCAAACAGCCCGATTTGCGCGTGATGGCTGCCATGTCGCGCACAAGGGATCTGCGCCCAAACCGGTTTGGTTTAATCCTTGGCGTCTGGCGTCGCATCATTTGGCCCGGCCAGCAATTCCGTCTTGGTGATTTCGCGCACATGGGTTTCCGACGGGGACGGTTCCTCGATCATGCGGTCATCAGAGACGATATGCTTTTCCTTGAGCTTGCGGGCCGACACCAGAACCGATCCTTCGAGAGACCCCAGCGTCTTGTTGTAATGCTTCACCGTACTTTCAAGCGATTTTCCCATCGATGAGAAATGCTTGGCAAGCGCGCCGAGACGGTCATAAAGCTGCAAGCCGATTTCACTGATATCACGTGCGCTTTCGGCCAACGCTTCCTGTCGCCAACCATATGACACGGCCTTAAGCAGGCCCAGCAACGTCGTCGGTGTTGCCAAAATCACCCCGTCGCGGAAGCTGTCCTCAATCAAACGCGGGTCGCGTTCAAGCGCGGCCGAGAAGAAGCTTTCACCGGGCAGGAACAGCACAACAAATTCCGGACTGTCGACCGACTTCCAGTATGATTTTTTCGAAAGATCCGTGATCACCTTGCGCACGTTGGTGACATAGGTCGCCATCAAGGCTTCGCGGCGATCGTCGTCATATTTCTCGTCAATCGCCTCAAGATAGGCCGATGTCGGGGCCTTGGCATCGACCACGATATTCTTGCCGCCCGGCAGGTGAATGACCATGTCGGGTTTCTGAACACCTTCGTCGGTGTTGAAGTGCACCTGTTCGTCAAAGTCGCAATGCTTGAGCATCCCGGCCAGTTCGACAATGCGCTTGAGCTGCAATTCGCCCCACTTGCCCGACACCGACGAACTGGACCGCAGGGCAGAGCTCAGCGTCTGGGTTTCCTTGGACAATTTGTGTTGCGATTGCACCAGGGTCCCGACCTGCTCACGCAGCTCGCCGTAGGCTTCCTTGCGGTTTTTTTCAAGTTCATTAACCTTTGTATCAAAGGCCTCAAGCCGTTCCCGGATGGGTTTTACGATCCCGTCAATGGCCTGCTGGCGTTTTTCAAGATCGCCCTTGGCCCCTTCCTGCAGGCGGGAAAAGTTTTCGCGCGCCAGCTTCATGAATTCGTCGTTATTGACCTTAAGCGCATCGGACGACAGCGCCTTGAAGCTATCAAGCAGCTTGGTCTTGGCATCTTCAAGCATCTCGAGCTTTTCCTTGGCCGCCTCGCGCTCTTTCTCAAGCGCTGTCTCAAGCTCGGACCCCTTTTCGCGCCAGTGATCAAGGGCGGTGCGAAGCTCCTTCATCTCGGCTTCAAGCACCGGCACCCGGTTGGCCGTGGTTTCGGCAATGGCGCGCTTTTCCGATGCCTCGGAAAGCTTTTCACGCATCTGGGCGACCTCGGTCGCAAGATCACGCCGGGTATTGTCCGCATGTTCAAGCTGGGACGCCAGAAGGGCTGTGCGCGACTCCGTCTCGGCCTCTGCGGCATCCTTGATGCGCTTGACCATCATGATGCTAAAGACAAGTGCCAGAACAGATGCGCCAAGCGCCCCTGCTGCCAAAGAAATCGGATCCATTATCCCACCATTTGATTACGTGCTGGCTTCTTTGTATCTGTTTTGTTCCGTCAAATCCAGAACCGAACCAAGCTGGTCCCACATCCGCGCACGGAAAAAATGTAATCGGCTTCACTGGCGAAGCCCGGAATTTCAGATATATTTCAATTGGATAAGGGAACAAAACCAAGGATCGGCACCCAAGGCGGCCAAAGACGACGACCACGCCGGCTGTTGCGGCAAACGTACACCCACCAACCCGCACCCGGTGAGGCCCGCCCCCGTCTTAAGTTGTATTCCCTCAATACTCTCTGCGCACTAGCATAGGGCGCAAGCGACAGGAGTAGCTTTGCCGTGCCCGCCCCCTTTGAACGGGACCGATCACACACCGGACCGGGCAGCGTGGCAAAGCAGGTTCTGAACCGCACCGAAATTACTGCATCGGACGGATGCCTTTTTCGAGCCCGTTGGAAAAGTCATCGAAAGCACCCCGGTGCCGACCTAGAGACCACAGGAAACGAACAAGAGGCCACATATGTCTGCGAACGTTTATCCCGTACCTGACGACATCGCGAAGGGCGCTTTGATCGACAAGGCAAAATACGACGCCATGTACAAGCAGTCGGTCGAAGACCCGGAAGGCTTCTGGGGCGAACACGGCAAACGCGTTGACTGGATCAAACCCTATAAAACCGTCAAAAACGTCAGCTACGACGCCAAAGACCTCTATATCAAATGGTATGAGGACGGGACGCTCAACGTCGCGGCCAACTGCCTTGACCGTCACCTTGAAAAGCGCGGCGACCAAACCGCCATCATTTTCGAGGGCGATGATCCCAACGTCTCCGAACACATCACCTATCGCGATCTCTATGAGCGCACCTGCCGTTTCGCCAACGCACTGAAATCGATGGGCGTTGCCAAGGGTGATCGCGTTGTCATCTATCTGCCGATGATCCCCGAGGCCGCGGTTGCCATGCTGGCCTGCGCGCGTATCGGCGCAATCCATTCCATCGTCTTCGGCGGTTTCTCGCCCGAAGCCCTTGCTGGCCGTGTCGAGGATTGCGGTGCGAAAGTCGTCATCACCTCTGACGAAGGTCTGCGCGGTGGTCGTTCGGTCCCGCTGAAACGCAATGCGGATGAGGCCCTGTCGCATCCGGGTGTGAAATCGGTCGAGAAAATGGTCGTCGTCAAGCATACCGGCAAGGACGTTGCCTGGAACGATGCCCGCGACGTCTGGTATCACGAAGTTTGCGAAGCAGCCTCAACCGACTGCCCGCCGACCGAAGTCAATGCCGAAGACCCGCTGTTTGTCCTTTATACCTCGGGTTCGACCGGCAAGCCGAAGGGTGTTCTGCACACCTCGGGCGGTTACCTCGTCTATGCATCCATGACCCATGAATATGTCTTCGACTATCACGAAGGCGATATTTACTGGTGCACGGCCGATGTTGGCTGGGTCACCGGTCACAGCTATATCGTTTATGGTCCGCTGGCCAATGGTGCCACGACCCTGATGTTTGAAGGTGTGCCGAGCTATCCGGACGCATCGCGCTTCTGGCAGGTTTGCGAAAAGCACAAGGTCAATATCTTCTATACCGCACCGACCGCGATCCGTGCCCTGATGCGCGAAGGCGAAAGCTTTGTGAACAAGGCTGATCTGTCCAGCCTGCGCATTCTTGGTTCGGTGGGTGAACCGATCAACCCGGAAGCCTGGGAATGGTATTACGAACATGTCGGCAAAAAGAATTGCCCGATTGTCGATACCTGGTGGCAGACCGAAACCGGCGGCATCCTGATTACACCGCTGCCGGGTGCGACCGACCTGAAACCGGGTTCGGCAACGCTTCCGTTCTTTGGTGTTCAGCCAGCCCTTCTGGACAACGAGGGCAAGGAACTGACCGGCGCAACCGATGGCAACCTTGTCATCAAGGACAGCTGGCCGGGCCAGATGCGTACGGTCTATGGCGACCATGAACGCTTCATCCAGACCTATTTCAGCACGTTCAAAAACGTCTACACCACCGGTGATGGTGCGCGTCGTGATGATGATGGCTATTACTGGATCACCGGCCGTGTTGATGACGTGATCAACGTATCGGGTCACCGTATGGGCACCGCCGAAGTCGAAAGCGCCCTGGTCGCCCATTCCAAGGTGGCCGAGGCCGCCGTGGTTGGCGTTCCGCACGACATCAAGGGTCAGGGCATCTATGCCTATGTCACGCTTAATGCCGGCGAAGAACCGACCGACGAGCTGCGCGCCGAACTGGTCAAATGGGTCCGCAAGGAAATCGGCCCGATCGCAAGCCCGGACTTCATCCAGTGGTCGCCGGGACTGCCGAAAACCCGTTCGGGCAAAATCATGCGCCGCATCCTGCGCAAGATTGCCGCCAACGAATATGATCAGCTTGGCGATACCTCGACCCTTGCCGATCCGGGTGTTGTCGATGACCTGATCGATAACCGCCAGAATCGCTAAGGCCTGAATTCCGGCGCCGATAAGTCTCCAGATACCCTTACACGGAAAGGCCCCTGCCAATGGTGGGGGCCTTTCTTGTATCCGGGCTGCAACCCGGACTGTAATCCGGATCGCTTCCGGGGCTCGACGTAACGCCGTATCAAGGCAATAATCCCCAAACTGAAAAGCCACCAAAAACTCACATCAGCGGAGAACAGCACCGTGACACGCCCCACCCATAAAATCGCAGTCATCGCCGGCGACGGCATCGGAACCGAAGTCATGCCCGAAGGCATCCGCGTGCTTAAGGCCGCCGCCGAAGTGTTTGATCTCGATCTGGTGTTTAATGAATTCGAATTCGGATCGTGCGACTACTATCAAAAGCACGGCCAAATGATGCCAGATGACTGGCGCGCTCAGATCGAACCCCACGATGCGATCTTCTTTGGTGCGGTCGGCTGGCCTGAAACGGTGCCGGACCATATTTCGCTGTGGGGATCGCTGATCATGTTCCGGCGTGACTTTGACCAGTACGTCAATTTGCGCCCGGCCAAACTGATGCCCGGCGTGCCATCCCCCCTTGCCGGTCGCAAACCGGGTGATATTGATTTCTATGTCGTGCGCGAGAACACCGAAGGCGAATATTCCTCGGTCGGCGGCAAGATGTATCCCGGCACGGACCGTGAAATCGTCATTCAGGAAACCGTCATGTCGCGCACCGGCATTGATCGCATCCTGAAATACGCGTTCGAACTGGCCAAGAAACGCCCGTGCAAACACGTGACATCCGCCACCAAATCAAACGGCATTTCGATCACCATGCCCTATTGGGATGAACGCGTGATCGAAATGGCGAAAAACTATCCCGACGTCACCTGGGACAAATACCATATCGATATTCTGACCGCCCAGTTTGTCATGAACCCCGACCGCTTTGACGTCGTCGTGGCATCGAACCTGTTTGGCGATATCCTGTCTGACCTTGGCCCGGCCTGCACGGGCACGATTGGCATCGCGCCATCGGGCAACATCAACCCGGAACGCAAATTCCCCTCCCTGTTCGAACCGGT
>NZ_DCAO01000009.1:8532-16963 GCF_002311515.1 Thalassospira sp. UBA1131
AGCACTCTGGCCAACAGCCTTGGTCAGAGTGCAATTGGACTGACAATCGGCTTATTTGACGCAGCGCCCCGCCCCAGTTCTCGGGCGAGCGCAACGAAGGCCTTGTGCCCGGCCGACAAATTTCGCCGTCCGGGATAATAAAGACACAGCTCGGAAAAAGGCAGCGTCCAGTCGTCAAGCACGCGCACAAGGTGCCCTGCTTCGATGTCCGCAAGGACATCACGCTCCATAAAACAGCCAACCCCAATACCTTCCAGAACCGCCGCACGTGCAAGGCTTGCCTCGTCCAGTGTGATGGGGCCATTCACGTCAATCTGAACGGCTTCACCGTCTTTCTCAAACCGCCATCTGAAAACAGACCCGTCAGGCAACCTCACACGGATGCATTTATGGTTCAGTAGATCCGGCGGAACCATTGGCCTTTTGCGATCCTTGAAATAATCGGGGGATGCAACAATGGCATATTGCTGAACACGACCAAGTGGCACTGCGATCATGTCGCTGGGAATCAACCCCGAAACCCGCACCCCCAGATCGAAACCTTCCGCGACGATATCGACCAGTCGCCCTTCGGTCACCAGATCAACATGCATGTCCGGAAACCGGCGAAGATATTCGAATACAAGTGGTGAAATCACCTCACGCGCCGCAAAAGGGGCCGCATTGATACGGATGGTCCCTGAAGGCGTCTCTCTTTGCGAGCGAACCACTTCCAATCCATCATGGATGTTCTGAAGCGAAGGACCGACCTGGTCGACAAACAGCCTGCCCGCATCCGAGAGCGAAACGCTTCGTGTAGTGCGGTTAAACAACCTGACACCCAGACCAGCCTCAAGCTTGCTGATTGCATGGCTCAAGGCTGTCGTCGAAACCCCCATATCAATAGCCGCACCGCGAAATGTGCCGCGTTTGGCAATTGCCATGACAGCTTCCAGATCGTTCAAGACGATACGTTCCATTGTCCCGATTTTTTCATCTCTACATCAATTATTGTCCGTATTGTTAGTACAATGAATCCGGATTATCTGTCGAGATATAAGTCACCGTAAGGAGTGAAAGCGATGGATATGATTGATGCTGTACAGGCATATTTCGATGCCGATCGAAACCAAGATCCTGACATTCTGACAAAAGTGTTTTGCACGGATGCAATCGTTCACGACGAAGGCGAACGTCACGTTGGATCGACCGAAATCCAGAACTGGTGGCTGGCAGCGAAGGCAAAATACAACCATGTCGCCGAGCCTCTTGAGACAGAGACAACCGGTAACAAGGTCACGGTTCGCACCAAGGTAAGTGGAAATTTCCCAAACAGCCCGGTGACGCTGAACTACGTCTTTCGCATCAAGGACGGAAAGATTGCCGAGATGGGGGTGAAATGATGTCAGATTTTCTTACCCTGAAAGGAAAGCGCGCCCTTGTTACCGGCGGGACAAAAGGTGCAGGCCTCGCAACATTCAAGCTATTGCGCGAACTGGGTACAACCGTTCTGACCACAGCGCGCACCCGTCCGGAGACGTTTGCTGACGATCATTTTATCGAAGCGGACCTGACCACCGACGACGGTTGCCTGTCAGTGGCAGAGGCAACAAAACAGCGCCTTGGCGGTGTGGATATTATCGTCCATATGCTTGGCGGTTCATCCTCACCTGCTGGTGGGTTTCGCGCGTTGTCTGATGATCATTGGCATCAGGAACTCAACTTGAACCTGTTTCCCGCCGTTCGACTTGATCGGCATTTGATCCCAGATATGATCACCCGGGGACAAGGCGTCGTCATTCACGTGACCTCAATCCAACGCGAGCTCCCACTGCCGGACTCAACAACGGCCTACGCCGCCGCAAAGGCTGCTTTGTCGACCTATAGCAAGGCGCTTTCAAAAGAAGTCTCTCCCAAAGGTGTTCGCGTCATGCGCGTCTCACCGGGCTGGATAGAAACAGAAGCCGCCATGCACTTGGCAGAACGCCTGGCCGAACAAGCAGGCACCGACTATGACGGTGGCAAAAAGATCATCATGGATGCACTTGGCGGCATCCCACTGGGTCGCCCGACAAAACCCGAAGAAGTCGCCAACCTGATTGCATTTTTGGCATCTGATCGTGCCGGTGCCATAACCGGTACGGAATATGTCATTGATGGCGGCACGGTTCCGACGGTTTGAAGACCATGCGATCAAAACGTGCCGGTTACCAGTCCACACCGTTCTGGTAGATCAGATCACGGAGTTGCTTTGTCTTGCTGTTCAGATCCGCAAGCTCATCCGGGCTCTGACCAGAGGCCTGTAACAGCGCAGCACCAAGGCAACCTGCTTGATCACGAAGCGCCAATCCGGCGGGTGTTAGCGTAATCAGAACCTGTCGTTCGTTATCCGGGTTTCTTTCCCGCCGTACCATACCGGAACTCTCAAGACGCTTTAACAAGGGTGTCAGCGTACTTGACTCCAATGCCAGTCGATCAGCGATTTGGCCGACGCTCTGGGTGTTTTGCTGCCAGAGGATATTCAGAACCAGATATTGCGGATAGGTCAGGCCAAGTTTGTTCAACAACGGCTTATAGAGCCGTTGGATCGCAATCCCTGCGGAATAGATCGCAAAGCATAGTTGATCTTCAAGGGGCACGGGAATGTTGGATTCTTCCGACAAAAGAGACTCCTTTCTGGCACCTGATCTCAAGGTTTATTCACGATAATATATATCGCGATAATTATTTTCTGGACAAGAGAATTAATCCAACCTAATAGTTATCGAAATAACATTTATCGCGATAACTATTAAGCATCCCACAGCCCGTCGCAAAGCGACATCCAACACTGCGCTGCTTTCGACATTCGATAATAACACTGACCAGAAAAGGATTACGGAAATGAAGAACAAGATATTGAACATCGCCGCTGCCATCGCATTGTCCTTGGTATCCGCAACATCTGCGCAGGCAGACGACAAGACCGCTGACGGCAACAGCATTCGCAATGTCGTGCTCGTTCACGGGGCATTCGCCGATGGAAGCGGCTGGCGCGGCGTTTACAATGATCTGACGGCGCGCGGGTACAACGTAACCATCGTACAGAACCCGCTTACGTCTTTGGCCGACGACGTTGCCGCAACAAAGCGCGCCCTTGATCGTCAGGATGGACCGACTGTTCTCGTCGGGCATTCGTGGGGCGGAACCGTCATCACCGAAGCAGGCGCAGACCCCAAAGTTGCCGCACTCGTTTACGTCGCGGCCCTCGCGCCGGATGCTGGTGAAACGACAGGCCAGCTCTATGAAGGCTATACAACGCCGCCGGAATTCGTCCTCGATGTTCACACCGACGGTTATGCGTTTGTTGAACCCGAAAAGTTCAAACAGGGCTTTGCAAATGACGTCAGCGATGCGGATGCCGCCTTCATGCGGGACTCACAGGTTCCAATCAACCTCAAGGCATTTGAAACCAAGCTTCAAAACGCCGCCTGGAGAACAAAACCGAGCTGGGCTGTCTATGGAACCGAGGACAAGGCATTCGATCCCGAAATGCTGGCCGCGATGGCCGAACGGATCAACGCCAAGGTCACCAAGGTTTCCGCCAGTCATTCTATTTTCATGACCCAGCCGAAAGTGGTCGCAGACACAATTGACCAAGCCGCCAAAGCAGCCAAAGCAGCCAACCAGTAACATTTGGTCTATCCCGGACGGGAGCAGGTAACAGTCCCTCACTTACCTGCTCCTACCGACTTTACATTTGGGCTTTTTCAGCAGGCCAAACGTATCTTCGCAGTTCTTCGTGCCCGTACCCGCAGATTTCCCTAATACAATCACTCGTAATTGCAAAGGTCACCGAGTTTTCGGAGGCCTTTTTACCTTAACCCGACTCACATCCTGGACACATCTATGTGAATTCGCCGGATCGGATTTTTGCTTTACTGAGTAATTGAACACTCATTCCAGAAATCGGTCAGGAGGGTCTGGTGTCGTTCCTTGCCTCTATGTCTTTGCGGCGCGTCATCCCGACGACAATCGCCATTTTGGCAATCGTCGCTGCTGCCACCACGGCCCTTTCAAGTTATCTGATTGCGCGCGATGCGCTGAACATGGGGGCCACCGAAAAGCTCTCCGCCGTTGTGAGTGCGCGGCAAAGCGAACTGGATGGCTATTTCCGATCCATTGAACAGGATCTGGTGTTACAGTCTTCGAGCCCTGCGCTGCGCCAATCGATCACTATTTTTGATTTTGCTTGGTCCGATCTGGGCAGCAGTGCAATGGCAACTTTGCACGATCTCTACATCAAGCAAAATCCACATAACGCTTCTGAACGAGACATGCTCGACAAGGCGGCGGATGGCTCAACCTATTCTGACATTCACAAACAGTATCACCCGTGGCTTCGCCAATTGCGGCGCGAACGTTCCTATGGCGATATCTATCTGATCGGGACGCAGGGCAGTGTCCTTTACAGCGTCTCGAAAACTGACGATTTCTCAATCGACCTTAACCAGGATGCCTATGCATCGACCGGTTTGGGGCGGGCCTTTGTCGCTGCCAGCACTGCAGAGCCGGGAACCGTCAGTTTCATCGATTTCAGCCAGTATACCCTTGCCGATGGTCAGCCTTCTGCCTTTATGGCAGCCCCCGTCTATGACGAAGCGGGCAGCAACCTGATCGGCGTTATGGCCGTTCGTATTCCGGTAGACCGCATCAACAATACATTGCAGGGCGCACAAGGCCTTGGGGAAACGGGCGATACGTATCTTGTCGGTGCAGATGGATTGATGCGCAACGACACCCGCCTGATGAGCGAACCAACCAGCCTTCGGCGCGAAATCCGCGCAGCCCCGGTTGACCGCGCCCTTGCTGGTGAAACAGGCACCATGACGGTTGATGATTTCGGCGGGACAGAGGTGGTCTCGGCATATACCCCGCTGGAAATCCTCGGCTCCCGGCTGGCACTTGTTGCAACAGTTTCCGCCGATGAAGTGTTCGCACCGACGATCAACATGCGCAATGCATCCTTGCTGATCCTTGTCATCGTTGCGGCCATTGCCACCATTGTCGGTTGGTCTTTGGGTCGGGGCATCACGCGCCCGCTGACCCATGCAGTAAGCATGATGGAACAGCTCGCCGCGGGGAAACTCGACGCCGAAATTCCCCCGACCAAAGGCAACAATGCCATTGCGCGCATCATGCAGGCCTTGGCCAATTTCAAACAAAGCTTGCTGGAAAATGATCGCCTGACCCGTCAGCGCGAAGAGGAAAACCGCGAAAAACTTGAACGCGCTACCGCCGTTGCAAATGCGGTCGATACCTTCCGCACCCGTGCAGACAATGTTGTTCAGGCGCTGTGCCATGCATCGGAATCGATGGGCAATACGGCCAATGTTATGTCCGGTGCAGTTTCTGATACAACCCACCTTGCAAGCGGTGTGGTCACCATTGTCGAACGTGCTTCTGACAACATCAATTCCGTCGCCAGTGCGGCGACGCAACTGTCATCCTCGGTCGCGGAAATCGGCGATCATGTCCGCACCTCAAGCACCATCGCCCAAGGTGCCGTCACCCGAACCGAACACAGCAACCGTCTGGTCCAAAGCCTGTCGGAAAGTACGGTCAAAATCGGCGAAGTCATCACGCTGATCAGTGATATCGCATCCCAGACCAACCTTCTCGCCCTCAATGCGACGATCGAGGCCGCCCGGGCGGGTGAAGCCGGCAAAGGTTTTGCCGTGGTCGCCAACGAAGTCAAAAACCTTGCCGCGCAAACCAGTCGCGCAACCGGCGAAATCAGCGAGCAGATCCTGGCCATTCAGGAAGCAACCCAGGAATCCGTGACAGCCATGCGCGATATTTCCGAGGTCATTGATGAAATCAACTCGATCTCGAACACGGTGGCGCAGGCTGTCACCCAGCAGGGTGAAGCCACCAGCAATATCGCGCTTCGCGCCCGCGACACCGCACAGGGCACACGCGAAGTCCTCGACAGCATCAATGGTGTTCAAAGTGCTGCCTGCAAAAGTGAAAACGCAACCCGCGATGTAACCAACGCAGCAGATGAGCTTTCCGTTCAGGCGGCAAATCTGCGCAGCGAGATCGACCTGTTCCTCGCAGCGATCCAGATCGACGAGCGCGCCACCGGCTAGCAACATCGGCAAAAGTTTTGTGGCCTCCGCCAAACTGCGCCTGCCGGGACTTCGTTGCCCGGCAGTTTTTTTATCCGTCCGGCGCTTGCCAAAATGCCTTGGCAAATCCGTGTCACGGTTGTGCCAATCTTTAAATTGGTATAGGTACAGCCTGCTGCGATGCAGCAACGAACGGGATGGTCTTGGGGAGACCTGTCGCTGAATTTCCGGCTGACGGATCATGAAGACCGCCTGATGACATTCCAGCCCGCAGGACAATCAATCGGCAGATCTGGCGATTGCGCGGTCGGGCTTGACCGAGACGGAGATTTTCTGTGAATAGCGATTTTCTGCCGCGTTTGCGGGCTGAATGGCTTGGCAACATTCGCGCCGATGTGCTTTCGGGCCTTGTCGTTGCGCTGGCCCTGATCCCAGAGGCGATTGCCTTTTCCATCATTGCCGGTGTTGACCCGAAGGTCGGGCTTTATGCCTCCTTCTCGATTGCCGTGATCACCGCCATATTTGGCGGCCGTCCGGGCATGATTTCGGCGGCAACCGCCGCCACCGCCGTTCTGATGGGATCGCTTGTCCGTGAACACGGGCTGGATTACCTGTTGGCCGCGACCGTTCTGGCCGGTGTCATTCAAATGCTGGCCGGTGCGCTTCGTCTGGGGTCGCTAATGCGCTTTGTTTCCAAGTCGGTCATGACCGGGTTCGTTAATGCGCTCGCCATTCTGATCTTCATGGCCCAGCTGCCGGAACTGACCAATGTCAGCTATATGACCTATGTGATGGTCGCAGGCGGCCTTGCCATCATCTATCTGTTCCCGCGCATCACCAAGGTGATCCCGTCGCCGCTGATTTGCATCATCGTTCTGACCGGCTTGTCGTTCTTTATCGATGCCGATCTGCGCACCGTGGGCGATATGGGCGCGCTGCCCGATGCCTTCCCGGCAATCTATTTCCCGGATGTGCCGCTGAACCTTGATACCTTCCTGATCATCCTGCCCTATTCGGCGGCGGTCGCGGCGGTCGGTCTTCTGGAAAGTCTGATGACGGCCCAGATCGTTGATGATCTGACCGACACCACGTCCAACCGCACGCGCGAATGCTATGGTCAGGGGATCGCCAACTTCTTTACCGGCTTTATCGGCGGTATGGCCGGTTGTGCGATGATCGGCCAGTCGGTGATCAACGTCAAATCGGGTGGCCGTTGCCGCCTGTCGACCTTCCTTGCCGGGATTTTCCTTCTGATCCTGATTGTGGTTCTGGGCGATCTGGTGGCGATCATTCCGATGGCGGCCCTTGTCGCGATCATGATCATGGTGTCGATCGGGACATTCAGCTGGTCCTCGATCAAGGACCTCAAGGACCATCCACGCAGCTCGTCGATCGTGATGCTGGCCACCGTGATTACCGTGGTGGGGTCGCACAACCTGGCCATCGGTGTTCTGGTCGGTGTGTTGCTTTCGGGTATCTTCTTTGCATGGAAGATCGCGCAGATTTTCCGCGTCACCAGCACGCTGTCGCCTGACAGCACGCACCGCACCTACGAAGTGCGCGGCCAGATCTTCTTTGCCTCGGTCGAAGACTTCACCAAGGCATTTGATTTCCGCGAAGCGCTCGACAAGGTCACGATTGATGTCAGCCACGCGCATATCTGGGACATTTCAAGTGTTGCAGCCCTTGATATGGTCGTGCTCAAATTCCGCCGTGAAGGGGCCGAAGTCGAGTTGATCGGCCTCAATGAAGCCAGCGAGACAATCGTCGATAAACTGGCCATCCACGACAAGCCCGGCGCGCTTGAACGCCTGATGGGCCACTAGGGAAACTGGGAAAGGAAGACGATCCATGACACATCTGATCGCACTGATCGATGGATCAGGCTATTCGCAAAGTGTATGCGACCTGACCCGCTGGGTGGCAGAACGCACCGACGCCTCGGTCGAACTGATGCACGTGCTGGGCCGGCGCAATACCGATTCCGAACCGGCCGACCTCAGTGGCAATCTCAAACTCGGTGCCCGTTCGGCCCTGCTAAAAGAACTGGCTGATCTCGACGAGCAGAAAAACAAGCTCGAACTCAAGCGCGGTCGTTTGCTGCTTGAAGAAGCCAAAACCGGGCTTGAGGAAAAGGGCGTTGCCACCGTCACCACCAAGCTTCGCCATGGCGATCTGATCGAAACCATTGCCGAATTCGAAGGCGATGCCGATCTGATTCTGGTTGGCAAACGCGGTGAAGCCGCCGATTTTGCCAAGCTGCATCTGGGCTCCAACCTTGAACGGGTTGTGCGTTCGGCCAAGAAACCGGTGCTTGTCGCATCGCGTGCGTTCAAGCCGAT
>NZ_DCAO01000009.1:17099-20436 GCF_002311515.1 Thalassospira sp. UBA1131
GACACCTTGCAGGAAAAGCTTGATGACGCGGCAACCATCCTGCGCAAGGCGGGGTACGAGGTCGATACAGGCTTTGCTTCGGGCGAACCCGAAGACGTGATCAAGGACAAGATCGAAGCGGAAAATATCGATCTTCTGGTCATGGGCGCCTATGGCCATTCGCGCATCCGCAACCTGATCATCGGCAGCACCACCACCGAAATGGTCCGGTCCTGCCATGTGCCGGTGATGATGTTCCGCTAAGACCCATCCTGATCCGTAATCAAAGACCAAGCCCCGGCCAACCGACCGGGGCTTTTTTTGTGCCTGAAAGGTCCTTGATCGCGATCAAGGACGCCAACAGCCCCCCGACCGGTAAAACTCATCGCACCCTTTCATTTGGTTCGAAGGATCAAACATGTTGCGTTTTACCGTCACCACGCTGGCCACTTTGGCGGCTTTTGTCATGGCAACCCCATCTCATGGCGCGCCCTATGCCGTTGGTTTCACCGAAACCACCATCGCGGCAAGTGATGGGAACCGCGCATTGGTTGGTGCAATCTGGTATCCGACCAGCGACACAAACCCAGCCGTACCTGTCGGCGAAAATCCGGTCTTTTTCGGTCAGATGGTGCAGCCTGATGCCGAAATTAAGGACGGGCGCCATCCATTGGTCGTGATGTCGCACGGGTTTGGCGGCAACTGGCGCAATCAGGGATGGCTTGCAACGGAACTCGCCCGGGCGGGTTATGTGGTCGCCGCGATCAATCACCCCGGCACCACCAGCCGCGATGTCACCGCCGAAGTCGGATCCGCATTATGGCTCCGTCCGCGCGATATCAGTCACGTGATCACATCGCTGACCGATAACCCAGTATGGAAGCCCGCCATCGATCCGGCCAACATCACGGTCATTGGTCATTCACTGGGCGGATGGACCGCACTTGAGCTTGCCGGGGCGCGAATGGACATGGATCGGATGGATATGGAATGCCAAGCGCATCCCGAATTCGCCGCCTGCGATGGCCTCGCGGAACTTGAGGTTGGCCGCACACTGGCCGACCGCGCAAAGCTGGCCGCCGACCTTAAAGATGAGCGGATCCGTGGCGCAATCTCGCTTGATCTTGGCCTTGCCCGTGGCTTTACCCCGGAAAGTCTGGCGACCATCGATATCCCGGTTCTGGTCATTGCCGCCGGTGCGCCCAACCCGAAAATCCCCAAGGACCTTGAATCGGGCTATCTGATCGAACATTTGCCGGCCGATTTAACCCGTTACCATGATTTGCCCGGTGCGGCACATTTCAGCTTCCTGCCCGAATGCAAACCGAATGCCGCGATCCTGCTTGAACAGGACGTCCCCGGTGATGGCATTATCTGTCTGGATGGTGACAACGCAACCGATCGATCAGACCTGCATCAGCAGACCATCACCCTTATTCTCGACTTTCTGCGTTCTCTGAAAACAGCTTCCTGATCGGCCCGAACGGTTGATCTGGGGTCGATTGATCAGGATTTGGGTCCGCGTCGCGATAGGCCCGCGGACCCATCCCGGTCACCCGGCCAAATTCGCGATTAAAGTTCGATTTGGTCTGAAACCCGCAGTCAAACATGATTTCAGTCACCGGCTTATCGGTCGTTCGCAGCAGCATCTGCGCCTCTGCCACACGGTATTCGTTGACGACCTGTGACACATTGCGCCCGAAACGGCGGTTAATCGCCCCGGAAATCTGCCGGGCCGGGATCACCACCCGGCGCGCCAATCGATCGAGTGTCAGATCAGGATCGCGATACAGATGCTGCGCGCACATCACCTCATCGATTGCGGCAAGAATGGCATCATCCTCGGCGATGTCGTTGTTGTCTTGCGGATCGTCTTTGTGCTGCGCAGGTGCAGGTTCGGTCACACTGTCAGTCAGCTGCGTGGTCTGTGGACTAAGCCGCTCCAACCGGACCATCAACAACGCCAACACCACCAGAACAACCAACTGCGCAGAGCCGACGATTGTTGCGACGTTTGTGCCCTGGGTGATGCTGAAATCAAGGGCGATCAACCCATCGACGAGCCCTGAGAAAATCAGCGCCCCGCCAACCACGGCAACAATACCCCGAACCGATCCGACATCGCCCAGCCGTGCCTGCGCAAAACGGTCTTCGCCGCGACTGGCCAGAACCATCAGGGCAATACCATATCCGGCGAATTGCAGTGCAATCAGGAAATCAACCTGGATATGCCATTGCCGCCAGGTCAGACTTGCGATGAAAATCGCCAGAACCGGAATAACATGCAGCCACCGCCATCTGGTTTGCGACCGCTCCTTCGAACCGAGTGCAGCAAAGCACATCCAGGCGATGGGCGGCAGCATGGCGGCAAACAACGGGCGCAGAAAACGGAAAATCAGCAGATCGAATTGCCAGCGCAGCCCGACCATGATCACCAGTGCCAGACTGGCGGCAACGAAGATCCGCATGCTCCGCCCAACCGGCCCGGCCGGACCGCGCAGGGTCAGGCGCACCAGCAAAATCGCCAGCAACAAGGCAACAACAAAGGGCAACGGGATTTCAAACATAAGGCTTGGCACAATCTGGCAATTGGCAATCGTAACCTGATGTTTGTCCCGCGTGTCGCAGGGACGCGCAACAAAAAAGACCGCGATGACAGATCACCGCGGCCTTTGGGTTTTGTTCAAATCCCAAACGGGACGTCGATCACCGCAACAGGAAACGTCCCAGATTGTTGTTGATCTGGCGTTCCATTTCGCGATCAAGATCCATCAAAAGGGCCGTGGTGGCGTCATAGACCGCCTGTTCGCGTTCGGCGACCGACATCGATTCCGAAAGCGTACGCGACCGTTCCGCCATTGCCGTTACCTCGCCCTTCTGCATGCCATTGGGGTCCAGCAGCTCAAGCTTGGCTGCGACCTTAAGGTCAATCTTGTCGGACTGATCGTCGGTAAAGACACCCTTGATGCCCTTGGTGGTTTTAAGCGCGTTCGAAGTCACCGAGGCCTCGGTCACGCTATAACGCAGCATGTCATTGGTGCCCGCCGTCTGGATGCGGTCATCGGGCCAGTTCATCGCCATGCGGCCCAGATTGAACGGCAGGGACGACTGGATCGATCCGTCCTCATTGTCCGACCAGGCCGCAACCTTTTCAATCGGACCGGCAGCAAAGACAATCGGATCAAGATGGCGCCATGTCACATCGGGATAGGTCGCAACCGGGCCGCTTGTGCAAGCCGCCATCAGCGCAAGTGCCGCCCCGGCAACAACGGCGCGCAGGCCCTTGATGGACATAACCGTCATGTCTTCGATCTCCTTTGATCAATCACACAGATAAAAAAACAACGCCACCATGGCG
>NZ_DCAO01000060.1:0-7954 GCF_002311515.1 Thalassospira sp. UBA1131
TCATGGCCCATGAAGGGAATCCACGCACCGGGCATGAATTGCACCCGTTCGGGCAGGCGTTGCATGTGGGCCGCCACCCAATCGCCATGCTGATGGAGCATCGAAATCGCCATTTTGCGCGACACCCCGTTGGGCACGACAATTTCGACACCGTCAAATGCCGGATCAATGCGCAATTTGAGTCGCGTCGCGCGCGCACTTGGCCGCAATCGCACCGGCAGCGGGCCGATTTTGGGCATATCGATCTCGGTTTCTTCGGTATTCTTGAGCATTCGGCGCGGATTTTTCCAAAAGAGAGGCAAAAAGTGCGATCTTTTTGTGCCTTTTTCGGGCCAAACCCATCTTGGGTCTTGCCCCCTAGTAGTGTTTTCCTATACTCCGCGCTCAAGGTCTAGGGGCGATTTGCGACATATGGGTTGCAGCCCCGACAGGACGCAGGCGTTAGGTGCCGCGCCCTGCATTACATCGGAAGAAGAAAGGCGTCACTCCCATGAGCGATCAGGTCAAAAAGGTCGTCCTTGCCTATTCAGGCGGTCTGGATACCTCCATCATCCTGAAATGGCTTCGCGAAGAATATAACTGCGAAGTCGTGACCTTCACCGCCGACCTCGGCCAGGGCGAAGAGCTGGAACCGGCCCGCAAAAAGGCAGAGATGTTCGGCGTCAAACAGATCTTCATCGACGATCTGCGCGAAGAATTCGTCCGCGACTTCGTCTTCCCGATGTTCCGCGCCAACGCCCTTTATGAAGGTGTTTACCTGCTCGGTACCTCGATCGCGCGTCCGCTGATTGCCAAGCGCCAGATCGAAATCGCCGAAGAAGTTGGTGCAGATGCCGTTTCGCATGGTGCCACCGGCAAAGGTAACGACCAGGTCCGCTTCGAGCTGGGCTATTACGCGCTTAAGCCGAACGTCAAGGTCATCGCACCGTGGCGCGAATGGAAGCTGAACTCTCGTACTGCTTTGCTGAACTTTGCCCGCGAACACCAGATTCCGATTTCGGCCGACAAGCTTGGTGGCGATGAGCCGCCCTATTCGACCGACGCGAACCTTCTGCACATTTCCTATGAAGGCAAGGCGCTGGAAGATCCGTGGGTCAAGCCGGACGAAAATATGTTCGAGCGCACCGTTTCCCCGCAAAACGCACCCGATGCGATCACCACGATCGAGATCGAGTTCGAACAGGGCAACCCGGTTGCGATCAACGGCGAACGCCTGAGCCCGGCAACGCTTTTGACCAAACTCAACGAAGTTGCCGGCAAGAACGGTATCGGTCGTCTGGATCTGGTCGAAAACCGTTATGTCGGCATGAAGTCGCGCGGTGTTTACGAAACCCCGGGCGGTACCATTCTGTCGGTTGCACACCGTGCGATGGAAAGCATCACCCTTGATCGTAACGCCGGTCACCTCAAGGACGAGCTGATGCCGCGTTATGCCGAGATGATCTATAACGGTTACTGGTGGTCGCCGGAACGTCAGGCCCTGCAGCGCCTGATCGACGAAACCCAGCGTACCGTGAACGGCGTTGTGCGCCTTGATCTGTACAAAGGCAACGTCACCGTCACCGGCCGCAAGTCGCCGAACTCGATCTACTCCGAAGAGCATGTCACGTTCGAGGCCGACACCGTTTACAACCAGCGCGATGCAGAAGGCTTTATTAAGCTGAATGCGCTTCGCCTGCGTCTTGGTTTTGACCGCGACGGCATGAAGTAAGTATCCGCAAGCAATTGTGGAGCGGCAAGCGAGGGGCATTTTTGCCCCTCGTTTTCGTTTGAAAGCCAAGCTATAAGCGGGCTCTTAACCTGTTCAGATAATTATATCGGTCATGCAGCGCTATAAATGTACCGTCGAATATGATGGCCGCCCGTATCACGGCTGGCAGTACCAGGACGAAGTGATTTCGGTTCAAAAAGTCTTTGAGACTGCGATCGAAAAATTCGCCGGTGTATTCGTGCGCGTCTATGTGTCGGGCCGAACCGATGCCGGGGTGCATGCGCTGGGGCAGGTGGTGCATTTCGATCTGCCGAAATACTACCCGGCGGAAGCGGTGATGAATGCGATCAACCATCACCTCAAACCTGATCCGGTGGCGATCAAGGAATGCGAGGAAGTCACGGAAGACTTCCATGCGCGGTTTTCGTCAAAGAAACGATATTACATGTATCGCATCATCAATCGCCGCGCACCGCTGACCTTTGAGGCGGGGCTGGCCTGGGGTGTTTATAAGCCGCTTGATATTGATGCGATGAACGAAGCGGCCCAACATCTGATCGGGACGTTTGATTTCACAAGCTTCCGGGCCAGTGAATGTCAGGCCAAAAGTCCGATCAAGACGCTGGAAAAGCTTGAAGTCACGCGCGGGATCGAAAACCCGCTTGAAATCCGCGTCTATACCGAAAGCCGGTCTTTCCTGCATCATCAGGTGCGCAATATGGTTGGCACACTTGTTCTGGTTGGCAAGGGCGCCTGGAAGCCGATTGACGTTAAAACGGCCCTTGAGGCCAAGGATCGCAGTGCGGGCGGCCCGACCGCACCGGCCGACGGGCTTTATTTCGTCAAGGTCGATTACTGACACCCGATCAGATCGAGATCCGTTCAGCGTCTGAAGTAAATTCAGCAGACGAATATTCAGCCTGACCTTTGCGCATTACCTGTGCGCATTTCATCCTTCCCGGACCTCCTTGTAGAAAAAGCGGCGCACAGGCGAAATTTTTTTCGGTTTTGTATCTGCCACTCCCCATATGACGCTTATTGATATGGTTGTTCATCTTATGGGTAGGTGTTCACCTATCGGTAACGAACTGTAATTACACTCTTAATTAATATTTAGTTGGCTGACTCGCGTTCAGGTTGCTAAAAGTCTGTACGATAGTATTGCTCTATACTAAAGTTTAATTTATAGGATTGTATATCTTATATCTCTGCTGAACCAGGCGACCAAGACCCGGGAAGAAGCTGAACCGCCGATCTAGTTGCTAGAGGGGCTCGTCGGTGACCAACGATGAAATGAGAGTGAGTATGTCGAAAAGTTTGATTTTCAAGGTGGCTCTCGCCGCCGTTGCGATCCTGATTGCGGGCATCGCGCTTCTGGGCTTGCTGATCATGCAGCGCATCGATGACAAGGTGGCAAGTGACAGTCTTGAATCGCAGAAACTGAACCTTCGCGTTGCTGCGAAAATCTTTCAGGATAATCATCCCGAATTTTCCATGAAGATCAGCGAAGACGGTGAAACCACCGATCTCGTCATTCCCGAAATCCCGGATCTGTCGTCGCATGACCTGATTGACTCGATCGGGGCTGCCACCGGCCAGACGGCAACCGTGTTTGCCTTCGTCCCGGCAGAGCAGGACTTCGTGCGTGTTTCGACCAACATTATCAAGCCGGACGGAAAACGTGCGGTTGGCACCATGCTGGGCAAGGGCAGTGCGGCCTATCAGCCGATCATGTCGGGCAATACGTTCCGGGGTGAGGCGCTTATTCTTGGCACGCAATATGTAACGCAGTATTCGCCGATCAAATCGCCGACCGGTGATACGCTTGGCATCCTGTATGTCGGCATCGAGAAGGCACAGGTTGCCGAAGTGGCGACAGAGATCGAGCTGCGGATCGCGATTGTCGGTATTATTGTTGCCATCGCATCGGCTGTGTTGCTGTTCCTGTTGCTGCGCTGGCAGCTTGGACCGCTGCGTGACCTTGGTCAGACGATTTCCCGATTTGTCGAACGCGACTTTTCCGAAGAAGTTTCCTTTACCGATCGCAAGGACGAGATTGGCGTGATTGCCAATGGTCTTGTGCGTTGGCGTGAAACGGCGGAGAAAATGGGTGAGGCCGAGGCCGCCCGGGTGGAAGCCGAAAAACGTGCCGAAAAGGAACGTTTGGAACAGCGCAACCGTCTGGCCCATGAACTTGAACAATCCATTGGTCAGATCGTTGCATCTGTTCGCCAATCGTCGACCGGCATGCAGAAATCCACCGAACTGATGCGTGAGTCGGCCAATCATTCCCTGACCCAAAGTCAACGGGTGTCCGAGGCCGCTAATGATTCGGCACAAAGCGTTCAGACGGTTGCAGCCGCGACCGAGGAACTTTCAGCCTCGATCAGCGGCATCGGTGATCAGGTCCGTGAATCAACAGCGATTGCCGAAACCGCCGTCGGTGAAGCATCGCGTGCCAACGAAATGGTCGGCGGGCTGGCCGAAGCAGCCGAGCGCATCGGTGAAGTCGTGAGTTTGATTAACGACATTGCGGCCCAGACCAACCTCCTGGCGCTCAACGCGACAATCGAGGCCGCCCGTGCTGGTGAAGCTGGCAAGGGCTTTGCGGTTGTGGCGCAAGAGGTCAAAAACCTTGCCAACCAGACCGCCAAGGCAACCGATGAAATCGCCCAGCAGATCGGGGCGATTCAGGGCGAGACCAGGGTTACAGTCGAGGCAATTGAAAAGGTCACGCATACGATTTCGTCGATCAGCGAAATCGCATCAGGCATTTCTTCGGCAGTGAGCGAACAGAACGCCGCCGTTAATGAAATCGCCAACAGCGCGACCAGTGCATCGTCCGGTTCGAGCGAGGTTGTCGCCAACATCAACGAGATTCACGAAGCCGCCGCCAGCAGTGGGGCAGCCGCCAGTGAACTTGATCAGAATGTTGGTGCGATGGCCAAGCAGATCGATAGCCTGCAAAAGACCGTGTCGAACTTCCTGTCGCAATTGCGCGCAGGATAGAACGTTTCCGTTCAAAGCGGGTCTTTTACGATCAGACTGACAAGGGTGTGTTGTGGCATGCCCTTGTCAGGTTTTGCTTTTTTCCGATGTCTTTACGGTTGGTTACGCGTTGTGGGTGCCGGTTTTGGCCTCTGCCGGTGCAAGGGCGTCGGTAACCTTGCCAAGTGCGTCGAGCAGGACACGCTTTTCAAGACTGTTCAGCCCTGAAAGGGCCTGTTCATTCACAGCATTGACGATGGTCTGGATTTGCGGGGCCTTGGCCTTTGCCGACGGGCTCAGGTGGATGTGTGTGATGCGGCGGTCTTCATTATCTTTTTCGCGTTCAATCAACCCATCGCGTTCCATGCGATTGAGGGTGGCGGCCATGGTTGGTTGTTCGATTCCAACCTCTGCCGCAAGCTGCTTTTGCGTGCGTGTGGTGCCATCGGCCAGCGCAAAGAAAACCGGCAGATAGCCACTGCTTAGTCCCAGCGGTTTGAGTTTCTGATCAATCGCGCGTGCAAACAAGCGGGCCGCCCAGTTCGTCATATATCCGGCCGATTGGGTGCGTTTCAGGGGCATGAGAACTCCGGTTTCTGTCAAAATACATAGCTTGCTATATAAAACATAGCATGCTATATAATGCATAGTATGCTATTTAATTACGTGTGGCGCCACATCGCAATCCTTGTCTCAGGAGAAATGACGATGTCCACGATTTCAAAACCGACTTTGCGTATTATCCACCGCGTTGCCGGTGGGGCGGCGTTTTGCCTGATCGCCAGCTTCTGGCTGTCGACCATCATGGTCGAGCTTTTCGGGACAACCGATCAGATCGTGATGGTCAAAACTGCAATTGTCTGGAGCCTGTTGGCCCTTGTGCTGTGTCTTGCAGCCACCGGGGGATCAGGCTTTGCGTTGGCGCGGGGGCAAATCGCCGGGCTGGTTGCCGTGAAATTGCGGCGCATGAAGCTGGTCGCGGCAAACGGACTGCTTGTTCTTGTACCCTGCGCGATTGGGTTGGCCATACTGGCCCGAAACGGGCAGATGGATGATGTGTTTATCATCCTTCAGGTGCTGGAACTGTTCGCGGGCCTGATCAACCTTGTTCTGATTGGCCTGAACATCCGCGATGGTCTGCGCATGCGTCGCCCTGTGAGAACGAGCGTGGCAGTGTGACGCGCAATGCGTCACACTTCATCTGCAGACCCGCCACAAAATCTAGCCAAATATCCAGTGCCACAGGAACGGGATGGTTAATGCCGTGGCAAGGGTATTGAGCCCCATCGCAAGGCCGGAAAAGGCCCCGGCGGTTTCATTGACCTGAAAGGCACGCGCCGTTCCGATGCCGTGTGATGCAACCCCCATGGCAAAGCCGCGTGCGCGCCAGTCTTTAAGGCGGGCCATATTCATCACCATCGGGCCAAGGGTTGCGCCAACGATGCCCGTCGCAATCACGCAAACCGCGGTCAGGGCCGGAACCCCGCCGATATTTTCGGCAATGCCCATTGCGACCGGGGTGGTGACGGATTTCGGGGCCAAGGATGCCAGTGTTTCCGGGCTTGCGCCCAGTGCCCAGGCCAGAATGACGGTGCTGGCACTGGCAACCAGTGATCCGAACAGAACCCCGAATGCGATGACTGGCAGCGCACGTTTCAGCGTTTCGGTCTGACGAAACAGCGGGACCGCAAGTGCCACGGTGGCCGGACCCAACAGGAAGTGGACGAACTGCGCGCCTTCGAAGTAGGTGGCATAGGGTGTGCCGGTGACTTTGAGCAACAGGGCAATCAGGGCGATGGCGATGACCACCGGATTGCAGATCGGGTTGCGGTCGCTTTTCTGATACAGCCAGAAGCCGATGGCATAGGCAACAAGCGTGATGGTCAGCCCGGTCAGCGGTTTGGCCGACAGGTAAACCCAAAGCTGGGTGATATCGGTCTCGTTCATTGCCCGTCCTCCAGACTTTCGCCCGGTTTGGCCTTGGGCAGCAGTTTCGACATTAAAAGCGCGGTCAGCACCATGGCCAGCAGGGTGGAAATGATCAGGGCGGCGGCAATCGGCAACCAGTCACCCTTAAGACGATCAATCTGCGTGACAACGCCCACCCCGGCCGGAACAAACAGCAAGGAGAAATGGATCAGCAGATTGTCGGCCGCATCAGTGAGTACCTTGGGCGGGTTGCGTTTGATCAGAAGGCCAACAAACAGCAGTACCAGACCAATCACCGGGCCGGGAACCGGCAGATCAAACAGTTCCGAGACCACCTCGCCAAACAGCTGGCAGACAAGGATCAGGGCAAAAGCAGCAATCATCAAAAACCTCCCCACAGGCACATGCATGTTTTTCTGCGTAAGACATAATAGGCTTCGGGAAGTTCGACTTTTATTAATTACGCAAAACGCCCGTGCCGGGTGGGCACAGGCGTTTGAGATTGTTTGCTTTTTAGCGCGGCATGGATGCCCGCCTGCACGGGCATGACGAAAACCAAATTCCGTCGTTCCCGCGCAGGCGGGAACCTTTTGATGGCGGCGTTACAGAATTTCCAACGCGTTTTCGGGCGGACGGCCGAGAACGGCCTTGTCGCCATTCACAACAATCGGGCGTTCAAGGGCGCGTGGATGGGCGCAAAGTGCCTCGATCAGTTCGTCCCCACGCAGATCGGCAATGCCTTCTTCTTTGGCTTCTTTTTTGCGCAGGATGTCTTCGGGTTTCATGCCGAGCATATCAAGGATGCCAGAGAGTTCCTGTGGGGTGGGCGGGGTGTCGAGATAGGCGATCACGTCGGGGGTGATGCCCTGCTCTTCGATCAGGGCCAGGGTCTGGCGCGATTTCGAGCAGCGCGGATTATGGTAGATGCGGACCATCATGGTTGGGTCTCCGTATCAAAATGGATTTGTTCATTGATAGCGGTCTTTGGGGATGCAATCAAATCCCGTCGATCATCGAGAGCAGGTCTTCGAGCTCTTCGATCTCGCTATTGATGATGCGGGTGGCGGTGTCATAGCCAAAACCCTGACGGGCAAGGGCGGCCATATCCTTCTCGCGTTTTTCATCGCGGATCTCAGACCGGCGCCATGGGCCAAGGCGACGGCGACGGGCATAGGCCGCGGCGGCGGCAATGTTTGGGTCGGTGCCACGCACTTCCTCATAGGCGGCGTCATCGGCCTCGGCCCGAAGTTCGGTCAGTGCGGCATCGACCTGATCACTGGCAATGCCGCGCGATGACAGATCGGCGGCAATGACGCGAAGCGCCTT
>NZ_DCAO01000060.1:8164-12801 GCF_002311515.1 Thalassospira sp. UBA1131
CGTTCGAGATACCAGGTGGCATAATTCATCAGATAGTCGCGGGTGACCTTGCGCGGGCGTTTGGGTTCGTGCGAGCGGGTTTTCGACTTTTTGCCGGACTGGTTGGAAAAACGCGCATTTCCGGCGGGCTTTTTTTCGCGCGCAGAGTCGCTGGTTTCCGGGCTTTGGCGATGTTTGTCGTGCATGACTGACACTATGAATGAATTCACACCCTTGCAAGTATGACCCCACTCTCCCTATTTTACGCGCAATTGTCTGCATTTTTCCGAAGGAAATTCCATGAACGAGTCAGAGCAACGTGCTCTTGCCCCGCGTTATATGGGGGCTGTGAACTGGCTTGGACTTTGGACCCTTTATGCCAAAGAAGTCCGTCGGTTCCTGAATGTGCATTTGCAAACCATTGGTGCGCCGGTTGTTACCAGCCTGCTGTTTCTTGCTGTTTTCCTGCTGGCCCTTGGCCGTGCGGTTGAAATGGTCAATGGCATTCCGTTTGCCACCTTCCTCGCACCCGGTCTGATCATGATGACCATGGTGCAAAACGCCTTTGCCAACTCCTCAAGCTCGATCACGATTGCCAAGGTACAGGGCAATATCGTCGATGTTTTGATGCCGCCGCTGTCGGCAGGCGAAATGGTTGCCGGTTTTGCCTTTGGCGCGGTAACGCGCGGCATGATCGTTGGTCTGGTCACCGCGATCTTCATGTCGTTCTTTGTTGACGTCGCAATCCACAATATCTGGGCGATCCTGTATTTCGGGATTTCGGCATCCCTGATGCTGTCGCTTCTGGGGATTGCGGGTGGTGTCTGGGCAGAGAAGTTTGACCATATCGCGGTTGTGACCAACTTTGTCGTGACCCCGTTATCCTTCCTGTCAGGCACGTTTTACAGTGCGGAAAGCCTGCCCGAAGCCGGTCAGGTTCTGGTGCATTTCAACCCGTTCTTCTACATGATTGACGGGTTCCGTTATGGCTTTACCGGGATTTCCGATGGCACGATCATGACAGGTGTGGTGGTTCTTGCCCTGGTCAATGCGGCGCTTTGGCTGCTGTGCTATCGCATGATCAAAACCGGCTACAAGCTTAAGGCCTAAGCGCCGATCTGATTGCCAAATCACAAAGGACGGTATTCTGATGCGGATGCCGTCCTTTTTCATTTTGATGACCATTTTTAAATCAGTGTCGTACGTGCTTTTGCGGCGTTGACAGGGTCGGTGAATCTCTTGATACTCCTCGGCTTCCCAGCAGTCCGCTGGAGCTTGACCAATCGGTCAGGAATGTGAATTTTACCCGAATTGAGGAATAAGAAAGTGATTACTCCCGTCATGCCGACCTACGCGCGGGCCGATTTGGCCTTTGAGAAAGGTGAAGGACCTTATCTCTATGCGCAGGACGGCCGACGATTCCTTGATTTCGGGTCGGGGATCGCGGTCAACACGCTTGGTCATTCGCACCCGCATCTGGTGGCGAAACTGACCGAACAGGTTGGCAAGCTTTGGCATACCTCGAACCTGTATCAGATGCCGGGGCAGGAAAAGCTGGCCAAGCGGCTGATTGAGAACAGTTTTGCCGATACGGTGTTTTTCTGTAATTCGGGTGCCGAGGCGAATGAAGCGGGCATCAAGATGCTGCGTCGGTATCAGTATGTGTCGGGCCATCCGGAAAAGAACCGCATTCTGGTTGCGACCAATGCGTTTCATGGAAGGACCCTTGGCACCCTGACCGCAGGTTATAGCGAGAAATACCGCGAAGGTTTCGGGCCGATGCCTGATGGCTTTGACCGGGTGGCGTTTGGCAACCTGAACGAACTTCGCAACGCGATTACGCCAAATACCGGCGGCATTATCCTTGAGCCGATCCAGGGCGAAGGCGGCATTTGCTGTGCGCCGGAAGGGTATCTTGAGGGTGTGCGCAAGGCGGCCGATGAATTCGGCATGCTGGTGATGTTTGACGAAGTTCAGACCGGTATTGGCCGAACCGGCAAACTGTTTGCCTATCAATGGTCGGACATGGAGCCTGATATCATTTCCTCGGCCAAGGGACTTGGCGGTGGCTTCCCGATCGGGGCGTTGCTTGCCAATGAAAAGGCAGCCGCTGCCTTTACGCCCGGTATGCATGGCACGACCTTTGGCGGTAACCAGCTTGCAACGGCGGCGGCCAATGCGGTGCTGGATGAGGTTCTGAAACCCGGTTTCATGGACCATGTTCTGGAAATGAGCCGCCTGATTGTTGATGGCCTTGAGGTGATTGCACGCAAGCATCCGGGCTTTATCGAAGAAGTGCGTGGCATGGGCCTGCTGTTGGGGATGAAAACCAAACCGGCCAATGTTGATGTTGTTGCCAAACTGCGCGAGTTCAATCTTTTGACCGTGCCGGCAGGCGACAATGTGGTGCGTATCATTCCGCCGCTTAACATCACCAAAACCCATGTTGACGAAGCGCTGGTTGCCATTGATGCAGCCGCTGCCGCCCTTGGTAAATAATGCGCAAATAAGGGCGCGGAAGGAAATTTGACTATGACTGATATTCGCCATTTTCTCGATCTCGACAAAATGTCGGCAAGCGAGCTTAAGGATATTCTGGCCCTTGGCGACTCCGAGAAGGCCGGGAAAGCTCCGTTCGGGGTAAAGCCGCTTGCGGGCAAGACTTTGGCTTTGATTTTTGAAAAGCCGTCGACCCGTACGCGTGTGTCGTTCGAAGTTGGCATGCGCCAGCTTGGCGGTGATGTGGTGACGCTTGATGCTGACAGCAGCCAGCTTGGCCGCGGGGAAACCATTGCCGATACCGCGCGCGTTCTGTCGCGCTTTGTCGATGCGATTATGATCCGAACCACCGATGAATCCAAACTGCATGAGTTGGCGCAATATGCCACCGTGCCGGTGATCAATGGCCTGACCGACCAAAGCCATCCGTGCCAGATCATGGCCGATCTGATGACGGTCAAGGAACACAAGGGCAAGCTAGAAGGCCTCAAGTTCGCCTGGGTTGGTGATGGCAATAACGTCTCGGCATCGTTCATTCATGCATCGCCGAAATTCGGCTTTGCACTGGATATGGCGTGCCCGGCGGGCTATCGCCCCAATCAGGGTCTGATTGAAACCGCCAATGCCGAAGGCGGCAAAGTGCGTCTGACCGATATGGACAGTGCACTTGCGGGGGCCGATGTTGTGGTTACCGATTGCTGGGTCTCGATGGGCGATGAAGATTACGACGCCCGTATGGAAGCCCTTTCGCCCTATCAGATTAATGAAACCACCATGGCACAGGCCAAGGATGATGCGATCTTCCTGCATTGTCTGCCCGCCCATCGAAACGAAGAAGTCACCGACGCGGTGATTGACGGGCCACAGTCGGTTGTGTTTGACGAGGCGGAAAACCGCCTGCATGCGCAAAAGGGTGTTTTGCTCTATTGCCTGAATGGTTTGCCGTCGTAAGGCTTGCCATCCGGGTTATGGCCCCTAAATAAGCCATATCGAATTTGAAGGGCGGCATTGGCCGCCCTTTGCTATGCTGTCAGGTGTTTGCCTTATGCGCCTCGACAATGCGGGGTCGCAGTTGTTATACGCCCCGCAACACGTAAAAACGCGGAAGCTGAAAATGCAGATTGCTGTCGATTTTTGCCAGCCCTTCACGCTGGATCATTCCAACATCCGTGGCCGCTTCACGCGCCTGGGCCCGACGGTGCAGACCATCATCGGGCAGCACTCCTATCCTGCGCTTGCCAACCATCTGCTTTCCGAGATCATCGGCCTTGCCGTGCTGTTGTCCTCGTCGCTGAAATATGAAGGCCTGTTTACCCTTCAGACCAGCTCCGACGGGCCGATCAGCATGCTGGTGGTCGATGTCGATAGCGATGGCAATGTGCGCGCCTGCCTTCGGGTCGATGAAGAACGCCTGAAAACCATGATTGCCGAGGAAGAAGGCGGCGAGGATGCCCTTCGGGGTCAGGTTCTTAAGCTGATGGGACGGGGACATATTGCCTTCACGGTCGATCAGGGCGACGAGCACGAGCGTTATCAGGGGATTGTATCGCTTGAAGGCGAGACGCTGGCGCAATGTGCAGAGGCCTATTTCCGCCAGTCCGAACAGCTTGAAACATCGTTCAAGCTCGAAGTTCATCGCGGCGAGACCGCAGATGACTGGTGGGTCGGCGGGTTGTTCCTGCAAAAAATGCCGGTCAGCGCATCGGGCGATGCGAGCACCCCGGAAGAGGCAGAAAAGGTATCTGAAGACTGGAACAGATCAACCATCCTGATGGCGAGTGCGACCGAGAACGAGCTGGTTGATATTTCGCTTTCGGCCCATGACCTGATCTGGCGCCTGTTCCATGACGAGGAACCGCGCGTGTTTGAACAGACCCAGCTTCAGTTCAAATGCCGTTGTTCGCGCGAGAAGATCGAAGGCGCGCTTGTGACCTATCCGCTTGAGGAGCTTCTGTCGATGCGTGAAGCCGATACCGGCGAGGTTGGTGTTTCCTGCCAGTTCTGCAACACGCGTTACGGCTTCAACGAGGCGGAGCTGCGTCAGCTCAAGGCAGATGATCCCGAAGCGGCATCGCCGAAAATCTAGTAGCGGCTTCAGGGGCTTCGGGGCTTAATTGTTCGTCACAGCCTTGCCTTAATCCTAAAGCAACGTCACCATG
>NZ_DCAO01000108.1:0-1459 GCF_002311515.1 Thalassospira sp. UBA1131
TCGCAAAAAGAAATCTTGATCAACGGCATGGCAGGCCTTAAAGAAAGGGCCAAGACTCTTATCGAGCTCGCCGACTCTTCGGCTTTCTACGTTACCGATGGCATTACGTCCGTTAACGAGAAAGCCCAGTCCCTGATTGATGGTGCACCTGAAGGTCTGTTCAAGGAACTGGCCAACAGTCTTGAAGCGCTTGATAACTGGACCGAAGAGGACGTTGACGCAAGTGTTCGCGCCATTGCCGATAAGTTTGAGTTAAAGCTTGGCAAAGTTGCGCAGCCCTTGCGGGCGGTGCTTACAGGCTCCAACTCTTCACCAGGCATTTTCGAAGTAATGATTGTGCTTGGCAAAACCCAAACGCTGAAACGCATTCGCCATTTTGATGCATAACAACAGCGAATTAAGAAAAACTAATAACCCGTTTGCGCTTTGTGCGCCGCAGCATTATGCTGCACACAACTTGAAACCGTGTTCGTTCAAACAGGGAAGGAAAAATAGTCATGGCATCTAATCCCAAGACTTCCCACACCGTGACAATGACCGACAATGCCACTGGCAAGTCGTTCGATATGCCGGTGATTGAGGGCAGTGTAGGCCCGTCTGTGATTGACATCCGCAAGCTGTATGCTGAAACCGGATATTTCACCTATGATCCGGGCTTCACTTCGACCGGCTCTTGCCAGTCGGAACTGACCTATATTGATGGCGACGTTGGTATTCTGCGTCACCGCGGTTATGCAATTGATGAACTTGCAGAAAATGCCGACTTCCTCGAAGTCTGCCATCTGCTGCTTTATGGTGAGCTGCCGAATGCCACCGACAAAGCCAAGTTCGAGAATGATATTACCATGCACACCATGGTCCACGAACAGATGCGCAATTTCTATAACGGTTTCCGCCGTGATGCGCATCCGATGGCGATCATGTGTGGCGTTGTTGGCGCATTGTCTGCGTTTTATCATGACAGCACCGACATCAACGATCCGAAGCAGCGGATGATTTCGGCCTATCGCCTGATTGCGAAAATGCCGACCATTGCGGCGATGGCGTATAAATATTCCATCGGTCAGCCGTTCCGTTATCCGAACAACAAGCTCGGTTATGCAGAAAACTTCCTGCAGATGATGTTTGGCAACCCGTGTGAAGACTATGAAGTCAATCCGGTTCTGGCCAAGGCAATGGATCGCATCCTGATCCTGCATGCCGACCATGAACAGAATGCGTCGACCTCGACCGTTCGTCTGGCCGGTTCTTCGGGTGCCAACCCGTTTGCATGTATTGCTGCTGGTATCGCATCGCTTTGGGGTCCGGCACATGGCGGCGCAAACGAAGCCGTTCTGGTCATGCTCAACGAAATCGGCGATGTGAAAAACATCCCGGAATATGTTGCAAAAGCAAAAGACAAGAACGATCCGTTCCGTCTGATGGGCTTTGGTCACCGCGTTTACAAAAACTACGATCC
>NZ_DCAO01000108.1:1486-2021 GCF_002311515.1 Thalassospira sp. UBA1131
ATCAGCGACCCGCTGCTTGACGTTGCCCAGGAACTGGAACGCATCGCACGTGAAGACGAGTACTTCATCGAGAAGAAACTCTATCCGAACGTCGACTTCTATTCGGGCATCATCTTCAAGGCGATGGGCATCCCGGTCAGCATGTTCACCGTGCTGTTCGCTGTTGCACGTACCGTCGGCTGGATTTCCCAGTGGAAAGAGATGATCGAAGATCCGTCTCAGAAAATCGGTCGTCCGCGTCAGCTGTTTACCGGTGTTGCAGAACGTCCATTCGTTCCGGTCGACAAGCGCTAAGCCGCGTCGACATCGACAGATCAAAGAAAAGGCCCGGAATTTTCCGGGCCTTTTTGTATTTGTGAGGCAGCTTTAACCTGCCCCACGATATTTTCCTGGCTTACCAGCTGCCGGTGTTTTCCATGCTGGCCCACGGTTCAGCCGGAGCGAGGCTTTCGCCTTTCTGCAGGAACTCGATGGAAATGCCGTCCGGGGAACGAACAAACGCCATGCGCCCATCACGCGGCGGACGGTTGATGGT
>NZ_DCAO01000108.1:2131-4062 GCF_002311515.1 Thalassospira sp. UBA1131
TAGGTCAGTTCAAGTTCCGGGGCCTTGACGGATTTGGCACTTTCGACGTCCGCTGGCGGTGCAAGATAGATCAGGGTGAAACTGCCCTGCTCGCTCTCGATCCGGCGGGTCTCTTTCATGCCAAGAAGGTCGCAATAGAATTTCATCGACTCATCGACATTCTCGACACGTACCATCGTGTGCAGGTAGCGCATAACACTGTCTCCGTTTTCAATTAATCAATGCGAAGAAACTAATTGCAATGCGGACTTGATGCCACCCGTAACAGACTATTTTTTGGCGATGATTCTCAAAATCTGCTCGGCAGCCTTTTCGCTGGGCGGTCTGTCGCCAAATCCCAGCAAGGTGCAGGCTTTATCAAAACCATCGATCTGTGCGGCCCGTTCCGGGCTGTCAGCCATCAGGATTTCAAGAACCGGAATGATCTTTTTGGCTTTGCATTTATCCTGCAGGAATTCCGGGATCAGTTTTGTGCCCAGCACCAGATTAACAATGGTGACGGTATCAATCTTGATCAGGCGTTTGGCAATCCAGCCGGTAACTGCATTGACCTGATAGGCAATGACATGCGGCACACCGGCAATTGCGAGCTCCAGCGAGACGGTGCCTGAGGCCGCCAGCGCACAGTCGGCCGCCGAAAACGCATCATGGCGTTCCTGATCGGTTGCGACAATAATCGGATCGAGTGGCCAGGATTTCATTTCTTCGGTGACGGTGTCGACGACCTTGCTGACCGTTGGCACGACGATGCGTGCATCGGGGTATTTGGTGGCAACATCATCAATGACCTTGCGAAATACCGGCAGGAGGCGTTTGACTTCGGAATTACGGCTTCCGGGCAGAACGGCCAGAAGCTTTTGGTTCGGAGTCAGGCCATGTTGGGTGCGAAACCGCTCACCATCACCGTCATGGCGTTCTTCGACCGCTGAGTGGCCGATAAAGGTGGTTGGCAGGCCTTCTTTCTCGAAATAGGGCGGTTCAAACGGCAAAAGTGCGAGAAGATGATCGAGGAAACCCGCAATCTTCTTTGCTCGGCCTTCGCGCCATGCCCAGACCGAGGGGGCGACATAGTGCACCAGCGGGATGCCCTTGCCTTTCAGCTTCTTGCCGACCCGAAAGCTGAAGTCCGGGGCATCGATGGTAATCACGACATCGGGTTTCTCGGATTCGGCGAAGTCCGCGGTTTGGGAAATGCGTTTGAGCAAGTGTGGAATATGCGGCACGACCTCTGTCAGGCCCATGACCGACATTTCGTTCATCGGAAACAGGCTGTTGAGGCCTTCACGTTCCATGCGCGGGCCACCGACACCGATAAAGCGAATATGATCCTGCTTGGCCTTAAGGGCCGCCATCAGGCGCCCACCAAGTTGATCCCCGGATGCCTCGCCAGCCACAAGCATGATTTTCGGGCCAAGCGGCGCGGTTTCACTCGCCATTTTGGCATTCCTCGTCCGGGAGGGCCAGACCAACGACAAACAGCCCCAGCGCATCAGCGCGCGCAATCACCGCAGCACGATCAATAATCATGGTGCCACCGGCAAGCAATGCAATGCCTCGCAGGCCAGCCTTATGGGCCTCTTCGATGGTTTTCATGCCGATGGCCGGGAGATCAAGGCGTTTGTCCTGTTGCGGCTTGGCGGACTTTACCAGCACCCCGCCAACACCATCACGGCGGTATTTGGCGGAACGGCGCACCATTTCGTCCGTGCCTTCGATCGCCTCAAGGGCGAGAACCAGCCCCTGTTGCACGACACATCCCTGCCCGACATCAGCCTGCCCCAGTGTTCGGGCGACTGACAGGCCATGACGGGCATCGGTCATTGCCTGTTCATCGGGATTGACAGCTCCAAGAACGCCTTCCTCAACCGCGAGATCGCCAAGAATTTCATGGGCGCCCAAAAGTCGGAAGCCTTCGCGTTCGAGCTCTTTAC
>NZ_DCAO01000108.1:4142-6956 GCF_002311515.1 Thalassospira sp. UBA1131
GCTGCCCGCCAATCCGGGCGGATCGAAGAAAAGCTGGGGCGTGCGACCTTGCCTGCCAGAACCACGTCCTGGCAGTTTTCCTTGCGCATGGCATCAAGGATTTTCGATGCTGCGCCAAGGCGGGCCGTTACATTCGGATATTGATCAAGGTCTGTATCATCGGCATAGCCATCAAGTTTGACGATGCAGACATCGCGGCCCATTGAAACAGCCGCAGACGCCAGACGGGCGGGAAGCGCCCCGCCCCCGGCGATAATCCCCAATTTCGGCTGCGGATTATCCTGCGGAGCTGTCATATTTTGGCGTGCATACGGAACGCATGCTTTCCGCTTTGAGGAAATTGATGATTTCCATCACCGGGCCGACGCCCTCAAAATCCTTGGCGACTTCTTCGACACGCTCGGCCAGGGTGCCTTCCTGTGCGAACAGAAGGCGATAGGCTTTGCGCAGCGAATGGATGGTTTCACGGTCAAAACCGCGGCGTTTCAGGCCGATGATATTCAGGCCTGAAAGATACGCACGGTTACCGATGACAGACCCATAGGGAATGACGTCACTTTCGACCCCGGTCATGCCGCCGATCATGGCGTGTTTGCCGATACGGACGAACTGGTGAACAGCCGAAAGACCACCGACAATTGCGAAGTCTTCGACCACTACGTGGCCCGCAAGCGTGCCGTTATTGACCAGAATGCAGTGGTTGCCGACATGGCAATCATGACCGACATGGGCCCCGGTCATCAGAAGACAATCGTCACCAATGGTGGTTTCCATACCGCCACCTTCGGTGCCCGGATTAAGGGTTGCACCCTCGCGGATTTTGGTGCGTTTACCAACGATCAGGCGGCTGTTTTCGCCCTTGAATTTCAGGTCCTGCGGGGCATGCCCCACAGAGGCAAAGGGATAAACTTCGCACTGATCGCCAAGCGTGGTGTGACCTGCGACCGCGACGTGGCTGTGCAGTTTGACACCATCACCCAAGACAACATTCGGACCGACCACGCTATAGGGTCCGATTTCGACATCCTGACCAATCTGCGCGCCATCTTCGACAACGGCGGTTGGATGTACTTTTGACATTATCAGTTATCCCGGATCATCGCGGCGATGGTTGCCTCGGCAACGACTTGGCCGTCGACCTTGACCTGGCTTTCGAACTTCCAGACCGGGCCACGGCTTTGTTTTTTGGTCACATGGATGTGCATGACGTCACCCGGGGTTACCGGCTTGCGGAAACGGGCATTATCGATGCTCATGAAATAAACCAGCTTGCCTTCGGCATCCGCGCCAAGGGTCTGAACGACCAGGATGGCTGCGGTCTGCGCCATGCTTTCGATGATCAGGACGCCCGGCATGATCGGCTGCTGTGGGAAATGGCCGGTAAATTGCGGCTCGTTCATCGTTACGTTCTTGATGCCGGTGGCACGGACATCGGTTTCGATGTCGATGACCTTGTCGATCAGGAGGAACGGATAGCGATGCGGAATCATTTCCAGAATGCGCTGGATATCGACACTTACCAGTTCGGTCATGTGTGTAGCCCTTATTTCTTTTTTCGTATCAGACGCGACAAGGCGACCGTCTGTTTATGATATTCCATGACCGGAACGGCAGGACTTCCGCCCACAGTTTCCCCCGGCCCCACATTTTTCATGACACCCGACTGGGCTGCGACTTTCGCGCCATCGCCGATTTCGAGGTGTCCTGTAATGCCTGCCTGACCGGCAAGCACGACAAAATTGCCAATCTTGGTCGAGCCGGAGATCCCGACTTGCGAGACAACAACACAGCCCATACCAAGTTCAACGTTATGGCCGATTTGCACCAGATTGTCGATACGACAGCCATTGCCGATAACAGTATCTGGCCCTGCTCCGCGATCAATCGTGCTGTTTGAACCGACTTCGACGTCATTGCCAATCACAACCCGGCCCAATTGCGGAACCTTGGCGTGCCCTTGCGGGCCCATGGCAAAGCCAAAACCGTCCTGGCCGATGCGGGCACCGGGATAGATCAGGCACAGATTGCCGATCAGGCTGTGGCTGATGGACGCATTCGCACCCACCTTGCAGCCCGCACCGATGATAACCCCGTCACCAATGACAGCATTGGATGCGATGATGGTGCCATCGCCAATTTCGCAATTGGCACCGATGACGGCACCTGCATCGACCTGAACGCCTTTGCCAAGCTTGGCAGACGGATCAATGACGGTACGATCCGAAATCACGCCATTGCCGGTTTCGAAAGGATAGAACGCGGTTGCAGCCTTCGCGTAGGCGCGATACGGGTCCTTGGTTACGAACAACACCATGCCTTCGGGTGCACGCTCGACAAATTCCGGACGCACAAAGCAGGCGCCGGCCTTGCTGTTGACAAACGCATCAAGATATTTGCGATTGTCAAAGAAGCTCAGGATATCGCCATCTGCGTTTTGCAGTGGCGAGACGTCCTGAAAGACCCGCGTTTCGTCGGGCGCATTGACCGGTGTTGTTTCCGTCAGTGCGGCGATTTCAGCAACACTGAAGGGTCCCTTGCGGCTAAAGAAACGGGCATCCGCCATCAGGAGCCTTCCTTGAATTCAACCGTGATGGTTGGAACCTCGGCATTTGCGCGATCGAAAACTTCCTTGGTCGCATCCATGGTGGTTGCAAACAGAACGGCTTGCCCACGATGCAGCACAAGGTTTGCGCCACGTTCTTCAGCAATGCTTCCGATGATTTCATTCAAGGCTTGCGAGAATTTGGACTGGGCTTCAGCCAGGGCTTGATCGAGAACACGGCTGCGGGCCTGGGCAAATTTCTGGAAATCAGC
>NZ_DCAO01000129.1:0-2244 GCF_002311515.1 Thalassospira sp. UBA1131
ATTGATGGACCGCAACCTGTACGAGCGATCTTGCGATGTGCGCTGGTGGGCAACCGACGCAGCCGTTGTCGATGTTTGTGAAAATCTGCAAGACCCGACGTTTGCATTGCGTGCATCGGAACGGCTCGGTGTGATCCTTGATTCCTATACTGTATATCTTGATCTTTGGGTGGCTGATCGGAACGGCAACGTTATTGCCAACGGACGGCCGGACTCCTATCGCGTGATGGGGCAAAATGTTTCTGATCAGGGCTGGTTTCAGGAGGCGTTGCGCTGTCGCGATGGCGGACATTATGCCGTCGCGGATGTGGCAGCCAATTCACTATTAAACAACGCCGCATCCCCGACTTATGCGACCGCCGTGCGCAGGGGTGGTGCCGCTGATGGCGATGTGATTGGTGTTTTAGGGGTTTTCTTTGACTGGGAAAGCCAGGCGCCGATGATCGTCAAATCGCTGAACTTCAATGCCGAAGAACGTGAACGTACCCGGGTGATGTTGATCGACGCAAAAAATCGGGTTCTTGCTGCTTCCGATGACCGCGGCGTGCTCAGCGAAACATTTAATCTGCGTGTCGATGATCCTGCCCGCGGGGCCTATCTGCTTGAAGACGGATCCCTTGTCGCCTACGCCTTGACGCCGGGTTACGAAACCTATCAAGGGCTCGGCTGGCGTGGGGTTATCGTTCAAACACCAAGAGCGGAAAATGCCGCCGCCTGAACGTCGACGTCCAGGAAAACGGCGATATCGATCTGCTAAACGAAGACGGGCACCTTATGTTGGTGTCCGTCTTCTTTTGTTTTGTGCTCAGGTGTTTGCGCTTGCCCCTTGTTGTGAAAAGAGATAACGATACTGTCACTTTGTTGATAAAATGTCATCGTATCTACCTTGAAGGATGAAAGCTGTTGGAACTGATCCTTGCCAAAATTGCCGTGTCTATCGGAACGGTGCTGGGGCTTTCGATGCTTGCAGAACGGGCAGGGCCGCGTGTCGCCGGTGTGTTGTCAGGTTACCCGCTGGGAACAGCCATCCTTTTGTATTTCATTGCAATCGAGCAGGGTGTTGCCTTCGCAAGTGAAAGCGCGGTGTACGCCTTGCCCGGCCTGATTGCGACCTTAACCTTCCTCTATGCCTATTTCATTGTGTCGCGCCAATGCGTGCGCCTGCCTGTCTTTCCACAGATTCTGCTCAGCTCGCTCGGGGCGTTTGTCACTTATCTGTCTGTCTCATGGCTGTTTCAGCTCGCACCGATGAGCTTGACGCAGGCGGCGGTGATTTTGCTGGTTGCGATCGTTGTCGCACTCATCCTGTTCCGCAAGATCGAGAATGTGCGTATTCTCAATCGGGTTCGCCTGACCAAGCGGGTTGTTTTGCTTCGCGCTTCATTGGCGGCAATCATCGTTCTGGTCATCAGCGGCATGGCGGCATGGATTGGTCCGCGCTGGGCAGGATTGTTGTCCGGTTTCCCTGTAACACTCTATCCCATGATGCTGATCCTTCATTTCACCTATGGGGCAGAACCGGTGCATACGGTTATTCGAAACTTTCCGAGGGGAATGGGGGCATTATGGGTTTATATCCTTGCCGTGACCCTTGGTTACCCTGTTCTTGGTCTTGGCTTGGGCACGCTTTGCGCCTTTGGTGCTGCTACGGTCTATCTCATCGGGTACACCACTTTCGTCTGGGTCCGCCAAAAGTCCGTGCAAGCAGTGCAATGATCTCCTAACATTCAGAGAACACGACAATGATGGTCGGTCAAATCGACCGCGCACAGGGAGTAGTCGCTGAATGCAGCAAGTCCAGTCACTGGTACGGGCGTTAAGTATCCTCAACGCGCTTGCCGAAAGCGAGGACGGGATGACCCTGACCGAAATTTCCCATCAGGTGAAATTGCCGCCCTCGACAGCACACCGGTTGCTGACCACCATGCAGCACGAACGCTATGTATCGTTCGAGGGGGAGCGAACACTCTGGTTCGTCGGGGTTCAGGCTTTCAGCGTCGGCAATTCATTTACCAAGAATCGTAACCTCAGCCAGATCGCGCGCCCCTATATGCGCGCACTCATGGAAGACAGCGGTGAAACGGTCAATCTTGCTGTCGCAGACGGTGGGGAGGTCATCTTCCTGTCGCAGGTCGAATGCCGCAAAATGATGCGTGCGCTCGTCACACCCGGTCGTCGGGCCTTGATGCACTGCTCGGGCGTTGGCAAGGCCTTGCTTGCCTTTTTGCCGGAAGAAGAACTGCA
>NZ_DCAO01000129.1:2493-15711 GCF_002311515.1 Thalassospira sp. UBA1131
GAAACGCCCGTTCCGCCGAGCCCGCAATAGCCATCAGGATTCTTGTGAAGGTATTGCTGATGGAAGTCCTCGGCATAAAAGAATTCCGGTGTCTCGGTGACTTCGGTTGTCACGTCGGCTTGACCTGCTTCTTTCAGTGCGGCGTTGTAGTCCTGACGCGACTGAACAGCCGCTTGCTGTTGTTCAGGCGTAAAGGTGTAGATCACGGACCTGTACTGGGTGCCGATGTCATTGCCCTGACGCATGCCCTGAGTCGGGTCGTGGTTTTCCCAAAACAGCTTCAAAAGCGCTGAATAGGACGTTACCGCAGGATCAAAGACGACCAACACCACTTCTGCATGGCCTGTCATGCCACTGCAAACTTCACGATAGGTCGGGTTCTTGGTGAAGCCACCAGCATAGCCAACAGCAGTGCTGTAAACGCCTTCAGCCTTCCAGAACAGGCGTTCCGCCCCCCAGAAACATCCCATGCCAAAGACGGCAATTTCCAGATGATCCGGGAAGGGGCCCTTCATCGGATGGCCTGTGACGATATTGGCATCGGCAACCGGCAGTGCTTCGTCGCGCCCCGGAAGCGCGGTGTCAGCGGTTGGCATTTTGGGTTTGTCTGATTTCAGCACGGAGAACATGTCTTAATTTCCCGAAGAAGAATTTGCGTTCATGCCTGCAATGTACTCCAGAAGCGGACAATAGCAATTCCCGTCTTGATCAAATGTCTTTGAACATTCTTTTGGCGGCACCGCCAATCATGCTGATAATCCGCACCCAAAGTCCATGGAACTGCATGATGGAATGGCTTTGCACAGGTTCAAGCATTTGAAATCGACAGCTTTGATGCTGTTGGGGGCGTTCAGTTTGCTGGTCGGGCTTTTGTTCCTCCCATTGCCGCCACCATTTTTTGGCATGGTGTTTATTGTGCTTGGTATTCCATTGCTGGCAGCGGGATCAAAACGAACGCGGCGATTTATCCAGCATCTGCGCTGGCGGTATTACCGGCACAATACCAAGATCGAATATTTTTTGGGAAAGATGCCCGGGTTCGTTCGAAGACACGGTCGAAAAACCCGCCCGGATGGCTTGATGCGGTCTGAGAAGATGGCGGCATCCGCCCGACAGAGGTCTAAGGACTAACGCGTCGAACCAGACAATCCGTCCCGGCAGATTTCAAGCTGTTGCAAGCCTGCGTTGCCTCGCCAGAGGAAGCATACATTCCGGTTAGCAGGCGGAAGAACAGACCTTTGCCTTCAATCGCGATGCTGACGACTTCATGGTCTGCGGCCGCCAGCATGCCATGCGATGCGCTTTGGAACTTCGTCCATGCATCTTCCGCACGTCCGCGCGAACGATACGCTGCAAGCTGAACAGCGTAGTAGGGGGTATCACTTTGCGCGGTTTGGCTGGTCGCAGTTTCTGCTGGTGTCGAGTTTTCGGTTGATGGCACCATCGCGTTTTGTGTTGCCACCGGCTCTGTCGAGGTGATCGGAAGTTCGATCATGGGTGCTTCGGGTTTTGGGTCAACAATATCAAGTTCGCCCTGTTCGGTCGGGCGCGCGTTTGAGGTGACCATTGCACCCTTATGTTCTGTTGAGGCTGCGTCGCCGGCAATCGTCGGCGCAGCAATAACGGGAACCGGTGCCGCGGTTTGCACTGACTGACTGGGAATCGGCTCAGGGGCTGCAACCGGGGCAAGTTTCGAAACTGCCGTTTCCGTTCCACTGCTCGCCGGCCCATTGGTTAGCTCAGCTGCGGGGACGGGCGTCGCTGCAGGTGTCGCATTGGGTGCAGCGGTCTGTCGGTCAACCCGCGTCAGTCGCGCCGTGTTTTCACTGACTTCCATCTCCATCCGAACCACGGGACTGGTGGGGGCTTCGGGTTCTGCCTCTACCACGCCACCGGTTTCATAAAACCGGCGATCGCGTTCGACCTGCGGCGGATTGGGCAATTCTGGACCTGGCGCAACGGTGGCGGATGCGACAACGGCATCTATTTCTTTGGATCGCGCATATTCCGGAGATGACGCATCAAGCGTGACAAGGCGTCTTTGGGCAAGGCTGTTGATGCTGCCTGAAAGCCGCACACCTTGGCCGCAATCAAGATCGATCTTGGCGTCGGGCGGCGTCGCGGTCAGCCAAACATAAAGTTTGCGCGCACTTTCATAGTTGCCGTCCATGTCATAAGAAATCGCCTGAAGGAAGTTATCCGCAGGACTTCGATCAAGTGAAATCGGTTCGTATGTGGTGGAGCCATCCTTCGCCATTCCGGTGCCGGTGGAAGCCGTGTGGCCGAAAAACAAACCACAGGCGGCCCGGTTGAAGCTTGTTTTTTCCGCCGCAGGCAATTGTTCGTTCGATGGAGAACTTAGTTCTTGCGAGGCAGTGGATGAACCGAACCAAAGACCGGAAAAATCAGAAGTGCTGCAAGCAGTCAGGAGCGGCAGGAGAGCTGCGGCAGTTATTCTTCCCCAGTTGCGTCGAAGGGGAGTGTTTGTTGTCGCAAACCTGATTTTCACGCTTCACCTGATCATCGCTGTATTACAGAAAGTTATATCTTTCATCGCCAGCAAAGACAACTCCTGCTAATGCAACGATGATGATCAGCGGTCTTTGGAAATCAGGGAGATAGCAAATTCGACGGCAAGCGGTATCGACTTCGGAAGGGTGGCACGGCAGACAGGTAAAATCACCGCATGGCCAATGGAACCATGATCCCGATAAGCAGGATCAGCACGGTTACGGCGATGACGATATTTATGATGCCTTTTGTTGCCTTGTTTGCCGTTTCACGCGTCATGCCACGGCTTTGAGAAGATCGGCCGGAGGCACCCGTTGCACCGCCCGCGTTCTCGGATGTCAAAATCTTGATGACCTGCTTCTTTTCCTTGCGGGTATCTTGGTCGTACTTGTTTTCAACGATCCGTACTTCAGAATTGCCTTTGCTGCTGATCGCATCCTTGGCAGTCTTCAGGGCAGCGCTGTAGTCCGATACCGGCTCGAGCTCCATCAGGTTCCCGGTCTTGCGCAGGCAAACCACAGTATAACTTTTGCTAAGTGCCGCGTCGGCCATCTTTATTCCTGTTTTTTGTGTACAACTTTGACAGACATATGGCGTGTTAGTGCAAAAATAAGAACCTATTCTAAAGAATAGGTTCTCTTGACGGTCAAACGGGAGAGATCAGTTCGTAATGCTGCTGGCCAGCGTTTTGTACTCTTCGCAGTCCATGCCACAAAGCTGTTCCAATCGCGCAAGGTTTTCCTGAGCCATTTCAGGTTTCCCGGTCTGAAGGAAAAGTTCGCCCTGATACTCAAGAGCACCGACATGTTCAGGGTCAATCATCAGGGCGCGTTCATAGTTTTGCGCCGCACTGTCAAAGTCACCCATCTTGCGCTGGCTGTAGGCAAGGTAATTGTAAAGATCTGCATTTTCCGGATCTTCTTCGAGCATGGTTTCAATCTTATCAATCGCCATGTCGTACATGCCGGTATCAACAAGCTCCGTAACAGCAGAAAGGTCGGTGCCTTCCGAGCTCCAGCTATCCGAGCTGCCCATTGCAAAAGCGTTGCCTGCCAGAAGCGGGGTGGCAAGCATCATCATAACAGCACATGCCTTGATCATTTTTGGGGTTTCACCGTTACGGTCCATCGTCGTACCTTTCTGTGATCTGGTTTGGCATTAATACGTGTGTCGGGACGCGCTGAAAGTGTGATTTATCACAACTGAACGTTTTTCCTGTTCACTTGTTGGTGAGAATTATGGCTTTGAAAGGGCGGAATCTGTGGGGGTAATTGAAACTCTTGCGTTGGGAATGGGCGGGGCCTGGGCCAGTGGTGTAAACCTCTATGGCACAGTGGTTATTCTTGGTCTTCTGAACAATTTCGGGCTGCTTGATTTGCCGCCGGAGCTTCAGGTTCTGGGAAGCTGGTGGGTGCTGGCACTCGCCATGTTCCTTTATCTGATCGAATTCGTGGCCGACAAAATTCCGATCGTCGATAGCGTCTGGGATGCCAATCATACCTTCATCAGGATTCCTGCCGGTGCACTCCTTGCCGCAGGCGCCATGAGCGGCCTTGATACCGGCATGGGCGATGGCCTTCAAACAGCGATTGCCTTGCTGGTTGGCGGGACGGTCGCGGCTGGGAGCCACTTTACAAAGGCCGGCAGCCGCGCGGCAATCAATACATCGCCTGAACCGTTTAGTAACAGCATTGCCTCAGTCGCCGAGGATGTCGCCGTCTTTGGCGCACTTTACACGGTCGTTTTCCATCCGGTGGTTTTCTTTGTGTTGTTTGCCCTGTTCGTTCTGCTTCTGGTCTGGCTGGTACCAAAGATCTGGCGGTTTATCGGGCAGGTGTTTGGCAATGCGCGCCATCCGTCCGTGGCCTACGCCCAAACCCGTGCGCAACAAGCAAGCACCGGTACGGGGCTGCCAAAACTCAATCTATCCGGGGCAGGTGGATCAGCTTTGCCACCATCGGATAAACCGAAACTTCCACCCGAATAGGATGGCGTTGAGCCAAAAGAAAAGCCCGCAAGTGTATGACTTGCGGGCTTTATTGATTTTGTTTCTGACGCCGATCAGAAGTCGGTTTCGATCACGCGGTCGCGGATTTCGGCCGCCATTGCATCACCAAGTTCATCAATGCCAAACGTCTTCTGGTGCTTGAACCCAATGCGACGGACCGAAGCAGTTTTTTCTTCGGCTTCGCGTTTGCCAAGCGCAAGGATCATCGGGACCTTGGCGTGGCTGTGTTCACGGACCTTGTAGTTGATCTTCTCGTTACGGGTATCGAGCTCAACATTCAGGCCCTTGGCTTCAAGTGCTGCCTTCACTTCTTGGGCATAATCATCGGCATCATTGGTAATGGTGCAAACAACTGCATGAACCGGTGACAGCCACAGCGGCAAACGACCGGCATAGTTTTCGATCAGAATACCGATGAAGCGTTCAAGCGATCCAAGGATCGCACGGTGCAGCATGACCGGGCGGTGTTTTTCACCGTCTTCACCCATGTAGGATGCATCAAGACGTTCCGGCAGAACGAAGTCGGCCTGAAGCGTGCCGCACTGCCAGTCACGGCCGATGGCATCCCGAAGCACGAACTCAAGCTTCGGTCCATAGAACGCGCCTTCACCCGGATTGACTTCAAGTGCCAGACCCGCTTCCTCAGCTGCTTCGCGAAGGGCTGCCTCGGCCTTGTCCCAAATCTCATCAGAACCGGCACGCACTTCCGGACGATCCGAGAACTTCACAAGAATGTCGGTAAAGCCGAAATCCTTGTAGACCGATTTCAGAAGGTCACAGAAAATCTTGGTTTCGGAGACAATCTGGTCTTCAGTGCAGAAGATATGGGCGTCATCCTGAATGAACTGACGGACACGCATGATGCCATGCAGACCGCCAGACGGCTCATTGCGATGACAACAGCCAAATTCCGCCATACGCAGCGGCAGATCACGATATGACTTGCTGCCAAGGCGGAAGATCTGCACGTGACACGGGCAGTTCATCGGCTTAAGCGCCAGCACCTTCTCGGGATCATCTTCATCCGGGGTGGTGGTGAACATGTTCTCGCGGAACTTTTCCCAGTGACCGGATTTTTCCCAAAGCACGCGGTCGACCAACTGCGGCGTACGCACTTCCTGATACCCGGCGGCATCGAGACGATCACGGATATAGGTTTCGACCTTGCGATAAAGCTTCAGACCCTTGTCATGCCAGAAGACAGATCCCTGAGCCTCTTCCTGCATGTGGAACAGGTCCATCTCACGGCCAAGGCGACGGTGATCGCGCTTTTCAGCTTCTTCAAGCATGTGCAGATACGCATCCAGGTCTTCCTTGCTTTCCCAGCAGGTGCCATAGATACGCTGCAGCATCTCGTTATCCGAATTGCCACGCCAATAGGCACCGGCAACCTTCATCAGCTTGAAGGCCTTGCCAATCTTGCCGGTCGACGGTGCATGCGGACCACGGCACAGGTCGATGAAATCGCCCTGACGATAGCAGGTAATGGTCTCGGTTTCCGGAAGGTCGCGGATGATCTCGGCTTTGTATTTCTCACCCTTATCAAGGAAGAACTTGATCGCCTCGTTACGGTCCCAGACCTCACGCACGATCGGTTCGTTGCGTTCGATGATCTTGTGCATCTGCTTTTCGATCTTCACAAGATCGTCGGGCGTGAACGGCGTTTCGCGGGCGAAATCGTAATAGAAACCGTTCTCGATCGACGGGCCAATCGTGACCTGCGTATCGGGATAAAGTTCCTGGACGGCTTCGGCCATGACATGCGCACAATCGTGACGGATCAGCGGCAGAACTTCCGCATGGCCCTTGGTCACGATTTCGATAGTCGCGTCAGTGTCAATCTCGCGCGCGAGGTCGCGCACTTCACCGTTGACGATGATGGCAAAGGACTTCTTTGCCAGCGAAGAACTGATGCTTTTGGCGACATCGAAACCCGATACCGGGCCGTCAAATTCGCGCACGGCACCATCGGGAAGGGTCAGGGCAATCATGGTTGGCTCAACTCTGCTTTATCTGCGGGCATAATTCAGGAATGCACATATAGGACCCGCATGTTTACGCGGGGTAAATGCACAAGAAAAGGAATTTCAGGATGAGGTCAAGTTCGCTCTTTGAAAAAAGCGACTTTCGGGACAGCACGAACCGCCGCAACGCCAATCAGGCGTGCAGTGTTTTTGGCGGTATTCAACTTTTTGTCGGCAAAGCCGTGCATTGATACTATCCCGTAAGGTGAAGACTTAATATAACAGGACAAACTTGTTGAGCAAGACGCAAGCCTTTGCCAAAGGCAGGTTTTGTTCAACGCGTTATTACGGCGCCACCAACGCCATCGAAGGGAGCCCCAAATGTCGAGCCCGGAAGTTCGCCGGAACATCATGATTTTGAGTCTGTGCGTCGCGTTGTCTGCCAGCGCGATGTCGTTGATTTTCACCGTCGCCGCTGTGATCGGCTTTTCGCTGGCCAGTGACAAATCCCTTTCAACCCTGCCAGTCGCCTTCATGATGATTGCCATGATGGCGATGACGGCCCCGTCGGCGGTTGTCATGGCCAAGATGGGCCGAAAATTCGGGTTCTGGATGGGGGCGACCATTGCCATGATGGGTGCAGTGTCCGGTATGGGCGCTGTTTACTACGCCAATTTCTGGCTGCTTTGTGTGGCATGTGCCTGCATTGGTGCTGGCAATGCCATCGCTATGCAATACCGCTTTGCTGCCGCAGAAGCCGCACCGGCTGAATTTCGTGCGCGTGCGATTTCCTACACTATGCTGGGCGGGCTTGCCTCGGCCTTTATCGGGCCGAACCTGGCAAGCTTTGCGCGGGACTGGTTTGAGACGATCCCGTTTCTTGGCACTTTCGTTGCCCTGATCGGCTTGCAGTTTTTGCTGGTGATCGCCATTGGTCAGCTGCGCTTGCCCGACATGCGCGGGCACAAGCATCCTGAACCGGCACGCCCGTTATCAACCGTGATGGGGCAACCCGCCGTCATCGTTGCGATCATTGCCGGTGCGCTTGGCTATGCGGTCATGAGCTTTGTGATGACGGCGACACCGCTTGCGATCCTTGATTGCGATTACGCGTTCGGTGATGCCGCCTTTATCATTCAGTGGCATGTGGTGGGCATGTATGCACCCGGCTTCTTTACGGGGAACCTGATCAAGCGATTTGGCGCGCTTAAGGTTATTCAGGCCGGTGCAATCCTGAACTTTGCCTGTCTTGCGGTTGGTCTTGCCGGACAGGACCTGATCGGCAATTTTTGGGTGTCGCTTGTGTTACTCGGCGTTGGCTGGAACTTCATGTTTGTCGGTGCGACGACGTTCCTGACCGAAAACTACCGTCCGTCCGAACAGGCACGTGTGCAGGCGATCAATGAATTTTGCGTATTTGGCACGGTTGCGATTGCATCACTGTCGGCAGGCACGATCTATGCCGGGTCGGGATGGGGGACGCTGCTTTACAGTGCCGCTTTGCCGGTTGGTCTGGTGTTGCTGATCGTTGCGACCTTCGCGATCCGCCGCAAGGCACAAGCGGCCTGAAGGCAGGACGTTGATAGATAAAGGAAAGGGCCGCAGATGCGGCCCTTTCTCGTTGCTGTGCCGATCAGTGATGACCGCTCAGGATATCGAGCGCGTGCGATCGGAATTCCCGATTATAGAGAACCAGCGTCACCCAGGTCGCACAAACAATGAAGGCAAGCGGATGATAGAACCAGCCCAATGCCGACAGCGCAAAGAAATAGGCGCGAATTCCGCGGTTGAAGTTGTGGGCAGACATCATGCTCATACGTGATGCCCGTGCCGCCGCGCGGGCCGCATCTGGCGCGTCGACTTCCGGTGCGGCACCGATCAGGATGGAGCAATAGTTGGATAGCCGAAACGCCCAAGTGAATTTGAAGAAGGCATAAATAAAGATCACGATCAGCAACACCACCTTGCACTCCCACACAGCCGGCGTGGTGACAGCGGCAAAGGGCAGGGCCGAGACAGTTTCAATCGCCTTGTCGGTATAACCCAGCAGCGCCATCAGGCCGATCAGGACCAGAATGGTGGTCGAGGAAAAGAAACTGATGCCGGTGATCAGGTTGCTGGCGATTGATGTATCAACCATCCGGATATCGCGTTTGAGCATCTGTTCCATCCAGCGATGGCGATTGCGTGCCATATGTGCCGAGATGGAGTTGCGGCGCCGTGAACTGGCATCGGCAAAAATCGTATAACCAACCCACCAGGCAAACGCCCAACAAATTGCGACAACATCAAGAAGCGTGAAGGTGGGCATAACGGGTTCCATTCAAAGCCGTTCCATCAGATTTCTAATCCTAGTGACAATGCGCTATCGTTCGCAATATTGTTTGGCATGCAATGTGATGGATGCATAGCAGATGGTCATGTCACCAGTCCGGGTTGAGTTTTCCCCCAATCCAGAGTATCAGCAGCGCAAATTTTGATTGGAGAGCGACATGAGCGATCTTGAAAACGATCTTGGCGATGACATCGACTTCGAAGAATTCGAAGCCCATACCGAAAAGCTGCTGGAAGACGGTCGCACCAAAGACGACCTGTTCGAGTTCATAGGTTTCATGAACATCAACGAAGTCGGCACGCACATGATCGCGGCCGAAATGGTGCTTGATGAAGATGCCATCGACCAGATGAGCAAAAACCTGCGCAAACTTGAAATCGATCTTTCACCGTTGGGCGAGCTTACTGGCGGACTTAAGGGTGGCGAAGACGTCAAACGCGCCCTCGGTGCCCTGTTCCTGGAGCTGGTCGAGCTTTGCGAAATTGATGAAGATGACGAAGACGCGGGCGAGCTTTCAGAGGAAGCGTTGCTGCTGTTGAACTTCATCAAACGCTTCAATCCGCAGATGCGCCGCCTGACCGTTGCGCTGACCGACACCGATGACGACGATGTGTCCTGCGAATATGAAGTGACCAACTGGTAAGCCAAGGCTTGCCGTTCGGGCAAAAATTAATGTAGCTAAAGGCAGGGCATCGTTCCCTGCCTTTTTCTGTTTCGGAGCCACCACCGTGACTGCCTTGCGATCGACTGCTGCTGCCCAACGTCTTCAATCCTATCAGGACCGCTTTGCAAATGGCGAGGAGCCGATGCCAGAAGCCGCAAACCTGCGTGCCTGGATCGATGAGAACCGCGATGTTTTTCACTCGGTCATGGAATGTGACCTCAAAACATGCGCGAAGATCGTTTACGATTTTTCTTCAAACGGCGATGTGGTGATTGGTGGCGAAAGCGATCCAGCACGCCAGACCGAAATCATGTGGCAGCAACTGGCCGATGCCAATGCCCCGGTCGGCATTGGGCGTTATCGCGAAGACCGGATTTGTTATCAGTCCGAACAGTTCAAAAATGATGGCGAGGCCCGCAGTCAGCACCTTGGCATTGATCTGTTCGCACCGGCATATACGCCGGTATTTGCGCCATTGGACGGTGTTGTGCATAGCTTCGCCGATAACAACCTGCATCTGGATTATGGGCCGACCATTATCTTGCAGCATGAACCGGCCGAGGGCATCCGGTTCTATACGCTCTATGGTCATCTCAGCCGCGAATCCCTGGACGGGCTTTATAAGGGCAAGGAAATCAACGCCGGTGAACTTCTGTGTCGGTTTGGCGATTTCCCGATCAATGGCGACTGGATCCCGCATCTGCATTTCCAGATCATCTTTGACATGCTGGGGCGAGAAGGGGACTTCTTTGGTGCCGCCAAGCCGTCAGAATGGGACATCTGGGAAAGTATCTGCCCAAACCCGAACCTGATCCTGCAAATGCCCGAAAACGTGACCGCGTCACGGGGGGGGTATAGATGCAACCGCGTCTGAAAGCCGGGTTATGGGTGCGCGCGCAGATCGCTATTTGCCAGTCGAACCTGATTACGGCGATGGTTGCCCACAAGGGAAACGAAGATGCCGGCGCCGTGCTTGTGAAGCTCAACCGGTTTGATGCAGGGTGCTTTGTCTATTCACGGGTGACGACACTTGATGGGGAGCTGGGCTGGATGCTGGTGGCCGGTGGCCCGGATGGGGGCCGCGAAACCGAGTTTGCCTGCGATGAATATTGGCGCAAGCAAATTGGCTATGATCCGGATGTCTGGGTGCTGGAAATCGAAGATCACAAGGGGCAATACGAACTTGATGCCCCGATTGTCGATTTCTGACAGGCGCGTCTGAAAAAGAAAAAGGCTGGCAATCAAATGCCAGCCTTTACGGTTCGCATGACGCGCAAGCGATTGCTTATGCGGTGCGCTGCAGCAGGTGGTAACCGAAATCGGTCTCAACCACGTCAGACGTCGAACCGACTTCCATGCTGAACGCAGCGGCATCGAATTCCGGAACCATCATGCCACGGCCAAAGAAGCCAAGGTCGCCGCCCTGCTGGCCGGACGGGCAATCGGAATTGGCTTTTGCCAGTTCTGCGAAATCGGAACCGTTTGCGATCTGGTCTTTCAGCGCGTTGATTTCGGTCAGGGCTTCGTCTTTGGTGCGGGTGGCGGTCGAACGTGCCGAACCGGCATACATCAGAAGAATGTGCGATGCGCGAACTTGTTCACTCATAATGGGTCCTTTCATCCGTCAAAACTTGCAACCGACGGATTTTCTGCAAGATTAGAAGTTTATGGATAACGCTAAGGGTCCAAATCTATGTACAGCCGTATACTCCTGTACATAGGGTTGGACCCTAGACATTGCCCATGCCTTGTGGCTTGTTACGACAAATCGAACCGAGATGAAAGAGAAGAGGCAGATTGATGCTTGCTGTTGTGTCCCCGGCCAAGAAGCTGGATTTCGAAACAGACGTTCCGGAAATGTCTGTTTCTCAACCCGCATTTCTGGACGACACCGAACAACTTGTTGATGTCGCGCGCAAAAAAAGCCGCAGCGATCTCATGAAGCTCATGGGCATCAGCGAAAACCTTGCCGATCTGAACTATCAGCGTTTTCAGCATTTTTCGCGTCCTTTTGATCGCACCAATGCCAAACCGGCGATCTTTGCATTCCGCGGTGATACCTATGTCGGCCTTGATGCCGATACCATGAAGGCCGAAGACATCGACTGGGCAGAGGATCATTTTCGGATGCTCTCGGGCCTTTATGGCCTTCTGAAGCCGCGTGATCTGATGCAGCCATATCGTCTTGAAATGGGAACGCGCCTTTCGAACCCACGGGGCAAGGACCTTTACGCGTTCTGGGATGATAAGCTTTCAAAAGAAATCAACGCGATTACCAAAGGCCATAAGGACCGTAGTCTGATCAATCTCGCCTCGAACGAGTATTTCAAATCGATCAAGACCAAGGTCCTTGATGGCCCGGTAATTACGCCTGTGTTTAAGGAAGTGAAGGGCGGTACGGCCAAGGTTGTCGGCTTCTCTGCGAAACGTGCGCGTGGCATGATGGCACGCTATATGATTGACAATCGTCTCGAAGACCCGCAAGAGCTCAAGAAGTTTAATGTTGATGGCTATCGCTATCAGGATGACCTCTCGACCGAGACAGAGTGGGTCTTCACGCGTATTCACGATCAGTAACACCAACTATTCCGGTGAAACCATATGACCGACGAGCATCTTGAACAGCTCGAGGATGAGAATGTCTTACCAGAGGCGCATCCGTTTTCTGGCTATCTGCGCACGTTTTTCCGTGGGCCGGGCCGTTCGCGCAGTCTGACCCGCGAGGAGGCATTTGATGCGTTCTCGATGATCCTGCGCGACGAGGTCGAACCGATCCAGCTTGGCGCATTCCTTTTGATGCTGCGCTACCGTGCTGAAACGCCCGAAGAACTGGCTGGCATGATCGAAGCTGTGCGCAAGGCCGCGCGCCTTGAACCGGATGAAGACAGCAAAGATGACGCGCTTATGCGTCCTGCGCTGGATTGGCCATCCTATGCGGCCGGTCGGACCCGTGGTCTGCCCTGGTTTGTGCTGTCGGCGCTTCTGCTGTCACAGAATAATGTTCCGGTGCTGATGCATGGCTACAACTCGCATCTGGTCAACGGGATCAGCACAGAAGTTGCCATCAAGGCGTTGAAACTTCCGATTGCCATGTCTGCAGAAGAAGCGCGTTCTGATATCGCATCGAAGGGCTTTGCATATCTGCCGCTACGTCACATGCATCCCAAGCTGCAAGAGCTGATCGGATTGCGTCCGCTTCTTGGATTGCGTAGTCCGGTCAACACGTTACTGCGTTTGCTTAATCCGTTGCATGCGCGTGCAGCCTTCCTTGGTGTGTTTCATCCGGCGTTTCTTGATGTCCATCGTGAAACCGGCAAGCTTTTGGAACTTCCACGCATCGGTGTGATCAAGGGCGGTGGCGGCGAAGCCGAAAGAACACCCTATAAGCATGTCGATCTGCGCATGCTTGATAATGGTGAGCTGAATGATGTTCGCTGGCCCGCATTGCTATCAAAAACCGAAAAGGATGGCGAAGACCAAAGCCCTGTGTCGCTAAAGCACTTCCTGGCTGTCTGGCGTGGCGAGGTAGAAGATATTCCTGCCGAAGCCAAGATCAAGGGCAGTGCTGCCATGGCAGCCTTCCTTGCCGGCAAGGCGGATTACATGGATGAGGCAGAAAGCCTTGTGCAGGGCTGGTGGGATAATCGCGACCGTGATGTTGGCTGATGTTCCGTGATCAAGTGAGATCGAATAAAAGGGACGGGAAACCGTCCCTCAGACTGCTGACGAACCCTGT
>NZ_DCAO01000035.1 GCF_002311515.1 Thalassospira sp. UBA1131
TGTCTCTGACCCGCTTGCCATGGCATTTCGGTCACCATTTGGGGTAATCGTAAAAATTCCATCATCCTCAAGGACGGTTATTCCGGGAAACGGGAAAGTTGTTTTCCAGATCAAACCATTTTGAGGCGATATAACGAATTCACCACGCGATAGCAGCGGCTCTTCAAATCCTTCCAGATGACGGGCAAGCTCAAACGTGCCGTGAAGGTACTCGTTCTCATCAAGTGGGGCGGGTTTTACTGTCTCAGCATGCAATGCCCGCTGCCCAGTCGACAGACCGACAATGACGATTGCACACAGTTTGATCAGAACAAGAAAACGGCGGATCACAGGAGAGCCTCCATCTTTTCGATGAAGAAATCCGGGCTGCGATACAGCATTTCGCCGCTGCCTTTTTCAACCGCGACCTGAATGGTAAATCCCTTGGTCAGCTTTTGGCCCGTTTTCGCGTCCGTCACCAGATAGTCGATCTTCAGGCGATTTTCGTATTCCCGCAGGGTTGCCGTGATTGTGATTTCCTGACCAAAGCGACAGGGGGCGACATATTTGACGCGCATATCGACGATCGGCCAGACAAAGCCGGACTCATCCATCTGCGGGTAATTGTAGTCAATCTTGTCGAGCAGGGCACACCGGGCATTCTCGAAGAACTGAACGTAATTGCCATGCCAGACCACGTTCATCGGGTCGAGATGATAAAACTGTACGATTTCTGTGACTGATGCGCTGATCATCAAACGCCCTCATTGCCACATATGGCGTGTTCCTGGTGGTTATTCATTTTTATCCTTCTTGTCTGCCCAGAAATCGTAAAAATTGAACCATTGCAACGGTTGTTTCACAACAAGCTTTTCCAGCCAGCTTGCATATGTTTTTGCATATTTCGTGATTGTGGCCGTGCGTGTCTTGCGCGGCAAGTCTATGCGTTCAGCCAGCTTTTCCCAAGAAATGTTGAAACGTTTACCATCGCGCCAGGCCGCGACCATGTAGACCGGGCACTGCAGAAGGTGGGCAAGGATAAATGGCCCCTGCGGGAATGGGGCATTCTGGCCGACAAAGGGCACAGAAACTGTTTTATCCCGGGCGCCAATAGCCACACGGTCAGCAGCAATTACGATCCATTCACCACGTTCCGCCTTTTCACGAAGAAGCATCGCGGTATCCGGGCCGATCTCGGTAACCTCGATCAGGTCAACCTGGCTTTCCGGGGCAAGCTGTTGAAGCACGCGGCCGAACCGGGCAGCATTTTTCTGATGAAGCAGCACATTGACCCGAAAGTTACGATCGCGGCTGGCAATGGCACGAACGAGTTCGATATTGCCAAAGTGCGAGACAAAGAGGATTACCGCCTGATCCCGGGGAATATAGGAAAACAAACTGTCCGCATCTTCGGGCAGGTCAAGATCATCGATGTTCATTTCGCCGCACCAGGCAGCGATTTTATCAAGGGCAGATTCCCCGAACTTCATGAAATGGCCAAAGCTGTCACGCCAGGTCGGCTTGGGATGACCATTATGTGCTGCTACGCGTTCTAGGAAGTCTTGCGATGCCGCCCGTGCCGTGCGCCCAGTCACGAAGAAATAGGCAATAATCGGCGACATCACTGCCAGACAGAGCTTTCGTCCACCAAAACGATAAACCTGTCCGAGAAAACGCATGCCCCAATAAATGCCGCGTTCATCGATTTCAGACCAATGATTGTCGGTGTTTGCGTTTGTGGATGACGCAAACTTTCCGCCCTTGGCAATGAAGCGTGGAAGTCTTGCAAGCATGCCGCACACCAGTCGGGTATGCATCCAACTAATCAGAACGTTATCGCGCCAAATGCGGAAGTTCGACGTGTTTCCAACCGGGTAGGTGACCTTGATGGGCATATGGATTACGGGCACGCCCTGCCAGAAAAGGCGAACCATGATGTCGGTGTCGAAGTCCATCCTGTGGCCGATGCCATAGCGTTTCCAGATATCAAGGCTTGGGCCAATGGGATAGATGCGAAACCCGCACATGCTGTCGCGGATCTGAAGCGACAGTGTTTCAATCCACACCCAGACATGGGTCACCCAGCGGCCGATTTTGCGGCCGCTGGGAATGCTGTCATCATATATCGGAAGTCCGGTAACAAGGGCGTTCGGGGATTGTTGCGCAAGTTTGACCATGTCATCGATGCGATCAAGGTCATGCTGACCATCGGCGTCAATCTGAAAGGCATGGGTGAAACCATGACGCTTGGCCGCGGCCACACCCGTCATCACGGCCACGCCTTTGCCAGCATTTTCATCAAGCCGTTGGCAGTAAACACCGCTATCAGGTGAATGTAACCTGCTTACGGCGTTCCTGGTTTCGGTGTCCGAACCATCATCGACGATAAAAACCGGGATATCGTGCGCACGAATGCGCGTCACGACACTTTCCAGCGCGGAACTGTGGTTGTGGGTGGGGACGACGGCACAAAGCTTCATGTGGCGTCACCATCATACTTCAATATGCCTGAACTCAGATCTCCGTCACTGTCCGAGAAGTAACGGAATTTTACTTTCAGGCGACTTGCATGAAGGCGCATTTCCAAGTTCACAACATGCCCCGGGAGGATCGGTTTTCGGAACTTAAGCTGTGAAACCTCAGAGGTTGTTTCCGGCGTTCCGAACATGGATGACGCATAGGACGTCGCCCAATGAAGTTGGGTAACGCCAGGTAAAATCGGCATGTCCGGGAAATGACCGGCGAAGTAAATCAGGTCTTCGCGCAGTCTCAGTTTGAGCGCGACCTGATCGTTGGTTTGAACAGTTTCGAGAATATCGGGCTCTGTTGGCCTTTGTCCGAACACAGCGCGCAACAGATGAAGCGGGCGCTTGCCCTGGCTGTCTGTCGGGATGTGGTCAACAAACCGCCAGCGCTGGGGCAGGGCGGCGTCCTCTTCAAACTCGGCAATCTGCCGGCGTAACAAACGGCCCATCCGAAAAGTGCCCAGTTCTTTGTGCCGGGCAACCCCCGCATCGCTAAGAACAACAATTGCACCAAGTCGGCGATCATTATCGTCGGGAAGTAAAACAACCGCCTCCGATACCAGATCAGAGGACATCAAATGTTGTTCCACCGAACTCAGTGAAACACGTTTTCCTTCAATCTTTACGATGCGGTCGGCACGCCCCAGCAAGCGAAACTCCCCGGAAGTTTGGTCAATATCGGCTTTGTCTTCTGTTTGATACCAGTCAGCCTTGGCAATATGCGGTGCCTGTACGGCAAGGCATCCCTTATCATTCAGGCGCGGTGTTACGCCGGGCAGGGGCGTCCAATCTGTTTCAGTGGATGTTTGTCGTCGATAAGCAATGCCGCCGGTTTCCGTGCTACCATATATTTCGATAGGACAGGTTCCGAACATGTCCCGCGCTGCTCGTGCATGTTCGTAATCAAGCGGTCCGCCGGACGAGAAAATCAGAGATGGTCGCGCTATATCGGCCAGACCCGGGTGCAGGTTCTTGAGATGTGCGGGACTGGTGATCAGGACATCTCCCTGTTTAAGGTCACCCTGCATCATTTCCCAGAATGGCGCAGGGTCAGCGGTGAATATCCGGCCAGACATAACCGGCCAGATCACACGAAAGATCAGCCCGTAAATATGCTGGTGCGAAACAAGCCCGACAATCCGCGCGCTTGGCGAAATCATCGGTGACCATAGCGGGTCCTGAATGGTGACTTCTTGCTCAATCTGTTCAAGTGTTTTCGTGATGGGCTTCGGAAGACCTGTGCTGCCAGACGTAAAAAATACGGCAAAACAACGTGCTGGGTCCGGTGTTTGGTCTGGTTGCTGAGGACAGGTTGCTTGACCAGCTTTCATCAGATCTTCGATTGATGCGTCATCAAGGAAAAGATCAAACTGATCATCGATGGTGCCGAGATAGGCGGGTTTGTCGGTCGCAGGCAGGATTACCGTCGAGCCACGCTGCCATATTGCCATCAGGGCAATCGTGAACAGATGTGCAGATTGACAGTGAACTGCGATGCGTTTTTCACCCGGAAGGTTTGCTGCAAGTGTGATGGCATCCTTCACCAACTCTTCGCGCGTGATTAGCCGTTCACCAACAATGCATTGTGGGCGATTGCGGCTTTCTGTCTGGTAAAGGGCTGTCAAAAATCCGGTCATGCTCGATGATCATTGATGTGATGTTGGTGGCGGGCTTTGATGATGCGACGAACAGGCCATTCCCCGACAAACAAAACCGCAATCAAAATATATGAAATCAACCCGTTATATAGGGTCCATGTTTCAAGTGTTGCGTAAAGTGCGGTCCACAAGGCAACCAGACCATTCGCAATAAAGAACGCGATCCATACTTTGGTCAATCTGCGGGTGTAAATCACCCCGAACGCATCCAATTCCAGTGTTTGCAGGCGGGCGAACCGCTCAATAATCGGCATTCCAGAGAACAGCGACAGCGTAAATACCAGGGCAAGCGTCGCACTGATAATGACCGGGTAGAAACGCAAAGCCAATATCTCGCTGGCAAAGCCTGCTGCGCCGAGGATGACAGCAACGATGCCGGCAATCAGTCCCTCACCATATTTGTGCGCGATGAAGAACATAACAGCGCGTGCAATGACAAAGATGATGGCCGCGATCAGGATGATGCGTGGCGAAACCACGCCCAAACCGAAATACACGATAACCGGATAGGCGATGCCCAACAGGGCAATAACGATGGTCAAAATCCGTTTAGGAACTGACCAGGTCATGAATTTTCTCTACCACATCATCGACCGTACGCACCGAACGGAATTCCATCGCAGGGATTTTCTTGCCGGTAATTTCCTGAAACTTCACAATCAGATCAACCGCATCAATACTGTCGAGATCGAGGTCTTCCATCAAGCGGGCATCAGGCTGGATGTCTTCGGCCGGGACTTCGAACATATCGACAAGATAATCATGGAGCTGCTGATAAACGTCTTCACGGCTATGCATGATTACCCCTCCTTGCCGGACTGTTCGATGAAGCGCGCAAGGTTGCGGACCGAAGCGAAGTGGGTTTTGACATCTTCGTTCTTGGCATCAATACGGACGTCGTATTTCTTCTGAATGGCGACCCCGAGTTCGAGCGCATCAATGGAATCAAGTCCAAGCCCCTCGACAAAAAGCGGTTCTTCGCTGTCAATTTCTTCGACTGTGACGTCTTCAAGGTTAAGCGTCTCGATAATAAAGGCTTTAAGTTCGTTTTCCAGCGCAGTCATTCTTCAGTCTGTCCACAAAATAATCCCTGATGAACCGGGTAACATACCGGGCCTGTTTGGCGCGGCTGTGCTCCGGATCATGCAAATCCCCAAATGCAAGCGGCTTATCCACCACGATACGATAGCGTATTTTCGATGGTGCGATCCTATACCACGGTACCCCTTTTTTCAGAGTATCGTGATTACAGTGCACAACCACCGGAATCAAGTCGGCTTGTGTTTCTATCGCAATGTTGGCAACGCCACGTTGGAATTTCCCCAATGTTTGGTTGCTTGGCGTACGCGTTCCCTCCGGGAAGATCAGGATGCACGCACCATCACTCAGATGATGTTTCGCCTGTTTAATCAGGTGTTCCGGGTTGTCATCATTGCGAATAAAGCCGGCAGCCCGCACAACACCGAACAAAAACGGATTCCGAAACAGCTGGTGCTTTACGACACATTGGCACTTATCAAGCTGTGCCAGGATCATCACAACATCAAGCAGAGTAGGGTGGTTCGCGATGATGATCGACCCACTTGCTGCACGAAGCTGCGCAATATTCTCGGTTTCGACCGAGGCGACGCCAATTATATCAAGCATTCCGGCAAAAACTCGGAAACCGCGACAAATCACCAGCTGGGCATAGCGCCTACGTTTTTCGCGATCCTGAAGCACCAGCATCATGGCCGGAAAAATCGTAAGCGCCATAAAAAGCCCGCCGAGCCCGAAGCTGGCAAAGGCAAAGCCCGTGGCGAAAAGGCGCCAGTACCAGTTAAAGCCTTTTGGGGGGCGTTTGCGCGGAGGTCTTGGCCGCTGAGCTATCTTGTCAGTCATTTTTGCTAACGGTCCAACAACCGTTGGTGCCGGAGAGCGTGTGATCGCCTAGGCCGCTTTCCAAAAATTTGGCAAACCGCTCTGCTTCAAGAGGTGCTGATACCTGGGGCGTTTCCGAAGTCGTACCGAAGTCGGCCGTGTAACTATTGGATTGGCTGGCATCCGATAAAGGTTCGAACCGCACGGCCAGCGCGGTTCCAGTTTGGTCACCCTGTTCAAGATGTTTGTAAACATCAGGCAGCGGCAGGTCGATATAGCACAATATGACGGGCAGGTTGGTGTCATTGATCTGGCAAATAGCCTCTGTCATACCGGCGATAAGGCTATCCGGCCCGGCGGCAACGGCAGTATGGCTTTCAGTTATTGACCAGTTAATCGATGCGATGCCCACCAGCGCATTGTGAACCGACATGCCGAAGTCGGCCGGGGAGAGTGCTTCGTTGGTTATGACCTGGTGCAGAAGCTTTACAGTGCGTTCGATATTTCCGTGTCGTGACGCAAACACAATGTATGGATTGTCGTCTGTGCGCAAGGTTTTGGCCAAGACTTCTGCTGCGGCACGGCCATACAGATCCAGTCGGCGTTTCCATGCCGGTTTCAAACCGCCAGCCAAGTCAGTCTTGCCGATCCCGGTTTTACTGGATTGAAGCAGCCCGGGCGTTCCGTATTTCAGATCAGCGTGATCGTCAGACCCGCGCCAGAACGCCCAGTTTGTAATGCTGACTTGCACTGCCATAAGTGGCGCGGTCAGTTGGCAAGCGCGGCTTTGGCCGACACTTCACGCAAGATATCCTGACGCAGGTTATTGACCCAACGATTGTAATTGTAATGGATCGAGGCGCCGTCATAGCTCAGGTTCGTACTATCGGCGTACACAATCGAGAATTCGGTTTTGTCAAAGCCGATTCTAACTTTTGCCATGTGCGAGCGTGGGGAGTATGTGGCGAACAATACGCCGTCAGCCTGACGGGTGATGATCCAGTCACGGTCGGACGCGGCTTTGATAATGCTTTCTTCAATTTGCGCAAGGCTGAGCTTTTTAGTGCCGGCCGGGAATGCATGATGAGTGACATTTTCGACAGGTGCCGTGCGGCAGGCCGCGACAAGAAGTGTCAATAAACCGACGACGGCAAACTTAAAAGGGCGCATATCCAACCTACCAATTTTCGATATTATGTTGTGCATCCGGTAAGGATGATTGTTGCATGTTACAACAATACTTAATTGTGTAATGAAACCATGATGAACCATTCAACCAAAACTTGGCCTTCAGACGAAAATTTCCCATCAGTTCCTGTTCATGTTGCCGGAAATGGAAGAGTTTTATGGTCCATTTTGCGATTGAAGCATGGCGCGAACGAAAGCCGTCGCGCACAGCGTCTGCGATCATCAAACACCGCACAATCAATGCTCCGTAACGTCGCGCTGAAGCATTTAGGACCTTCGCAGGCATTTGAGGTTTCAAAGGAACCGTCGGGCAGGCCGGTAGTCAGGCTTTCAGATAAGACCTTGATGGCAAGTATCAGCCATAGCCGAGATCTGGTCTGCATCGCACTCGGATGCGATGAACAAATCGCGGTTGGCATCGATGTTGAGTATCACGAACCCGACCGAAATATTGAGGGTATGATCCAGTCGCTTGGTTGGGCCGATGTGGGACTGTCGGCAGAGGCATTTTATAATGCGTGGTGTCTCTATGAAGCACGGTTTAAAGCGACAGGCATTGTTACTCGAAGGGAGCAGCCTGAGATGTGCGTTTCTGCCTTGGCGGTACCGGCACAGTATAGCGGAATGTTGGTGTGGGCAGGAGAACCAATTGATAGTTCAATCAGTTAGGTTGCCTGGATACACAATCAATAATTTTCCAAAGTGACTTATCCAAAAGCGTTCCGTAAAGCTCGTCAGAATATTCGTAAAGTTGACTTAGATTTCTGCAGTAACGTGTTCGCGTGCTGTTCGCTAACCGTGTCTTGAAGGTGTCAAGCCAGACTGTGCTCCAAAAACGTGGGACACCATGTTCGTCTAGTACTATTGATGTCTGAAGACTGTCAGGTAAGAATTGAGTTGTGTGCATTTAACTCAAGCCGATAACTGTTTCGCTAGATATCAAAGCAACGTCAACCGAAGAACCCCATATGTGTGTCTAGCTTCGCTACGCTGCGCAAGCCTCACATATGGGGTTCTTCCAGCGATTGTCGACCTAAACGCAACGCTTTTGGATAAGTCAATTTTGTCATAATATATATTATAGAACTATTCAGTATGGTGTCGCATTAGGGCATTTCGATCTCGCCTTTGAAGTCTTTGGCGCTTAGTTCACCTCAATAACCAAGCCATCATAAGCTGGTTCGACGTGATCTGGCGTGTCTGCCATCGCCTGTGCGTAGTCGAACTGGATGCTCATGTGCGTCATATAGACTTGCTTGGGTTTGAATTCTTCGACCCAGCCAAGAAGTTTTTCGAGATGTGCGTGCGTGTTGTGCGGACGATGCCGCAAGCAATCCACGACCCAGACATCCAGATCATAGAGATGTTCTTTGGATTCTTCGGGGAACTCAACGACATCCGTTGAATAGGCAAACTTGCCTACTTTGAACCCAAGGGTCTCGCCATAGCCGTGGTCTTGGCTGAAAACCGTAATTGGGACCCCTGCTGGCTTGATTGGCCCTGTGATGACATGCGGGATCAATACCGGCTTGAAATAGAACTCAACGCCTTCTGGCAGCGGCGTGAAGACATAATTGAAGCGATGATCAATGTCCGAGATTGTCTGTGCATTCGCATAGATATCAATCGGACGCTCCATGGCGACATTCAACCAGCGAACATCATCAATGCCATGCACATGATCGGCATGTGAATGGGTAAACAGGATCGCATCGACGTGGTCGATCCCGTGCGTCAGCGCCTGCTGGCGAAAATCCGGTGTCACGTCGACAAGGATCTTTTTGCCAGCTTCCTCGATCAGGATAGAGCTGCGTAAACGTTGGTTTTTCGGATTGTTCCGGTCGCACTTGCCCCATCCAAGGCCAACCGATGGCACACCATTTGAGGAGCCGCAGCCAAGGATGGTTACCTTCGTCACTGTTATTCTGCTCCCAGCGCAAGCAGGTTGTTTCGATCGGCTTTTGCGAACAGTTTGAAGAAGTTATCCGTCGTTATTCGCGTGATTTCTTCAACTGTTACACCTTTGATTTCGGCAAGCTTGGCTGCTGTATGGGCGACATAGCTCGGTTCGTTCGGTTTGCCGCGCTTGGGCACCGGTGCCAGATACGGTGCATCCGTTTCCACCAGCAGCCGATCCAGCGGTACGTCTTCAACAGCGGCACGAATTTCTTTGGCCGAATTAAAGGTAATGATGCCAGAACAAGAAATATAAAACCCGATGTTCAACGCACGCTGCGCTAGCGTTGCCGAACTGGAAAAGCAATGAATAACGCCGGTAAACGGCCCCTTCTCATACTCTTCTTCCAGAATATCCATCGTGTCGTCATCGGCATCACGGGTATGGACAATCAGGGGCAAACCCGTTTCGCGGCAGGCCGCGATATGGGCGCGGAAGCTTTGCTGCTGCGCATCGCGCGGGGCATTGTCATAGAAATAATCCAGACCGCTTTCGCCGATCCCGATGACTTTCGGGTCGGATGCCTTTTCGATCAGCGCATCGGGGCTTGAAAGCCCCTCCTCACCTGCCTCATGCGGATGAACGCCAATCGTGCAATAGATATGATCAGATTGTTCGGCAACCGCGCGGACCTTCTCAAAGGTCGTCAGTTTAACGCCGATGCTGACCATCATGCCAACGCCGGCGTTTTTGGCCCGCGCAAGGGTTCCGCTCAGATCGTCGGAAAACTGCGGGTAGTCCAGATGGCAGTGGCTGTCGACAAGGGCGACATTCATGCCTTCTCTCCTTCATCCTCGGTCTCGACATAGCGCGGGAAAACGCCAGCCGGTTTCGGAATGTCCGACCCCGGTTTCAGGGCATTGTTCGGACCAAGCGCATCAAACCCGCGCTGATCATCGGCCAGCACCAGCTGATCAAGGATTTTGGCCGCTGAGTCCGGCATGATTGGTTGAACAAGGATACCGACGTGGCGAATGACCTCGGCCAGCACATACAAAACCGTCTCCATACGTTCAGGATCGGTCTTTTTCAGGCCCCAAGGTGCCATTTCATCGACATAGCGGTTGGCATCACCCACAAGACCCCAGATCGCTTCCAGCCCCTTGTTAAACGCCTGTTCGTCAAAGAGCGGACGCACGGTATCAAGCATGCCGTGTGCCTTGGCGAGGATTTCCTTGTCCGCGTCAGTAAACTCGCCCGGGGTCGGGATCGCGGCGTTGCAGTTCTTGTGGATCATCGACAGAACACGCTGGCACATATTGCCAAGATCATTGGCCAGTTCGCTGTTCATGCGGTTGACCATGGAACGATGGGAAAAGTCACCATCATTGCCAAACGGCACTTCACGCATCAGGAAATAGCGCGTCTGATCCAAGCCGTATTTATCGGTCAGGTCATACGGATCAATCACATTACCGATCGATTTGGAGATTTTCTGGCCTTCGTTGGTCCACCAGCCGTGGGCAAAGACGCGCTTCGGCGGTGTGATACCTGCCGCCAGAAGAAATGCAGGCCAGTAAACAGCATGGAAACGCAAGATATCCTTGCCGACCATATGCAGGTCAGCGGGCCAATATTTTTCAAGTTTGGCCGGATCTGCATCCGGGTAACCGATCGCGGTCAGATAGTTGGTCAGTGCGTCGAGCCAGACATACATGACGTGGTCTTCGTCACCCGGCACCGGAACGCCCCACTTGAAGCTGGTGCGTGATACGGAAAGATCATGCATGCCCCCCTTCACAAAGCTTATCACTTCGTTGCGGCGTGACTGGGGGGCGATGAAGTCCGGGTTCTGTTCGTAAAATTCCAGCAGGCGATCGCCCCAAGCAGACAACTTGAAGAAGTAGCTCGGTTCAGACACCCACTCCACCGGTGCGCCGGTCGGTGCGAGTTTTTCGCCGTCTTTTTCGATCAGTTCCTTCTCGCCGTAGAACGCCTCGTCACGGACCGAATACCAGCCATCATAGGAGCCCAGATAGATCTCGCCCTTTTCAAGCAACGTATTCCAAAGCGCCTGACAGGCCTTTTTGTGACGTTCTTCCGTTGTGCGGATGAAGTCATCGTTGGAATAGTTCATGTGAACGGCAAGATCGCGGAAGTTCTGCGAAACCTGGTCTGTAAACGCCTGTGGGGCAATGCCCTTGGCCGAGGCCGATTTATCGACCTTTTGACCGTGTTCATCGGTTCCGGTCAGGAACATCACGTCATAACCGTCCAGGCGCTTGAAGCGGGCCAGAACGTCACAGGCAAGCGTGGTATAGGCATGGCCGATATGAGGCTTGTCGTTGACGTAATAGATCGGTGTCGTGATGTAATAGGGCTGTTTGTGCCCGGTCATGGTCGCAAATCCTTCGCGCAAGTCGTGAAACAAAACGGCCCGAAATGGGCCGTGATGGTCAAAATTTCGGTATGTGGGCAGTGATGTCAGGTTCGCATGGTTTCTTCAAGCATGAAGAATGCATTCAGCAAGGCCTGCTTGCGATCAAGATGCAAACCGCGGGTCGCGCCCATCAATTCGTTGATCTTTTCCCATACCTCCAGCCATTGATCAAGCGGTTGCGCGGCTGCCATGCGCTGCATGGCGGGCAATTCACCGTCAACGACTTCGCGGGGTGCTTGCCCTGTGGCGGCAAACCGGATCATTCGCGCAAGCCACCAATGCATCAATTCCGCGATTGTTGCAAAGGCCGCGTCCTTGTCTGCGGGTGAAAAACGCTCTGCAAACTTGTGTTGGGCTGCGACATCGGCATTGGGGAGTGCGGCGATGATATCGACAAGTTCTGTATAAAGCTCAAGCCCGCCCACCTCGTGGAGTTGAAGTGCACGACCGATGCTGCCTTCTGCGAGACCCGAAAGTGCGTCACGTGCGCCAAGATCCATATCCGGGCAATAGCGCCCAAGAAGATCGACAACCTGATGATCTTGCAGCGGGCCAAGATTAAGGCGCCGACAGCGCGACCGAATGGTCGGTAGCAACCGTCCCGGATGATGGGCAACAAGGATCATCATGGCGTTGGCTGGCGGTTCTTCGAGAACCTTGAGGATCGCGTTGGCAGCATTGCGGTTCAGTTCATCGGCGGCATCAACGATGACGATCCGCCATCCGCCCTCCGCCGAGGTCTTCGACATGAAATTGCCAACCGTGCGCACGCTGGCAACGGTGATTTCGCCCTGCAGGCGCTTCTTCTTGTCGTCGTATTGACGCTCGATAACCTTGAGATCACCATGGCCTCCGCCGGCAATCCGTCGCGCTACCGGGTCTTCTGGATCGACGTAAAGACCGTCATTCTGGCCTCCAAACAGCCCTACACCAGCATTGTTTCCGCCGCCGGAAAGGATGAAACGTGCCATACGATAGGCAAGCGTTGCCTTGCCGACGCCCTTGGGACCACACAGTAGCCAAGCGTGATGCATGCGTTTGCTGTTCAAGGCATCAAGAATGACTTTCTCGGCCTCTTCGTGGCCAAGAAGGGCATCATTGCGTCGCGGATCAAAGGGGTTTTCTTCTTCGGGAAGGTCGTCCTTGGCCATGATCAGGTCCCCTGCCCGGCAATGCGCCCCTGAACAGCGGCGATGACACGTTCACCTACGCTTTCGATGTCTCCACTGGCGTCAATGACGACACAACGGCCTTTTTCAGTTGCTGCAATTTCGCGGTAACCGTCACGTATGCGCTCGTGAAATGCAAGTCCCATGCGTTCATAGCGGTCCTCGGCGGCACTGACATTAGCAAAGCGTGCCCCAGCTCGGTCAAGACCAACTTCAAGCGGCAGATCAAAAATTACGGTCAGATCAGGTTTAAAATCGCCGATCGCCAGCTTCCAAAGATTGCGGATATAGTCTGCACCAAGGCCATGGCCGTAGCCCTGATAGACAACCGATGAGTCCGCGAACCGGTCACAAAGAACGACTTTGCCTTCGGCAAGGGCCGGACGAATGGTGCGTTCAACATGATCGCGACGCGACGCAAACATCAGAAGCGCTTCGGTTACGGGGTCCCAACGTCCGGGATCTCCCGTCAGAATAAGGTTGCGGATTTCCTCGGCACCTGGCGAGCCACCAGGTTCACGCGTGACGACAACATCCCGGCCCTGCTCGCGGAACCAGGTTGCCAAATGGTGGATCTGGGTGGACTTTCCGCTGCCTTCACCGCCTTCGAAACTGATGAACAAACCGGGCTTCGACTTCACCCGTTTGCCCCCCAGAGAAGATATTTGAAGGCTGCGCCAATACGGCCGACAAATCCAAGGCGTCCGACATCATGGGCGGCATAAAGCGGGAACTCGATGGTGTCCTGGTCCGGGACTTCGACCTTAAGTGTTGCGATCTGATCGCCCTGACTGATCGGGGCCGGCACCGGGCCATCATAGACGACGGTGACCTTCATATCGCGGCTCGCACTGCGTGGCAGTGTCAAAAGGATTTCCTTGTCAGCGACAAGATCAACCTTGGTTTCCGAACCCAACCAAACATTGGCGGAACTGACGGTCTCGCCCTCGGCAAACAGATCATAATTGTCAAATTCGCGGAAGCCCCAATCCAGAAGCTTCTGCGATTCCGTGCGACGTTCACGTACAGAATCCAGACCGTTAACCACAAGGATCAACCGACGCCCGTCACGCTCGGCTGACGCCGTAAGACCGTATCCAGCCGCTTCGGTGTGCCCGGTTTTGAGCCCGTCAACACCGGCACTCGTGCCCAGCAGCGGGTTACGGTTGGGCTGACGGATACCGTTATAGGTGAATTCCTTGACGGAATAGAGCTCGTAAAGGTCCGGGAAATTTCGAATGGTATCGCGCGCAAGGATGGCAAGATCATGAACCGTGACAAGGTGGCCGTCCGCTGGCCAACCGGTGGCGTTTTTAAAGACCGACTTGGTCATGCCGATTGCACGGGCTTCTTCGGTCATCGCCTCGGCAAAGGCTTCTTCGGATCCACCAATTCCTTCTGCGACGACGATTGCCGCGTCATTTCCCGACTGAACGATAATGCCGTGCAGCAGGTCAGAGACCGAAACGTTAGAGTTTACCTCGACAAACATTTTCGATCCGCCCTTGCGCCAGGCTTTCTCACTTACGTGGAAGGTGTCGTCCATCGAAACGCGACCGTCCTTGATATACTTGAACAGCATATGAACGGTCATCATCTTGGTCATCGAAGCCGGCTCGGTCAGGGTGTCTCCTTCTTTATCAAGCAGCACAGCGCCGGTATCGAAGTCCATAATGAAAGCTTCACGTGCGCTGGTCTCTATTGCCTGCGCGCTTGCAAAGCTCGTCGACATTGCCATGACTGAGCCAAAAATAAAGGCTCCGGCCACTACCCGGTTCAGAGTGTTTTTGAACGGAACTGGTGGCATCAAAGTCATGGCATTCAAACCCTGTAAAATAATTTCTCTATGCACCGGGGAACGGTGTATCCGCTGATTTGCTTATGTCGCAAATTAGGCAGAATTGTGCAACACCAACAAACCCGACGTTTTAAAGCGGTAGCATAACCGGCTTTTTTCAATCAACAGACTGATGTCGCTGAGCCGCCATCAGCACACTCAACGACAACTTTTGCCCCGTTTTGGCCGGTTGCAATCACCCGTTCAAGCAGGATGTCCGCTTCCGGGACTGTTTCCAACGGACCAAGCCGTACGCGGTAAAAGGTCGTGCCTTTGACGTCGATCGACTCAATCTTGCTGGGGGCAAGATCATAAAGGCGATTGCGCAGGTTTAAGGCATTGTCATAAATGGAAAAGGCACCTGCCTGGACATAGATCGAAGACGATGCGACAGGCGCAACTTCAACCACGGCGGCCTCTTCGACCACGCCATCAAGTGGTGCGGATTGGACACTGGCGCTGGAAGACGGCGGTGTCAGTTTGATACTCGAAGTCGTCGGTTCGCCTGCATCCGTTATTGGCCCGTCATCAAGACGGACTGTTTCAACAACATCGCGCGGTGCTGCTGTAACCGTGCTTTGTTCGGCCGAGGTAACTTGCGGGGCGGCTTTACCTTGCGCGATTGCTGCGATCTGACGGCTTTCGGCTTCAACCACTTCGACGAGAACCTTCGCCGTACCTTTTCGCTCAAACCCGAGGAGCTGGGCTGCGCGGCGCGACATATCGATGATCCGCCCGTGAGCGAATGGTCCACGGTCATTGACCCGTACCTTGATCGACTTGCCGTTTTCAAGGTTTGTCACCCGAACGATGCTCGGCAGTGGCAAAGTCCGATGAGCGGCCGAAACCTCATACTGATCAAAAATCTCGCCGTTGGCGGTCTTCTTGCCATGGAATTTGGGGCCATACCAGGATGCGATACCGGTTTCGGTATATTCGTAATCTACGGCCGGATAATACCACTGGCCAGCAATCTCATATGGATTACCAATCTTGTAGTTTCCGATTTGGGCAGGTTGTTGTGACTGACCGCCAAGCCGTTTGACGCCATGGACGGCCAGTTGCGTTTCAGCACAGCCCGCCAGCAATACGCCCAATGCTGCAACCGCCAGGGTAATGCGGCATTTGGCTCGCAGATGTGCGAAGGCACTTTTTCGTGGTTTGGGCATCAAGGTGTCCCCGCTTGTAGATGCTCTGTCCATGCTCGTTCAGACAAGATGTCCGTTTTCCGGACGTTGTTTTTAACGACCGGCAATCGCATCGGCCAATGTGCCAACCGCAATCGCAAAGTAAGTCGAACGGTTCCAATGCATGATGGTATGGAAGTTGTTATAAACCATATATGCGGGACCTTCACCGTCATTTACGATGACAATTGATGCTTCCATGTCTGCCGCAGGCAAATCTGCGCCGTTTGGCATGCGAACGCCAAGTTCCTGCCATTCAGAGATTGGTTTGCGGATATCGCGACCTTCAAACTCGGTGTTGAAGTTTTCCGGCAGCGAAATCTTGCGGCCCCAGCGCTCGTCTGCATGCCATCCGACCGAGGAAAGATAGTTTGCCGCAGAGGCAAAGACGTCTTCTTTTGCCCCCCAAAGATCAATCTTGCCGTCACCGTTTCCGTCGCGTGCGTAATTCAGGAAGGTAGATGGCATAAACTGTGCTTGCCCCATGGCCCCTGCCCAGGAGCCCGACATCTTTTCCGGCGCGATATGGCCAGCATCGATGATGGTCAACGCGTTCATCAATTCCTTGCGGAAATATTCGGCGCGGCGTCCTTCAAAAGCCAGGGTAGCAAGTGAATCAACAACCGAATAACCGCCTGTGAAACGACCAAATCCGGTTTCAATGCCCCAGAACGCCGTCAGATAGTGGCCTGGCACGCCGTATTTCTTGGCCGCGGCGTCAATGATTTCACGGTCTTCAGCGTATTTCTTACGACCTTCATTGATGCGGGATTGCGGCACAACCCGATCAAGATATTGTTCAAAGGTCAGTTTGAATTCCGGCTGGCTGCGATCATATTCGATCACTTTGGGGATCGGTTTGGTATTGGCAAAGGCAACGTCGAGTGTGGCATCGGAAATGCCTTTGCTTGCGGCTTCCTTTTTGAATTCAACGAGCCATTCGTCAAATCCCTCGGTGGTGAATTCTGGAAGTTTCTCATCGGTCTGTGCAAAGGCCGGTGCATTTGCCGCCATCACAGCAACGACGGAGGCGGCAGTCAGTAGTTTCCAGAATTTCATCTAAGCCTCATCCAATCATGTAATCAGTTTTCTGCCCCAGGATCTTGCGGCCCAGGGAACCATGCATCTGTGCGGCCGGTCCAGTAATAGGCGGTCAAACCAACCCATTCCCGCAAAGCGCGGCCCAACGATTTGATACCGTCAGAGACGTTAAGACTTGCTAAATGGATGTCATTTGAGGTGGATCTGTCGACCGGATACGGGATCACATTCCAGCCGGCCTGACGGAATACACCTACCGCCCTCGGCATATGTTGCGCCGAAGTGATTAGCACCCAAGGCTTTTTGGCAAGTTCAGGCCACTCGCGATAAACTATCTCCAGAGATTTCGTCGCGTTCTCGTGCGTGTTCCGCGATTTTTCTTCAAAATACATGTTCGACGTTTTCAGGCCCGATTCGTCCAACCAGTTTTCAAGGACGACTGCTTCGCTAAATCCACGCTCTGTCAGGTTGCCATCCGCGCCAGTGAACAGGACAGGTTTATCAGGATACAAGCTGGCAACTCGCAGCATCGCGAATATCCGGTCTGCGGAACCCCATACGTTCATTTCGCCGCGCTCTAGGTAACTGTCTGGGTCAAGGCTCCCAGCCAATGTGACAGTTCCAGCAAACTCGATCTGTGAGAGTTTTGGTTTCTCGAAACGGGTTTCAAGAGGATGCGAGAGCACGTCTCCAACCGGGATAACCGTGATTAGCAACGAGGCTCCGCTCACAATAATCAAGCCAACTACTGCAAATTTGCGTGTTCTTTTGAGGAGCATGAACCCCAACAGAACCGTGAGGAGGAAACCGTGCATGAATACAGCGTCGCTCAGGATGCTTACCGTTTTGGACAGGAAGTAGAACACGTGTGAAAATTCCGAAAAGAATTGGTTTGTATAACGTTATTACCATACTGAAATCAGGATAATTCACCAGCATTCGCTGCAATATTGGATTGCCCTATTGACAGGTCATTCTCCCCAATTTATTGAAAGCGCCCAGAGCGAAACGCTCCAACCAGTTTTGCGGAGAGGTGGCAGAGCGGTTGAATGCAGCGGTCTTGAAAACCGCCGTGCCTTTACGGGTACCGTGGGTTCGAATCCCACCCTCTCCGCCATTTACTCCAAGACAGTGCAAAAGCCTGTTCAGTAGTCGCATCGTGATGTTCTCTGCGTGCTGCCAAGCCGTATCTGTCAGGACGTCATAATCGTCGAAAGGCCACTGATATGAGCGAACTGCCACCCTGCCCTAAATGTGAATCCCCTTACACCTACGAAGACGGTGACTTGTTGATCTGCCCTGAATGCGCCCATGAATGGTCGCTTGCGACGGGTCAGGCGGATGCAAATGTTGTTCGCGATTCCAATGGCACCCCACTTGCCGATGGCGATACGGTTTCAGTAATCAAGGACCTTAAGGTCAAAGGTTCGTCTGCTGTTGTTAAAGTCGGGACCAAGGTTAAGGGCATTCGCCTTGTTGACGGTGATCACGATATCGATTGCAAAATTCCAGGGATCGGTCAGATGGGGCTGAAATCGGAGTTCGTAAAGAAGGTTGTTGAATAGGCAACTGAATACAAGTTCGAACAAAAGTAAAAAAAGCGCACCGAATGTGGTGCGCTCAGACTGCTGACGAACCCTGTC
>NZ_DCAO01000047.1 GCF_002311515.1 Thalassospira sp. UBA1131
TGCAATTGAACCGCTGACAGATTGACCCCGATGCCAAGCGGATTTTTCCAGCGTGCGGCCTCTTTGCAGGCGGTTCTAAGCACCCATTCGCCCAGCAGCACAATCAGGCCTGTTTCCTCGGCAATCGGAATAAACCGTCCGGGCGGGATCGATCCCAGTTCGGGATCGGTCCAACGCAACAATGCTTCAAACGAGTGGACCACCTGATCATCACCATCGGTCTCGCATTGCGGCTGGTAATGAAGTTCAAGCTGACCGTTCTCCATCGCGTGACGCAGGTTCGACGAAAGCTGGCGCTTGAAACGGTATTCCTCGTCCATTTCCGACGAATAGAACACGATGTCATTGCCGCCAGATTGTTTGACCCGATACATCGCAAGGTCGGCATGAAACAGTATGCTTTCGGCGTCATTGCCATCGGTTGGATAATGCGCAATCCCGATACTTGCAGAAAGCTTCGCACGGTGTTCGGCATTAATGAAAACCGGGAGCGCGACACAATCAAGGATTTGCTGTGCCGTTTCGCGCGATCGGGCAATAACGTTATCCATATCTGATTGTTCAGGGTGCGACAGCAAGGCGACAAATTCGTCACCGCCAACACGTGCGATCACCACATTATCGCTAAACAGCTCGGCAAGGCGTTCACCCAATTCCCGAAGCGCATGGTCGCCGGCAATGTGGCCGAAGCTGTCATTGAGTTCCTTGAAGTGGTCGAAATCAATGCACATCACCGTCAACGGAATGCCTGTCTCATCTGATTTCGTTAGTGCCTCGGCCAGTCGGTCATTGAATGTCGACCTGTTCAAAAGCTTGGTCAGGGCGTCACGTTCTGCCAGGAAACGGATATGGTTTTCTGCAGCATACCGTTCGCGCAGATCGCGCAGCCCAAATATCACAGTGGCATCCGATATTTCGTCGGCGGGAATTTCGCGTCGCACGACCTCGACCGGTATGGCGGTATTGGTGCTCCAGGACAGGGTCGTTTCTGCATAACCGACCTTCCCTGATTTGAATTCCGCCGGTGTATCGGAAAGCCACTCTGTCAGGAAATCCTGATCAAGAATGTCTGCACGGGTGACACCACCCAGTTTCAGGAAACTGTCATTGGCATCAATCACCCGCCCATTCTGGGTCAGAACGAGCGCCTCGATGGCGGAATCGCCCAGAATGCGCATGCGGTTGCTGACATGATCGCGAAGTTGCCGGTCAACAAGGGCGGTGACAAAACCAATGGCAATCAGCCCGATGGCAACAACGGCGACACCGACCGCAAGATATTCCTGCGAAATAAGCTGTGCCGGGACCGGGACAGTCGGATCGGGTGTAATCACCAGTGCACCCATCGCACCGAAATGCATGGTCGCCACCGCGATGGTCAGGTTTGCCTTGCCCAGAAGTTTCTGCTGGTCAGTCTGTGCGGTCTTGGCCAGATACAGCGACGCCATGCCGAACAAGGCCCCCATCAGAATGGCGGCAATCACAATATCCATGTGCCAGCTGATAATGCCGGGAACGCGGATGGCAGACATACCGGTGAAATGCATGGCCGAAATGCCAAGTCCGACAACAAGGCCGCCGACAAGACGCGACAATACAAGGTTCGGCCCACTGATCGAGGCAATCGCAAACCCGATGGTGGTTGTCACAATCGCAATCGCCAGCGAAACAGCCGTCATAACAGGCTCATAGCCGACCGGCACAACCGGGTCATAGGACAGCATTGCAATGAAATGGGTCGCCCAGATGCCCCCGCCGGTCACAACCCCGGTCAGGAACAGCCATGCGATTTTCTGACGAAGGCGACCGATGCAGGCGCGGGCATACAGATTGAATGCGGTATGAATGCCCGCCAGTCCAATCAGAAGGGCAACGAGGACCAGAACGATATCGTGCTGGTGTGCCAGACAGTCATAAATTCTGTACATTCACGCGCCAAATCTAAAATTAATGTAATAGTTTCAATAACTAATACATTTTACTGGTGTAATTTTAAGTCGGCTGGTGTACGTGAAGCAACCCAAATCGGATCTTTCCGGGGCGGGGGTGGGATCCCTAGCGGATCACAACTTTGCCCTCGCCGATGATGCGCGGGGAATTGTCACCACGGGTAAAGGTGATCTCGCCTTCATAGGTGCCAGCCGGCCATTGGCTTCCGGGGCGGTCCATATTGATAAAGAACCACTTTGCGCGCGGGCCTGCATCGTTGGGCAAATCGATGACAAAGTCGCGATGGCCACCCTTGCCATCAGGTGTTTGCAGGCTCATGCGGATGACATCACCATCATTGGCGCCAATCAGATAGGCCCAGAAGTAAAGTGCCGGGCTTGTGCGGGGTAGTTCCTGGTCCTTGCCGTATCCGCGTTTAAGGTCGGATGCGTTCGGGCGCGCCATCGAAAAGCCATGGCCATAAAGCGTGATCTCGTTATAGCTAAGCTTTGCACGTGCAGACGGTGACCAAAGGGCCGCATTTTCGACACTACAATCAGCGGCACTGCTGGTGCCCATGGCGGTGCCACTGAAGGGATCAACAAGTTCGCCATCCTTGCGCAGGTTGAAATGCAGGTGCGGGAAGGTGGCCTGACCGGAAATGCCGATCCGCCCGATCACCTGACCACGGCTGACACGGTCGCCTTGTTTGACCGCAACCCATCCCCGGCGAAGATGGCAATACTGGCTTTGCCAGCCATCATCATGATCAATCAGAATGCCGTTGCCGCATTCAATGCCTTCAAGGCTGCTGGTGGCGATACGACCTGAATCAATATCTTCAACCCCGTCGCGCAGGGCAACGACCGTGCCATCCGCGATGGACAGGACCGGAACACCATCAAGCATGGTGGCTTCGTCCGGAATGGCGAAATCAGTACCGCGGTGGCCGTCATATGTTGTCGTGCCACAGGCATAGTCGCGAATGTTCGGTCCGGTATCATGATCGACATAGTGAACAATGTCACAACTGTTGCCGGCACAAACGACCGGCAAATCAAACGGCGGGCCATCTGCAAGGGCGGTGCTGCCAAAAGACAGGGTCGCGAACACGGAAAGAAAGAGTGTCCGAATGGATCCTGATCGTTCTGGCATATAGTCCCCCGTTATCGGTTATTGTCGCCAAGCATTGGCTTTTCAGTATGAATCACCTTTCTCTAACATAAAGGTGATGAGATATCGAACTGCAAGATGTTGTTTATACATTGCGATATCCGATATCAGTTCAAGGTGACGCATACACGCTCCTTATCACACAAGGCAGGATGAAATGGATCAGAGCGGATTATTTCGGCTGGGTATCTTTGCCGCCATCTTGGCGGTCATGGCCTTGTGGGAGGCGGTGGCCCCTTATCGGCCCAAGGAAGCCGTGCGTCGCCCGATGCGCTGGCTGACCAATTTTGGTCTGCTGTTGCTGAGTGCCGCCCTTGCACGTTTCACCATCGGGGCTGCGATGATTGCCGCTGCCATCTGGGCGCAGGCCAATGGTTGGGGGATAAATAACCTTTTGGGCATGCCTGCATTATTGTCCGGGCTGGTCACCATCATTGTTCTTGATTGTGCGATCTATTGGCAGCATCGCCTGACCCACATCGTGCCGGTGTTCTGGCGGTTTCACCGGGTGCATCACTGCGATACCGAATTTGATGTCTCGACCGCCGTGCGTTTCCATCCGGTCGAGATCGTTGCATCCGCACTCTACAAATCGACCTTTGTCGTGCTGATCGGGGCCGATCCATGGGCGGTGGTGATTTATGAAAGCATGCTAAGCGGCTTTGCCCTGTTTAATCATGGCAATGTGCATCTGCCCAAACGCCTTGATCGCGCCTTGCGACTGTTGGTCGTGACACCCGATATGCACCGGGTGCACCATTCAAGCCTGATGAAAGAAACCAACAGCAACTACGGCAATATTTTTTCCATCTGGGACCGGATATTTGTCAGCTATATCGATCACACCAAGGTCAATGATCATGATATGCAGATCGGCCTCAAGGAATTCCGCGACATGGACAGCCAAAGTTTGCTGGGCGTTCTCTGGATGCCGTTCAGGCGTCGTTGATTACGCTGGCACTACGCCGCGCACCGCCATGGCCGATGCGACAAGAGACCGCCGCCCGTCGGTCTTGCCACCAAGATAGGCCAGACGTGTGGCCTGCTGAATTTCGTAGGCCGTGTCGGCATATTGCCGGTTAAAGAAATTGCGGATCAGGCTGTGTGCCCCCATCAGCGACTGCCAATAGTCATCAAAATCGATGAAATCCATGCGCACCGCCAGGGTTGCGGTTTCAATATCGCCCAATCCCGCATCCGACCAAAGATCATAAAGGTCATCTTCATCCTGATAGGGGACGTCGAAAACCTCTTCGCGCAATTTTTCGCCCTCGACCCCGGCCAGAATGGCTGCGGCATCGAGAAACAGGCGGATAAACGTCAAACCGCCCGCGCGGTCCCAGACAGATGCTGCTATTTTCCCGTTCGGTTTGGTGACGCGGACCATCTCGGCAACCGCCTTTTCCGGATCTTCCAGATCATTGATCAACAGCTGCGAGAAGGCAGTATCAAAACTGTTATTCTCGAACGGCAGCGACAACGCGTCCCCGGTTTTAAGTTCGATATTTGAAGCTTCTTCGCGCAGGGCGTCTGTCAGGTAATCGGGGATCAGGTCAATGCCGACAACCCGCGCATCCGGATACCGGTTGGCCGCAGCCAAGGTCAGACTGCCCGTGCCACATCCGACATCAACCAACGCCCCACAAGACGGTGCGGCAACAAAATCAAGGAAGCTGCGCGACAGCCGGCGGCTCCATCGACCCATGGCAATTTCATAGGTGTCTGCAATTGTGTTGTTCATCGGGGGCGTTTCCCAAAGGTTTGTTTTTATAGGGCTTAGATCATTGATATCACAGGTGGGCATGCCCTGATATGTCCCCGTTTCAGACAATTTCAAGCGCTCATCAAGATGACATTCGACGAAATAGGCATTGCTCATTTCGAAAAATGCGCAATAAAATTACAAATACTGCATTGCAAAATAATTATAAGCGCGACATCTGCAATGTAAGCAACCGCGCAACAGGCATAGGGTTTCTAGGAAATGGATGAACGCGACGGACTTCATGGGCTGTATTTCGAAGATCTTGAGATCGGGCTGTCGGGCAGTTATGGAAAAACGGTAACCGAAACCGACATCGTGATGTTTGCCGGCATTACCGGTGACACCAACCCGGTGCACCTTAATCAGGATTACGCCGCAACCACGATGTTCGAAGGCCGCATTGCCCATGGCATGCTGTCTGCCGGTTTCATTTCCACTGTGCTTGGTACGCGCCTGCCCGGGCCAGGTACGATTTATCTTTCCCAGAACCTGCAATTCAAGGCACCGGTTCGGATCGGCGATACCGTGACGGCACGCGTGACCGTGCGTGAACTGATCCCGGCCAAGAAACGCGCCATTATGGAAACCAACTGCTATGTCGGGGATCGTTGCGTGATCTCGGGCGAAGCAACCGTGATGGTGCCTTCACGCGCCTGATGCCGGAAAGCCTGCGCTTTTTTGTCGGAAAAGTCTTTACGCTTCGGGCCTGCGCCCTATATAGCTGCCTGCTGGATTTGCCGACAAAAGGTCGGCAGGCATGGAACGCAGCAAAGAGAGACCGGCGCGAATGCGCGTTTTTCGATCTTTTGAGAACCTGACCGATGATGCGCGCGGCGCCGTAGTGGCGATCGGCAATTTTGACGGACTGCATCTGGGGCATCAATCGCTTCTGGATCAGGCCCGCGCAATTGCCCGCGACCTCGGTGCGCCGCTTGCGATCCTGACGTTCGAGCCCCATCCGCGCATGCTGTTTCGCGCCGATGATCCGCCGTTCCGTCTGACCTCGGCCGAGGACCGCGAAACCGCAGCCGGCAGCATCGATATCGACCTGTTCTATGAAGTCGAGTTTAACCGCGACTTTGCCGCCATGACGGCCGAGGAATTCATCGAACGTGTTCTGGTCACGGGTCTTGGCGCCAAACATGTCGTGGTTGGCTGGGATTTCTGTTTCGGCAAGGGCCGGGCAGGGGATGTCGATTTGCTGCGCGCGATTGGTGAAAAATCCGGTTTTGGTGTTACGGCGGTAACCGCTGTCACCCATGACAACGGGATTGTCTATTCCTCGACCGCGATCCGGCAGGCGCTGCGTGATGGTCGCCCCGAAGACGCCAAACATCTGTTGGGGCGCCCGTGGGAGATTGGCGGGGTTGTCGCCCATGGTGATGCGCGCGGACGCACTATTGGCTTCCCGACGGCCAATGTTCCGCTTGGCAATCACCTGCGCCCGAAATTCGGCGTTTACGCTGTCGAGCTTGGACTGGTTTCCAAAACCGATGGCAAAACCGTCGAACGCTGGATCCCCGGAGTCGCCAATATTGGCGTTCGGCCAAGCTTTGGCGGCGATGATGATGCCGGGCTTGAAGCACACCTTTTTGACTTTGATCAGGACATCTATGACCGGCGGGTACGCGTGCGTCTGCACGGCTTTATCCGCGGGGAAAAGAAGTTCGATGGGCTTGATGCCCTGAAAGCCCAGATCGCAGCAGATGTGATCGCTGCCAAGGATATTCTCGGCAAGATTTGAATTTGTTGACGAACCCGCTATGATCCGCGCGCTTTTCGCAAGATCAGCTTTTCGCGAGATCTCCGGGGGTTCGCCCTTTTAATTTGTTCAAGACGACAGGACCGTCACGATGAGTGTCGAATACAAGAAAACCGTTATCCTGCCCAAGACCGATTTCCCGATGCGGGCGGGTTTGCCAAAGATGGAGCCGACCCTGCTCGAGCAGTGGAAGAAAGAGGACCTCTACGGCAAAATTCGCGGTATTTCGGCCGATCGTGAAATGTTTGTCCTGCATGATGGCCCGCCCTATGCCAACGGCCACCTGCATATTGGTCATGCACTGAACAAGATCCTGAAAGACGTCATCACCCGTTCCCAGCAGATGCTGGGCAAGAACGCTGTTTACGTTCCGGGGTGGGACTGCCACGGCCTTCCGATTGAATGGAAGATCGAAGAACAATACCGCGCCAAGGGCAAGAACAAGGACGATGTTCCGATTGCCGAATTCCGCAAGGAATGCCGCGAGTTTGCCCAGAAATGGCTTGATATTCAGCGCGAAGAATTCAAACGCCTTGGCGTGATGGGCGACTGGGACAATCCCTATGTCACCATGGATTACAAGGCAGAAGCCTCTATTGCCCGTGAACTCGGCAAATTCCTGATGAACGGTTCGCTCTATATGGGCTCCAAACCGGTCATGTGGTCGGTGGTTGAAAAGACCGCCTTGGCCGAGGCCGAAGTCGAATATCACGACCATACATCCAAAACGATCTATGTTCGCTTCCCGGTCACCGAAACCAAGGTTGATCTGCTTAAAGACGCGACCATTGTCATCTGGACCACGACCCCTTGGACCATTCCGGGCAACCGTGCGATTTCGTATGGCGAAGACATCGAATATTCCGTCATCGAAGTCACCGAAACCGCCGAAGAAGCCTGGGCCACCGTTGGCGAGAAGATGGCGGTTTGTACCGATCTTCTTGAAGACCTGTGCAAAAACGGTCGCGTTACCGGTCACAAGGTTGTCGGCACCTTTAAGGGCGCCGACCTCGAAGGCACGTTGTCGGCCCATCCGTTCCGCGGTCAGGGCTATGACTTTGACGTACCGCTTTTGGCGGCTGATTATGTCACGACCGATACCGGTACCGGCTTTGTCCATACCGCACCGACGCATGGCCCGGACGATTACCAGACCGGTCTGAAATACGGTCTGGAAGTGCCGGAAATGGTCGATGGTGACGGTGCCTATTATCAGACCGTGCCGCTGTTTGCCGGCGAACGCATCTATGATGAAAACGGCAAGGAAGCAGGTGCCAACGAAGCCGTCATCGCCAAACTGATCGAAGTTGGCGCGCTGCTGTCGCGCGGCCGTCTCAAGCACTCCTACCCGTGCTCTTGGCGTTCCAAGGCACCGGTGATCTATCGCACCACACCGCAGTGGTTCATTTCCATGCAGGACAATGACCTGCGTGAAAAGGCGCTCAAGGCGATTGATGAAACCCGCTTTGTGCCGGAAGCCGGTCGTAACCGCCTGCATTCCATGATCGCCAACCGTCCGGACTGGTGCGTTTCGCGTCAGCGCGCATGGGGCGTACCGATCACGGTGTTCATCGAAAAAAGCACCCGTCAGCCGCTGCGGGATCAGGAAGTCCTTGATCGTGTCTACGAAGCCTTCTGCGAAGAAGGGGCTGACGCATGGTTCACCCGTGATGCACAGTATTTCCTTGGCGACAAATACAACGCCGATGATTTCGAACAGGTCACCGACGTGCTTGACGTCTGGTTTGATTCCGGTTCGACCCATGCCTTCGTGCTCGAAGAACGTCAGGACCTGAAATGGCCGGCCGATCTGTACCTCGAAGGATCGGACCAGCACCGCGGCTGGTTCCACAGCTCGCTGCTTGAATCCTGTGGTACCCGTGGCCGTGCCCCGTACGAGGCCGTTCTGACCCATGGCTTTGTTCTTGATGGCGAAGGCCGCAAGATGTCGAAATCGCTCGGCAACGTCATTGCGCCAAACGATGTCATCGACAAACTGGGGGCCGACATCCTGCGTCTGTGGGTGGTAAGCTCCGATTATCATGATGATCTGCGCATCAGCCATGAAATCATTCAGCGCCATTCAGACATCTATCGTCGTCTGCGCAATACCCTGCGCTTCCTGCTGGGCAACCTTGACGGCTTTGACCAGTCTGAAAAGGTTGCAGATAACGAGCTGCCGGAACTCGAACGCTGGGTTCTGCATCGTCTGAGCCACCTTGATGACATGGTGCGCAAGACGACTGCGGACTACGATTTCCACTCGATGTTTATCGAGCTGCATAACTTCTGCGCGCTTGATATGTCGGCGTTCTATCTTGATATCCGCAAGGACGCGCTTTATTGCGACGCACCAAGCAGCCTGCGCCGCCGTGCGGCCCGCACGGTCATGGATCGCGTGTTTGATTGCCTTGTTCGCTGGTTGGCACCGGTTCTGTGCTTTACCGCCGACGAAGCATGGCGTGCGCGCTATGGTGCCGAAAGCTCGGTTCACTCGGAAACCTTCAATACGGTTTCCGATGGCTGGAAAGACGATGCGCTGGCCGCCAAATGGGCCAAAATCCGCAAGCTTCGCCGTGTTGTCACCGGTGCGCTTGAACTTGAACGTGCCGAAAAACGCATTGGTGCCAGCCTTGATGCCGCACCAAAGGTTTATGCGACGGCTGATTATGTCGAAGCCCTGGCTGGCCTTAATCTTGCCGAAATCGCCATTACATCTGACATCGAACTGATCACGGGTGACGCACCGGATGGTGCCTATACCCTTGATGATGTTGCCGGTGTCGGTGTCGTGCCAGCATTGGCAGAAGGCGAGAAATGCGAACGTTGCTGGCAGACCCTGCCGGAAGTTGGCAGCCACGCTGAACATAAAACCGTTTGCAACCGCTGTGCGGATGCCGTTGATGAAATGGGAATTGCCGCCGAGTAACGGTGGCGTTCGGGAACGCCCTGCCAGCTGGCAGGGCACATCCCGGCAAGTCAGAAAGAGTGTTGATGAAACATCGTGCCTTTGTGTTTGGTCTGATCGTCATTGCAATCGTGTTTGGTGTCGACCAGTGGACCAAGGCGCTTGCCATTGATGGTCTGTCTAACCCGCTTCGCGTGATCGAAGTGACGCCGTTCATGAACTTTGTTCTGGCCTGGAACCCGGGTGTTTCGTTTGGCCTGTTTCAGGGGCAGGCACCTTGGGTCATGATCGCGGTGACGGCGGCCATCACGATTGGCTTTGGCATCTGGATGTGGCGCACGCGCGATTCCATGCTGCGCTTTGCCCTGGCAATGATCATTGGCGGTGCGATTGGCAACCTCGTTGATCGTCTGCGCCACGGGGCTGTGACCGACTTCATTGATCTGCATGTTGCGGGTTATCACTGGCCGGTATTCAATATTGCCGATAGTGCAATCACGGTTGGTGCGGCGCTACTGTTGATCGATTCCCTTTTTGGCGGTAAAAAATCTACCAGATGAATTTTGGCCGGGCGAACATGGTCCGGTTTTGAAGTGGTAATGAGGCACAAATGGCCCGGAAACTGACGACCAATATTTTCAAAATTGCATTGCTGGGCGGACTTGCGCTTGGCGTTTCCGGTTGTGAATCAACACGTGAAACCTTTGGCCTGAACAAACAGTCGCCCGACGAGTTTGCGGTTGTTTCGCGCGCCCCGCTCAGTCTGCCGCCTGATTTTACCTTGCGTGTTCCTGATCCGGGCGCACCGCGCCCACAAACCGGTTCGACCACCGATCAGGCGCGTCGTATTCTGGTTGGTGAAGATCCCAACGTTGTAAAACGTGACATCACCGAAGGTACGCGCAGCAAGGGTCAGGTTGCCCTTCTTTCGGCATCCGGTGCGCAATATGCCGATCCGGAAATCCGCAACACGGTGGATCGTGAAACCTCGATCTTCATTTCCGAAAGCGAAGGCGTCGTCGACGATCTGCTGTTCTGGCAGGAAAAGCCGGAATTCGGCACTGTCGTCGATCCGGCCGCCGAAGCCAAGCGTATCCGCGATCAGCAGGCATTGGGTGACAATGTTGCCGGTGGTGCCGATACCCCGGTGATCGAACGCAAACAGAAAGGCTGGCTGGAAGACATCTTCTAAGCTTCGCCCGACGGTTCGCTAACCACACGACAAGTTGATGCATTCAGACAAGGGCGCGATGGTTTCGCGCCCTTGTTCTGTCATATTCGGTTCTTAAGAAATGCCTGTTGAATGCAAGTGTCGCGTTCTGCCGGTCCTGCATTGAAACACACCGTTTGCATAACCATCCTGAATTGGAATGGGACGCCACAATGAGAATTTCTGGAACAATCCGATCAATGACGCGCAGCTCTGTGGCTGTGCTCGTCCTCGTCGCACTGACCCTTGCCCTTGTGCCCGGTTTGTCAAGGGCGGCTGTGTTCAGCCCCCAAACCGCCACCCTTGATAACGGCATGCAGGTCGTGCTGGTTGAAAACCACCGCGCACCCGTCGTTACCCACATGGTCTGGTACAAGGTCGGCTCGGCCGATGAGCCCCAAGGTGTCTCGGGCATTGCCCATTTCCTTGAACATCTGATGTTCAAGGGGACCGATAATATGGCGCCGGGCGACTTTTCAAAGATCGTTGCGCGCAATGGCGGCAATGACAACGCCTTCACCAGCTGGGACTACACCGGATATTTCCAGAACATCGCACGTGACCGGCTTGATCTGGTCATGGAGATGGAAGCCGACCGCATGACCAATCTGAAGCTTTCAGATGATGTGGTTCTGCCCGAACGCGATGTGATCATCGAAGAACGCCGGTCGCGCATTGATACCAGCCCGGGGGCGCTTCTGGGTGAACAGATGCGCGCATCGCTTTATATGGCGCATCCC
>NZ_DCAO01000070.1:0-1745 GCF_002311515.1 Thalassospira sp. UBA1131
TCGCGAATCGCCCATGCATACATATTCTTTGGCACATGGCCCAATGGCGGGATTTCGCCGATTTCATAAAGATCTTTTTCTTCCTGACCGCCACGGAAAGGCAGCACTTCAGCAGACGTATTCATGGCCTTCACTCCTTGTTCGGGGTCGATCCGGTTTGCAGGGTAATTAAATTACCAATGCTGCGTTGCGGTCGACGGATCCTCCAAGCCACGGAACTTATTTTATTTTCCCCGGGCATCTCCCGGTTTCCTGCGGAATTTCAGCAAGGATAACCTGGGCGATATTTGTTTTCGCTTTTATCGCGTTGCACAAATTGTTATATAATTACCCAAGTGATGTCTAGTAGATAATTTAATAACGTTCAGGCGTAATTATCGTAAAGACATTGGGTAATAAAAATACAAGAGGTCGCGATGTCGATGGAAAACAAGCGCAACGCAGCAAAGCCGGAACGCGATCGCCCGTGGCTGATCCGGACCTATGCCGGGCACAGCTCTGCACAGGCATCGAATGCGCTGTATCGTCAGAACCTGGCAAAGGGGCAGACCGGGCTTTCGGTGGCCTTCGATCTGCCGACCCAGACGGGGTATGATTCCGACCATGTTCTGGCGCGTGGCGAAGTCGGCAAGGTCGGCGTCCCCGTCGCGCATCTCGGTGACATGATGACGTTGTTTGACGGCATCCCGCTTGATCAGATGAACACGTCGATGACGATCAACGCGCCAGCCGCGTGGCTTTTGTCGCTTTATATTGCGGTGGCCGAAAAGCAGGGCACCGCGCGCGCCAGCCTGCAGGGCACGACCCAGAACGACATCATCAAGGAATATCTGTCGCGCGGGACCTATATCTTTCCACCTGCGCCCAGCCTTAAGCTGATTACCGATGTCGCGGCCTTTACCTATCGCGAGGTTCCGAAATGGAACCCGATGAATGTGTGCTCCTATCATTTGCAGGAAGCCGGGGCGACGGCCGAACAGGAGCTGGCCTATGCGCTGGCAACCGCGATTGCGGTTCTGGATGCAGTGCGCGATTCGGGGCAGGTGCCCGAAGAAGACTTTGCCAAGGTGGTCGGGCGTATCTCGTTCTTTGTGAATGCCGGGATTCGCTTTGTTACCGAGATCTGCAAGATGCGGGCATTCTGCGAACTTTGGGATGAAATCACCCGCGACCGTTACGGCATCGAAGACGCCAAATACCGCCGGTTCCGCTATGGGGTTCAGGTCAACTCGTTGGGCCTGACCGAACAGCAGCCGGAAAATAACGTCTATCGTATTCTGATCGAGATGCTGGCGGTGGTTCTGTCAAAGAATGCCCGGGCGCGCGCCGTGCAGTTGCCCGCCTGGAACGAGGCCCTTGGCCTGCCGCGTCCGTGGGATCAGCAATGGTCGCTGCGCCTGCAACAGATCATGGCCTATGAAACCGATCTTCTGGAATATGAAGACCTGTTTGATGGCAACCCGGCGATTGAACGCAAGGTCGGCGCGCTGAAGAAAGGCGCACGGGCAGAGCTTGCAAAGATTGATGAGATGGGCGGGGCGATTGCCGCAGTTGATCGCGGCTATATGAAACAGGAACTGGTGCGCTCCAACGCGCTGCGTCTGGCCGATATCGAAAGCGGCCTGACAAAGGTGATCGGTGTGAATGCCTTTACCGAAACCGAACCATCACCGCTGACATCGGGGGAGAAATCGATCCTGACCGTCGATGACATGGCCGAACAGGACCAGATCGAAAAACTTAAA
>NZ_DCAO01000070.1:1941-8334 GCF_002311515.1 Thalassospira sp. UBA1131
CGTGCGCCGACCGGGATTACATCGATGATCGTGACCGGGGATGCGGAAAACCTTCAGGATTTGCGCAAACGCGTTGATGAGGTTTCCGACAAGCTCGGTGAACGCATGAAGATGCTGGTCGGTAAACCGGGTCTGGATGGTCATTCCAACGGGGCCGAACAGATTGCGGTCAAGGCGGGCGAAGCCGGGATCGAGGTGCTGTATGAAGGCATTCGATGGACGCCAGAGGAACTGGTGCGTAATGCCATCGAAGACGGCGCGCATGTGATCGGTCTTTCGATCCTGTCCGGTTCGCATGTGCCGCTGGTGCGTGAAGTGGTCAACGGGCTGCGTGCCCAAGGGGCTGGTCATATCCCGGTCGTTGTCGGTGGGATTATCCCGGAATCTGATATGCTGGTGCTGCGTCAGATGGGCGTTTCGGCGGTCTATACCCCCAAGGATTATCAGTTGGCCAAGGTTATTTCCGAGATTGTTGATCTTGTGGATCGCAAGTCATCTGACAAAACAGCCGTTTCATCAAATGGTGCCGGCGACGCACATGGTGATGCAGCGCTTTACTAACGTCCATTTAGGATCGCCCATCTAATAAAAAAACCGGTCGGACCCAACAACGGGTGCGACCGGTTTGTTTTGGGATGTGCCCGGATCAGGACTTGGCTGAGACAGCTTCCTGTTCGGTGCCATGGCGCTCGTTGACCCAGCTTTCGAAGGTCGAGGCGGGCAATGGTTTGGAGAACAGGAAGCCCTGGATAAAGTCGCAGCCCTTTTCCTGCAGATAGACAAGCTGTTCGACTTCTTCCACGCCCTCGGCAACGACTTCGAGGTTGAGGCTGTGGCCAAGGCCGATGACCGCATCGACAATCGCCTTGTCATCGACATCGACATGAATGTCGTTCACGAATGAACGGTCGATCTTGATCGAGGTCACCGGGAAACGTTTGAGATAGTTCAGCGACGAATAGCCGGTGCCGAAATCATCAATCGCGATCAGAACACCAAGTTCCTTGAGTTCCTTGAGCGTCGAGACCGCCTTTTCCGGGTTGTTCATCAGAATGGATTCGGTGATTTCAAGTTCCAGCGTACCATGCGGCAGGGCGGTTTCCTTGACGATCTTGGTCACACTATCAACCAGTTCGGCATCCTGGAACTGCGCCGGGGACAGGTTGACGGCAATCCGAAGATCGGAAAGTGATGAGTCGCGCCAGATGCGTGTCTGACGGCAGGCCTTTTCAAGAACCCACGCGCCTAGACGGTTGATCAGGCCGCATTCCTCGGCAACGGAAATGAATTCGCCGGGCAGGATCAGGCCGCGTTCCGGGTGATGCCAGCGTACAAGCGCCTCGGCGCCGACGACGCGTTCGGTGCGGCAATCGATTTTCGGCTGATAGTAAAGTTCGAGCTGATCGTGTTCGAGCGCGTTGCGCAGATCTTCCTCGATGGTTTTGCGTTCCTTGACCCGTTCGTGCATCGACGGCAGGAAGAAGCGGTAATTGTTGCGCCCTTCGGCCTTGGCGGCATACATCGCCATGTCGGCGTTTTTCACCAGCTGTTCGGGGTTTTCACCGTCTTCCGGGAACAGGGTAATGCCGACACTGGCCGTCGAATGCAGGCGGATGCCGCGGCAATCAAACGGCTGGCACAGTTCGTCGATGATGCGTTGGGCAAGGGCAATAGTGTCTTCGATGTTCTGGACATCGGTCTGGATGATGGCGAATTCATCGCCACCAAGGCGGGCGGCGGTATCCGAATCCCGGATGATGCGCGACAGACGCTGACCCATTTCCTGGATCATCAGATCGCCGACATCGTGGCCGAAGTGGTCGTTGATGTCCTTGAACCGGTCAAGGTCAACAAACAGAACCGTCACGCCGCGCTGGAAACGACGGGCCGACAGCAGCGCCTGACGCAGACGGTCAAGGAACAGGGTGCGGTTCGGCAGGCTGGTCAGAACGTCATGGACCGCAAGGTGTCGCATGCGCGCTTCGGTCTGTTTACGTTCAGTAATATCGGTGTAGGTCGCAACATAACCGCCGCCCGGCATCGGGTTGTGATCAACCTGAATGACGCGGCCATTCGGGCGGGTCCGTTCCATGCGATAGGGTTCACGGCGACGGGCAATCGCAACACGGTCGGAAATCAGCGCCTGAATACTGACATCGCCATATTCACCGCGTTCGCCGTTATAGCGCAGGATATCGGAAAGCGGGGTGCCTTCCTTGACCAGATCACGCGGCAGGTTCAGCAATTCGATATAGCGTTCGTTCCAGACCATCAGGTTCAGGTCCTGATCGAACAGACAGATGCCCTGACCGATATTGTGAAGGGTGGCTTCCAGAAGGGCCTGTTTCCGCTGGGCTTCTTCCTGTGCCTGGCCTTGGAGTGCGACCATTTCATTATATTCGCGGATCAGAAGCCCGAGTTCGTCCGAGCTGTTCCATTCCACCGGACGGCGCAGTCGGCCGTGCTTGGTCATTCGGATGGAATGCAGCAGTCGGTTGAGCGGTTCCTTGATCGAGCGTTTGTTGGCGATCAGAAGGCTTGCGGCCACGACCGAGATCAAAAGCCCGAACAGGATCATGTCGATCGCAATACGGCGGAACAGCAAATCCTGAACGCGTGCGTCGGTGAAGTAAATCACCAGTTCGCCAACGTCATGGCGGACGTTGTTGCGTTCGAAATAGACACGGCGCGAAAGGCGAAGCGTGTCGGTCAATTCGGATTGCGATACGCCGGTATGGGCAAATTCGGTGCCATCGGCGCCCAGTGCCTGCACAGCAACGATGTCGCGATCGCGCGCCATGGCGTTGAGGGCAGATTCAATATTGTCGACGTCGAGATACCAGAAAGGTGTCGCCAGAACGCGGGCGTTAATGTCGGCGGTTTGTTCAACTTTGCCATTCAGGTCGTCGCGCAGCACCTTGTAGCTGACATAGCCAAAGACGATGAAAAGCGCGAGCGAGAACAGCGAAACAAGCGGCAATGCGATAAACAGCAGCCGACTGCTCAAGGACTTTCGTTGTAAAAACCCGTACGATCCGCGTGACAAGCGTTCTCTCCCTGACACCCACTTTAGGCTAGTCGAATATAATGTACTCGACCTTTGTATGGGTGCCAACACCCCCTTGAATTAGTCTCAAGTCAAACCGCAACTTGATGAAAACGCAAGTTTGATTTCGTTAAACATTCAATTATCTGACACAAGCCAGCAAAGCTATTTATCTTGTAGCGAAGTCCCTCAGCTTCAAGCAATTTTCCCGATAACCGCGAAAAATTCCTTATCGCGGCACGGCTTGTCGGGCCAATTCGTCGCATCTTTCGTTTTCCGGGTGACCGGCATGACCCTTGACCCAGTGCCACTCGACCTTATGCGGTTCAAGGGCTTGCAGCAAACGTTGCCATAATTCCACATTCTTGACTGGCTTTTTATCGGCGGTTTTCCAGCCACGTTTCTGCCAGCCGAAAATCCATTTGGTAATGCCGTCGCGGACATAGCTGCTGTCGGTGTAGATATCGATGACGCAGGGACGTTTCAGGGCTTCCAGCGCGCTGATGGCTGCCATCATTTCCATACGATTGTTGGTGGTTTCCGGATCGCCGCCCGACATTTCCTTTTCGACACCCTTGAAGCGCAAAATAGCGCCCCAACCACCGGGGCCGGGATTGCCGCTGCACGCGCCATCTGTGTAAATCTCGACGCGGTTATCGTCACCGTTACTTGAAGTCATATTGTCGTGTTCCCCGCCTTTGTGCCTAATCCAGGCCATAGGCTGTTGCGTTTTCCACACGTTGGTGGAACCGCAATTTGTTGATGTATTCGCGCGGGTTCTTCGGGGTGACCAGCGCATCCTTGGGGGTGTTCACCCAGTCATACAGCCGTGTCAGAAGGAACCGAAGACTTGCGCCGCGCGCCAGAATGGGCAGGGCGGCCTTTTCGACGTCCGAAAGCGGACGGACCTTGCTGTAATGCGACAGAAGGTTTTTGGCCTTGGTCACATTGAAACTGTTATCGGGTTCAAAGCACCAGGCATTCATGCAGATGGCAACGTCGTAGCAAAACAGATCATTACACGCGAAATAGAAGTCAATCAGCCCGGAAACGGCTTCCTTGTTTGGAAAGAAGAAGACGTTATCGGGGAACAGGTCCGCATGAATGACCCCTTTTGGAAGGGCGTGCGGCCAGTTTTCCTCAAGAAATGCGAGCTCTTCGCCAATCATCTTGCCAAGGCCGGGTTCGACATCGTCGGCATGTTCCGCGCAACTGTCGAAAAGCGAACGCCATCCCTTGATGCTCAGCGCATTGGGCAGGTGCATTTCGAAGTCCTGACCGGCTGAATGCAACTCGGCCAGTGCGGCGCCAACCCCGGCACAGTGATGAGGTTGAATGCGTCTGGGCGACATGCCCTGCAGGAAGGACGTGATGGCGGCCGGGCGACCACAAAGGCGTCGCAGGGCAACACCGTCATTGCCGTGGATCGGCGTCGGGCAATTCAGGCCCTTGGCTGACAAGTGATCCATCAGGCCAAGATAGAAGGGCAGATCATCGGGATTTACCCGCTTCTCATACAGGGTGAGGATATAAGGCGCCTTGCTCGTCTGAAGCAGGAAGTTGGTGTTTTCGACGCCTTCTGCGATCCCCTTGAACGACACCACGTCACCGATATCGTATTCGGCCACAAAGCGGGAAATATCTTCGTCTGAAACGTCGGTATAGACGGCCATGAGTTCTATCGTCGTCCTGAGCTGAAAATAAGCATGTCCGCAGACCTAGCTGGCAAGCTGACGCGGGAGTTTGAAGGTGACATTTTCGTTGGTCAGCGTGATTGTCTCGACCGTCACGTCAAAGCGTTCCCGACAGGCATCAATGACTTCCTCGACCAGGATTTCAGGTGCGGATGCACCGGCAGTGATGCCAAGGCTTGAAATACCGTCAAGCTTGGACCAGTCGATATCCTTTGCCCGTTCGACCAGAACCGACCGTGTGCAGCCTTCGCGTTTGGCGACTTCGACCAAGCGGTTGGAGTTCGAAGAGTTCGGCGCGCCAAGGACCAGAATGGCATCGGCCTTTTCGGCGATCAGTTTGACCGCATGCTGGCGGTTGGTCGTGGCGTAGCAGATGTCTTCCTTTTTCGGCACCGCGATTGACGGGAAACGCCGTTGCAGGATTTCAATGATCTTGGCGGTGTCATCAAGTGACAGGGTTGTCTGGGTCACGAAAGCCAGATTTTCCGGATCGCTGATTTCGATGGTTTCGGCGTCTTCCTCGGTCTCGACAAGGGTCATGCTACCGGGGGGCAACTGGCCCATCGTGCCAATGACTTCGGGATGACCGGCATGACCAATCAGAAGAATATGTTTGCCATCAGCGTGATGACGTTCCGCCCCGCGATGGACTTTGGAGACCAGCGGACAGGTCGCATCAAGATATTCAAGTTTGCGGGTTTCTGCCGCCTCGGGCACGGATTTCGGCACGCCATGGGCCGAAAAGATCACCGGCACGCCATCGGGAACGGCATCAAGTTCGTCAACGAAAACGGCACCCATGTCGCGCAGGCGATTGACGACGAATTTGTTATGCACGATTTCGTGGCGGACATAGACCGGTGCGCCATATTTTTCGAGTGCCTTTTCGACGATCTCGATGGCGCGATCAACCCCCGCGCAGAAACCGCGCGGATTGGCAAGAACGATCCGAAGGCTGGCTTTGTCAGACATGATACAGGTCCGGCTTTCCCAATTGCGTGCGGGCGTTGCCGACGCATTTTTCAAACATTCACGTTACATAACCCGCTTGATCATGCGGTGCAATGACTCTGGGGTAAATGGTCGGTGCGGGTTGGCCGAATTTTTGACGTTTTACACCGCCCAAGGCCTTTCAAGCGGGTTGTGCCGACATCCGCGACAGAATAGACTGCGCGCGGGCCGGTCGTCGCGATGCGGCCCGAAAACATTTGGTTTGATAGAGGCTTGGATGACAATCGGTAACGGACTTCGGCGCGTTTATGCATTGGGTATGGTCTCGCTTGGTGGATTGCTAAGCGCATGCGGCGGTGGCAACCCGTTCGAAGAACAGCCGGTCCCGGTTTGTCCGGCGGCCTATCTGCCAAAGGATACGGCAAAGCTTGTCCAGTTCAGTGGTGCTGGCCGTGACCTGACCGATGTGATCGTCGAAGCCGAATTCACAGGCTACGTTGGTGACTGCGGCTATGACCTTGATGACAAGGAACTTGATGTCATCATCAGTCCGATCATTACCGCCGAGCTTGGACCGGCAGCCCAAAACCGCAACGTTCAATTCAAATATTTCGTCGCCCTGCGTGACCCGAACGGCACCTTCATTCAGAAGTCGGTGTTTGACGTTAATATGGCGTTTGCCGACAATCTGAACATGGCACG
>NZ_DCAO01000070.1:8508-9030 GCF_002311515.1 Thalassospira sp. UBA1131
GAAAAATAGGGGCTGGTCGGTTTGCGCGGAAACCCGTATAACAGAAACATACCCAAATGATGCACGTGGGAGAGGCCGCAGTCCTGATCGGATGAGCGGACGCCGAAGGAGCAACCACCCCGGAAACTCTCAGGCAACAGGACCGCGTGGAGATGGGACTCTGGAAAGCAGGTGACCTGAATTTCTGATCAGGAACACCTCGCCGAAGATGTAAGCAGACCGGCTTCCTACCCCGGATGTGATTCTTTCAGGCTCCAAAGACAGAGGGGGAATGTGGTTGGCCACTGGTCGGCTATATTTCGCAACGATTGTCTTGGAGAACCTGATGGCGGATCACGAATCCGAACTTCTAAAAACTGCTCTTTATGATTTGCATGTGGAACTCGGTGCCAAAATGGTACCGTTCGCTGGCTATGCCATGCCCGTGCAATATCCGCTTGGTGTGAAGGGCGAACATCTTCATACCCGTGCGAAGGCAGGCCTGTTTGATGTGTCCCATATGGGGCAGGTGCGTTTGACCGG
>NZ_DCAO01000070.1:9248-20556 GCF_002311515.1 Thalassospira sp. UBA1131
CGCTTTGCGCCATCGGTTGCCGATCTGAAATTCATGAGCTTTGCCGAAATCGAAATCGCTGGCAGTCCGTGCTTTGTCACCCGTTCGGGTTACACTGGCGAAGACGGCTTTGAGATTTCTGTGCCCAACGCCGATGCCGAGGCGCTTGCACGCAAGCTGCTGGCCGAGGACGAGGTCGAGGCGATTGGCCTTGGCGCACGTGATTCACTGCGCCTCGAAGCGGGCCTTTGCCTGTATGGTAACGACATTGATACCACCACGACCCCGGTTGAAGGGGATCTGAACTGGATCATCAACAAACGTCGCCGGGCCGAAGGTGGCTTCAAGGGCGCGGATGTGATCCTTGATCAGCTTGAACACGGTGCGGATCGCAAACGTGTCGGCATCAAGCCCGAAGGCAAGGCGCCAGCACGCGAACACACCCAGATTTTGAACGCAGATGGCGAAGAAATCGGCGAGATTACCTCGGGCGGGTTTGGTCCGACCGTGGATGGTCCGATTGCCATGGGGTATGTCGCAATTGAATTTGCCGAACCGGGTACCAAGGTCGATCTTATGGTGCGCGGCAAGGCGCGCCCGGCCGAGGTGGTCGAACTTCCGTTCGCGCCGCATCGTTATTTCCGCGGTTGAGAACCAGAATTTATCATAGAGAGAGCGGCGCTACGCTGCATTGGCACTGAATTGATCAACAGGGACAATGGAAGATGACTAAGAAATTTTCGCAGGAACATGAATGGATCGAGCTTGAAGACGGTGTGGCAACCGTTGGCATTACCGATTACGCGCAGCAGTCGCTAGGCGACATCGTGTATGTCGAGCTGCCGGAAGTTGGCAAGAAACTGACCAAGGATGGCGACGCCGCGGTTGTTGAATCGGTCAAGGCCGCCAGTGACGTCTACGCCCCGCTCGATGGTGAAATTGTCGAGGTCAACGAAGAACTCGATGACAATCCTGCACTGGTCAATGAAGCCCCGGAATCCGATGGTTGGTTCTTTAGAATGACACTGACCGATGAATCCCAGCTTGATGAGCTGATGGATGAAGCTGCCTACAAAGACTTCGTCGAAGGCCTTTAAAACATGCGTTATCTCCCACTGACACGCGCTGATCGTGCTGCGATGCTTGATACCATCGGGGCATCATCGGTTGATGAACTTTACTGTGATGTGCCGGATGGCGCGTTGCTTGATGCACCTGTTGATTTGCCATCCCACCTTGGCGAAATGCAGGTCGAACGCGATATGATGGCCTTGGCCGCCAAAAACATGGGCGCATCAAGCGTGCCCAGTTTCCTGGGTGCGGGTGCCTATCGCCACCATGTCCCGGCGACGGTTGATTACGTGATCCAGCGCGGTGAATTCCTGACCGCCTATACCCCGTATCAGCCGGAAATCGCGCAAGGGACACTGCAATACCTGTTTGAATTCCAGACCCAGGTTGCCTCGATCACCGGGATGGATGTTGCCAACGCGTCGATGTGGGATGGTGCAACATCCTGTGCCGAAGCGGTTCTGATGGCCTGCCGTGCGACCCGTCGCAAGAAGGCGGTTCTTTCGGGTGGTCTGCACCCGCATTACCGCGAAGTGACCGAAACTTATTGCCAGTACAGCGACACCGAAGTCGCCGGGCGCGATGGGCATCCGGAACATCAGGCAACTGCCGAAGAACTCAACGATCTGATTGATGATCAGACCGCGTGTGTCGTGGTGCAGTACCCGGACGTGTTTGGCCGCATTCAGGATCACACCCAACTGGCTGATCTTTGCCATGCCAAGGGGGCGCTTCTGGTGGTGGTCTTTACCGAGGCGGTGGCGTTTGGTGCGGTGAAATCACCGGGCAGCTTTGGCGCAGATATCGTTTGCGGCGAAGGCCAGTCGATCGGTAATGCGCTGAATTATGGTGGGCCGTATGTCGGTCTGTTTGCCACCACGCAAAAGCTCGTGCGTCAGATGCCGGGCCGTCTGTGTGGTGAAACGGTTGATCAGGACGGCAAGCGTGGCTTTGTTCTGACGCTGTCGACCCGCGAACAGCATATCCGCCGTGAAAAGGCGACCTCGAACATCTGCACCAACTCGGGCCTGTGTTCGTTGGCCTTTACAGTGCATATGAGCTTGCTGGGTGAAGACGGTTATCGCCGTCTGGCGACGTTGAACCATGAAAATGCCTGCAAGGCTGCCGATGCGATTGACGCCGTTGAAGGCGCATCTGTGGTCAATGACAGCTTCTTTAACGAATTCACCGTGAAGCTTTCCAAACCGGCCGCCGAAGTGGTTGAAGCACTGGTTGCCAAGGGCGTCCTTGCCGGTGTGCCGCTGTCGCGCCTGTATCCGAACCGTTCGGATCTGGATAACTACCTGTTGGTTGCGGTTACCGAAACCAACACGGACGAGGATATCGCGGCGCTTGCGTCCGCATTGAAGGAGGCGCTGGCATGACCTTTACAACACATACCGGCAACCGTGGACTTGTTCTTGAAGAACAGCTGATTTTCGAGCAGGGCCAGCCCGGCCGAACCGGCGTTGATTTGCCGGAACCCAAGGGCACCAAATCGCGCCTTGGCGGCCTTGACCGTGACAGCGACGTTGGTCTTCCGGGCCTGTCCGAGCCGCAAGTTGTGCGTCACTTCACGCGCCTGTCGCAGAAGAACTATGGCATTGATGCCGGTTTCTTCCCGCTTGGCTCATGCACGATGAAGCATAACCCGCGCCTGAACGAAAAAGTCGCGCGTTTGCCCGGTCTTGCCGATCTGCATCCGATGCAGCCCGAAAGCACCGTTCAGGGTGCGCTGGAACTGATTGATCAGTGTGCACATTGGCTTTTGGTCCTGACCGGCATGCCGGCGGTTTCCATGTCTCCGGCCGCGGGTGCGCAGGGCGAGCTTTGCGGTATGATGGCCATTCGTGCGGCCCTGGATGCGCGCGGTGAAAACCGTCGTCGCGTTCTGGTGCCGGAATCCGCCCACGGGACCAACCCGGCAACCGCAGCCGCCTGTGGCTTTACGGTTGATTCTATCCCGGCGACCGAAGATGGCCGGGTTGACCTGACGGCGTTTGAAGCCAAGCTTGGCGACGATGTGGCTGGCATTATGCTGACCAACCCGAATACATGCGGTCTGTTCGAACGTGACGTGCGCAAGATCGCCGATCTGGTGCATGAAGCGGGAGGTTACTTCTATTGCGATGGTGCGAACTTCAACGCCATTGTCGGTCGGGTGCGCCCGGCAGACCTTGGTATTGATGCGATGCATATCAACCTGCACAAGACGTTCTCGACCCCGCATGGCGGCGGTGGACCGGGTTCAGGACCCGTTGTCTTTTCCGAGGCCCTGGCACCGTTTGCTCCGATCCCCTATGTCGTGAAAAAGGGTGATGGTTTCCATCTGGTCGAAACCGCAGACGAAGAAGACGGCATGAAGCCGTTTGGCCGTCTGAAGGGCTTCCATGGTCAGATGGGCATGTTTATTCGTGCGCTGACCTATATGAAAAGCCATGGTGCAGATGGCCTGCGTCAGGCATCGGGTGATGCAGTGCTGAATGCCAACTATCTGCTTGCGCGTCTTAAGGACAAGCTCAGTGTCGCCTTCCCGGGCTATTGCATGCATGAAGCGCTGTTTGACGACGGCTTCCTGAAAGATACCGGGGTTTCGACACTGGATCTGGCCAAGGCAATCATCGACGAAGGGTTCCACCCGATGACGATGTATTTCCCGCTGGTGGTTCATGGGGCGTTGCTGATCGAACCGACCGAAACCGAAACCAAGGAATCGATTGATCAGTTCTGTGATGCGATTCTGTCGCTTGTGGCCAAGGCCGAGTCGGGCGATGCAGAATTCTTCAAGAATGCACCTTACCTGACCCCGCGCAGACGCCTTGATGAAACGGCGGCTGCACGTAAGCCGGTTTTGCGCTGGAAGCCTGAAACAGCTTGATAACCAACGCAACCTGACCTTTTGGAGCACCCCGGTCTTTTGGCCGGGGTGTTCTTTTTCAAAGACTTGGACTTGAAACCCATTGGACTTGTCGCAATCTGCACCCTTATACTTGCCGTAATAGTAATGAACGCCGTCAAAAAGGTGCGTTTGGGGATTTAGTGATCGGACGCATGTCCGTTCCGGAGGGTTAAAGTCAGTTATGTCTCGTCGCGTGCAAAAAGTATTCACTGCCGAACGTCGTCTTAAAGAACGCACCGGTGGTGTTGTTGAGGATTGGTCTGACTCCTTTTTTGACCCGACGCTGGAAAGCGGCATGGGGGCAGGGGAACCGATGCAGGCATCCTTGCCGGCAGCGACGAGTGCCCCGGAAACATCCGGTATTACCCAGGCTGTTCTTGATGAAATCAGAGCCCTGCGTGGTGAAGTTTCACAACTGCGTCAGGCGGTGGCAGCCGGTGGTGTTCCGGCCAGTGATGTCGCCACCCCGTTTGCATCAAACGATGCGCCTATGGATGAATTGCCCGAACCGGTTTCAAGTAACCCAAGTCACTCCAATCGCCCGGGGGCGGCAGAGCCCGATCGTGACGATCTGGAACTGATCCGCACCCAGATCGCGGAAATGAACGAACACATCCACCGGGCCAAGGTTCAGATTGCGTCGCTGCGCCATCCAAAAGCGCAGGATGACCGATTGGTAAGTGCGACCTCGGAACTTGATGCCATCGTCAAGGATACCGAAATGGCGACCCATACCATTCTGGAATCCGCCGAACAGATTGACGATCTGACGATGACGCTTAAAAACTCGGCGCCGAGCGATTTTGTCGCCGATCACGTCGAACAGATTGCCTTCATCGTGACCAAGATCTTTGAAGCCTGTAACTTCCAGGACATTACCGGCCAGCGCATCAACAAGGTGGTCAGCACGCTTGAGTTCGTTGAAGAGCGCGTCCACAACATGATCTCGATCTGGGGTGAAGATGCGTTTGCCGAATTGCCGGTTCCTGAGGTCGAGGAAGAATCACGGCCCGAAGATGCAGACCTTTTGAATGGTCCGCAGCTCGAAGGGGAAGGCATCAGTCAGGACGATATCGACAAGTTGTTCGAATAATTCGAAAAATGCTTGGTTTTGTGCTGTGATTTAAGGTAGTAGCGTGAGCTATATCTTCTTGGCAAAGAGCGCTGCAGGCGTTTTCGCCCAGTCTTTTGTCAATCAAAAGTTTACATATGTAAGGTAAGTTCTTACCTATAAGAATAAGAAGCTATGTTGGGATGCGTGTGACATACGGTTGCACGCGTTTTGGCGTGCTTGGAGGTTAATATGGGATTTTGGTCTCTCGGTGCTATTCGCCAGCCAAAGGCACAAGACATAAAATGGCGAAAAAGCCCACGTGGGGAGTACTACCGCCTGTTCATGATCGACGATATTTCAGAGCTTAGCCTGGATGGGGTCGGTGGCGTTTACTTGCTGTGGCATGGTGGCCTGAAGCCGTCTTGGCTGGTGGCTGGTGCAACAGAAGATCTTGGACACAGTTTTTCTGAACTGATGCGAGATCCGGATATTCGCGAATATGACACCCGTGGCGGGGTCTATATGAGCTGGTCACCGATCAAGGACAGTTTCCGGGAAGGTGTTGTGCATTTCATTGCCAAGCACACCAACCCGACCTTTGAATGCGATTATGACAGCAAGGAAGACCCGATACCGGTTCTGCTTCCGCGCTGATCAGGCAATAATATTCCCTACAGTCAAAGCAAAAAGCTCCGCAAATGATTGCGGAGCTTTAAGCGCTTGTTGCGGGAAAGTTTCCGGTTTTAAAGCTTTTTCAGAACAGCTTCGGCGCTTGAAACTTCAAACGCGCCCGGTTCTTCGACGGCAATGTCGGTAACTTTGCCGTCTTCGACAATCATGGCGAAACGGTTGGCACGCTTGCCAAGGCCGCGGCCGGTCAGATCAAGTCCAAGCCCGGTTGCGTCGACAAACGCCAGATCCCCATCCGAAAGCATGGTGACGTCGTTGGCCTTTTCCGCATCTGCCCATGCCTGAAGGACAAAGGCATCGTTTGATGCAAGGCAGGCAATCTCATCGACACCTTTGGCTTTGATCTCATCGGCTTTGGCAACAAAGCCCGGAAGGTGTTTGGCCGAGCAGGTCGGGGTAAAGGCACCCGGTACGGCAAACAGGACAACTTTGCGACCTGCGAAGAATTCCTTGGAATTGACGGCTTCCGGACCGTCGCTGGTTGCGCGGAAAAGGGTAACTTCCGGGAGTTCGGAACCGACTGAAATGGTCATGGGTATCTCCGTTATTTGGCGCAATCCCGTTGACTGCGCGCTGGATCGCATGCCGGAATCAAACACCAAATCTGCTTGGCATTCAATGCTTTCACGCAGAGTTTTTAACAGGTTTCATCTGCCTGACTTGAATTGGCAGCAATTTTGGGCCTGTATGCACTTTAACGCCTGCACTCTCGCAGGAGCCGGAAACACTGCGCGTTCCCAATCAGATGTGATCACTTTGCGGAACTGGCAAGGCTTGCCGAACCGTTTGCATCTTCAAGCGCGCCTAAAACCTCGTCCACACCGAGCAACTCCGAAAGCAAAATGCCATCCGGTGCCCCCGGACCAAATACCGCATTGAACGGGATGCCAAACCGGCCATAAGAGGCAAGGTAATCAGCAATCTTTTGATCCGGACGGGTCCAGTCGGCCTGCATCAGGACAACATCATCTTGCATCAATGCATTTCGGACGTCCGGTTTTTCGAGAACCAGCTTCTTGTTGACCTGACAGGTCACACACCATTCGGCCGTAACATCGATCACGACCGTCTTTCCATCGGCAACCAAACGATCAATGGTTTCAGGTGCAAACGCCTGCCAGACAAGTGTGCCATTGTCCGATGATGCACTCGGCGACGACGGCGGTTTTGAAAAGCCGGGGGCAAACAGTGCAACCAAGAAGCCCAGTACCGCCAGTGACGTAAAGGCAAAGCGTGGACGCAGGTTTGATGTGCGTTTGCGGGCCCAGATAAAGACGCCACCCAAAATTAGGCCAAGCCCGACAGCAATCGCACCACCCATGCCGATCTGAACCGACAGAATGCCCAGAAGCCAGATCGCCGTGCCGATCAGGGCAAGACCCAGAACAACTTTGACACCAATCATCCAGCGACCGGGTTTGGGCAGGATATGTGCCACACGCGGCTGGATGGCGATGGCAAAATACGGCAGGGCCAGGCCGATCCCCAGCAAGGTGAAGATCCAGAAGATATCAAACACACTGCCCGCCAGTGCAAAACCAACCGCCGTGCCAAGGAACGGGGCAGAGCAGGGGGTCGCCAGCAAGGTGGCAAACATGCCGGTCAGGAAGTTGCTGCTGATATGGTGGCCGTGGCTTTCGCTGCGTGTGATGGCGTCATTTGCCGCGTTGCCAAGCTGATCCGGGCCGGAAATTTCAAACAGCCCCCACATGTTCAACGCAAACAGGGCAAGGATGATCGTCATGACGGTCAGGAACAGCGGTTGCTGGAACTGAATGCCCCAACCAATGGTGCCCCCGGCCAGTTTGATGCCGACCAGCACAGCGGCAATCACCCAGAAGGATGTGATGATCCCGGCGGCACTGGCAAGGAAACCGATGCGCACCCGGTTAATGTCCTGTTCGCGGGCCTTAAGGGCTGACATGACCTTGATCGACAGGACCGGTAATACACAGGGCATGACGTTCAGGATCAAACCGCCAAGCAAGGCGAACAATCCGATCATCGCGAAACTCATGCCTGCCGTTGCGCCCGCATTGGATGCGGTGCTTATGGCGGCAATACCATCCCCGACAACAAGGTTTTGCTCGACCGAAAGCGGACCGGCGATGACGGTGACGGTGACCGGCTGATCTTCCAGTGTCTGGTCTTCGGCCAAACCCATGACGGTCAGATCGAAATACTGAACATCCTCGTTGCTGCCCGTGGCGGCCGTTTGCGGTTCGGGCAGACCGAATCCCGCACGCAGGTCGCTTTCAATCAGGATGTCGTCAATGTCGACCCCGGCATCATCAAGACCACGAACACCCAGACGCAGGCTGTGTGTTTCGCCCTGATTGATGCTGGAAATGCTGGTGACTTCGATGGGAAGGCTGGTGCCCCGCAGCGGCACCTTGGAAACAAATTTTTCGATCTGGTGGGCGTGATTGCTGGCGATCGAGGTGCCTGCACCAGCGGAGGCGCCTGCCGGGACATCAAGATTGAAGCTGGCATTTGCCGGAATGCAGATGTCGCTGCACACCAGATAATCGACATCGAGGCGGATCGCGACCGGCTGGGTCGGATCAGGGATCGCAACATCAATCGGCAAAATGATGTGATCCTTGTAGCCGAATGTTTCGAGGCCAAAGATCGAAAAGCGGTGCGGTGCGGGCCAAAGGATGTTTGCGTCGCCGACATTTTCGGACCCGGTCCAATCAAGTTGCGGCGGGAACCCGGCATCGCCTGCGCTGCGCCAGTAAATCTTCCAGTCGGGTTGCAGTTCGTATTCAAGACCAAGGCGGAGTGTCTGTTTGCCGCCGGTTTCGGTTTGTGCACTGATCAGGCGGACTGACGTGAAGTCCTCATCGACCCAGTCGGTTGCCATATCCGATGCCGCCAGTGCAACAGAACTTGCACCAATGGATGACAGGCAGATGGCAATCAAAAGAGCCAAGCGGGTGATAAGGTGGCGGAGCACGTGTTGTTCCTTAAGCACGAAAAACCGATTTGCGCAGTGTGGGCCAAACTTGTGGCACAGAAGAGGCGTAATTCCAGTCCCCGTTCAAATCAAGCCACGACTGTGTGAACGCCCTATCACTAGCACATGCAGGCAGGGGTTTGTCCTGATCCAACGCAAAACGAGATGGATCCATTGCCGTGGCAGTGCGTTACTACCTACATGAGGTATATGGGAATCCGGAATGTCAAACGACAAAAAACACGGTTTTCCGGGTTCTTGATGGAAATGGGCAGGTATTCGCGCTAGGCTCTGTGAAACAGGATAAAGAGAGTTGCGACATGGCAGAAGGTATAGGCACGGGTGATTATCTCGGCGGCAAGCTGTTGGTAGCGATGCCGGGCATGCGTGATCCGCGCTTTTCGCAAAGTGTGGTCTATATCTGTGCGCACAATAAAGACGGTGCGATGGGGCTGGTGATCAACCGCCTGATCGACAGCATCACTTTCCCGGAATTGCTTGAACAGCTTGGCATTGCACGCCCGGCACCGACCATCGAAGACATTCAGGTCCATTTCGGCGGCCCGGTTGAAAGCAGCCGTGGCTTTGTTCTGCACTCGACCGATTTCTCCAATGAGGCGACCCTTCATGTTGATCGTGGCGTGTCGGTGACAGCGACGGTTGATATTCTTGAACAGATTGCCGTCGGCGAAGGTCCGCAAAGCCGCATCCTTGCCCTTGGTTATGCCGGGTGGCGCAGCGGTCAGCTTGAAAGTGAAATCCTTGCCAATGGCTGGCTTCACGTCGACGCCGACGCCGATCTGCTGTTTGATACCGATTGCGAAGACAAGTGGGAGCAGGCGTTTTCACGGCTTGGCTTTGCGCCGGAACTGCTTTCGGGTGAAGCCGGACACGCTTAAAGGCGTTCTATCCCGAGACCTTGAGAACCCGTCAAAAGAAAAGCCTGCCAATTTGGCAGGCTTTTGCATTTCGTACCGTCGTGATCGATCAATCAAACAGGGCGTCGATTTCTTCCTGTGAGAAGATCTGGTCGACTTCATCCTGAGACACGCGATTGGCATTCTGCGGTGCCTTGGTGACGGTTTTGTCCAGATTGTCGAGGCCTTTGGGATCTGGCGGCAGGTCAAAGTCGCCAAAGTCATCCTCACCCCAGATTTCGATCACGCGGTTCACGCGTTCCTCGATATACTTCATGGTATTGACGACCTTGGTAATCCGCTGTCCGGTCAGATCCTGGAAGTTACAGGATTCAAAGACTTTCACCACCAGTTCGACAATGTCATCGGCCAGCCCTTGCGTGTAGTCATCCGGGGCGGCGGAACGGATATTGTGAGCAACCGCGTCAATCTTTTCGACGGTTTCAAGGATGTTGGCAGTCGCATCCTCGGTGGCGGCAACGACGGAATCAAGTTCGCCCTTCACGATATTCAGGCGTGTCCCGCTGTCGTCTTCGGGGGCGGTGTAAAGAGCAGCGATTTCCTTTTTCGTTTCCTGAATGGAATTGGCAAGTGCGCGGACTTCGTTTTTGACCAGCCGCAGTTCCTTGCGGGCATCTGCCTGTTCGTCATCGTCCGGGGCTGCTGCCGCGTTCGCCTTTTTCTGTTCGTCGATCATCAAGCGGATGTCGGACAACAGTTCAAGTTTGAGCTCTTCGATTGCGGTGTGCAGGCTTGAAATGTCAGCGCTGCCTGCAGCACTACCCGTGTCGGTCGGCATTTCGGTCGGCAGGGCGACCATGTCACTCATGGTTTCGAGCTTGTTGAGCAACCGCATCTCTGCGGTGAATAGTCTTTTACTTCCTGAGCGTGCCATAGACGAACCTCTGTCTTTGAACCGTCAGCATCGGACAAGGGCCGGTTTGACCATCTTGCACGGAACATCGGGAATGCATACGTGATGGTAGAATAGTCCGCAAAGCTGATATATCCAACCGAATTTCTATCCGTGATATTGGGGAAAAGCCAACGCAGTTAAAGGGTTTGGACCATAATTTTGCTGCATGTAGGATCGAAGCGCCTCAAAGTATGCACCGAATCGTTCCCTGAAAGGTTTTTTCGGCAATGCCCGGTCAAAATCGGGGCATCCTGCGATGTCATCAATGTGACGTAGCGTTGAGTTGATCCGCACGGATGTCGGCTGCGTAGGACGGGTGACGAAACGGCTTTAGCCATTGGTTGAAGTGATTCTAAGGTCTGTTGCGCATATATTGCAAAGCAGCAAACGCAGGTGAAGCGAAAATCGGCCGAGAGGAATGGCGGTTTTTCTATCCAAGGGTGGGTATTTAGAACGGCTTCAGCTAAAACCGGGGCGCTAATTTGATTTGTTATCAAATACATTTTTTGTGCAACGCAGCGAGGTTTTTTCTGGAACAGGTGTCGAAGATACGCTATTTGCCTGCGTTACCAATGTACTTTCATGTGCAGGCTATTTAAGAATAAGATATGTCAGAGGAAATGCTCCGGCCCGTTGTACTTTAATCTTTGGTTGAGGTTGGGGTCATCCCAAGAAGGGGATGATACACCAAGTCACCAAAGCCCAGCGGGGGTGGGGAAGAGTGAGGCATATCGCCTTGAGATGTAATGCGAGGGGGCAGATTCGCATGTCGATCAAGAAGCTATTTCCCATTCTTTTGTTGGGATTGGCGGTACTTACCGGG
>NZ_DCAO01000070.1:20680-30973 GCF_002311515.1 Thalassospira sp. UBA1131
GTGGCTGTTGAAGGCCAGAAATTCTTTAATTTGCTTACATGGTTGATGACGATCATTACCGTGATCGTGTTGGCTTTGTTGCTCTATGTGCTTTTCCGCTTCAGCGCGAAACGCAACCCGGTGCCGTCGAAAACAACCCACCACACCCTTCTTGAAGTGGTCTGGACGGTTGTGCCGGTGCTGATCCTCCTTGTTATTGCGATCCCCTCATTCCGCCTGCTGTATTTCGCAGACCGCGTTGAGGATGCCGATATGACGCTCAAGATCATCGGCAAGCAGTGGTACTGGACCTATGAGTATCCCGATCATGGGAACTTCACGTTTGATTCCCTGATGATCGATGAGGAAACCGCCGTTTCCGAGGGCATGAACCGACTTCTGGATGTGGACAATCCCGTTGTCCTGCCGGTGGACCAGAACATTCGCCTGATCATGACGTCTGATGACGTGATCCATAACTGGGCCATGCCGTCGCTGTTCATCAAGCTTGATGCCGTTCCTGGCCGACTGAACGAAACCTGGACCCGCATTCCAGGCGAGTATGCCGGAACGACATTCTATGGTCAGTGCTCTGAGCTGTGCGGCGTGAACCACGCCTATATGCCGATCGCAGTCAAAGCTGTTACCATGGAAGAATACGAGGCCTGGGTAGCCGAGGCCCAAGAAGAATTCGCATCTGCTGATCTGCCGTCTGCGGTATCAGTGGCATCGGCAGAGTGAGGGAGAGATTGATGGCTCACGCTGATACACACGATCACGATCATACCCCCGGCTTCTTTACCCGTTGGTTCCTGTCGACCAACCACAAGGATATCGGGACTCTTTATCTAATCTTCTCAGTGCTTGCCGGTTTGATCGGTGGTGCGTTTTCGGTCTGGTTCCGTATGGAACTGGCACAACCGGGAACCCAGGTCATTGATGACCCGCAATTCTTTAACGTGCTTGTGACCGCACACGGCATGATCATGGTGTTCTTTGTTGTCATGCCCGCGATGATTGGCGGCTTTGGCAACTGGTTTGTTCCGATCATGATTGGCGCGCCGGATATGGCGTTCCCGCGTTTGAACAACATTTCGTTCTGGCTGATTGTTCCGGCCTTTATCCTGCTGATGCTGTCGGCTGTTGTCGGCAGTGGTGCCGGCACCGGCTGGACGGTTTATCCGCCACTTTCAAGTGTGCTTGGCCATCCGGATGCCTCGGTGGATATGGCGATCTTTGCCCTTCACCTTGCCGGTGCCAGCTCGATCCTTGGTGCGGTGAACTTCATTACCACCATCTTTAACATGCGTGCGCCGGGCATGACCCTGCACAAGATGCCGCTTTTTGCTTGGGCAATGCTGGTGACGGCATTCTTGCTGCTGCTGGCGGTGCCGGTACTTGGTGGCGCGATCACCATGCTTCTGACCGACCGTAACTTTGGTACGGATTTCTTTAATCCGGCCGGTGGCGGTGACCCGATCCTGTATCAGCACCTGTTCTGGTTCTTTGGTCATCCAGAAGTGTACATCATGATCCTGCCGGGCTTTGGCATCATCAGCCACATCATCTCGACCTTCTCGCGCAAGCCGATCTTCGGTTATCTCGGGATGGCCTATGCGATGGTGGCAATCGGTGTTGTCGGCTTCATCGTGTGGGCGCACCATATGTACACGGTGGGCTTGGATGTTGATACCCGTGCATACTTTACCGCAGCGACGATGGTGATTGCGGTGCCGACCGGGGTTAAGATCTTTTCGTGGATCGCGACCATGTGGGGGGGCTCGATCACCTTGCGGGCTCCGATGCTTTGGGCAATCGGTTTCATCTTCCTGTTTACTGTGGGCGGTGTGACAGGTGTGATTCTGGCGAACTCGGGCATGGATCTGCCGCTGCATGACACTTATTTCGTTGTGGCGCACTTCCACTATGTGCTGTCGCTTGGTGCCGTCTTCTCGATCTTTGCCGGTTTCTATTACTGGTTCAGCAAAATGACGGGCTACGAGATTTCCGATCTCGGTGCGAAGCTCCATTTCTGGCTGTTCTTCATCGGCGTCAACCTGACCTTCTTCCCGCAGCACTTCCTTGGGCTGGCCGGTATGCCGCGTCGTTATGCCGACTACCCGGATGCGTTTGCCGGATGGAACATGGTTTCGTCTTATGGTGCCTATATCTCGTTTGCGGCGACGATCTTCTTCCTTGGTGTGGTGGCGCATGCCTTCATCCGTGGCAAGAAGGCCGAAGCAAACCCGTACGGGGAAGGTGCAGATACACTGGAATGGACCGTCAGCTCTCCGCCGCCGTTCCATACCTTTGACGAACTGCCACGTATCAAGTAAGTGATCCTGGTTTAAGTCCCCCGCAGGCCCCGGTTTGCGGGGGGCATCCTACCGCCCCAAACGAGAAGACCAGAGTTCAATGACCAAGCAGGCTGCCAACCAGACCATCGCACTCGAAAACGCAGTATCGCTGCCGGTTTCCGATGTGCGCGACTATATCGCATTGCTTAAGCCGGGCGTGATGACCCTTGTGGTTTTCACCGGTGCTGTTGGTCTGTTGATTGCCCCGGGCTCCATTCATCCGTTCCTTGGACTCGTCGCAATCGCCTGTATTGCCGTTGCCAGTGGTGCGGCTGCATCGATTAACATGTGGTACGATCGTGATATCGATATCCACATGAAACGTACCCAGAACCGACCGATCCCGGCCGGGCGGGTGCCCGCAGACGAGGCCCTGTCACTTGGCATTGCCCTGTCGATCGTTTCGGTAACCGTCATGGCGGTTGCCATCAATTTTGCGGCTGCGGCTTTGCTTGCGGTGTCGATCGCGTTTTACGTGTTCGTTTACACCATGTGGCTTAAGCGCAGCACACCACAGAATATCGTCATTGGCGGCGCCGCCGGGGCCTTTCCCCCGATGATCGGCTGGGCGTCGGTGACCGGCGGGATTGATATCAATTCAATCGCGCTGTTCATGATTATCTTTATGTGGACACCGCCGCATTTCTGGGCGCTGGCACTGTTCCGTTGTGGCGATTACGCCAAGGTCGGCGTGCCGATGATGCCGGTTGTTGCCGGAGAAGCCGCAACCAAAAAGCAGATGCTGGTTTATACCATCCTGCTGTTGCCGGTGACGCTTGTGCCGGTTGCGACCGGATTGCTTGGTGTCTTTTACGCGGTGACTGCGGGCCTGACCGGGCTTTGGTTCCTGCGTCATGCGGTTCGTGTTCTGCGCAATGCCGAGGAACGCGCCCCGCACAAGATGTTTGGCTATTCGATCCTGTATCTGTTTGTCCTGTTCGGGGCGATGGTTGCAGACGTCTGGCTTGGCGGGTTGATCGCATGAGTGAGGAACCCAAAATGAACAAGGCGGAACTCGACGCGTTCTATGCCAAGCGCAAAAAGAAGAACTGGGCCTTTCTGGTTATCCTGACCAGCCTGATCGTCCTGTTCTTTGCGATCACGATTTTGAAGATGAGCTAGGAAACCATGGCTGATCAGAAACACACAGATAGTATCAAGGCACGCAACAAGCGCGTTTTGCTGAGCTGTGTTGTCGTCGTTGGCGGCATGATCGGTCTGTCCTATGCATCTGTACCGCTTTATGAGCTGTTCTGTCAGGTCACCGGCTTTGGCGGGACGCCGCAGGTGGGTAAAGACACCGGCGTTGAAGTCTCGGAAAAGACCATCAAGGTTCGGTTCAATGCCGATGTGAATTCCGGCCTGCCGTGGCAGTTCAAACCCGAACAGCGTGAAATTACGGTGCGTCTGGGCGAAGATAATCTGGCCCATTACGTGGCCGAAAACATGTCGGTCAAGCCGATCACCGGTCAGGCTGTCTATAATGTGACGCCGCTCAAAGCCGGGCAGTATTTCAGCAAGATCGCGTGTTTCTGTTTTGACGAGCAAACCCTTCAACCGGGCGAGCGCGTTGACATGCCGGTCAGTTTCTATGTCGATCCGGCAATTGCCGAAGACATCAATACCCAAGACGTGAAGACGATTACCCTGTCATACACTTTCTTCAAATCCGAGGCATCGGTGGAAGCAAATGACGGGAACGAAGATCAGGGAGGCTGACAGAACACGGTTTCGTGGACTGGACGGTCTTTGGTTAACAAAGCGAACTTAGAGTTTCTTTTGTAAGGATTGAGGGGGGCAAGGAATGAGTGATCATGCACAAAAGCATCCGTTCCACCTGGTAGACCCGAGCCCGTGGCCGCTGGTGGCTGCGGCGTCCGCTGGTCTTTTTACCGGTGGTATGGTCATGTTCATGCATTCGGACCGTGCGCCGGCTGACTTCTGGCTGGCGGCGATCGGCATTGCAGGCATTCTGTTTGTGATGTTCCGTTGGTGGAGCAACGTGATCAGCGAATCACACATCTATCATAACAAGGTCGTTCAGATCGGCCTGCGTTACGGGATGTCGCTGTTCATCGCATCCGAGGTGATGTTCTTTGTCGCCTTCTTCTGGGCATTCTTCCACAACGCGTTTGTGATCTTCAGCCCCGGTGTGACTGAATGGCCGCCCGCAGGTGTTGAAGTGCTTGATCCGTGGGATCTGCCGTTCCTGAACACCCTGATCCTGCTGCTGTCGGGTTGCACCCTGACCTGGGCGCATCATGGCATCCTGGAAGGCAAGAAAAAGGACCTTGTTCAGGGTCTGGCACTGACCGTTGGTCTTGGCGTCATCTTCCTGTTCCTGCAGGCATATGAATATAGCCACGCGGCATTTGGCTTCTCTGACAACATCTATTCCTCGACCTTCTACATGGCGACCGGTTTCCATGGTTTCCACGTGTTTGTCGGAACGGTGTTCCTGGCGGTGTGCCTTGTGCGCGCGATGAAAGATGGCTTCAAACAGGACCATCACTTTGGTCTCGAAGCAGCAGCCTGGTACTGGCACTTCGTTGACGTTGTCTGGCTGTTCCTGTTCTTTGCTGTTTACATCTGGGGTGGCGAATAAGCCGTCGTCAGGTGACATAAAAGATCATGGATGATTATTATCCAAACCTTTCCCCCATTCGTACCGGGTTGGCATGCAAATGCCCCCGCTGCGGTGGGGGAAAGTTGTTTTCGGGCTATTTGACAGTGCGTGAAACCTGCGAGGTTTGCGGGCTGGATTTGCGCGGCCATGACTCCGGTGATGGTCCGGCTGTTTTCATCATCTTTATTCTCGGATTTCTGGTGGTGCCGATGGCGCTGTGGGTCGAAATGACCTATATGCCTCCACTCTGGCTGCACGCGGTTGTGTGGGGACCGGTGATCATTGGTTTGACGCTGGTCTTGCTAAGGCCGCTTAAAGGCATCATGGTGGCGCTGCAATACCGCCACCGATCGACATCCGAACAGGACTGACCCTTCATGCCACTTCTTAAAACGCGTCCCAGTCTGGCGATGAAAATTTCCGCCGGACTGTCTCTGATCATTCTTTTGGGGCTTGGTTCCTGGCAGGTTGACAGACTGTTCTGGAAAAAAGACCTGATCGAAATGCGCCAGGCGCAGGCACAAATGCCGCCAATTGCCGTGCCGACCGATACCGTGCTTGATCCCGATATGGCATTTCGCGCGGCATATGCCGAAGGTCGTTACCTGAACGATCAGGAAAAATACCTGATGGCGCGCACACGGCGCGGTAATGTCGGTTTTCAGTTGATCACACCGCTTGAACAGGAAGATGGCCGCATCATTCTGGTCAATCGTGGCTGGGTGCCGCAAGATTACCGCGAACCTGAAACCCGCCCCGAAAGCCTGATCGAGGGTCCGGTGCGGGTATCGGGTGTGTTGCGCCTGCCAAGCGAAAAGCACTGGGCGCAGCCGGAAAACGACGCGATCCGTAATCAGTGGTTCTATGTCGATGTCAATCACATGGCCGAAGATACCGGTGCGGACCTTGCCAGCCCGTATTATCTCGAACTCGATGATACGCCGATCCCGGGCGGATTGCCGATTGGCGGGCAGGCCAAGGTTGAGTTGCCCAACAACCATCTGGAATATGCCATCACCTGGTATAGCCTGGCACTTACCCTGATCGTGATTTTTGTCCTTTATCACCGTCGCCCAACCAGCGATGACGAAAAAGACGCGCAAGCCTGATCTTGTCGCCACCAGTTGACTGATATTTTGCGGAAAGCAGCCGGACTGCCCGCGCAGGAGTTCCCATGACCGAAGCGTATAAAAAGCTCGAAGCCCGTTTTCACCGTATGAGTGTCCTGTCCGGTATTGGCGGGATGTTGCACTGGGATATGGCTGTGATCATGCCGGACGGCGGTGCAGATGCCCGTTCTGAACAGCTTGCAACATTGAGTGTTCTGGAAAATGAGCTGATCAATGCGCCGGATCTGGGTGATCTGATCAGCAGTGCGGAAAGCGAGCAGCTTGATGACTGGCAGCAGGCTAATCTGGCGGAGATGAAGCGCGCATGGGTTCATGGCACGGCGGTGCCAGCCGATCTGGTGGAAAAGATGTCACGGGCGGAAACCCGCTGTGAAGTGGCATGGCGCAAGGCACGCGCCGACAACGATTTCAAAGGGCTTCTGCCGCACTTGCAGGAAGTGCTTGATCTGTCGATTGAAGCTGGCAAAGCCAAGGCAGAGGCATTGGGCACCTCGGTATATGATGCGCTGTTGGATCAATATGATCCGATGATGCGCTCTGATCGGATTGATAGCCTGTTTGCCGAGCTGGAAAGCTTCCTGCCCGATTTCACCGCCGATGTGATCGAACGTCAGAAATCCGAAGACAAGCCGGTTAAACCAACCGGTCCGTTCGCGATTGAAACCCAAAACCGGATTGGCCTTGATCTGATGAAGGCGGTTGGTTTCGATTTTGATCATGGGCGGCTGGATATTTCCCATCATCCGTTCTGTGGCGGCATTCCGGAAGATGTGCGTTTGACCACGCGCTATGACGAGAATGATTTTACCTCGGCCATCATGGGGGTTCTGCACGAAACCGGCCATGCGATGTATGAACGCGGATTGCCCGCCGATTGGCAGAACCAGCCGGTGGGCAAGGCGCGCGGTATGACCATGCATGAAAGCCAGTCGCTTCTGGTGGAAATGCAGGCCTGCCGGTCGGAAGAATTCCTGACCTATGCCGGACCGGTATTCAAGGCTGCCTTTGGCGGCGACAACGCCGCGTGGGGGGCCGCAAACCTGCATCACCTTTATACCCGTGTTGAGCCGGGCCTGATCCGTGTTGATGCCGACGAGGTGACCTATCCCGCACATGTGATCTTGCGCTATCGCTTGGAGCGCGCGTTGATCGAAGGCGATATGAAGCTTGCCGATCTGCCGGGCGCCTGGAACGAGTTGATGCAAAAACTTCTGGGCATTGTCCCCGAAGATGACCGTAATGGCTGCATGCAGGATATCCACTGGCCATCGGGCGCGTGGGGATACTTCCCGACCTATACGTTAGGGGCGATGGCCGCAGCGCAAATCTTTGCCGCAGCCAAGGAATCCAACCCTGAAATACCCAACGCGTTGTCGCGTGGTGATTTCGCCCCGTTGATGGGCTGGCTTCGCACAAACATTCACAGTCAGGCCTCAAGCAAATCCACCGATGCCATCCTTGAGGCCGCGACCGGAAAGCCCCTTGGCGTGGATGCCTTCAGGGCCCATCTTGAGAATAGGTACGGTCAGTAAATTCAATTGAATGGGCCCGGCAATCTGCTAGCATTGATTTATTGATCGGTGATACACGCTGCCATCGGTCCTCGGGACAAGAAGTTCCCAAACCTTTCATGGGCTCTGCAAACACATGGGCATAACCGACGGCAACAAGAAGGTGATGGACCGGCAGGTCTTTGCCATCGATCAGGTTATTTTCCGGGAAGGAAAGCCTGGAAACGCTGCCTATGTCGTGCAGGAAGGCCAAGTCGAAATCTTCAAAACGCTGGGCGAAGGCAAAGAGGTTATTCTCGGCTCGATCGAGGCCGGTGGTCTTTTTGGTGAACTTGCACTTGTCGATAATCAGCCGCGCATGGCCTCTGCCCGGGCCAAAGAACGTACCGTTTTGATCGCGATTAGCCGTCAGACGTTTGAAAAGAAAATGTCGGGGTCGGACCGGTTTATTAAAGCCGTGTTGCGAATCCTTTTGGGCAACTATCGCACGGTTGTACGCCGGGCGGCATTGGCTGAGTCGAAGCTCAAGGAACATGGCATCCCGCTTGACGGTTAGGGCGGGCTGAATGCGGGGTGGGGCCGTGGCCTGCGCGATAATGCGTAAAGCACGGCAGGCTTGCTGGATTGTCCCTTGACTATATCTGCTCAAACCCTCACTAAATCAGGCTTTGGCGTGTTGTTTGGCGGCGATTTGCGCCCAAATGCACGCAACCGATATTCGCCTTATGCAGGAGCAGGTCTAGTGCGCTATGTCAGCACGCGGGGAAGCGCCCCCGTTTTGCAGTTCGATGAAGTTCTTCTTGCCGGTCTGGCCCGTGACGGGGGGCTTTATGTTCCCGAAACCTGGCCGACCTTTTCCAAGGATGACATTCGTGCGCTGCGAACTCTGACTTATGCCGAAGTGGCCTTTAAAGTCATCCAGCCATTTGTTGCCGGCACTGTTGATGACGACGCCCTTAAGACCATTCTCGAAGATACCTATCGCGGCTTTGACCACGAAGCGGTCGCGCCGCTTAAGCAGCTTGGCCCGAACGACTGGGTGATGGAGCTGTTCCATGGTCCGACGCTGGCGTTCAAGGACTATGCGCTTCAGGTGGTTGGCCGACTGTTTGACCATGTTCTGGCCAAACGCGGTGAGCGGATCACGATTGTGGGGGCGACGTCGGGTGATACCGGGTCTGCCGCGATTGAGGCGTGCCGGGATCGCGAAAATATCGACATCTTCATCCTGCATCCCAAGGGGCGCGTTTCGGAAGTTCAGCGTCGTCAGATGACGACCATCCTGTCGGACAATGTGCACAACGTTGCGGTCGAAGGATCGTTTGATGATTGCCAGGATCTGGTCAAGGCGCTGTTTAATGATCATGGCTTCCGCGATGAGGTTGGCCTGTCGGCGGTGAATTCGATCAACTGGGCGCGCATCATGTGCCAGATTGCCTATTACTTCTGGGCGGGTGTGCAGCTTGGATCGCCGGAACGCGAAATTTCGTTCTCGGTGCCGTCGGGCAACTTTGGCAATGTTTATGCCGGTTATGCCGCCATGCAGATGGGCCTTCCGATCAAGCAGTTCGTGGTTGGTGCCAACCGTAATGACATTCTGGCCCGCTTCTTTGAAACCGGGACCATGAAGATGGAAGGCGTTGAGCCGTCGCTTAGCCCGTCGATGGATATTCAGGTCAGCTCGAATTTTGAGCGCCTGATGTTTGAACTTTATGATCGTGATGGGCTTGCGATTGCCGAGATGCTGACCAAGTTCCGTGAAACCGGTGTTATGGAAATGTCGCAAGGCCAGTTTGGCCGTGCACGTGAACATTTCGATGGCTATCGACTGGATGACGAAGAAACCAAGGCGGCAATCAAGGATGTCTTGGCGACCAGTGGCGAACTGGTTGATCCGCATTCGGTGATCGGCATCGTGTCAGGCCGTCAGTGCAATCGGGACAAATCGGTACCGATGGTGGCACTGGCAACGGCACATCCGGCGAAATTCCCGGATGCAGTCAAGCAGGCGTCGGGCATCTACCCGGACTTGCCGCCGCGTCTTTCTGATCTATATGACCGACCTGAAAAGGTCGAACCAATGTCCAACGATGTGGCGGCCTTGATGGCGCATGTTCGTAAGAACCGGCGTGCAGCCTGAAGACCAGCCATGGTTGGGAAAAGAATGCGAAACAGGAGTAATGCTATATGACAGTCGAGCTCACCCAGCTTGACAATGGAATGATTGTCGCGACTGACCGCCTTGATCATGTGCAGTCGGTTGCCTTGGGCACGTGGGTTGATGTCGGGGCGCGTAACGAGACGCCTGACATTAACGGCATTTCCCATATGCTTGAACATATGGCGTTCAAGGGTACGCGTCGTCGTTCCGCGCTTCAGATTTCCGAAGAAATCGAAGCAGTTGGCGGGCAGATGAATGCCTATACCTCGCGCGAGAACACGGCCTATTATTGCAAGGTCCTGCATGAAGATCAGGAACTGGCGATTGATGTGATTGCCGACATCCTTCAGCATTCCACACTGGATGCGAAGGAACTTGAACGCGAACGCCAGGTGATCTTGCAGGAAATCGGTCAGGCCAATGACACGCCTGACGACATCATTTTCGACTATTTCCAGGAAACCGCCCTGCCAAATCAGGCACTGGGACGTTCGATCCTGGGTAGTCCGGAAAATGTATCGTCGCTCAG
>NZ_DCAO01000070.1:31089-44309 GCF_002311515.1 Thalassospira sp. UBA1131
GCCAAGAAATTCGACAGCCTTCCGGCCCATGAAGATCACGAGATGGAGCCGCTTAAATACGAAGGCGGCAGCCGGATCGAAAATCGCAAGCTTGAACAGGTGCATGTGATCTTTGGTCTGCCGACCGTGTCCTACACCGATGACAGCTTCTATGACCTGCAGGTGTTCAACACCCTTCTGGGTGGTGGCATGTCATCGCGCCTGTTCCAGGAAATCCGCGAAAAGCGCGGGCTGGTCTATTCTGTCTATAGCTTCTCGTCGCATTATGTCGATGGTGGCTTGTTCTCGATCTATGCCGGGACCGGTGCCAATGACGTTGGCGAACTGATGCCGGTCATGTGTGATGAACTGGTCCGCGCGACCGAGGATCTGACCGAAGAAGAAGTCGCACGTGCACGTGCGCAGCTTAAGGCATCTGTGGTGATGGCGATGGAAAGCAATTCCGGTCGCTGCGAAACACTTGCCCGTCAGATCCAGATTTTCGGCCGCCCGCAAAGTATGGAAGAAATCGTTGAAAAGATCGACGGTGTTGACCTTGAAAGCGTGCGTCGTTCGGGCAAGGCATTGCTGGATGGCACGCCGACCGTGACGGCCCTTGGTCCTGTCGATCAAATGCCGTCCTACGACGATCTGGCGGCACGCCTGCGCAGCTAGGCTCACGCGAGCTTTGAACACATTAACGGCACCTGCCTGACCCGGCTGGTGCCGTTTCTTTTTGCGACGTACTCTAGGCTGGTGTATCCCGATAGCAGGACAGTTCGTGGAAAGTGCAGCATGCAATATGCCTTTGACATAGGGGGCTCGAATATCGAGTTCGGTGTTTTCGATGCGGGTGGGGCGACGGTGCTTCATCGCAAGGCATCAACACCACGTGATGACCGAGACGCCTTTGTCAAAATCCTGGCGGGCTTTGTGCATGAGGCCGATGAGCAATATGGCAAATGCCCGGTCGGCATCAGTCTTGCCGGTGGGATGGATCCGCAGACCGGGTCGGTTATTTCTGCCAATATTCCGGCGATCAAGGATTGGCCGCTGGCGGCCGAGCTTTCAGCCATTCTGGACCGTCCTGTTCTGGTCGAAAATGACGCCGATTGTTTTGCCTTGGCCGAGGCAACAACAGGTGCCGCCCAAAACGCCCGAACCGTCTTTGCCATTATCCTTGGCACCGGGGTGGGGGGCGGCATTGTGTTGGATGGCCAATTCGTTGGCGGCAACAGTGGTATCCGCGGCGAATGGGGGCATGGCAATGATGTCACCGGCAGCCTCATCAAACATGGCCTGTCGGCGGTTGCTTGTGGCTGTGGGCGCACAGGATGCCTTGATAGTTGGGGCGGGGCGCGCGGGCTTGAACGGATTTACGCGCAACTCCATGATCAGGCACCTGCAAGCCACGACATCACAACTGCATGGCTGGCCGGGGATGACAAGGCAGCACGGGTTATCGACATCTATTGTGATCTGGTTGCCCGTGAATTGGCACTGATGGTTAATGTTCTCGATCCGGACTGTGTCCCGGTGGGCGGCGGATTGGCATCCGAGACAGCCTTGATCGCAGAGATCGACACACGGGTGCGAAAGCATGCCCTGGGGCGCTATGACGTGCCGCTGGTGGTGCCCGGCGCCTATGCCCGGGATGGCGGTTTGCGGGGGGCAGCCCTGTTGCACCAGATGACAGCACGGCCGAAATCCGGATAACCGACCCGGTCATATCAGAAAAATATTATCCAATCAGAAGAATGGCCTATGCCTTGGTATGCTTACGGTTTAGAATTTGCCGCATGCGATTATCGGACTTAATTGTCGCACTATAACAAGGCTTTATGACTGGCGTTTTTGCGCAAAGCCGTGCCAGTCAAAAAATGGGAAATCACATGACCACCGAGTTTGAGACCGATCATCAGGGCGAAATGGCCAAAATGTTCGAACAGCGTGTTGAGGCGATCCTGAAGCTCGGTATTGAGCAGTTCGGTCTGCCAGTCGGCATCTTTAGTGCGATTGGCGAACAGACCTATGAAATTCGACAGGTGTTTCATCCTGAAAATGTCCTGACCCCGGGCATGGAGTTCGATCTTGATGAGACATTCTGCAGTCAGGTTATTTCGGCCAGCAAAGTCTTTGCCTTTCATGATGTCAGTGAAAGCGAACTGGGGTCGCATCCGGCGGGCGAAAAATTCGGGTTTGCCGCCTATCTTGGCGCACCGATTGTTGTCGAAGGTGAATGCATCGGGACCCTTGCATTTGGCAGCCCGGTACCGGTGAAGGCCTTTACCAAGCACGATATCGATCTGGTGCAGCTTTTTGCCGACTCAATCGGGCAGGCGGTTGCCCATATCCATGATCGCAAGGCACTTGATCAGGCGCGCAAGGATATCGAGCTTTCGGCCAATACCGATCCGCTGACGGGGCTTTACAATCGCCATTACATGGAAGGTATCTTGCGAACCGAGCTTGAACGTTCAAACCGATATGGCAATGCGGTTGTGATCGGGATGGTCTATTTCGACAATCTCAAGAACCTGAATGAGAACTTTGGCTATGATGCCGGTGATGCGGCGTTGAAACTGTTTGCCAAGGTGGCATCGGGCATGAAGCGCGAAACCGACGTCATCGCGCGCTGGAGCGACAAGGAATTCATCATCCTGATGCCTGAAACCGGGGCCGCAGGTGCATTGAACTACCTACAACGCTTGACCGAGCGCGTCGGTGCCGAGGATTTCGAGGCCGGAAGCGCACACCCGAAGCTTACACTCAGCATCGGCCTTGGCATTGCGGAGGCGGGCGATACGCTTGATAAACTGGTGGCACGCGCCAGCATCGCAATGCACCAGTCAAAGCAGTCCTGAACGGATAATGTGTGGCCGCGCATTCGTGTGCGGCCATGTTGCATCAAGCACGCAAAAGAAAACCGCTTTGAGGAAAACCTCAAAGCGGTTTGTCTTGGCTGGGGCGGTAGGATTCGAACCTACGGTACACGATACCAAAAACCGATGCCTTACCACTTGGCCACGCCCCATCAGCGTGCGTGGCGCGGAAAATAGCGCCCTCATGACAAGAGTGCAACCCTCTATTTGAAGGTTTTTTTATCTTGCGCTCAGTCGGGGAAGGCCGCGCCCATATCTGCCTGCTCGCGGCTCTTTTCCGTCAGGATATGGGTGGGCGAAATCCACCAGTCCGGGTTCTGTGCTGCAATGGCATTTGCCGCACGTTCAGCCTGATCGTTTGTGTCGTAAATTCCAAAACACGTCGCCCCGCTGCCCGACATTCTGGCCAGCAAGCATCCCTCTTCACGGGCGAGCGCATTTAGCACATCACAAATTTCCGGAAGGATACCGGTGGCCGGCAGGGTCAGGTCATTGCCGCATTCCGACAATGCATCGGCAAGGGCAGCACCACTTTGAAAGGTCTGCTGGGTATCCCATGCGCCGGTCGGGCTAAACCCCTCATCTGCGCGGGCCTTGAAGATTTCAGGTGTTGAAACTGCCTTGCCGGGATTGATCAGGACCATCGGGACGGACGGCAGGTCCGGCAGTGCGGTGATTTCTTCGCCGATCCCCGACATCAGACAGGTTCTACCATGCAGGCAAACCGGGACATCTGCCCCGAGTGTTAGCGCGATGCGTGACAAGGTGTCTTCGTCGAGGTCAAGTTTCCACATCTCGCACAGCAGCCGGATCGCCGCCGCGGCATCCGCCGACCCGCCACCAATCCCCGATGCAATCGGCAATCGCTTATCAAGGATCAGGTCTGCTCCCTGTGTCGTGCCACTTTCAGCCTGGAGCATCCGGGCGGCACGCATCACAAGGTTGTCACTGGTGTCTTCAAGGGCGAGGTTGGCAGCCATGGGGCCTGTGATCGAAAGGGTGATGGTGCCATCGTCGCGCACCTCGCCACTTACCACGTCGCCGGATGCGGTAAAGCAGACGAGGCTTTCAAGCAGGTGATAGCCGTCATCGCGTTTGCCGGTGACGTGTAGAAACAGGTTAACCTTGGCAGGTGCCTGCTGGCGATAGGTCGCAGACATGAACGTTTCTTCCCAAATGCGTCAGTTTACGACGGTCGGGGCCACGCTTGGTACCTGACCATTGATCTTGGCTTCGACGGTACTGCGCAGTTCTTCGGTCGGATTGAAGGACAGGGCACGGTGCCACTGGAAGCGGGCCTCGTGATAGCGCCCGATCTGCCAATAGGCATCCCCCAGATGATCATTGATGGTCGGGTCATCGGGTTTCAGTTCGACCGCCTTTTCAAGCTGTTCGACCGCATCTTCGAACCGGCCAAGCTTGTAGTAAACCCACCCCAGACTGTCGACGATATAGCCATCATCAGGCTGCAATTCGACGGCGCGTTTAAGCATGTCTTCGGCCTGTTCGAAATTCATGCCCATATCAACCCAGCTATAACCAAGATAGTTCAGCACATAGGGTTGTTCCGGTTCGACTTCGAGGGCCTGAAGGAAATCTGCCTCGGCCTTGGCCCAGTCCCCGGCACGTTCATGGGCAATGCCGCGACGATACAGCAAACGCCAGCCAACCTGTGTCTGGCCGCCAAGCCGTTCAATCGCCTTGTCATAGGCGTCTGCGGCCGGGCCATATTGCTGCTGAATGCGCAGGATATCGCCAAGCTGGATCAGCGCATCCGGGCGATCACGGCGTTCGCTGACCATGTCTTTGAGGATATCAATCGCCTCATCCGCGCGACCGATCTGCTCAAGGCTTGAGGCAGTTCGAAGCCGCGCGTTCCAGCTGTGCGGGGATGAGCGCGGGATCCCTTTGTAAACCTCAATTGCCGTTTCAAAACGGTTCTGAATTTCCATCACTTCGCCGACCAGAAGACGGGTAATGTCATCATCGGGACGTAGCGACAGCGAATAGCGCGCCATCAGCAGGGATGGATCAACCGCGTTTTCCTGACTAAGCAGGGTGGCAATATCAAGATAGGCCTCTGCCAGACCCTCTGCCGGGGTCAGCATGGTGGCGATGGGTGGTTCTTTGCGATCAAGACGCGCGAGATGGAACGGCATGGCAAGTGATTGCGGATGCCGATCCATATAGCTTTCATACAGAAGGGACGCCTTTTGCACCTGGCCTTTACGCTCATAGACGGCACCAAGGGCCTCGGCGGCGCGAAGCGGCGCGTCGGCCGGATCGCCATAGGCGCTGGCAAGGGCGCGTTCAGCGGCATCAAAATCACCAAAATGCGCCAGGATCAGACCGCGATGATACTCCGACAGCGGGTTAAGCGCGCCATTGCCCTGCATGCCATCAAGGGCCGTCATTGCCGCGTCTTTTTGATCAAGGCCGGTGTAAAGCCAGGCCTTTGCCAGCGGCGCAATCAGGGCATTGATGCCACGTTCGGGCAGGCTTGAGACGATATCAAGCGCATCCTGATAACGATCTTCGCGAATGGCGGCATCCATTACTGTCAGGGCCGCAAACAGGTCCTGATCGTTTTCGGATTGCAAACTGGTGGCAATATCGACGGCATCGCTGATGCGCCCGTCGCTGATCAATGCCAGGAAAGCCCGGCGGCGCAGCTCTGCGTTATCGGGGTCGAGTTGATGGGCGCGCAAAAGATATTGCGCAGCGTAGTCGGACCGGCTTTCCATCTGGGCAGCCTTGCCAGCCAGGAAGTTACCCGAAAACCCGTTGGATTGCGGATACTCGAAAACGGCATCGTCGCTGTTCTGTGGCATGGTGCCACAGGCCGAAAGCGCAACAGCCGTCATCGGGATGAGGAGATGTAACAATTTACGTTTCAAAGGCTTTTCCTGCGTCCGCAATTCGGGTTCGGCGACGCCAGATCTGGCGCATCGCCATAGTGAATTTCGGGATTAGCCTACTCAGTCGGCAATTATAAGGCAAAGCATTTGCAACAACGACAAACCGCTATCTTTGAACGGGATCACTGACACGGGAATACGCAGCACAGGATAATATGTCTTCAGTCCCGCGACAGGGCTTCTTTGACCAGTGCAATCCAATAGCTGACACCATACGTGATGGCGTCATCATTGAAGTCATATGCGGCGTTATGAAGCAGCCGGTCGCCATCCGTCGGGCCATTACCGAGCCAGATATAGCAACCCGGTTTGACATTCAGCATGAAGGCGAAATCTTCGCTGGCCATGGACGGTTCCGGATTGGTGTCCACCTGATCTGCGCCGACAATCTTCGATGCCACCGAAAGGGCAATTTCGGATTCTGCCGGGCTGTTGATTGTTGCCGGATAGCGGCGTTGATAATTCACGCGGGCATCGCAGCCCAAGGCCTGTGCGGTGTGTTTGGCTGTTTCGACCAGACGCGCTTCGATAACATCCTGAATATCAGGATCAAACGTGCGCACAGTGCCGCGAATGGTCGCGGTATTGGGGATTACGTTCCAGGTGTCACCGCCGAAAATCTGTGTGGGCGAAATGACAGCGCTTTTCAAAGGATTGATTTCGCGTGCGACGATGGTTTGCAGTGCCAGTAGAACCTGACCTGCTGTTGTAATCGGATCATGTCCGAGATGGGGCATGGCCGCGTGGCAACCTTTGCCCTCAATCACGATTTCAAACACGTCGTAGCTTGCCATCATCGGGCCGGCCTTGACGGCCATGGTGCCGATATCGCGGCCCGGCCAGTTGTGCATGCCATAAACCGTATCGACCGGATGGCTGTCAAACAGGCCCTCTTTGACCATTTCCCGCCCGCCGCCTTCGTTTTCTTCGGCAGGCTGAAAAATAAAATCGACGGTTCCGGCAAAATCCGGGTTTTCAGCAAGGATTTTGGCGGCGCCAAGCAGCATGGTCATATGGCCATCATGACCACAGGCATGCATTTTTCCCGGATGTTTTGACGCATAAGGCAAATTGGTTGTTTCATGGATATCAAGTGCATCCATGTCGGCGCGAAGCCCGATCCGCTTTCCCGGCCCTTTGTTGCCATGCAGGGTTGCGACAACACCTGTCTTGGCGATGCCGGTTTTGACTTCCAAGCCAAAGGATTTCAGCTTTTCTGCGACAAAGGCACTGGTCAGGTTTTCTTCAAACGCGGTTTCAGGGTGAGCATGCAGATGGTGACGCCAGCTGATGAATTCATCGACAAGTTCGGTGGCGCGAGGATGAAGGGAGCAAGAAGGGACAGTCATCTGCATACTCGATTTTGGATGATATGTGCGGGCGTGAACCCGGTAACTTAACACCGGGACCACCATAGTTCAGATGGTCCCGGTTACAGGATGTGATCAGATACCCTGAAGCTTCAGGATCGCTTCGGCAACAAGAACCGAACCGGCATAGGTGCCAAGGAAGACAAGGCAGGCAACCACTGCCAGTTTCCAGCCGGAATGTTTGGCAACTTCGATTTCCTTTTTGGCAATCGCAAAGCCGGCATAGGCGAGAGCCGGGGTTGCAAGGGCCAGGAAGTTAACCGACTTGGCCTGTGCGACGATCCATTCCGAACCCGGGGTCCAGGGAAGGGTCGCGACAATGCCGACCAACGAAATCCATGCAACGCTTGGCAGATAGAACGGCGCAAAGCGGGTCAGGATAAGGCCAACCATCGAGATCAAATAGATCACGATCATGCCCATAAATCCGTCCATCAACGGTATCGCCGGTCCGACTGTGTTCATCACCAGTCCGACAAGGCAGACAATGATCAGGACGACGGCATGATCGACAAGATCAATTTTCGGGCGGGTGGTTTCTTTTGCAACAACGCTATCAGACATGATCAAGCCCCCTTGTTGTCAGCAGCGGCAAGGTCACGCTTACCAGCCGTCGCGTTATAGAGTTTTTCAACGATCGGAAGAGCAATAAACAGTCCGGCATAAAGACCTGTTGCATAGGTCAAAAGGTTGCTCGCCCCGGCAAGTGCAAGGATTTCGTCCTTCATCGACGGGACAACTTCCGTCAGCGCACCAGTGCAGGCCGCCATCATCGAACCGCTGCCGATCCCGCATGCCATTGCAAGCGCGCGCGGATCAAAAACATCAATGCTGGCAAACAGTGACGCCAGAATGGCAAAAATAAAGGTGCCGAAAAGCGTACCGATCACATAAACGCCCATGACACCCGCACCTTCCGGGCTTTTGAGGGTGTAACGGTCGGCGATGATGGCAAGGTTCGGTTCACGTGCGATCGAGAAGGTCGCACCAATGGCCTCACGGCCCATTTTCAGGCCCCAAACCGCAAGCGGGAATGCCAGAACAATCGTGCCAAGGTTCCCAAGTTCCTGCAGCAACAGCGCAGGACCCGCTTCGATGATGGTTTCGATTGCCGGGCCGATGGTGGTTCCGAATTTGGCGATGAACGGCATGATCGCAATGACGATTAGCGGTGAGGCCGCCTTGACTTCTTTTTCACCGATGAACTTGCCAAATTTCGGCATGACATTCGGATTCATAAGGGCTGCCATGATAAAGGCATAAAGCAGCGGCAACAGAAGAATTGCCCCAATTCCCAACGGAATTTTGCGGATGCCGATCAGCTCGGCGATTGCCCCAATGATGATAACGGCTAAATGGAGCTTCCATAGCCCCATTTGTCCCCGAAGCGCATTCATTTCCCAGTCTCCTTGACAGACAGTGGCGTTTACGACGCAAGGACACCTTTCCCATTGATGCGGGAAACCAAACGCGCCTTGTCATCCCTGTAAAATCCGGCGATGCAAAATTCATCGTTTTGCCATTTTTAGATCCGGAATTTCCGACCGAGAATGGGAACATGCCGATTCATGGGCAAGTGCCATTTTGGGATGCTTCTGTTGCCGAAATGGCAACAGGTCACGCAAGGTTATTCATGTTCTTCGGGATACCAAGCGGAGCCAAATGCCTCCATCCGATCCCGGATCATGCCTGTAACAGCCCGCACTGCGGCGGTTTTGGGGCGCTCCTTGCGCACCAGCAAGTGTGAAGGAACACGCGCCAGGAAGGGATCTGTCATCGGTATGGCAACGACTTCTCCTCTGCGTAGTTGTCGTGATACCGCAAACGCGGGCAGATAGGTGATACCGCCCCCCGACAGGACAAAGTGAATGGCAACATTGATCGAATCGGCGGTCAGAAAAGCATCCCGCGCCACGCGATTTCCCGGATCGGCATTTGCCAAAAGTTTGGACACCCCGAAATTCTGATCCAGCAAGGCGGCCGGATAATTCAGCGTTTCATTCAGTTTGCAGCTTTGCTTGGAGGCAAGGGCAAATTCCGGCGGGACCAGCACGCAAAGCGGGCTGTGGTTTTCTGCAAGTAATTCAAGCTCTGGCGTGCGCGGCGGGTTGAAAACCAGCCCCAGATCATAGTCATCGCGCAGAATGCCATGGGTGATCTTCTCGGTTCCGGCAACATCGACTTCAAGCCGAATGTCGGGGAACTCGTCGCGCAGCGGGCGGATCACGTGATTAACAAGATCGACAACAAAGCCTTCCCCGGTTGCGATGCGCACCGTCCCGGCAATGGCGCCACGGGCCGCGGCAAGATCAACCGCAAATGCTTCGTCGATTTCAATGCGCTTGCGTGCATGTGCCGCAACCATATGCCCCGTTTCGGTAAAGATGATCCCGCGTTTGGTGCGTTCCATCAAAAGCGTATTCAGATGGGCCTCAAGGCTTGAGATCTGTCGACTGATCGCCGAGGGGGCAATGCGCAAGTTCTCGGCGGCAGTCCGGATCGAGCCGGCTTCGAAAACAGCCAAAAAATAACGGAGAGGTTTGTCATCAATCTTCATATCGGGGCTTCGAATTGTGGGGCGATGTCGTAATCAGAGCATATCTGTTGCTGTTTCGGCAACAACATGTTCCGGCAATTGATCTTGAAACAGCGGTGCTTCCGCCGGAAGTTGATCAGGAAATCAAAACAGAAAAGGGCGGAAAAGAGCGGTCAAAGGCGAAGATTGTCACCTTTGATACAGCGCGTAACGACCCCAAAGCAGCAAAGAGGCAGCAATCGTGACACAAACACACATCAATGGCAGCGGAACCGTCGGGGTCATTGGGCTTGGAAATATGGGACTTGGTATGGCGCGCACACTTTTGCGCGAGGGCCACGCTGTAACCGGGTTTGACCTTTCCGTCGAACGCCGGGCGGATGCTGCGCGCGATGGTGTGACCATCGTTGCCACCCAACAGGAACTTTTTAGCACCTGTGAGACCATCATTCTTTCCTTGCCGACAGCACGCCACGTGCAAACCGTTCTGACCGGGGATAATGGCCTTGCATCTTGTGATCTTGCGCCGCGCCTGATCATTGATACGACAACGTCTGAACCCGATGTAACCCGAGAACTTGACGCGGCTTTGCGTGTGATCGGTCATGTCCTGATTGATGCGCCGGTCAGTGGTGGCCCCGCTGGTGCCAATAGTGGGCAACTGACCATGATGGTTGGCGGCGATGATGCCGGTTTTGCCAAGGCGATGCCGATACTTTCAGTTCTGGGTGGCAAGATTACCCATGTTGGCCCGGTGGGGGCTGGTCACGCCGTCAAGATTATCAACAACATGCTGGTTGCGACCCATCTTTTGACCATGCGCGAAGCAGTCGCACTGGGCAAGGCGGCCGGGGTGGATACCAATTACCTGATCTCTGCACTTAATGCCGGTTCGGGGCGCAGCGCTGTTAGCGAAGTCAATTATCCGAAATGGGTTCTTACCGGGCAGTTTGACAGTGGCTTTACCATGGGGCTGATGCGCAAGGACATGCGCCTTGCCATGGCCTTGGCATCGCAAAAGGACGTGGTACTCCCGGTCAGTCAACTGGCGGGACAGATTTGGCAGGACAGTGCAGCGGCGCTTTCCGATGACATGGATTTCAATCGCATCACCGAATTTACCGCGAGCACCAACACCGCCCAGGCAGGAGAATGAAAATGAGCAGCGCAGATAAACTGATGACGCGTGACTATGCCAAGGCCATGGCACCGTTCTTTGCCGATGGTGTTGTTGGCAGTTGGGTCAATGGTGCGATCATGCCGGGCAAAGGCGATGATATCGAATTGATCGATCCTGCAACCGGCAAGGCGTTTTTGACCTTCAAGGATGCTGGTGGCGATGTCGTGGATGCGGCTATGAAGGTGGCGGTTGCCGGGCAGCGTGTCTGGTGGGCGATGACGGCGGCGGAACGTGGCCGTATTCTCTGGAAAATCGGTGCCCAGGTTCGCGATCATCTTGAACAGCTGGCACTTCTGGAATGCGTTTCTGCCGGTAAGCCGATCCGCGATACGCGGGTCGAGGTGCTTAAAGTCGCCGAGATGTTTGAATATTATGCCGGTTGGGCAGACAAGCTTCATGGCGATGTCATTCCGGTGCCGACCAGCCATCTGAACTATACCCGTCCCGAGCCATATGGCGTTGTTACGCAAATAACGCCCTGGAACGCGCCGATCTTCACGGCCGGTTGGCAGTTGGCCCCGGCCTTGTGTGCGGGCAATGCGGCAGTTCTTAAACCGTCGGAAATGACGCCACTGACCTCTGTTGCGCTTGGTGTTCTGTCGCAAAAGGCAGGTTTGCCTGATGGGGTGATTTCGGTACTGGCAGGATTGGGCCATACCACGGGTGTTGCGGCGACAACCCACGATGCCACCCGCAAGGTCGTCTTTGTCGGATCGCCCAAAACAGGTTCTGTTATCGCGGCCCAAGCTGCCCAGAATATCGTGCCGTGTGTTCTTGAGCTTGGTGGGAAATCGGCAAACATCGTGTTCGAAGATGCCGATCTTAAGCGTGCCGTGACTGGCGCGCAGGCCGCGATCTTTAGCGGAGCCGGGCAAAGTTGTGTCGCCGGTTCGCGCCTGTTGGTCCAGCGTTCCGTGTTGGATCAGTTCCAGGAAATGCTGGTTACGGGTGCCAATCATATTCCGGTGGGCGATCCGCTTGATGCCGCAACCCAGATTGGCCCGATCAACAATGATGCCCAGTATCAGACGGTAAATCGCCTGATCGCGGCGGGGCGTGCCGAAGGGGCTGAAATTCTTGCAGGTGGTGTCCGCCCGGATGGGACGGCCTGTGCCGATGGGTATTTCTTGCGTCCGACGGTTCTTGGCAATGTTCGCAACGACATGTCGATTGCGCGCGACGAAATCTTTGGACCGGTTGTTTCGGTCATCCCGTTTGATGACGAGGCCGAAGCCATTGCGATCGCCAATGACAGCAAATTTGGCCTGGCCGGTGCCGTTTGGACCAGTGCGGTGGATCGCGCGCATCGGGTGGCGGCCAATGTGCGGGCCGGGACGTTCTGGATTAACAGCTATAAGACCATCAATGTCATGTCGCCATTTGGCGGGTTTGGACAGAGTGGCTATGGCCGATCCAGCGGCAAGGAAGGTTTGATGGAATATATGCAGCCCAAAAGTGTCTGGACCGAAACCGCGGCAAACCCGCCGGTTGCTTTTGGCTATGCGCCAGAATGATCAAATGATCAAATGACCAAGTGATCAAATCATCAGACTAAATAATAAGGGCCGCAAAAAGCGGCCCTTATTGTATGAGGAAAGCCGAAAAGGCTTACATATTCGGGTAGTTAGGTCCGCCGCCACCTTCGGGCACGACCCAAACGATGTTCTGGGTCGGGTCCTTGATGTCGCAGGTTTTGCAATGCACGCAGTTCTGCGCATTGATCTGCAGACGCTTGCCGCCATTGTCTTCGTCTTCGACGAACTCATAGACACCGGCCGGACAGAAACGTGCCTCTGGCCCGTCATAGACGGCAAGGTTGGTGCTTACCGGAACACTTGCATCTTTCAGCGTCAGGTGGATCGGCTGATCTTCGCTGTGGTTGGTGTTCGACAGGAAGACCGATGACAGCTTGTCGAAGCTGATTTTGCCATCCGGTTTCGGATAGTCGATCTTTGGCATTTCGCTTGCCGGTTTCAGGCAGGCATGGTCCGCATGGTTTTTAAAGGTCCAGGGTGCCTTGCCGCCGAACAGATAGGTATCAACCGCACTATAAGCCATGCCGCCCCAGAAACCCCATTTGGCGAAGCTCGGGCGGATGTTGCGCACCTTGTGCAGCTCCGGATAGACCCAGCTGTCTTTCAGACGCTGCGGGTAGCTGTCCATCTTTGCCGGAACTTCATCGGCCGTCAGGGCCTCAAACGCGGCCTCGGCGGCCAGCATGCCGGTCTTCATCGCGGTGTGCGAACCCTTGATCTTTGGCACGTTCATAAAGCCCGCCGAACATCCGATCAGGCAACCACCCGGGAAGACAAGATCGGGGATCGACTGGAAACCGCCTTCGTTCAGCGCACGTGC
>NZ_DCAO01000070.1:44483-56119 GCF_002311515.1 Thalassospira sp. UBA1131
CCATAGGTGTCCTTATCAAGCGGCCAGCCAACGGTGTGCTGAATCAGGCCTTCCTTGTGGACTTCGGGGTCAACTTCCCAGAGCTCCTTGATCCCGATGCCATAGGTTTGCGGGTCGGAATTTTTGCGCAGATCAAATTTCTTGATCAACTGTTCGGACAGCGAACCACGGCACCCTTCGGCAAAGAAGGTGTATTTGGCATGTAGTTCCATACCCGGTTCATGGTTCGGGCCCGGCGTGCCATCACGTTGCAGGCCCATATCACCCGTGGCGATACCCTTGACCGATCCGTCTTCGTTAAACAGAACTTCGGCGGCGGCAAAGCCCGGATAAACTTCGACACCGAGGGCCTCGGCCTGTTCGCCAAGCCAGCGGCAGACATTGCCAAGGCTGACGATATAGTTGCCCTTGTTGTGCATTTGCGGCGGGGTCGGCAGCTTTTTCGCGCCGGTTTCGCTCAGCATCATGAACTGGTCTTCGCCAGCCGGCACGTTCAGCGGTGCGCCGCGTTCTTTCCAGTCCGGGAAAAGTTCATTGATCGAGCGCGGCTCCATCACGGCCCCTGAAAGGGTGTGTGCGCCGACCTCGGAACCTTTTTCAACCACACAGACGGTGATTTCTTTTTCCTGTTCCTGGGCGAGTTGCATCAGCTTGATGGCCGCTGACAGACCGGATACACCGGCGCCAACAACGACCACGTCAAATTCCATGGATTCCCGTTCCATTTGGCCTCTCTCCTTTGGCTGGCGACCGTATCGAACTGTTTCCGTTCGTTGGCCGTGAGCCGGTATTCACCGTTCAGAGTCTCGCCCAAGCCCTGAATTCTCTCATAATTCTCTATGAATACAGCTATACCGATCATGGGATCAGTTGACAATCCATAGTCACGAACGGTGTCGCGTTTGTACTCTGGCACAAAGGACCCAAAATCGTATAAGGTCGTCCCAAGCAGCAGCCGCGATCCCGTTCGCGGTGCAACATACATCGCCTTAGTGTAGATGAGCAAACCAATTACAGACTTTGATGTAAATAATCTGGACCCATTCGAGGCCCTTGTCTGGCAATTTGAAATGGGCGCGGACGAGGCCATCGCCGACGAGCCGCTTGACCGTTTCAAGGCGTCCGAAAGCCTGCGTCAGAACGCGGCGAACCGGCCGGGCTTTGGCGCGAATGCGGGCACCAACCCGCAGCGTCCGGCAGGGGCGTCGGCCCGTCCGACACAGGCGGCAGGCAACGGCCCGGCACCAATGCCCGCTGGTGCGGATAGTGGGTTTTTACTGTCTGACACGCCGCATGAAGCACGCCAGTCCGCACGTGATGCGGCCGCCGCGGCAAACAGTCTTGAGGAACTCAAGGCGGCGATTGAAAAGTTTGAAGGCTGTGCCCTTAAGAAGTCCGCCAGCAATACCGTCTTCGGCGCCGGCAATGTCGAGGCCAAGCTGGTGCTGGTCGGCGAAGCGCCGGGTGCAGAAGAGGACCGTCAGGGACTGCCGTTTGTCGGGCCAAGTGGCAAGTTGCTTGATGCCATGTTGCGATCCATCGGCTTGGCGCGCGAAGAAGTTTACATCACCAATATCCTGCCATGGCGGCCACCGGGAAACCGCCAGCCGACCACAGCCGAAGTTGCGGTGTGTGAGCCGTTTGTGCGCCGTCATCTTGAACTGATCGGTCCCAAGGTTGTGGTGTGTCTTGGCGGCAGTTCGGCCAAAACCCTGATGGAAGAAGATCGCGGGATCACGCGTTTGCGCGGCACCTGGAAGGAAGTTTCCTTTGCTGATGGCAAAAAGGCCGACCTGACCGCGATGTTCCACCCGGCCTATCTTCTGCGCACGCCGGAACAGAAACGCCTTGCCTGGCGTGATTTGCGCGCGATCGCACAAAAGCTTTAAGGAATTGGCGATAAACTGACTGTATGCATGGGAGATATGCATGCGTTCGGGGTGCGTATTCTGGAGTGCGCCAAGTGCTTGATTCCAGATAAATGATTTCGCGGTTTGGCTGTTTGCTGCTATAAGGGACGCCGTTGCACGAGGGGGAACACCGCAGGCAACGGGTTGCGAGACCAAACTGCTTCGGGATAAACACGCGGCTTGAAAACAAGTCTCGTTGGGGAAACTAATTTTGATCGAAGCAATAAGAACACGCCTGCCGGGTGTCAAAAGCACCTTAAGGCAGGGCCTATTCTTCGCGTTTCTTGGCACCATGACCGTCATGGGGGCCACGTCACCTGCTGCTGCCAGCACGCAGGAACAGGCCGCCCTTGGCAGCCCGGTTCTGGATGACGCGCTTTCGACTGTAATCCCCAAGCCACTTTCCGAACGTGACGCCGAACTTTACGAACAGATTTTTGCCGTTCAGGAACAGGGCCGTTGGCAAGATGCCGACCGCCTGATTTCGCGCCTGTCTGATGATGTCCTGATGGGGCACGTGATGGCGCAGCGTTATCTGCATCCGACGGCCTACCGTTCGCGTTACAAGGAACTGAAAGACTGGCTTGCCAGCTATGCCGATCATCCGCAGGCACCGCGCATCTACAAACTTGCGCTGACACGTCGCGGATCGGCCAATTATCCGAAAAAGCCTGTGGGCAGCTATGTTTCGGGTGCCGGTTATGATTACGAGAACATCACGCCCTATTATCACAAGTCGTCCAAGAAGCTGTCGTCCAAGCAACGTTCGCGCGTCGCGACCCTGAAAAGTCGTATTCGCCACCGCATCGGCAGTGGCTGGCCGACCGGCGCGCTGGAAGTTCTTGAAAGTGACGAGGCGCAGCGTCTTTTTGATGCCTATGAGCAGGACCACGCCAAGGCGGCAATTGCGTCAGGTTACTATTACTTTGGCAAACCGGACCTTGCATTGAAATATGCCGGTGAAGCGGCAAAGCGTTCGGGCAAGTACCTGCCGCAGGCGCATTGGACGGCAGGCCTGACCGCCTGGCGTCTGGGCAAGATGGATGAATCGCACGCCCATTTCGCAGCGCTGAGCACCAATAAATATGCATCCAGCTGGACCCGGACCGCCGGTGCGTTCTGGGCAGGGCGTATTGATCTGGCCGCAGGCCGGTTCGAAGAGGCCGATGCCATGTTGAACCGCGCGGCGGAATATCCGCGTTCGTTCTATGGTCAGTTGGCGATGCGCGCCCTTGGCCGTGATGATGTCTTTGACTGGGACAGCCTGGAACTTGATGAAAACCGTGCCAACAAGCTGAAGCTTGATCCGCATGGGCGTCGTGCGCTCTCGCTGTTGCAGATCGGACAGCGCGATGAAGCCGAACGTGAATTGCGCAAGGCCGCGGCAAAAGATGATGATTCGCTGCGCCGTGCTGTTCTGGCCCTGACCGATACCGCGAATTTCGCATCACTTACCATGCGTCTTGGCAGTTATATCGCGCAAAAGACCGGTGATGTGTTTGTAAACGCGCTTTATCCGGTCCCGCCATGGGAGCCGGAAGGTGGTTACGAAGTTGACCGAGCGGTGATTTATGCCTTCATGCGTCAGGAATCAGGTTTCAATACCGACGCCCGCAGTCATGCCGGTGCGCGTGGTTTGATGCAACTGATGCCGGCAACGGCAAGCTATATCGGCAATACCCGTTACCGGGGTGAAAAGCGTGCCGAGCTTTATCAGCCGGAAATCAACCTGTCACTTGGGCAGAAATATGTTGATCACCTGCTTGAACAGAATGGCGTTGATAACGGCTTCTTGCAGTTGATGGCGGCCTATAACGGTGGCATTGGCAATCTTGGCCGTTGGCAGAAGGCGCTTAAGGACAATGTCGATCCGCTGTATTTCATCGAAAGCATTCCGTCGCGCGAAACCCGACTGTTCATCGAACGCGTGATGGCAAACCTTTGGATGTATCGTTCGCGGTTCGGTCAGGAAACGCCGTCGCTTGATCTTCTGGCGGCCGGTGAATGGCCAACCTATCAGCCGCAGGATCAGGAAAATGATCGCGGCCTGACAGCGCAGCGTTAAGCACAATCACCTGCGATGACAGCCAGTAACGGCGACACCCCGCAAAAGCATCCATCCAATGACAAGGACCGCCGCCCGGATCAGGGGACGGTCCTTGATCGTATCAAGATGCCGCCCATGAGCGGCGAAGAAGCTTTGCGACGGTTTAACGAGGGGCAGTCATCGGCAAATGGCGGCGGGAATGCGCCGCAGCCGGGCGAACTTGATAATCTTCATCCGATCATCAAGCTGATGGCACTGGGCGGGACATTGGTTCTGATTGTCGCGGTGTTGCTTGGGGTGCTTTATCTGTTCGCGGCTTGATGCCGTTATCCAGACTAGTCGGCGCTGATTACGGCATCTGCACTGGATTGCAGGGCCTTGATTTCGCTTTCGGTGGCGTTGCCAAGCGGGTCGTCCTTGGGAAGGTCGCGGTAAAGGTCACTAAGCACGCGAAGCGCCTGATCGGACTTGCCATTTTGTTTCAGCATCATGCCGTAATAGTAGCGTGCCAACAGATGGTTGGGCATTTGCCCAAGGGCATGAAGCACAAGATCGCGTGATGTACTGTCGATCTGGCCATCCTGGGCGGTGATGCGGGTATCGGCATATTCAATGGCAAGCAACGGATTGTGACCCGAAAGGGCATAGGCCTGCGCAAAGGCGGCAACGGCCCGTTCAATATTGCCGAGGCGCAGAGATCCACGCGCCAGGGCGACCCAGCCTTGAAGATTGCGCGGGTTTACCTCAAGCGAGACGACAATCTGATTAAGCAAACGCCTGATCTGTTGATCGGTTTTGAAATCCGGGTCGGTGGCGTTATCGGCCACGGCCGCGGCGGCGGCGAGGTTGCGTTCACCGGCACGGTCTGCATAGGGCCGCGATGGCAGGGTTGGGCTGCCAATGATCGCATAAAGACCCAGTGCCGCGACGACCGGCAGTGCGGCAAACGTCACACGGCGCGCACGCGATCCGTGCCCGTCGGATTTCGGCAGGCTTGCATAGAGTGCAGAACCCGCCAGAACTGCCAGAACCGTCAAGCCAACCCAGATCACGCGAAACCTCCGACCGGTTGACGATATGTCAGGCGATCACGTTTCATCAGGACTTGCCGTCATCATTTGAAGTGCCAAGAAGTTCGTCCAGACGTTCCTGTTCGTCTTTTGACAGGGATGCGGATGCCGGGGAACCTTCGCGCTGCTTGCGGCGATAGAATGCAAAGACCGCCAGCAAAGCCAGCACCACCAGAACAGCCGGGCTTGCCCACAGAATATAGGTTTCCGGTTTTAGCGGTGGGTTCAAAAGGACATAGTCGCCATAGCGCGCAACGATATAGTCAATGACCTCTTCGTTGTCGTCGCCAGCAACAAGGCGTTCACGCACCAGTACGCGCAGATCACGCGCCAGTTCGGCATCAGAATCATCAATCGACTGGTTTTGACACACAAGGCAACGCAGTTCCTTGCTGATTTCGCGCGCGCGTTCTTCAAGAACCGGGTTGGACAGCATTTCATCGGGGTTGACCGCAAATGCCGGGTTCGATGCAATGACCGGAACCAGAATGGCAAGTGCGCCAAAAACAAGTTTAAAGCGGCTTATCATCCCTTTAACTCCGCGATTTTCGGCAGCAGGACCTTTTCAAGGACTTCGACCGTAACGGGCCCGACATGCTTGTATCTGATTTGGCCGGTGCCATCGATGATGAAGGTTTCCGGAACACCATAGACACCAAAATCAATGCCGGTCCGGCCCGACAGATCCATGCCGACAGCGGCATAGGGATCGCCAAGTTCGGCCAGCCATTTCACACCGTCCTCGGGATCCTTTTCCTTGTAATTCAGGCCATAGACCGGAACGTCGGCTTCGCGCGACAGGCGTTTGATCAGCGGATGTTCTGCGCGACACGGGACGCACCAGCTTGCAAAGACGTTCAGAACCGATACCTCGCCCTTGGTCAGATCCGCACGCGACAGGCCCTTGTCCCGGCCCGGCAGTGGCGGCAGCGAGAATTCCGGTGCCGGTTTATCGATCAGGACCGATGGCACAACCGATGCATCCTTGTCGATGTTTAACAAGAACACCCCGGCCAGTGCGGCAAACAAAACCAGCGGAATGACAGCGATCGAAAATCTCATGAAGCGGGAACTCCAGTCTTCTTGAAGCGCAGGATTACGCGCGTGAGGATGCTGAAACATCCACCGATCAACATCAATAACATGCCACCCCAGACCCAGGGCATCATGGGCAAATAATGAACCGTTACCACCCGGCCGCCGTCATCATCACGATCTCCGATCGAGACATGCAGATCGCCATCGCGACCATGCCAGATATCGGCTTCACGGGTTTCAACGCCACGGATCGGGTAATAGCGGATTTCAGGGAACAGTTCGGTGACCGGCAGGGAATGCCGATACAGGATAAAGGTCGCCTGACGGGTGGCATAGTTTTCACCGGCCAGAAGCGAGACACCTTCATATTGCAGGTTATAGGGGCCTGCCTGAATGCTTTGTCCGGCACGGGCAGAGACAACAACCTGTTCTTCCCAGATGCTGCTGGCCGATCCACCGGCAATCAGGATGGCAAGACCGATATGGGAAAGGGTCATGCTGATATAGCGTGGCCCCAGCAGTTGCAGATTGCGATATTTGCTGTCACCATATTCAGGGTGGCGCCAAAGCCGTGCCCACAGATCACTTAGCGACGCGGTCAGAACCCAACCGGCAAGACCGATACCGATCAGCGGTGCGGGGGACAGATCGATAAAGCGGATGGAAACGAACAGCACTGTGATGAGCGACAGGATGGCTGCAAGCTTCATGCGCCGCCCGATCATCCAGACTTCATCCTGTCGCCAGCGCAGTGCCGGGGCAAAGGCCATCAGAAACAGCAAGGGCAGAACAATCGGGATAAGAGCTTTGACATAGAACGGCGCACCGACCGTGATCGGATCGCCCGTAATCCATTGCAAAACCAGTGGATAGATCGTGCCGATCAGTACGACGGCAGCAACCAGCGACAGCATCACGCTGTTAAGGAACATCGCACTTTCGCGCGAAATGACATCAAAACCGCGACCATCGCCCATCTGATCGACAGATCGCCAAAACAGGTAATAGGCGACGGCAAACACCAGACAGAACGCGACCAGAAGTCCGGTACTGTCAATCGGCAGAAGCTGTGTTTCGGGCAGGGGCGCAAACAGATCTGATCGGGTCAGATAAACCCCGAACCATCCCACCGCAAGCGTCGTGATGCCCAGAAAGGCTGTCCATGCGCGCAGGGTTTCGGTTTTTTCCAGAACGGCCCGGCAATGCAAAAGGGCGGTTGCCAGCAACCATGGCAAGAGAAGGCTGTTTTCCGCCGTGTCCCAGTACCACCAGCCACCCCATGCCTGTTCGCTATAGGAACGATAGGCATTGATCGCAATCGCGGTGCCAAGGCAGACCCAGGATATGATGGTCCAGGATCGCATGGTTTCGGCAAACCGGCGGTCAATCTTGCGGTCAAGCAAACCGGCCAGTGTCATGGCAAAGATACCGGCAAGGCCCGCCAGACCAAGATAAAGGAACGGTTCGCGCAGGACTTTAAGAAGGTCCTGGCTTTGCGGGTTCATCCCCCGACCATCAAGCGGCGCAACAGTGACGCGCAGGAACGGGTCGGCATCAATCAGTGTCACGACACCAAGAATTGTGATCAATGCGCCAAGAACGGAAAGCGCATTGCGCGCGAAGCGATCGGTACAGATGGCAGCAGAACTGCGCAACTGAATGGCAATCAGAAGATTGACCAGTGAAAGGGCCAGAAGCCACAGCAGCATGGCCCCGCCATCGGGGGTAAAGGCCGCCCCAATGCGATAAAGCAATGGGGTCGATGAATGACTGACATTCGAGACGATGGGCAGGGTGAAGTCACTGACGATAAAGGCATTAAGCAACGCCCCTTCGGCCAGAAGGCCAAGCAACAGAATTACGCCAGGCAGCAGAAAAAGGCTGGCCGGTTTTGCCGCGGCCTGCCCGAAAGCACCGCCACGGTCACCGTCATTATCATCGTCATCGGAAAAGGCGGGGCTGCCTGCCGGTGTGGCAGAAGCCCGTTGCGGGGTGAGTATGCGCAACGATGCATGTAGCCAAAGCGGGCTGAACAGAACCGCCTGTCCAATTCCCGTGACCACCATCAGCAGCAGGGCAAAATGTCCTAACTCTGCAAACATGTGCGTCTATGACTTCCCCAATAGTTCCCCTGCGCCCTATTGCCCGATCGGTCGGGTACAGATCAAGGGGCAATGGTCGCGGCTATGTTTTTCTTGCGCGTATGGTCGGGCTTTATGGCGGCAGAATGTGGCTTAATTGCGCATTTGTTCGGCGTTCTTGGCTTCGATTTCTTCCCAATAGCCGCTTTTCTTGAGCGATTCGGCGACTTCAGGCGGCATGTAGTTTTCATCATGCTTGGCCAGAACTTCGGATGCGACAAAGGTGCCGTCGCTGTTCATATGGCCTTCGGCGACGACACCCTGACCTTCGCGAAACAGATCAGGCAAAATCCCGCGATAGGAGACCGGCACACTTTCGGCCATGTCTGTGACGACGAAGGCAATGGTTTGTCCATCATCCTGTTTTGCCACCGACCCTTCAACGACAAGGCCGCCAATCCGCAAACGCTGATCGGGGTCAATCGGTGATTTTTCGGCAATTTCGGTCGGGCTGAAGAAGAACACCACGGAATCTTCAAATGCGGTCAGCATCAGGGCCGCAGCACTGCCAACGGCGAGCAAGATGGCCCCGATGACATACATGCGTTGGCGTTTACGGATTTTTGCGCGGGAAAGTGACACAGTCGTTCTCCGTTCAGGATGCCTGTTGGGTCTTTTTGGTTCGGCGCGGGCGCCGTGATTGCAAAACCGCTTCAAGCTGTTCGCGTTCGATCCGGCTGCTGCGTAAACCGCGTAGTGTTGCAATCAGCAATACGATCATGGCAAGGGCGGTAACGCCGTAACTTGCCCAGATATAGCCGCCATAGCCGCCCATTGAGAAGAATTCACTCATTGCTTGGCCTCCGCATTGTGACCCGCTTCATAGGCTTGTTCCTTTGCCGATGCCGGGGTTTCGGGATCTTCAAACATGCCTGACAGATGCAGGGCACGAATGCGTCGTTCGTTTAGTTCCAGACGAACCCGCAGGATCAGAACAACGAAGTAATAGCAGGTGAAACCAAGGATCATCAGGGCAAGTGGCAATTGCATGCTGGGATCGACGGCCGGGCCATCCATGCGCACGATCGAGGCTGGCTGATGCAGTGTATTCCACCAATCGACCGAGAATTTGACAATCGGCACATTGACCGCACCGACCAGAGCCAGCGCCGATCCGGCCTTTGATCCGCGTTCCGGATCGTCAAAGGCATTCACCAGCGCCATGTAACCGAGATACAGGAACAACAGGATCAGCATCGATGTCAGACGCGCATCCCACACCCACCAGGTGCCCCACATCGGTTCGCCCCACAGCGATCCGGTAATCAGGCAAAGGGCGGTAAAGGTCGCGCCAACCGGTGCGGTGGCGCGCGCGCAGATATCGGCCAACGGGTGTTTCCAGATCAGGCTCATCGCGCCGCAAATCGCCATGCCGACATAGCAAAACAGCCCCATCCATGCGGCTGGGACATGGATATACATGATCCGCACGGTGTGGCCTTGCTGGTAATCAACCGGCGATCCGATCAGGGAAAAATAGAGGCCGGCCGCGATCAGGATCACGGTCAGAGCCGACAGCCACGGCAGGATCGGGGCTGTAAACTTCAAAAACACACTTGGTTTAGCAAAGCGATGCATTTTTCTTATCCTTGGTGCGGAAATCCGCAAAGGGTCATCCCGTCTCGTCGTCTTGTTGCTCTATTCCATAGCCTGGCGTACGGCATGGGCGGTGGCAAAGGGTGCGGCTGCCAATGCCAAAAGCAGGATCGCGGCCATGATCTGTAATTGTGCGGTCGCCGAAATTCCAAGCAGGGCCGCCTCAACTGCACCGGCACCGAATATCAGTACCGGAATATATAGTGGTAAAACTAGAAGTGATACAAGAACTCCACCACGTCGCGCGCCAAGTATGAGTGCTGCGCCAATTGCCCCGATCAGGCTCAGTGCCGGTGTGCCAAGTAACATGGCGACCATTAAAGTGACAAATCCGTCCTGATCCATGTTGAGCATCACGGCCATCAGAGGTGCTGCAATGATCAATGGAAGGCCGGTTGTCAGCCAATGCGCAAGCACCTTGCCCAAAATCAGAAGTTCGAGTGACACCGGCGATAGTGTCAGAAGTTCAAGCGTCCCGTCCTCATAATCGGCCTGAAACACGCGTTCGAGTGACAGCATGGCTGCCAGCAGGGCTGAGACCCAGATCACCCCCGATGCGATACGTGCCAGAATATTGACTTCCGGCCCGACACCGAACGGGAACAGTGTGGTAGTAACAATAAAGAACGCCACGACCATCACGGAATCCGCACCCTGTCGCAGGGCCAAGCGCAGATCGCGTTGCAGAATGGCCAGAAAACCGTTCATTGCGCGGCCTCCTGCGATGAGGCTGCACGCTTTGCCGGGGCCATGTCTTCGAGATCGTCCTGCTCGGCCAGCCATTCGACCATCGGGATGGCAAAATCATCAAGATCGAGAATGGTCGGGTTTTCGACATCAAGATCGATATGGGTTGAATAGACGACAATGCCACCGCGGCCACGAAATTCGGTGATCAGTTGGGCCAGCTCGGCACAGCTTTCGCGGTCCAGCCCGACGGTGGGTTCATCGAGCAACCAAAGATCGCTTTGCCCGATAAGAACGCGGGCAAGGGCGGTGCGCCGTTTCTGGCCACTTGAAAGATACCGACCGGTAACCCGTGCCAGATGATGGATTTGAAGGGCGGTTAACGCCCGGTCAATTGCAGGTTCAAGATCACGAACACCGCGCAACTGGCCCCACAAACGCAAATTATCACGCACCGTCAGAACCGGTTTGATCGCATCCTGATGGCCAAGATAATGGGTGCGCGCATGATGGGCTGTGCGATCCTCTGCGATGTTTTCACCGTTCCAGCGAAGGTCGCCAGAACGCGGTGCCACAAGGCCTGCCATCAGGCGCAAAAGGCTTGATTTCCCGGCACCGTTTCGACCGCGCAGCATCACGGCATCACCGGATTTGGCCGAAAAGGACAGGCCACCAAATACCAGTCTTTCGCCGCGGAGGCAGGTCAGATCAGAACCGCTAAAATCAGCCATATAACCCGTTAGATTGTCTGAAATTCATTCTGTAACACGTCATGATATAACGCGTTACAGCGTATTATTCATGCAATAACCGACAATCGACTGGTTGGCATTGTTTCAAATCAATCCAAACTCACGATCCAACAGGGAATCAGTTGCCGAAACGGACCATGGATGCACCGATGATCGGGCCGCCGCGCCCGTTCTGGATCAAGACGGCGATCCCCCCGTCATAGGCGGCTTTCATGGCAAACGGGATTTTCTGCTGACTGGTGCCATCCCATTGGCCAAGGCTGATCATGTCGCGCACGACATTGGCATTCACCAGTCGCTTGCCGGCGTTTTCGCCTGAAAGCACATCGCGCTGATGTTCGCGATCAAAGCCGATCAACCAGATCTGCGAAATCTGTCCCGGGTTTGGTTTGCCA
>NZ_DCAO01000070.1:56426-64761 GCF_002311515.1 Thalassospira sp. UBA1131
GGCAAAACACTTTCAGCAGCCCTTGCGGGTGAAGATACGGTCATGAGCAACAGTGCAAGCGCACTTAAAAGGGGGCGAGGGTTTTTCATGACATTGATCATGCCTGAAAACCACCATCACCGACCAATCACAAGGCCTTGAAATCAGCAGTAGGTGTAAAGTGGAAGATATTTGCGCGTTTGCGCGGATCTTTGAAAGGAGATTTCCAAAGATTGATGCTATGAGCTGCGGACCAATCGGAACCAGTTCTGGGGAGCTGTCCATTGCAAAGGAACAAACGACCTTTGCGTTAAATGAAAAATGCGGAACTGATCTGCTGGTGGGAGCTTAATCTGGCAAGATCGGTCCAATACGAGGTTTGCAAGCGAATGATGAAACGCGAACACTGGGGCTCACGCCTTGGATTTATTCTGGCGGCCGCCGGGTCGGCTGTTGGACTGGGGAACATCTGGAAGTTCCCGTATATGGCTGGCGAGAATGGCGGTGGCGCATTCTTGGTGATCTATCTTGCGCTGGTCTTTACCATCGGTATTTCGGTCATGCTGGCCGAATTCGTGATCGGCCGCATGTCGGAAAAGAACGCGATTGGCGCATTTGCCAAACTTAAAGGTGGGCTTTGGCCGATCGTTGGTTTGTTTGGCGTTGCGGCCGCCTTCATGATTTTGTCGTTTTACTCGGTCGTTGCCGGCTGGACGCTGTCCTACATGATCAAGGCCGTCACCGGGGCGCTTTCGATCGAAGATCCGGCAACCCTTGGTGACATCTTCGGCAGCTTCATCAGTGATACGACCTCGCCGTTGATTTTCCACGCGATCTTCATGGCACTGACCATTTTTGTCGTGCTTTCCGGTGTTGGTGCCGGTATCGAGCGTGCGTCGAAAATCCTGATGCCGGCGCTTTTCGCGCTTTTGATCGTTCTGATCGTACGCTCGGTTACGCTTCCGGGTGGTATGGAAGGTGTGGCCTTCCTGCTGTCGCCGGACTTTTCGAAAGTGACCTGGGCAACGGTTTCGGATGCGCTGTCACAGGCCTTCTTCTCGTTGTCGCTGGGGATGGGGGCAATGATCACTTATGGCTCTTACCTTGCGAAGAAAGAAAACCTTCCGGGCTCTGCCGGTTGGGTCACCCTGCTTGATTCGGCTGTTGCTGTTCTGGCTGGTCTTCTGGTTCTTCCGGCAGTGTTTGCCTTCGGCTTTGATCCGAGTGCCGGTCCGGGCCTGACCTTCATCACGCTGCCAGCTGTGTTCGCCCAGATGCCGTTTGGTTCGTTCTTTGCCTTCCTGTTCTTCCTGCTGTTGGCGATTGCGGCTTTGACCTCTGCGGTGTCGATCCTTGAAGTGGTTGTTGCCTATTTCGTCGATGATCGTGGGATCAATCGCAAAACCGCGGCTGTGGTTCTTGGTTTCGTGATCTTCCTGCTTGGTATTCCGTCGTCGCTTTCGATGGGGGTCATGGCGGATGTCGAGATCCTGTGGGGCAAGAACTTCTTTGACCTGATGGACTTCGTAAGCTCCAGCCTGCTTTTGCCGATTGGCGGGTTGTTGATTTCGCTGTTTGTGGGCTGGATCGTCTGGGGCAAGGCCCAGGAAGAAATCGCAGCACATAACGGAATTGTACCGGTATGGATCGGTGCATGGGGCTTGATCGTCAAGTTCGTCGCACCGCTGGCGATTGCCTTTATCCTGCTGAAAGGGCTTGGCGTTTTCTAAGTCAGGTTTGCCGATAGGCTAATGCAAAAGGGCGGGAAATTTCCCCGCCCTTTTTTTGTCGTTTGCCGTTCGTTTTGGTTCTAGAGGGCGGCTTCCTTGGCAAGCTTGGAAACAGATTCTGCGCTCATGGGTTGACCCAGCAGATACCCCTGTATCAGGTCACATCCGGCCTTGCGCAGCACGTCGAGCTGATGCTGGTTTTCGACGCCTTCGGCAACGCAGGTTTTACCAAGGTTGCGCGCCATATTGATGATCGTAATTGGCAAGGTTTCACCATCCGGGCCGTCTTCAATATCCCAGACGAAGCTGCGATCAAGTTTGATCACATCAAAGGGCAATGTGCGCAGATAACTCAGGCTTGAAAAGCCGGTCCCGAAATCATCAAGCGCGATGCGCACGCCAAGATCACGCAGGCGCTGTAATTTGGTCCGCATATCGTCAATATTGCGCATGAACAGGCTTTCGGTGACTTCGATTTCCAACCGGTCGGCAGCCACCCCCTTGTCAACGATGATGGCGCGAAGCTGTTCGGCAAAATCCATCGATCCATAGAACTGCTGAACCGAGACATTCACCGCAAGGCGCAGGTTATGTAAGCCTTCCTGACGCCAGGCAACCAATTGCTTGCAGGCGGTGCGGATGACCCAGCGGCCCAATTCGCCAATCACGCCCATTTCCTCGGCAATCGGGATGAAGGTCGAGGGCGGGATGGTTTTGCCATCGGCCGTCGTCCAGCGCAGCAAGGCTTCGACCCCCGCAATTTCGCCAGTTTTTGCGTCAAATTGCGGCTGATAGACAAGGTGGAGTTCCTCATTGTCGATCGCACGGCGCAAGGCGGTTTCAAGGGCAAGGTCCGCCCCCTTTTGACTGTGCAGATTGACGCTGTAAAGTCCGACCTGGTTACGTCCCTGTTCCTTGGCCTGAACCATTGCCAGTTCGGCACAACGAATGATGTTGCTGGTGTCATTGGCATCTTCGGGGAAGGACGCAATGCCAATACTGGCCGAAAGGTAAACGTCTTCGCCCTTTCGGGTCAGATGGGCTTCGCCAAGGCGCATCAGAAGACTTTCTGCGATCCCGACGGCTTCCTGTTCGGTGTTCACATTTGGCAGGATTGCGGCGAATTCATCGGCACCGATACGGGCGACGACAGCATCCTGACCAAGTTCACGGCTGATGCGGCGTGATACTTCGACCAGCACATCGTCCCCGATATTATGGCCAAGGGCATTATTGACGCGCTGGAAGTTGTCGATGTCGAGCATGGCAACTGTGAGCGGGCGTCCAACCCGGCGGGCGCGACCGATATGAAGCGACAAAAGTTCCGAAAACCGACGGCGGTTTGGCATGCCGGTCAGTTCATCGGTAAAGGCAATCCGCAGGACATCTTCGCGGTTTTTTTCACGTCCACTGATGTCGGTAAAGATCGAAGCGTAATGGGTGATTGTCCCTTCGCCATCGCGAACCGCCATGATCGAAAGCCATTCGGCGTAAATCTCGCCTGACTTGCGTCGGTTCCAGATTTCGCCTTCCCATTTCCCGGTGCGCGCCAAATCCGCCCAGAGCTTGGCATAGAAAGCCTTGTTCTGGCGTCCGGATTTCAAAATCGCCGGTGTCTTGCCGATCACTTCTTCGGCCTGATAACCAGTCACGCGCGTGAAGGCCGGATTGACGGCCTCGATCTCGGACTGCGCATTGCAGATCATCACACAGTCAGGGGAATTTTCGATCAGCTTGTTGGCAAGGGCCAGAGACTGGCGCGCCTTGGTAATTTCGCTGCCACTGTCTTCGGCCAGACTGCTTAGATGGATCAGGTAATCCTGTTCGATAAATTCAAGCAGATCGGCAAATGACAAAACCCCGATGGTTTCACCGTTGTGGTTATGAACCACAAGATGACGGAAATTGTCGCGCATCATCATTCTGCGCGCGTCATCAAGGTTCATGTCCTGACGAATGAAGGTCACCGGGCGGGTGGCGATGTCGCCCGCAGTCAGGTTTTCATGTTCTTCTGCCAGATGGCGCAAGATATCACGTTCGGTGATGATGCCGGTTTGCAATTCTGCCGGTTGGTCGTCGGCGAAACCGGAAATGATCGCGCTGTCGCATTTTTCCGAGTGCATGCGCTGACGCAGTTCCCAAACGCGAATGTCCTTGTGGGCAAACACGGTGGATTGGCGAACCGCATCGGCAACATCGTTGGCAATGAACGGCTTTTTGTCCCCGACGTGACGGATGAGGTCGGTCTGGCTGATGATCCCGACAAGGCAGCCATCCGCATCAATGGTGACAAGATGGCGTACGCCACGATCGCGCATGCGCACGATTGCCGATTGCGGGGTGGCATGGACCGAAATGGTATGTACCGGTTGGGACATACGCGTTGAAACCGGTTCAGAAAGGGCGGCCAGGGTTGACGGTGGCAACGATAGCAAATCGTGCTCGGTCAGAATTCCCACAGGCTTGTTGTCCACCACAATAATGACGGAGCTGCTGTTGGCCTTGCGCATTTTGGCCGTGGCGTCACCGAGGGACGTTTGCGGTGTACAGCTTAAAACTGTTCCGGGGGAAAGTGTGCCGACCGTCAGACCAAACGGGCGTCCATCGGAGGATGTGGGGCGTATCATGCGCGTTTGCTCTGTTCGACTGATCTTTTTCGGTTTTATTCTTAAGGGTGAGACGAAGGCGCCATTCCTAGCAGGTTCGGCGTACTTGAGAATTGTTCTGGATCAAGTCAGGGGCGTTCAATTGAACGTCGCCCAGTAAAATTCGTTACAAACAAGAACACCCCACCGGAAAACCGGTGGGGTGTCAATGTGTCAGCCAAAGATTTCAGATTGAAATCAGGCAGCTTTCATCATGTTACGCAGAACGAACTGCAGGATGCCGCCGTTCTGGTAGTAGAGAACTTCGTTCTCGGTATCGATACGGCAGGTAACAACGATTTCCTCGGTGCTGCCATCTTTGCGCGTGATGCGAACCGTGACGTCCTGAAGCGGGTTGATGCCATCGCCGATGCCAAGGACATCAAAGGTTTCCGAACCGTCCAGCTTGTAGGTCGCACGACCTTCGCCGTTCTTGAACTGCAACGGCAGAACGCCCATGCAGACCAGGTTGGTACGGTGGATACGCTCGAAGCTTTCCGCGATCACAGCTTTGACGCCAAGCAGGTTGGTGCCTTTTGCTGCCCAGTCACGCGAAGAACCGGTGCCGTATTCTTTACCAGCGATGACAACCAGCGGGGTGCCTTCGGCCTGATAACGCATTGCGACGTCATAGACCCAGCCCTGTTCGCCCGACGGATAATGAACCGAAACACCACCTTCGGTGCCCGGTGCCATTTCGTTACGGATACGAATGTTGGCAAAGGTACCGCGCATCATGACTTCGTGGTTGCCACGACGTGCGCCATAGGAGTTGAAGTCACGAACAGCAACGCCGTGCGCCTTGAGGTATTCACCTGCCGGGCTTTCTTCCTTGATCGAACCGGCCGGGGAAATGTGGTCGGTGGTGACAGAGTCACCCAGGATCAGGAGCGGACGTGCGCCATGAACTTCAGAGAAGTCACCCGGCTCTTTCGCCATGTCGACGAAGTAAGGCGGGTTCTGAACGTAGGTGGACTTGCCATCCCACGCGAAGGTCTCGCCTTCGGTGACTTCGATTTCCTGCCACGGTTTCGGACCGGCAAAGATGTTGTCGTAACGATCTTTGTACATGGACGCCGAGATCGAGGACGCGATGGTGTCAGCGATCTCTTTGTTGGTCGGCCAGATGTCTTTCATGAAGACGTCTTTACCGTTCTTGTCCTTACCGAGCGGATCTTTGTTCAGATCGATCTTCAGGTTACCGGCAAGCGCATAGGCAACAACCAGCGGCGGGGAGGCAAGGTAGTTTGCCTTGACCTGCGGGCTGATACGGCCTTCGAAGTTACGGTTACCAGACAGAACGGCGGTGACGAGCATGTCGTTACCATCGATCGCGTCGATGATCGGTGCTGCCAGCGGACCGGAGTTACCGATACACGTGGTGCAACCGAAACCGGCCACGTTAAAGCCAAGCTGATCCAGGTAATCCTGAAGGCCTGCTTTTTCGAGATAGTCGGCAACAACTAGCGAACCCGGTGCGAGCGAGGTTTTCACCCACGGCTTGCTCTGAAGGCCGAGTTCGACAGCTTTTTTCGCCAGAAGACCTGCTGCGATCAAAACGCTCGGGTTCGAGGTGTTGGTGCAAGAGGTGATCGCGGCGATGACGACGTTACCGTCTTTCATTTCGAAGTTTTCGTTCGAAACTGGAACAGAACGATCCGCATCAACACCCGGTGCCATGTCGGCAAAGGTCTTGGTGAAGCTCGAAACGGCATCTTTCAGCAGAACACGGTCCTGCGGACGCTTCGGACCCGAAAGGGCCGGCTCGACGGTGGAGATGTCAAGTTCAAGCGTTGCGGTGTATTCGGCTTCATGTGCCGGGTCGCGCCACATGCCCTGTTCTTTGGCATATGCTTCGACCAGTGCAATCTGGTCTTCGTCACGGCCGGTCGAACGCATGTAGTTGAGCGTTTCGTCATCGATCGGGAAGAAGCCACAGGTCGCACCATATTCCGGTGCCATGTTACCGATGGTCGCACGATCCGGAAGGCTCATGTGGTCAAGCGCATCGCCATAGAATTCGACGAATTTGCCAACAACGCCTTTTTCACGCAGCATCTGAACGACGCGCAGAACAAGGTCAGTTGCGGTGATGCCTTCTTTCATGGAACCGGTCAGCTTGAAGCCGACAACTTCCGGGATCAGCATCGAGATCGGCTGACCAAGCATTGCTGCTTCGGCTTCCAGACCACCAACACCCCAACCGAGAACAGCAAGGCCGTTCACCATGGTGGTGTGAGAGTCGGTACCGACCAGCGTGTCCGGATAGGCAACGGTTTTGCCGTCTTCGTCCTTGCCGGTCCAGACGACCTTTGCAAGATGTTCGACGTTGACCTGGTGGCAGATACCAGCGCCCGGCGGAACAATGCGGAAGTTGTTGAAGGCGTTCTGGCCCCAACGCAGGAACTCGTAACGTTCGCCGTTACGTTCGAACTCGACTTCCATGTTCTTGTCGAGTGCGTCGTCGGTGCCGAAGAAGTCGATCATGACCGAGTGGTCAATGACGAGGTCAACCGGTGAAAGCGGGTTCACCTTCTGGGCGTCACCGCCCATCTTCACCACAGCATCGCGCATCGCGGCAAGGTCAACAACGGCGGGAACGCCGGTGAAGTCCTGCATCAGAACGCGGGCCGGACGATAGTTGATTTCGTGGCTGCTTTTGCGCTCTTTGAGCCAGTCAACAACAGCTTTGACATCGTCGGTTTTAACGGTGAAATCGTCTTCGTAACGCAGAAGGTTCTCAAGAACGACTTTCAGCGTGAAGGGAAGTTTTGAAACGTCGCCGAATTTCTCGGAAGCAACTTTGAGGCTGTAATAGTCGACGGACTTGTCCCCGACTTTCAGCGTGCGGCGCGTTTTCAGGTTGTCTTTGCCACAAATGGACATCAGACCCTCCTCAAGGTGGTTAAAAGGGCTTGTCGTGACAAGACACCCCGACCGTCGGAGCGCCGAGCGGTGGGCTATCTGTGTTGCGTGACGCGGGTCACGGCTACATATCTATGTGCAACGGGGTTACACCACAATTCCCTTTGAAAGTCCAGACCCCGAAAAGGGGTATTGGTGAAAACCCGTTGATCACAGCATGTTGGCAAAGCCCAACAAGCAGTCAAACGGCTTTAGACGATATGTGCCGTGGCTTTTGGCCTTTCAATAGGACAGGCAAAGCACGGAGTCTGTTTTTTCCTGACATGTTTATAAAGCCGCCGGCATTCGCGGCAATGAATGTCGGTGTGGGGCGCAGGATCCGGACGCCTGTAACGACGACTCCGCACCGGAGTCGGGGCGGCGGGTTCGGATTTGCCTGCAAAGCGACAGGTTCCCAATGCGCGCGAATTGTGCGGTGCATGATTACGAAAGATTTTTGCATTGCGGTGTTTTCGCGTGCCGTCTGCGACCTGCAACCTGAGATAACGCTACGTAATCAAGGGTAGAGCGGTCAGTGTATTCTGTCGTCAAATAATTGTGCGGTGCGAATTTGTAGAAAACTCCCAACCCCTTGAGAATCATTGCATTGACGCAATATGCTGAAATTGGTACTTAAATGCCTATTAAATGTGTCAGGCCCGGTTTCCGTAAGGTCAGGGTCATAAAATAAACCGACACATCATCAGGGAAACTGAACAGCGGTTTGCAAATTTTCACGCGAAAGAACCCGAAATGCGGTTCTGCGGCATTTGCGGCCCAAGTCAGGGAGGAATGCGACGGCATGACGTCACAGAGTCCTATTTTAGAGATTAGCGACGTGTCGCTTGTTTTCGGCGGTGTGCGTGCGCTGAGTGATGTCAGCTTCTCCGTTCAGCCGGGCGAGCTTTTCTCGATTATCGGCCCGAACGGTGCCGGTAAGACATCCATGCTGAACTGTGTTTCGGGGCGCTATACGCCAACGACCGGTTCGGTATCGTTCAAGGGCAAGGATGTTACCGGGCTCAAGCCGAATGATCGTGCCGAACTTGGTATCGGGCGTACGTTCCAGAACCTGGC
>NZ_DCAO01000070.1:64984-70236 GCF_002311515.1 Thalassospira sp. UBA1131
CTGCTTGATGAGCCGATGGCGGGCATGAACCTCGAAGAAAAAGAGGACATGGCGCGCTTTATCATCGATCTCAATGAAGAGTGGGGCATGACCGTTGTCATGATCGAACACGACATGGGTGTGGTCATGGATATCTCCAACCGGGTGATGGTCCTTGATTTCGGTCGCAAGATTGCCGAAGGCCTGCCGGAAGAGGTCATGGCCAACAAGCATGTCAAGAAAGCCTATCTCGGCGAAGAAGACGACGACACGGACGAAGACGAGCAGGTGGCCTGATCATGAGCAGCAATATCCCGGAATATGCCGACGTTCAGTCGCTTGATAGCTTCCCGAAAGTGCTGGCCTATAATGCGCGCAACTGGCCCAAAGAAGTCGCCATGCGCGAAAAGGAATTCGGCATCTGGCAGGAATTTACCTGGCAGGACTACAACGACCGCGTCAAATGGATGGCGCTTGGCATGCGCGCCCTTGGCCTTGGGCAGGGCGATGTTGTTGGCATCATCGGCGAAAACCGTCCGGAATGGGTTTGGGCAGAAATCGCAGCGCATGCGCTGCGCGGTATGTCAGTTGGTCTTTATCAGGACAGCCTGCACGAAGAAGTCGCCTACCTGATTACCTATTCAGGCGCGCGCATTCTGATCGCCGAAGACGAAGAACAGTGTGACAAGCTGCTTGAGCTTGGCGAAGACATCCCGACTGTCGACCACATCGTTTATTGTGACCCGCGCGGGATGCGAAAATACGACGATCCGCGTTTGCTGGATGTCGAAAAGCTTTATGAACTGGGCCGCGAGCTGGAGGCGAAAAATCCGGGCATCTATGACCAGATGGTTGCCGATACCCGTGGCGATGAATGCGCCATTCTGTGCACTACGTCGGGGACGACGTCCAAGCCGAAGATGGCGATGCTCAATTCCGGTGATTTCCTTGATCACTGTGCGGCTTATCTTCGTGCTGACCCAAAATATCCGGGTGACAATTATGTCTCGGTCCTGCCGTTGCCGTGGATTATGGAGCAGGTCTATGTCGTTGGTCAGTCGCTGATCAGTCGCCAGATCGTAAATTTCGTCGAAGAGCAGGAAACCATGATGGCCGACCTGCGCGAAATTGGTCCGAACTTCGTCCTGCTGGCACCGCGCGTTTGGGAAACCATTGCCGCCGATGTCCGCGCACGGATGATGGATTCCACACCGTTCAAACAAAAGATGTTTGATTTCGGCATGGCATTGGCGCGCACCGCGATGGATGCCGGTGGTCATTCGAAAATGGCCGATATGATCCTGATGAGTGCGCTCAAAGACCGTCTTGGGTTTTCAAATCTGCGTTCGGCCGCGACGGGTGGTGCCGCGATTGGCCCGGAAACCTTCAGGTTCTTCCATGCGATGGGGGTTCCGCTGCGTCAGCTTTATGGTCAGACCGAATTGTGCGGCGCCTATACCATCCATCAGCCGGGCGATATTGATTTCGATACGGTTGGCGTTGCCTTTGATAATTCCGAGATCAAGGTGATCAACACCGACGAAAATGGTGTTGGCGAAATCGTTGCGCGCACGTCGGGCATGTTTACCGGATACTTCAAAAATCAGGCGGCCTATGACGAGGATGTCCGGGATGGCTGGATGCATACGGGGGATGCCGGTTACTTCAAGGACGAGAACAAGCACCTTGTGGTGATTGACCGTATGAAGGATCTGGCGGAAACCTCGACCGGGGTGCGCTATTCGCCGCAGTTTATTGAAAATAAACTGAAATTCTCGCCCTTCATTGCCGAGGCCGTGATCCTTGGCAAGGGCCTGCCGTTCCTGTCGACCATGATCTGTATTCGTTATTCGATCATGGCGAAATGGGCCGAGCAGCGCGGGATTGCCTTTACAAACTACACCAACCTGTCAGCTCAGCCGCAAGTCTATGACATGATCACCGAGGAAATCCGCGAAGTGAACAAGACACTTCCGGAAGCCCAGCGGATCAAGCGGTTCCTTCTGCTTTACAAGGAACTGGATGCCGATGACGGCGAACTGACCCGCACACGCAAAGTGCGCCGTGGTGTGGTTGCCGAGAAATATGCCGACATCATCGATGCGGTTTATGCCGGCAATGACAAGGTTGATATCGACACCATGATCACCTTCCAGGACGGGTCGAAAACCCGCATCCAGACGAGTGTGAAGGTCGTTGATCTTGATAATGACAAGGCCGCACAGACGGCCCCGAAAGCCGCCGAATAAGGCAGCAGCATAACTGTGGCCCCGGCCAAAGGCCTGGGTCGCCATTACAGGGATGGCAACATGAATTTCGAACTTCTGTTCCAGCTTCTGCTGAACGGTTTGATTGTCGGGACACTCTATGGCGTTGTCGCCATGTGCTTTGTCCTGATCTACAAATCGACCCAGATCGTCAACTTTGCCCAGGGTGAGTTCCTGCTGATCGGGGCATGGGTGTGTTATGCATTCCTTGTCGAAATGCATATGCCCTTCTGGCTGGGTTTCCTGTTTACCTTGTTGTTTATGATGGCGTTTGGCATCGTTCTGCAGATGGTTGTCTTGCGACCGATGATTGGCGAACCGATCATTTCGGTGATCATGGTGACCATAGGGCTTTCGATCTTCTTCCAGGCAGCAACCAAGTGGATATTCGGGGCAACCACCGCGACCTATCCGCAGGTCTTTGAAACCCGATCGGTCAACCTTTTGGGGATGCAGATCGAGACGGCCTATATCATGAGCTTCGTGATCTCGTTGTTCATCATGGCCGGGTTCTATTGGTTCTTTAAATATTCCAAGCTTGGCCTTGCCATGCGGGCAACAGCGTTTGATCAGCAGGTCGCGCAAAGCCTTGGTATTTCCGTCAAAACCGTATTTGCCATGTCCTGGGCAATCTCGGCCCTTGTATCGGGTGTCGCCGGGATCGTGATCGGCATGGTCAATGGCGTGTCGTCCGCCCTTTCGGTGATCGGGATCAAGGTGTTCCCGGCGGTGATCCTTGGCGGGCTTGATTCGATCATTGGTGCCATTGTCGGTGGCGTGATCATTGGTCTGCTTGAAAACACCGCGGAATTTGTTGACGGCCAGTATCTGCACTGGGGCAACCTGTTCTCGATCGCACCGTTCTACGTGCTGATCATTATCCTGTGCATCAAGCCATATGGCCTGTTTGGCACCAAAGACATCGAACGTATCTAGAGGACGGGGAAGATATACTATGGCTGGATTTTCTATACGTCCTTGCGGTGACTTCCGAACCACCTATCGGCAGGATACCCGCATCTTTGATACGACCTATATCCGTAACGCCGCGATCCTTGGCATCTTTGCTGTCGCCATGATCCCGTTTGTTCTGGATGGCTATTACGTCAACCTGTTCATTCAGATCTCATACTTCGCGATTGCCGCATTGGGCTTGAATATTCTGGTCGGCTTTACCGGGCAGATTTCATTGGGCCATGCTGCCTTCTTTGGCTTTGGTGCGTTTGCATCGGCCTGGATCAACAACACGACCGGCATTCCCGTCCTGTTGTCGATCCCGCTGGCCGGTTTGATGACCGCGGCTGTTGGCATGCTGTTTGGGTTGCCAGCCGCCCGCATCAAGGGGCTTTATCTGGCAATTGCGACACTGGCAGCCCAGTTCATCCTCGAAGATTTCTTTGCCCGGGCCGAATGGTTTACTGGCGGTTCCTATGGCGCGGCAGCCAATCCGGTCAATGTGTTTGGCTACGAAGTTCTGGATGATTTCAGCTTCTTCTATGTCTGCCTGTTCTTCCTCGTGGTGATGTACTTGCTGGGGACGAACCTGATGCGGACCCGTGATGGTCGTGCCTTTGTCGCGGTGCGTGACCATTATCTTTCGGCTGAAATCATGGGGATCAACCTCACGAAATATCGCCTGATGAGCTTTGCCATTTCGTCTTTCTATGCCGGTGTCGGCGGGGCGATGTATGGCCACTATCTTGGCTTTGTCTCGGCCGAGGGCTTTACCATTCTGCTGTCGATCCAGTTCCTCGGCATGATCATCATTGGTGGTCTTGGTTCCGTCAAAGGGACGTTGATGGGCACGGTGTTTATGGTTTTGTTGCCCGAAGTCATGGAAACCGGTGTCAGCGCACTGAGCGTTTTTGAATGGGCCAATTCGACGGCTGTGACCGACGGGCTGGCCTACATCAAGGAGATGGCAATTGGTCTGGCCATCATCCTGTTCCTGATCTTTGAGCCGGATGGGCTTGCCCATCGCTGGCAACAGATCAGGGCGTACTGGAAGCTTTATCCCTTCTCGTACTGACTAAAACCCCGAACCCGGCCCGCTTAGAAAAAACAAAAGGGCCGGGACAAAAACGGGGCGACCGGGAGGCTTACTTTAGTGAAAACGTCCAAGGGAGACGTCGTTATGAAAAGATTGATTGCAGCGACCGCGATGGTCGCAACGGGGCTGTCGTTCTCGGCAGCACAAGCAGATGACGATATGGTATTTGTCGGCCATCTGATGGATATCACCGGTGCCACCGGCTTTATTGGCAAGTTCTATGCCGATGGTGTGCGCGATGCGCTGTCTTACATCAACACCCATGGCGGTATTGATGGCACGGTTCTGGATTCTGAATCTGTTGACTATGCCTACAAGGTTCCGCAGGCGATTGCGAACTACAAGAAATGGCGTTCGCGCAACGACATGGTTGCGATGCAGGGCTGGGGCACGGGCGATACCGAAGCCCTGATCAGCTTCGTTGCCAAGGATGAAGTGCCGGTCTATTCCGCATCCTATTCCGGTCACCTGACCGATCCGACGGGCAAAAACCCGAAAACCGCCAAACCGGCACCTTATAACTTCTTCTATGGTGCGTCCTATTCCGATGCCTGCCGTGCGCTGGTTCAGTGGGCCGCAGAAGACTGGAAACAGTCTGGTGGTTCGGGCAAGCCGGTCTTCTCGCATATCGGCGATAACCATCCCTATCCGAACGCCCCGAAAGAAGCCTGTGCGGAATACGCGACCGAGCTTGGATTTGAAGTAACCGCACCGGTCGTCGTTTCGATGAAGCCGGGTGACTTCAAGGCGCAGTGCCTGACCCTTAAGGAAGCCGGGACCAACTATGGCTACCTTGGTAACCTTGGCCCGTCGGTTGTGTCGCTGGTGAAATCCTGTGACACGGTTGGTGCCACCCCGAAATGGCTGGCCAACATCTGGGCTGGTGACTACGAGACCCTTAAAACCATTGGCGATGTCGAAAACTACATCTTCCCGGCGATGACCAGCTTCTGGAC
>NZ_DCAO01000070.1:70417-71072 GCF_002311515.1 Thalassospira sp. UBA1131
AACATCAAGGCAGGCATGTATGCCCGCCAGAACTGGGTGCCGGCCGGTCTTGAAGGCGTTTGCATGGAAGCAACCTGGACCGCCGAAGACCATCGCGGCATCAACACCGTCAATATCTATAACGGTAGCGCCAAAGGCGGTGAAGCAACAGTCGAAAAAGTAACGACTGTAACGCTGCCGCGTCGTGACGACTGGCTTGGTTACTAAGACCATCCAGTAAGACGAATGTCTCCCAGACTGTTCGGAGGCAGGGCATAAGACGCAAGATGCCCTGTCTCCGACAGCTGGAGATCACAAGAAGATCATTCGAAAGGGACACCATGGCAGAGCCCGCCCGCAAAATAGAAACCGCCGAACCGATGCTGTCGGTCAACAATATTGAAGTCGTCTATGACGAGGTGATTCTGGTCCTGCGTGGCGTCTCGCTTGAGGTTCCGCAAGGCAAGATCGTTACCCTTCTTGGCCCGAACGGGGCAGGTAAATCCACGACGCTTAAGGCGATTTCGGGTTTGCTGAAAACCGAGGACGGCGAAGTCACCCGTGGTGACATCAGTTTCATGGGCAACCAGATTGCCAATGGCAATCCCGAGGATATCGTGCGCTCCGGCCTGTTTCAGGTTATGGAAGGCCGCCGTATCATCGAGGATATGACCTG
>NZ_DCAO01000070.1:71286-72509 GCF_002311515.1 Thalassospira sp. UBA1131
ATGATCCTGCTTGATGAGCCGTCAATGGGCTTGTCGCCGCTTCTGGTCAAGGAAGTGTTCGGGATCATTGAAAAGATCAATCGCGAACAGGGCATCACCATGCTCATTGTTGAACAGAACGCCAACTTTGCGCTTAAGGTTGCCGACTATGGTTACATCATGGAAAGCGGTAAGGTTGTTCTGGATGGCACCCGTGACGAGCTTCTGAATAACGAGGACGTCAAGGAATTCTATCTTGGCGGCGGTTCTGAAGAACGCAAAAGCTTCAAGAACATCAAGTCCTACAAGCGCCGCAAACGTTGGCTCTAGGATTAAAACACCGGGGCCGTATACCGGTGTGGTGGACGCCTTTGAATGAAAGACGGGTATGATGCTTAAAACTTACTATGACGAGCGCGAAACGCGAACTCCCGGAAGCCGCGAGGCCGGCTTGATGGCAGCACTGCCGCGCATCCTGCATCATGCCAAATCGCAATCGAAGGCTTATGGTCGACTGTTGGCCGATATCGAGCCGCAAAAAATCACCACCCGCGAGGCACTGGCGAAACTGCCGCTGACCCGCAAGTCGGATCTGATTGATGCGCAGGCCAAGGAACCGCCGCTGGCGGGCCTGAACGCAACGCCAATCCCGGCGATGGCACGCCTGTTCCAAAGCCCCGGGCCGATTTATGACCCGCAGGGCAAGGGTGATGACTGGTGGCGGATGGGCCGCGCGTTCTTTGCCGCTGGCTTCCGTCCGGGCGATATTGTTCATAACTGCCTGTCCTACCACCTGACACCGGGTGGCTTTATCTTTGACAGTGGCGCACGGGCCTGCGGGTGTGTTGTCGTTCCGGCCGGGGTCGGACAAAGTGAGGCACAGGTCAAGGCAATCAGCGACCTTAAACCGACCGGATATAGCGGTACGCCATCCTTCCTGAAGATCCTGATCGAAAAGGCCGAGGAACTTGGTGCGGATATTTCATCGATCAAGCGCGCACTGGTATCGGGCGAAGCATTGCCAGAAAGTCTGCGATCCTGGTTTGCCGAACGCGATATCGCCATGCTGCAGTGCTATGCCAGTGCCGACCTTGGCCTGATTGCCTATGAAAGCGATGCCAAGGACGGCATGATTGTTGCCGAAGACATCATTCTTGAAATCGTCCGTCCGGGCACGGGAGAGCCGGTGGCAGAGGGCGAGGTTGGCGAAGTCGTAGTCACCACGCTTAATATGGACTATCCGC
>NZ_DCAO01000065.1:0-2032 GCF_002311515.1 Thalassospira sp. UBA1131
CTGTCTTTTTCGATATAGGTGTCGGATCGCGGGATATAGGCTTCGGGCTGGTAATAGTCGTAATAGGAAACAAAATACTCGACCGCATTATCCGGGAAGAAATACTTCATCTCGGCATAAAGCTGGGCGGCCAGCGTCTTGTTCGGTGCCAGAACCAATGCCGGGCGCTGCGTTTTGGCGATGATGTTTGCCATCGTAAACGTCTTGCCCGACCCGGTCACGCCAAGCAGAACCTGATCGCGCTCGCCCTCATCAATACCCGCCATCAGCTCGGCAATTGCTTGCGGCTGATCACCGGCGGGCTCGTATTCGGTCACCAGTTTGAATTCCCGTGATCCTTCAACAGGCGGGCGACGTTTGGTCAAAAATTCCGGTAGCGCATTCATCGGGCAGATCCCTTTTCATTCCAACCCTAGTTATAGGTCAGATACGCCTGACCGCAAGCCCCCGCCCTGACAGTTCCTGTCAGGAAGTGTCAGGAGACGTCAGGATGTAAATCCGGGAACAACGGGTGTTTTGGCACGTTTGCAAAACAGTTCTTTCCGCTAGGACTTCTGAAAGGCTGCAAAATTGGATAAAATCATCCCAAAGAACCCGCAGAAGGCCCTAAACAGCCTTGAATTGGAATTAAGGCAGGCGTAGGGTCCGAACCGAAAGAACACGATTCTTTTCACTTCTCATAAATTCCAGGGAAACAGACCAATGGCGTTCATTGCCGACCGTTTGAGCCGTATCAAACCCTCTCCCACCATTGCTGTCACCACCAAGGCTGCCGAACTGAAGGCTGCTGGCGTTGATGTGATCGGACTTGGCGCAGGTGAGCCGGATTTCGATACCCCCGACAATATCAAAGAAGCTGCCAAAGCGGCGATTGACGCTGGCAAGACCAAATACACTCCGGTCGCCGGCACGCCGGAGCTTCGCAAGGCAATTGTCGAAAAGTTCAAGCGTGAAAACGATCTGGAATACACCATCGACGAAATCACCGTCGGTTGCGGTGGCAAGCAGACCCTGTTCAACGCGTTCTTCGCGACCCTGAACCCGGGCGACGAAGTCGTCATTCCGGCACCTTACTGGGTATCCTATCCGGACATGGCGCTGATGGCCGAAGGCACCCCGGTCATTGTTGAATGCCAGGAAGAAAACGACTTCAAAATCACCGCTGCCGAACTTGAAGCCGCGATCACGCCGAAAACCAAATGGGTTGTTCTGAACTCGCCGTCGAACCCGACCGGTGCGGCCTATTCGCGCGCCGAACTGCGCGCGCTTGCCGACGTGCTTCTGAAACATGAAAACGTCTACATCATGTCTGACGACATGTATGAGCATCTTGTCTATGACGGTTTCGAATTCACCACCATCGCCCAGGTCGAGCCGAAGCTGAAAGACCGCACGCTGACCTGTAACGGTGTGTCGAAATCCTATGCCATGACCGGCTGGCGCCTTGGTTATGCCGCAGGCCCGGTCGAGCTGATCAAGGCCATCAACAAGGTTCAGTCGCAGTCGAGCACGCATACCTCGTCGATCAGCCAGGCGGCTTCGGTCGAGGCGCTCAACGGTACGCAGGACTTCCTGGCAGAGCGCGCAGAAGTGTTCAAAAAGCGTCGTGACCTTGTTGTTGCAGCGCTCAACGAATGCGAAGGCCTGTCGTGCAAAACCCCGGAAGGTGCGTTTTATGTCTATCCGTCCTGTGCGGGCGCAATTGGCAAAACCACCCCGGATGGCAAGAAAATCGAAACCGACACCGACTTCGTCACCTACCTGCTTGAGGCAGAAGGCGTCGCGGCGGTTCAGGGTTCGGCATTCGGTCTGGCACCGTATTTCCGCATTTCCTATGCGACCTCGGATGATGCCCTGACCGAAGCCTGCAAACGCATCAAACGTGCGTGCGCAGCCCTGAAATAAGGTCTGCTGCCCCGATCTTCGGGATTAAATCATATCAAACAGGGTCCGGCACTTGCCGGGCCCTGTTTTTTTGTCCATGATTACAATTAAACAATTGCGCACCGAATTACCGATAAATCACCCGAAC
>NZ_DCAO01000065.1:2172-3032 GCF_002311515.1 Thalassospira sp. UBA1131
CCAACCATCCTGATGCTGCACGAGGCCCTTGGCACGATCCGCATGTGGCGGGATTTCCCGGCCAAACTGGCGACCGCGACCCGTCATCCGGTGGTTGTCTATGAACGGCGCGGCCATGGCAAATCCGATCCGCACGCGACTGGTGATATTCCGCGCGCGATTGATTTCCACAACATCGAAAGCGATGTCTATCTGCATGGCCTGATCACCGAACTGGGCCTCGCCAAACCGATCCTGTTTGGCCATAGCGACGGGGCGACCATTGCGCTTAAGTATGCCGCACGCTTCCCGGATAATGTGACGGCGGTGATTTCCGAGGCCGCCCATGTTTTTGTCGAGGATGTAACGGTTGCCGGCATTACCGAGGCGGCCAAAATCTATGCCCAGACCGACTGGAAAACCAAACTGCAACGCCACCACTTCGCCCAGACGGATGATGTCTTCAGCGCCTGGGTCGATACCTGGCGCCAACCGGAATTCCGTGACTGGAACATGGTTGATGAGCTTGCCAACATCACCTGCCCGCTTCTGGTCATTCAGGGCGATGACGACCAGTTCGGCAGCGACGAACAGGTCCATACCATCTGTGCAAATACCGGCGGCCCGGTGACCAAAATGCTGATCAAGGATTGCGGCCACATCCCCCATTTCGATCAACCGGATCAGGTGATCAAGGCCAGCCTCAATCATCTTGGCCTTGCCGAATGTGTCGATGGCTAAGGCATCAAACGGCCTTTCGTCATATTACGGCATTTGGGATCTAATCGGGCTGCGGATGATGGGCTTGCTGTGCCGCCACTCCACAAGATTGAAGATTCCCAATCTTCAAGGAAGCTCTTCTTCTTGAGCTCGTCCTGAAA
>NZ_DCAO01000065.1:3187-7235 GCF_002311515.1 Thalassospira sp. UBA1131
CGAATTGTTTGCCAGAACCTGCTGGCCTTCGCGCGACAGCAAAAAGTCGATGAACAGTTGCGCTTGATATTTGGCCCGGGACGTCTTGGGTACAAAGGCCGTGCGGCTCATTGTAATGGTGTAATCGCGCAGGAAATAANNCGTCGCTGTCCAGGCTGTGGTCTCGGTTAATGGTCGGTGGAGGAGGGGTCGGTGATGGGGCAGGGTGGACTGGTATCGCTGGGGCAGGTGTCCCACAGTCACATGATTGACGGACATCGGCCCNNATGGTGTAATCGCGCAGGAAATAAACCCCGATATCCGGGTTTTCCCGTGCCGCGGCCATGGCATAGGACCCAATCACGTTATAGCCAAGTACAAGTTCCCCAGTCGCAACGCGGTCGAGAATTTCCGACGAACAACAAAACAACTTTGCGCCTGCACGACCGAATGTTTCGGTCAAACGTGATGTCTGGTTGTTCTGAATGGCATCCTGAGTGGCAAAGAAATATCCGATCCCCGACTGGCGAATGTCATAGGTGCCAATCTTTCCGCTGAACAATTCCGGATTGTCGCGCACCATATTGGACAGATCCGTATGGGAAACCGGGCTCTCCAATCCTTCAAACGCCTGCTTGTTATAAACAAGTGCCGCCGGCTCAAAGGAAAACCCGTAAAGTTCGTTGCGCCACTGGGCCCAACTAGGTATCGCATCGACGTTTTCCGGCTCGAACCGATAGGCCAGCCCCTCATTGACCAGCTTGACCTGCAAATCCATCGCCGGGCTGATGATCACATCGGCTTCCATTTTCGGGTTATCAATATTGTACATGACAACCTGATAAAGTTCGCTGGTATTGAACTCGCGATAAACGACGTCAATGTCGGGATATTTCGTCTCAAACACCTTGATAAAGGGCTCCACCGCCGAGGTATCGGTCGCCGACCAGACATGCACCTGAACACGCGCAAGGGCCTGCGTGCCCCAAAGCATCGCCAAAACCAAAACTGCGACCTGCGCGCAAACGCGCGAAAAGCGTCCGAAAAATACCGTCATTCCTGCCCCCCTTCGACCACGGGAAACACCATTTCGACACGCAACCCGCCAGCGGGCGACTGCCCCAATATCAGTTCCGCATGATGCCGTTCGGCAACTGCGTTAACGATGGCAAGTCCAAGACCGGTACCGGTACTCAGACTTGAAAACCGTTCCAGTACGGATGCGTGTTTCCCGACATCAATCCCCGGCCCGTTGTCATCAACGATCAGGTGACATTTTTCACCCGATTTGCGCACCAGGATATCAATCTTATGCGGTGCCTTTCCGTGTTTGATGGCGTTATCCACCAGATTGCGCAACGCCTCGCGAATGCCAATTTCATCAAGCATCACAAACACCTGCTCATCCGGGGCAAGGTCACTTTCGATGGAAAATTCCGTATCATATTTAAGATAATCGCGAATGATGTCGCCAAAGGCAGTCCGCACCACATCAACCAAAGCCTTGCGCGCCAATGGTGTATTGTCTGCCCGATGAATGATCATCGCGTGCGATAACAGCTGGTTGGTCAGACGAATGGTTCTTTGCGCCTGTTCTTCGGCCTGCTTGATACGCGCCTGCTGCTGATCTGCGTCCGACTGGCGACTTGCACTTTCAAGCAACCCTTGCAACGCGCCAAGCGATGTACGGGTTTGATGCGCCACATCGGCGATAAAGGCCTGCGCATTATCAAGGCTTTTCTTGTGGCGCAGGATCAAACCATTGATCGAACGGGTCAGACTGGCGACTTCGCGCGGCGGCGTGATCTCGATTGGTGAAAAGTCGGTCGGTTCGCGATGCCGCAACTGGCGTTCAATCCCGATCAGGGGCGAAAGCGCACGGTTAATCCCAAACCAGACAAATCCCAGTCCAATGGCCGTTACCAACAACAGTAACGCAATCGCATTGATCATCATTTCGCGCGCAAAGGCGTCTCTGGCAATTCGGGTTTGTCCGATCTGAACAACCACCCAATCGCCATACCCTGCTCCGGCAAGAAACCGCCCCTGAAGCAGGAAGCGCACGTCTTCACCGCTGTAATGGGTATCAAAAAATACCGGCTGGTCGGATGGTTTATATTGCTCGGGCAGTGGCAAATTCCCAGACCCGGTCAGGGTTTTGCCATTGGCAGTAAAAATACGATAGAAAACCCGGTCACTTTCGGCCAGACCGATCAATTCCAGCGCCGAATAGGGAATTTCGACACTGGGCCCGGTTGGCGTCACCAGTGTACGTTCCAGAATGGCAAACGCCGCACCACTCAAAAGCCTGTCATAGGAATGGTTCGCCGCATCGCGTGCATAACTCCAGATCCCGACCGCGATACTGACAAGAATGATCGCAAATCCAACCGCCATGCTGGTCAAAAGCCGCTGGCGTAAAGAATGATGTCTGGCCGTCTTATTCATCCGCAATATGGGCAATATACCCAAGCCCCCGAATGGTCTTGAGGATAATCGGCCCACCAGACAATTTCTTGCGCAATCGGGTGACCATCTGCTCGACCGCATTCATGCTCGGCGCTTCATCAAACGAATACACCTTGTCTGCCAGATCTTCCTTGGTCAGAACCCGTTGCAGATTGCCGATGAAGATTTCAAGCAGCTGTACTTCGCGGTTACGCAATTCAATATCGCGACCGTCAATCGTTGCGACTTTTGATGCCCGATCAAACACAAGGTTTCCGGCGCGAAATTCATTGGATGCCGCCCCGCTTCGGCGGCGGATAAGGGCGCGGCAGCGTGCCGCAAGTTCACGCAGATCGACCGGCTTGACGATGTAATCATCTGCACCGCCATCAAGCCCGATCAAACGGTCATCGATTTCCGACCGCGCTGTCAGGATCAGGACCGGGGTGGCATCCCCGCGGGCACGCATTGATCGTAAAATTTCAAACCCGCTACGGCCCGGCAGATTGACATCCATCAGAACAAGATCGAACTGCTTGTGACGCAGCAAATCGTTCGCAAGCTCTCCATCATGCTCGCAATCGATGGCATGACCATCCGCGTGCAAACGATCCATGATCGTTTCCGCCAATGTTTCATTATCTTCAATCAAAAGAATACGCATGGCCGGATATTAGGCGTGCTTTGGGTTTCTTACAATTTGTTACACTCGATGTCAGCTTCAAGTCAGGAAGGAGTCAGCCTCCCGTCAGCATACCGTCAAGGCAATGTCAGTCTCGTGGCGTATAGCAGTTATGCGGATCGAACATTGATGCGCGTAAAGAATAATCCAATGGGAGGATACAACTATGAAAAAGCTGTTCGCAGCTTCCGTTGTCATGGCCGGTTGCCTTTTTGGCACCGCGCATGCCGCAGACATTGAAAAACCCGAATGCATTGCCCCGGCCAAGCCGGGTGGCGGTTTTGACCTGACTTGCCGTGTTGCCCAGGCTGGCGTCGGTGACAAGTTGGGTGACCCGATGCAGGTGACCTTTATGCCGGGCGGCATTGGTGCGGTTGCCATCACCCTTTTCAACACCACCCGTACTGATGATCCCAATGCCATCGTTGCATTCTCGTCGGGTTCGCTTCTGAACATCGCGACGGGTAAATACGGTGAGTGGACTGAAAACGACGTTCGTTTTCTTGCTACTGTTGGTGCTGATTTCGGTGCGGTCATCGTCCGTGCAGACAGCGAATACAAAACCCTTGATGACCTGATGAACAAGATCAAGGAAGACGAAGGCAGCCTGGCAATTGGCGCCGGTGGTTCCGTTGGTTCGCAGGACTGGATGAAAGCAGCCCTGCTTCTTAAGTCTGTCGATCGTGATCCGCGCAAAATGATCTATGTCGCCTATGATGGCGGCGGCGATGCCCTGACCGGTCTTCTGGGCGGCAGCATCGATGTCTATACCGGTGATATCGGTGAAATGACCGCACATCTTGGCACCGGCGAGCTGCGTGTTCTCGCTGTCATGTCTCCGGAACGCCTCGACGAGCCGTTTGCAGACATTCCGACCACCAAGGAACTTGGTTACGACGCGGAATGGACCATCATGCGTGGTTTCTACATGGGTAAAAA
>NZ_DCAO01000065.1:7397-8540 GCF_002311515.1 Thalassospira sp. UBA1131
GCGGGCAAGGACCTTGATGACAACGTCAAGGAACGCATCAAGAAGCTTCGCGAAATCGCAAAAGAAGCTGGCCTGATCCAGTAATCGCCAAACATGTCGGTCCCCCGTTTCCGAACGGGGGACCTTCAGTTTTTCTAGCGTTCCCTAGGCCGGAGATCTCCGATGGCTGATCGCCTCTTTGCCCTGTTCGCCCTGATCGCTGGCGGCATTTATACCTATGTCGCCTTTTTCGTTATCAAGGCCCCTTTCCAGTATGACCCGCTTGGACCTGAAACGTGGCCGCAGGTGCTGGCTGTTGTCTTCCTGCTGTGCAGTCTCTACGTCCTTGTGCGCCCGGATCACATCCAGTTTGCGCTGGGTCGCAGTGTTTGGTTTCGCTTGCTGATGCTGGTTGTGATGCTCGCAGGCTACGCAGAACTATACCAACCACTCGGTTTTGTGATTTCGACCGCGCTGTTTTGCTGCCTGCTGTCGGTCATGCTGGGTGCAAACCGCCTGCATGCTGTCGCCTTTGGATGTGCGACCGGCATCTTCGGATATGGCATTTGTGACTATTTGCTGGGCCTGAACCTGCCAGAAGGTCTGCTGGCACCGCTTTTGTGAGTTTATCCCCATGAATGAAGTTCTAAGTGGCCTAAGCGGCGGTTTTGGCGTCGCACTGATGCCTTTGAACCTGTTGCTCGTCCTGATCGGCTGTTTTGCCGGGACGCTGATTGGTGCGCTGCCCGGTATTGGTCCGATCAACGGTGTCGCCATTCTGCTGCCCATCGCCTATAGCCTGGGCCTTCCACCTGAATCGGCCCTGATCCTGCTTGCTGGCATCTATTATGGCGCGGAATATGGCGGGCGCATTTCGTCGATTCTTTTGAATGTGCCCGGCGATGCGGGTGCTGTCATGACAACGCTTGATGGCAACCCGATGGCCAAACGTGGCGAAGCCGGACGTGCGCTGTCAATCTCGGCTATTGCGTCGTTTGTCGGTGGCACCGTTGCCGTGATCTTGATGTCGTTGTTTGGCCCGTTCCTCGCCAAATTCGCACTGACCTTTACGCCAGCCGACTATGTCGCGTTGATGGTCTTTGCCTTCGCAAGCCTGTCCTCGCTGGTTGGCAAAAACCAGGTCAAAACCCTGATGGGGGCGGC
>NZ_DCAO01000065.1:8617-21426 GCF_002311515.1 Thalassospira sp. UBA1131
GGCGGCATTCCCGATATCCTTGCCGGCTTTGACTTCCTTGTTGTCGTGATCGGTTTCTTTGGCATGGCGGAGTTGATCCACCTTGTTGAACAACAGGTTTCCGGCAAATTGAAGCTGCTTCCGATCGGCAAAAGCTTTGTCAGTTGGAAAGACCTGATGCAGATCCGCTGGACCATGTTGCGATCCTCGATCATCGGATTTGTCATCGGCGTTTTGCCCGGTGTTGGCGCATCTGTTGCGTCGGCTGTGACCTATGGCACCGAAATGCGTATGGCCGGTGAAGACCGCAAGAAATTCGGCACCGGCGATCCGCGGGGTCTGGCCGCACCTGAATCTGGCAACAATGCCGCGGCCGGTGGCGCGATGGTCCCGATGCTGACGCTTGGTATTCCGGGGTCGGGTACGACGGCTATTCTGCTCGGTGCGTTGATGTTGTTTAACGTCACCCCTGGCCCGCTGATGTTTGAACAGCGCCCGGAAATCGCCTGGGGCCTGATTGCATCGATGTATATCGGCAACCTGGCGCTTTTGGTAATCAACCTGCCGCTGGTGGGTCTGTTTGCCAGAATGCTGACCATTCCGCAGAAATATCTCAGCCCGCTGATTGCGGTTCTGGCCTTCATCGGCGTCTATTCTGTGGTTGGTAACCCGTTTGATCTGTTCCTGATCATCGCATTCGGGATTTTCGGCTGGGTCTTGCGCAAACTGGAATTCTCGCTGGCCCCGATCATTCTGGGCTTCGTGCTGGGTCACCTGTTTGAAGACAACCTGCGCCGTGCACTTTCGATCTCGCGCGGGGACTGGTCGATCCTGGTCTCAAGCTGGGAAAGCATTGGTCTGTATGTGATGGCTGTGTTGATTGTCGCACTGCCTGTCATCGTCGGCCTGCGCAACAGACGTAAAGCCAAATAAACTGTCCTTGCCGGACACAAACTGAAAGAGGGCGTCGTAATGACACCCTCTTTTTTTTGTCTTGATGGCAGATGTTTGGCGGCTATTCGGCCAATGCATCCTCGGCATCAATCACGACCGCAACCGCATGGATAACCGATGCGATGCGGATGGCGTTCTGGATGGTTTCCTTTTTAACGCCAGCATTTTTCAGCACCTTGTCATGGGAATCGATGCACATGCCGCAACCATTGATCGCCGAAACCGCGATCGAAAACAGTTCGAAATCGGCCTTATCAATGCCCGGCTTGCCGATGATGTTCATGCGCAGGCGGGCTGGCATGGTGCTGTATTCTTCATCCGATACCAGGTGATTGAACCGGTAATAGATGTTGTTCATGCCCATGATGGCAGCCGCACCCTTGGCAGCTTCAATCGCTTCTGGCGTCAGTTTTTCTTTTGCTTCTGCGGCAACGGCCTTGGTCAGTTTGGCGTTGCGCGATGCAAAGGCACACGCAAGGGCAGTGCCATAAACCTGCTGGTCGGTCATGCCCGGATTGTTGGCCATGCTCGAAAGGTTCAGCTTAAGGTCCTTGGCATAGGCCGGCATGGAGTCCTTGATTTCAACGATCGACGTCATGGGAAAAATCCTCTGAAGCTGTCTGAAACGATAAACGCGTAATTCAATAACGAATGGGGGGGGATTGTCAGCCGTGGCAGTGCCGCACTTGGTAGGGCGCACAATGCGCAAGTCGGCAAAAGTCACAGGCTAAAATGTGGGACCGGGCCAAGGCCCGATCCCACAAATAGGTCCGGACTGGACTTACAGGGTTTCGTCGCCCTGGTTCCAGTTGCACGGGCAAAGTTCGTCGGTCTGCAGAGCGTCGAGAATACGAAGCGCTTCCTGCGGGTTACGACCAACGTTCAGGTCGTTGACCTGTACGTGACGGATGATGTTGTCCGGGTCGATGATGAAGGTCGCGCGGAGTGCAACACCGGCGTCTTTCGCCAGAACACCAAGGGCGGTCGAGAGTTCTTTTTTCTCGTCAGCCAGCCATACGAACGGGCTGTCGCCCAGGTCTTCGTGGTGGGTACGCCATGCAGCGTGCACGAAGTCGGTGTCGGTCGAGCAACCCAGAAGAACCGCGTCACGGTCTTCGAAATCACCATTCAGTTCGCCGTAACCAACGATCTCGGTCGGGCAAACAAAGGTGAAGTCTTTCGGCCAGAAGAACAGGATCTTCCATTTGCCTTCATAGGACTTGTCGGTAACCGGTGCGAAGCTGTCCGGGGTTTTGCCCGAAACGCCGGTAAGATTGAATTCTGGAAGCGTATCACCAACGGTAAGCATTATGGTTACTCCTAACCCAGTTTGTAAAAACAACGAGCGGCCCCCGACAGGCCGCAAAAACTTTTGTGTGCAGTTGCAAAAAATGCACTGCTTGCTAGCGATTTGTAGAGAAATGCATTACCTAAGACAAATAGATAAAACTTGGATTCTTGATAGGAAAAATTTATGGCTGCCCAACCAAGCATCAAGCAGCTCAAATACCTTGTTGCGCTGTCCGAAACCGGACATTTTGGCCGCGCTGCAGAGACTTGCTTCATTACGCAGCCAAGTTTGTCGGCTGCGATAAGCGAGCTTGAGAACCTTCTGGGTGCCCAACTGGTCGAACGCAACAAGCGTCAGGTCCTGATGACTCCACTCGGTGAAGAGGTCGTCTCGCGGGCGCGAAATATCCTTCAGGAAGTCGATGAACTGACCACCATGGCGCAGGCCGCCTCTGACCCGCTTTCGGGCCCGATCCATATCGGTGTCATCCCGACCATCGGCCCCTATCTGTTGCCCGATGTGATGGCCGCACTCAAGGCGGGCTTCCCGAAATTGCAGCCGCTTCTGCGCGAAGACCAAACCGCCAAGCTGGTGGAACTTCTGATGGCCGGCAAACTCGACCTTGCCCTGATCGCGCTTCCGATTGATGAAAACTGGCTTGAAGAGTTCGAACTTTTCGAGGACCGCTTTGTCTTTGCCTGTGCGCCGAACAATCCGCTGACGCACAAAAAGTATCTCGAAATCAGCGACATCAAGGATGAAAAGCTTCTGCTGCTTGAAGACGGCCACTGTCTGCGCGATCAGGCGCTTGAAGTCTGTCAGAAGGCGGGCTGGAACAAGTCGGCTGATTTCCAGGCCAACAGTCTGTCGACACTGGTTCAGATGGTCGGGGCCGGCATCGGTGCCACACTGTTGCCGGAAATGTCGCTTGAAGTCGAAGCCCGTCGGCCGGATCTGCTTAAGATCGTTCCGTTTGAAAATCCGGTGCCGATCCGGCGCATCGGCATGGTCTGGCGCCGCAGTTCGGCCCGCAAGCTGGAATATCGCCAGCTCGCAGCCTACCTGCGCGATCGCCTTGCCCCGCGCGATCAGGCCGTCGTCGCCTGATCGGCAGCCCGTTGCCCGCCGTACCACTTAGGACACAGACAACAGACATAGCCAATGCTGCCGATCAAGGACAACAACCCGACCACCATCACGCCATGGGTCACCTACGCGATCATTGCGATCAATGTCGTGGTGTTTCTGGGGACCGTTACCCTTGATCCGCGCGCAGCCATTCTTGTGAACCTGCAATATGGTGCGATCCCGGCCGTGCTGTTTGGTCATGCCGAACTGCCACCGGGCTTTTCGCCCTTCCCGGCCGGTTTCGGGTTCCTGTCGATCTTTTCGGCCATGTTCATGCATGGCGGCTGGATGCATCTGGGCGGCAATATGCTGTATCTCTGGATCTTCGGGAATAATGTCGAAGATTCGATGGGGCATTTCCGCTTTCTGATCTTTTATCTTGCCTGTGGCGTTGCCGCCGCCCTTGGGCACGGGTTGCTTGATACCCAGTCGGAAATTCCGATGATCGGGGCATCCGGTGCGCTTGCCGGAGTGCTGGGCGCCTATTTCCTGCTTTATCCCAAGGCACGCGTGCTGGTGTGGTTCTTCTGGGTGTTTATCTTTTATGTCCCGGCCGTGGTCGTGCTTGGCTTCTGGTTTATCACTCAGGTGATCAATTTCGGCAGTGGTGCTGGCGGCGGCATTGCATGGGTTGCCCATATCGCAGGCTTTGTCGCAGGCGTCGCCCTGATCCCGCTCTTCAAGCACCGCAATGTGCCACTGTGGCATGATGGTTCCCCCGCACCAGCCTTTGGCATCTATCGTCCTGGTCGTAAAACGCGTGGCAGCACATCGAACATCCCGCCCTGGGCGGCGGCCTACGAGGCAGAGCGCGCCGCCAAACGTGCCAATATGCGCCGTGATCAGCGCGGGCCCTGGGGGAAAGAGGGCGAGGAGCGCGATGCATCCCCATGGGGCCGCTATCAGCCAAAATCGTCACCAAAACCAAAATCCAAACCATCGGTTGGCGTCCCGAAAGTTGTCCGCTTGCATCCGGACCGCAACAAGGACGATACTTAGGCCAAAGAAAAAATATCGTCCCAGGAGGATACCGTCATGCGCGCAGCCTACTTCACCGACTATCAGGGCCCGATCGAGGTTCAGAATGTCGCCGACCCGACTCCGCAAAATGGCGGTGTGGTCATCAAGGTCGAGGCCACCGGCCTGTGTCGTAGTGACTGGCATGGCTGGATGGGCCATGATTCCGATGTTCAGGTTCCCCATGTGCCGGGCCATGAGTTTGCCGGTACCATCGTTGCGGTCGGCAAGGACATCAAACGCTGGCAGGAAGGTGATCGTGTCACCGTGCCGTTCGTGTCGGGCTGCGGTCATTGCCCTGAATGCCATAGTGGCAATCATCAGGTTTGCGATCATCAATTCCAACCAGGCTTTACCGGCTGGGGCAGCTTTGCCGAATATGTCGCGATTGATTACGCCGATACCAACCTTGTCCGCCTGCCCGATGAAATGGATTTCGCAACCGCCGCAAGCCTCGGCTGTCGCTTTGCCACCAGCTTCCGCGGCGTGATTGATCAAGGCAAGGTTTCTGCCGGTCAAATCGTCGCCGTCCATGGTGCTGGCGGTGTTGGTCTGTCGGCGATCATGATTGCGGCGGCCGCCGGTGCCTATGTCATCGCGGTCGATATTGATGATGCCAAGCTCGACTTCGCCAAGGAAATCGGCGCCAATGCGGTGTTAAATGCGCGCTCAATCGATGACATCCCGGCTGCGATCAAGGACATCACCCGGGGTGGTGCGCATGTGTCGGTCGATGCACTTGGAAGTGCTGTGACCTGCTTTAACTCGGTCGCATCTTTGCGCAAGCGCGGCAAACATATTCAAATCGGGCTGATGACCGGTGATCATGCCCATGCCAAGGTGCCGATGGATCGCGTCGTTGCCCATGAACTTGAAATTCTGGGCAGTCACGGCATGCAGGCATTTCGCTATGACGCGATGCTCGACATGATCCTGTCTGGCAAGCTTGCGCCGCAAAAGCTGATTGCTGATCGCGTCACCCTTGCCGAAGGCGCAACCGCACTTATGAATATGGACAGCTTCTCCTCGACCGGCGTTACCGTGATTGACCGGTTCTGATCCATGCTGGCCGGTATTGCCTTTCAGCCCAAAAACCCGATTGATGATCTTCTGGCCGGGATTGCCAACACCATGTTGGCAAACGGCAAGTCGGTTGCCGGATACGTTCAAAAACGCCGCAAGGATGCCGATTGCGGCACCCTGGTGCATGTCCGCAATCTGCGCAGTGGCGATGAAATGCCAATCACGAAAAACCGTGGCAAAATGGCCAAGGGCTGCAAGCTGGATGGAGATGCGCTTTCGACCTTGGCCGCCCAGCTTGCCCGCGATGTCGAAGCCGGATCCGATATTCTGATCATTGCCCGCTTTGGCCGAAGCGAGGCCGAGGGCCGCGGCCTGCGTGATGTGATTTCACGCGCGCTCGATCTGGAAATTCCGGTTTTGGTCGGGGTGCGCGATGAATATCGCGATGCGTGGGACGCTTTCCATGGCGGCTATGCCGATGCGCTCGCCCTTAACACTCAAGCCATCGAAAACTGGCTGTCGGAAGCACGCGCAGATTTGTTGGCAGTCTAACCATCAACCGTTAGCTGCTCTGCCTGACATCGCAGGACATGTGGTTCTTGACCAGAACCTTCTCGGCAAAGCGCTCAAACCACGCCCCGAAAGCCGCATCATATTTCGCCCGCCCGGCACGCTGGGTATCGGGGCATTGTGCGTTCGGGCGGTCGGTCTTGTCGGCCGCATTCGAAAGCCAGCGTTCATGGGCTTCGTCATCCACCTCGGGGTGGAACTGAATGCCCCAGATGCGCTCGTCAATGTGATAGGCCTGATGGGGAAATGTCGGGCCGGTCGCAATCAATTCCGCCCCGTCGGGAACGCCAAACCCTTCACTGTGCCAGTGATAAACCATCAGTTCATCGGGAAACAGGTGTTCGCCTGCTTCTGTCGCCTGCACCGGGTAATAACCGATTTCGGTCATGCCTTCGGGATGGGGCACAACATCCGCACCAAGATGGCGCGCCATCATCTGTGCGCCAAGGCAAATGCCCAGATACATCGCATCACTGGCTACCACATGCGGCAGCCAGTTCATGATCGCACGCACATTATCCAGATGATCATCATTGGCACTCATCGGGCCGCCAAACACGACCACCAGATGATATTTGCCAAGATCGGTCGGCAGCGGATCCCCTTCACCGGGACGGCGAATATCGAACTCAAACCCGTAGCGACGCATCACCGTTCCCAACCGCCCCGGCTGTCCGGTGGCAGAGTTGAAAACAAGTAAAATGCGGTTTTTCGGGCTCAGATCGTTCATGCGGTCCTCATTGCTGCATTAGCGAAGGTAGACTGCACCACGCCGTTTTGACAAGCCCCGCGTCACCAAAACAACCCGACCAAAACAAAAGGCCACCGCGCAATTTACGGTGGCCTTTGGAATGTTTCCGAAAAAGCGGGTGCTTAGACGTTGAATTTGAAGTGGAAGATATCGCCATCCTTGACGATATAGGTCTTGCCTTCCTGACGCAGCTTGCCGGCATCGCGCGCGCGCGCTTCACCGTTAAATTCGATGAAATCGTCATAGGCGATGGTTTCGGCTTTAATGAAGCCGCGCTCGAAATCGGTGTGAATGACACCGGCCGCGTTCGGCGCCGTTGCGCCCTTGAACACCGTCCATGCGCGGGCCTCTTTCGGACCGACTGTAAAGAAGGTCAGAAGATTAAGCAGCTTGTAGCCTTCGCGGATGATGCGCGCGAGGCCCGTTTCCGAAAGACCAAGACCTTCAAGGAACTCTTTCTTGTCTTCAGCACTGTCAAGCAGGGCAACTTCGGCCTCGATGGCCGCAGAAATCACCACCGAACGTGCACCCTGTGCTTCGGCCATGGCGGCAACCTTGGCCGAAAGTTCGTTGCCTTCCGCCGCACTGTCTTCATCGACGTTGCAAACATAAAGGATCGGTTTGCTGGTCAGAAGCTGCAGCATACGGAACGCCTTGGCTTCGTCTTCGCCGTCAATCTCGACCACGCGGGCCGGTTTGCCTTCACGCAGCACTTCAAGCGCGCGTTCGATCAGATCCATCGCCAGCTTGGCGTCCTTGTCGTTCGAACGCGCCTTTTTCTGCAGACCCGGAATACGTTTTTCCAGGCTTTCCATATCGGCAAGCATCAGTTCGGTTTCGATGGTTTCCGCATCACGGACCGGATCGACCGAGTTGTCGACATGGGTGATGTCGTCATCTTCGAAACAGCGCAGCACGTGAACGATAGCATCGGTTTCACGAATGTTGGCAAGGAACTGGTTGCCAAGACCCTCGCCCTTCGATGCACCACGGACCAGACCGGCAATATCAACAAATTCCAACTGCGTCGGAATGATGTTGGCCGAATTTGCGATCGCCGCGATCTTGTCAAGGCGCTCGTCCGGAACGCTGACACGACCGGTATTGGGCTCAATCGTGCAGAACGGGAAGTTTGCTGCCTCGGCTGCTGCCGTCTGGGTCAGGGCGTTAAAAAGGGTCGATTTACCAACGTTGGGCAGACCGACAATACCGCATTTGAATCCCATCTTTCCGGGCTCCGTCACTTGAATTTCTGTTTATCAGGATCGGTTTGCGTATGTGCGAACCAGACTATTTCTTTTTGCCAAATGCCTTGGCAAGCGCTTCGGCCATGGCCGAGGCTGCATTACTTACCGGGGTATCGGCGCGCTCAAGCCGCACCTTTGCCGCCCCTGAAAGATCATTGATGCCTTCACCTGCCTGCGGCTCGGTTGATGCATCTTTGTTCTTCTCGCCCTTGTCGGCGGCCGGTTTGTCTTTTTTCGGCGCCTTTGGCTTGGGCGGTGAAACAATGGCGGAAACCTTGCTCATAAAGCCGCCATCATCGCCCTTGGTCAGGCGTCCGAATTCGGCGGCCACCGCATCCAGAAGCGTCATCAGCCAGCCATCCTGTTCGGCCTTGGAGAAATCCCCAAGAACATGACCATGCACGCGGGACTTTTCCCCCGGATGACCAATGCCCAAACGAACGCGGCGATATTCCTTGCCACAATGGGCGTCAATCGATCGCAAACCGTTATGGCCGCCATGGCCGCCGCCGCGTTTGACGCGCAGCTTGCCCGGTGGCAGGTCCAGCTCATCATGCAGGACAATAACGTCTTCGACCGGAATCTTGTAAAAGCGCAGCACTTCGCCAACGCTTTGCCCCGAAAGGTTCATGAAGGTTTCCGGTTTCAGAACCAGAACCTTTTGGCCGTTCAATTCACCTTCGGAAATCTGGCCCTGGAATTTCTTGCGCCAGGGACCAAAAGAATAGCGGCGGACGAGTTCGTCCGCCGCCATGAAGCCAATGTTGTGACGATTGGCGGCATATCCCGATCCCGGGTTTCCCAATCCAACCACCAGAAACATCGTAAGACCTCGATCTTATTCTTCGGTCGCTGCTTCTTCTTCGCCTTCTTCGTCAGAAGATTCGTTCTCTTCCGAACGCAGAGCAGACGGCGCAGCAACGGTTGCGACCGTGAAGTCACGATCGGTAATCGTAAGCTCGACACCTTTCGGCAGTTTGATCGCCGAAATGTGGATCGAGTCACCAACTTCAACACCGGTCAGGTCAAAGACCAGTTCTTCCGGAATTGCAGACGGTGCGCAAAGAACTTCGACGTCGTGACGAACGATGTTCAGAACACCGCCTTTTTTGAGGCCCGGGGATTTCTCTTCGTTTACGAAGCGAACCGGAACTTCAACGTTGATCGTCTGGCCTTTGGAGAAGCGCAGGAAGTCAACGTGCAGAATTTCGTCAGATACTTTGTCGAACTGAACGTCGCGCGGCAGAACTTCGTATTTCTCTTTGCCAACCTGAACGGTCAGAACGTGGGAATAGAAGCCCGGCGCATGCAGAAGTTTCCAAAGCGGACGCGGGTCAACCTGGAACAGAACAGCTTCCTGTTTTGCACCATAGATAACACCAGGGACCATACCGGCACGACGCACGGCACGGGCGGCCCCCTTTCCGGCCCGTTCACGGATTTCCGCAGTGATAACAGAATTTGCCATCGGAAAATCTCCTTGAACTAAAAGTAGTTTGTCCCCGCAGGTTGGTGAGAATCACCGCTGAAAGCCTGCGAAAACAAGTGCGGTGGCCTCCAGGGGTGCCACCGCAGCGAGGGCCTTATACCCTCAATCGAAAAGAACGGAAACAGATTTTTCTTCCGAAATGCGGCGGATGGCTTCTGCCATCAGCGGTGCAATCGGAAGCTGTCTGATTTTTCCACAATCACGCACCGCATCGGATGCCTTGATCGAGTCACTGGTCACAACTTCGGTCATCGGGGAGTTGGCAATACGCTCAACCGCCGGACCCGACAGAACACCATGCGAAACATAGGCCGCAACCGACGATGCACCGCGTTCTTTCAGCGCACCGGCCGCATTGCAAAGCGTGCCAGCGGAATCAACGATGTCATCGACCAGGATGCATGCCGCGTCCTTGACGTCACCAATGACGTTCATGACTTCGGAAACACCGGCCTGCGGACGACGTTTGTCGATGATGGCCAGTTCCGCATCAAGACGTTTTGCAACCGAACGCGCACGCGCCACACCGCCAACGTCCGGGCTGACGATGACCAGCTTCTGGCCGTCAAGCTTGTTGCGGATGTCGCTGGTCAGCACCGGCGATGCAAACAGGTTATCAAGCGGAATATCAAAGAAGCCCTGAATCTGACCGGCATGGAGATCCATGGTCAGAACGCGGTCTGCACCGGCAACCGTGATCAGGTTGGCAACCAGCTTCGCCGAAATCGGGGTACGGGGGCCCGATTTACGGTCCTGACGAGCATAGCCGAAATACGGCATAACAGCCGTGATACGACGTGCCGAACCGCGGCGCAGCGCATCAAGCATCACCAGCAGTTCCATCAGGTTGTCGTTTGCGGGATAAGAGGTGCTCTGAATGACAAAAACGTCCTCACCGCGGACGTTTTCCTGTATTTCGCACCAGATTTCCTCATCAGAGAAACGCTTAACATCTGCACGGGTAAGCGGCAGATTAAGATGGTCAGCAATTGCCTCAGCCAACGGGCGGTTACTGTTACCAGCGAGGATCTTCATATCGGGGCCTCGGTTAATGGGTGCCGGGAAAGCGAATAACTAAACAAAACTCGCGCGACTCCGATCCGAACAGATAGCCGTCCCTAGCCTTTTGTTGCCCTTGCCGCTCAACAGCCCGGAAACTGGGAATTTCCCGACCAATCAACGACGCCTTCACGACACTCAAAGACCAAATCCTGACACTTCTGCATACCGGCAGATCGCGGCGGCTTTATAACCAGCCGTTAACAGTCTGTAAATGGGCCCAATGCCGAATAACGACAAGGCAGTCATGCATGTCCGGCCCATCAGCCTCTGGCATCACCGATCACAACGGCAATCAACGCGCCAAAGCTGTCCTGTTATCGGGACGCAGTTGAAGCTTCTTGCTGGTTGCGATCTGTCCCAGAACACCTTCAAGGGTTTCAACCGCCGCCTGGGCGGCAAGGGACGCCACCGACCCCCATCTTTCATCAAGCTGACCGCGCGGGACGACATTGTTCTGGTTCATCTGACCCAGTTCCGTGCCATCGACTTCCATGATGATCCATTCAATCGATACACGATCCAGCGGTGTGGTGGTTTCTTCCTCGACCGGGCTGACATCAATGGTGGCAGACAGGATGACACTGTTTTCATCCATCTCGCGGTTATCGACCGTGATCCCGCGTGCCTTCAATAATGCCCCGGCCGACCGTGCCAAGGCTGTATTGCCATCGCCCGGCGCACCGGCAAAATCAATCAGGGCGACCTTCATCAAAGGCGCTGCCCGCAACGAAGACCGATCGCCGGTAATCATGAAGGCAATCTGATCGGCGGGTTGCGCGACCAGCCCTTCATAGGTTTTCGCCACCGGGTCCTCGGCCTTGCCTTCAAGTTCGCGGACTTTATCAACCAGCTCCTTCGGGATGGCGAGGTTGCTTTCCTCGGGCCCGGTGGGTTGATCGGCAAACCACTGATCGGCGGCCAGTTCGCCAGTCGACCGGGTGGTATCAATCGCAAGACCATCCGGGCGCATCAGAACCCAGGTGATATCAAGATCGGCACCGGTATCACTGAGGCTGGCCTGAACATTCGGGCGCAGGATGTAATCCCCGCCCGTATCAGATTCGCTATAGGCCGGAATATCACGCAGACGAAGGGCACGCGCCATCGCACGCGCCAGATGGGCCGATGCCCCTTCGGGAAGATCTTCGGTATTTTCCACGCGCACGGTGCCGGTATCACGCAGCTCAAGCAATGCCGGATCACCGGCCCGACCCGCCCCCTCGAACGGGCGCGGCAAATCGCCACAGGCCGCAAGCAATCCAGCCAGACCAATAACCAAAACAACAGAACGCAGGAAAGACTTCATAGGGGCACTTCTAAAACGGGATTTACGCCATCACATGATCACACAACCAACCATGGTCGCGATGATCATAAAGAAAAAAAGCATTATCAGATGTGGCATGGCATATCCCCCGGGGTCCGCATAAGCACCCTAGGGTCCAAACTAATTCAAATGACCGTTCCGGTCTCCCGGATTTGTGCGGATATGCGAAGCAAAATCGCAGGAAGATATGCATCTTTCAAGGTTTTGCGACAAAGTAGCCCGTACAAATCCGGGTGATCCTAAGGACAACGGATATGAGAGAAAGCCTCTGCGTCAAATTCCTTGATTGGGGATCACCCCAATCTGCGGGCTTTTCCTTGCTTTTTCTCTCATATCCGTTGCCGGATCGATCATTTGAATGAGTTTGGACCCTACGCCTCTGTCAACATGATCGCCGAAAGCTGCCGACCGTAATCGGGCTCCTTGCGAAGCGTCGTGCGGCGATAACTGTAAAAAAGATCTTCCTCGGCCAGTGTATCGCGCGCCACAAGCTCGACCGAGGCAACCCCGGTGGCAATCGTCCGGCGCCGGACATATTCCGGCAGATCAAACATGAAATGCCCGTCGCGCGACGACGGATCAAACAGGTCTTCCTGGCCTTCCGGTCCGGCAAGGATGGTATCGCGAAACGCGCCGTCAACCTCATAGGATTTGCGCGCAATGCATGGCCCAACAGCGGCGTGAATGTTTTCTCGCTTGGCACCCAGTTTTTCCATCGCATCCACCGTGCTGGCCGATACACCGCCATGCGATCCGCGCCAGCCGGAATGACAGGCCCCGATCACACCGGCAACCGGATCATGAAACAGAACCGGCGTGCAATCAGCAGTCAGAATACCCAGCATGATGTTCGGGCGATCTGTGACCATCGCATCGGCCTTTGGTGCCTCGTCACGCGACAGCGGTTTATCCAGAACGGCCACATCAATGCCATGCACCTGATACACCGTGGTCAGACGATCAGGGCTGGT
>NZ_DCAO01000065.1:21538-24222 GCF_002311515.1 Thalassospira sp. UBA1131
CCGTGGCGCAGGCCGTCCTTGTCCGACAGGTTCCCGGCTTCAAACCAGGTCAGCCCGTTGCTGCTGCGTTCGATCCCGTTGGTAACCTGGCTGATCGGATGTGTCATGCTGGCCTGCTCCGTTCCCAAAACCGTTCCGGTCGCAATCAATTTAGCCCGCCACGCCACTGACGCAAGGCGGCGGGGTGGTATCGCGACCATACGCGATCAGAACTTTAAAAAGCGTTCCCATCTGACCGGCATCAATCAACCGCGACAACGCCTGATCAATCGCAGTTTTCTGGGCATCATCGGCACTGGTTTTCAAATGCTCGGCCCGCTGTTCAATGCCCAGCATCCGCAAAAACGTCCCTTGGGTTAGAACCGCACCGGTACGCGCACCCGCCTCGTTCATCGCCCGCCCGATGGCGGCAAAATCAACATGCGCGGTCAGATCGGCATCGCCCGGATCGCTCAGAACCGGATGATATTCATGGCCCTTGAGCGCCTGGAAAGTATCGCCAAACGCGCTGCCGGGATGGCCGTAATCAATAAACAGCGCCCCGCCACCCGTCTTGTTCAGACGCCGGGCGATTTGATCGGCAATGGCAATTGCGGGCGCACAGCTTTCAAAGATATCACCCTTTTTTGCGGCCCCGCGCATGGTGACCGGGATCAGCGCATCCGTGATCGGCGTTTCAGCACCTCGGACAAAACCAAGTTCGCCGGTTTTGGCATCAAGTCCGACCAAACGCTCGGCCCAGCCTTTCTCGCCGCGCTCGAACTGACGGATTGGCAACGCATCAAAGAACTCGTTGCCGATCACAATCGCCGGAACGTTGGCACGCGTCGGAATGTCATCAAACGTTTCATGCCAAGTGGCCGGAATGCCGTACGCCATGATCGATGTTTGTTGATGGGTCCGCAAAACCGGGCTGGTTTCGACAAAACGCACGGTCAATGCATCGCCAATGCCCGGCACATTGCGCACCGCACGCAGCGCGTCTGACATCAATGTTCCGCGCCCCGGCCCCAATTCGATCAGATCGATTTTTGGCGGGCTGCCCATCTGTTGCCAGGTGACCGCCGCCCAAAGCCCGATCAACTCGCCGAACATCTGGCTGACTTCCGGTGCCGTGATAAAATCACCAGCGCGCCCGAACGGGTCCTGCTTGCGGTAATAGCCATGCTCGGGATGGGCCAGTGCCTCGGTCATGAAATCGGCAATGGTGATCGGGCCCGATACATTGATCCGGCGTTTGATATGGGCCAAAAGCGGGCTGTCGGTAGCAGAAGTCATAATTACGCGTTTTCGGCTTCTTTGGGGTGAATGCGGGTTTCAATCGGTTTGGATTTAAGCGCATAGACAATGCAGCCAACCCCGGCCAGCACCATCGGGATCGACAGAACCTGCCCCATGGTGATGCCGCCGGCAAGGTAACCAAGCTGCGCATCAGGCTGGCGGAAGAATTCGACGATGATGCGCGAAATGCCATAACCTGCGACAAACGTGCCGCCAAGGATCCCCGGACGATGGCGCACGAACGCCTTGCGCGACAGGATAAACAGCACAACAAACAGGATCAGACCTTCAAGCGCTGCTTCATAAAGCTGGCTTGGATGGCGCGGCTCCGGCCCGCCATTGGGGAATACAAAGCCCCACGCAACATCGGTGGTGCGGCCATACAATTCGCCATTGATGAAATTGGCGATCCGGCCAAAGAACAAACCAATCGGGGTCGCCACTGCGGCGGCATCCAGCACGGCAAGAATGGAAATATTGCGCTTTCTGGCAAACAGAATGATCGCAACAATCACGCCCATGAACCCGCCATGGAATGCCATACCGCCCTGCCAGACCTTCAGGATATTGGCCGGGTTATCCAGATAATAATCCAGATTGTAAAACAGGATATAGCCCAACCGCCCGCCAAGGATCACGCCAAGCGTTGCCCAGAACAGCAAGTCATCAACATCGCGTTTGCTCATGATGTTGGGCGTTTTGGTGCAGTAATAGACCACATATTTCCAGCCCAACAGCAGACCGGCAATATAAGCCAGCGCATACCAGCGAATGGCAATCGGGCCGATGGAAATCGCAATCGGGTCTATCGCCGGAAAGGCAAGGCTCAGCATCTGGAATACTCCGGATCAGCAGATTGGGTTTGATGATAAGGCATAAGGCTGCTCTGAGGTCGCAAAGGAGTTGGGCAGCATCATGGCAAACCCACCCCGATCCCTGCAGGCGATACTCAGCGGAACGGATCCTCGGTCGCAAGATAATCCTGCACATAGGACCGCACGCCTTCTTCAAGCGATGTCATTTCCTTGCCATAGCCCGCTTCGCGCAGCTTGGTCATATTGGCTTCGGTGAAATACTGGTACTTGTCGCGGATCGACTCAGGGGTCGGCACGAACTTGATATCGGGCTCCTTGCCCATGGCGCTAAACACTGCCAGTGCCAGATCCTTGAAGCTGCGCGCCTTGCCGGTGCCGATATTGAAAAGATCGCTGACCTGCGGGTTGTCATAAAGCCACATGATGATGTCGACCACATCACCGACCCAGACGAAGTCACGCAACTGGCCGCCATCTTCATAATCGGGATGATGCGATTTAAACAGCGTCGCGGTTTCGCCCGCCGAAAGCTTGTCAAACAGCTGCGACACCACGGACCGCATGCCGCCCTTGTGGTACTCGTTCGGG
>NZ_DCAO01000065.1:24402-28287 GCF_002311515.1 Thalassospira sp. UBA1131
TGGCGCGAACACCATTCCCACAGCCAGGCCGTCAGTTTCAGGTTGTTGACGACGATCTTGTCGGCATCGGTTTCCGTGGTCGCGGAAATCGCGCCCATATGGAAAATCGCCTCGACATTGCCGGCATGCTCTTCAAGGAAATGCGGCAGTTCATCGGGATGAACAATGTCACGCAGGTTCCGCTTGGCGATGTTTTTCCATTTGATGCCATCGCGCAGGCGATCAACGACAACAATGTCGGTTTCGCCGCGCTCTTCAAGGGCAGCAACAATATTGGAACCGATAAACCCGGCACCACCAGTGACGATAAGCATTGCATTCTCCTGACGGGGCCGCCCTGCCCCGATGGGCCAAGGCGACTGATCACGTTTGTCGACACTTTATAAGACCGCCCCTGATCTGGAGCAAGAAAAGCCATGCAAAATAACGCTATCGTCACGTCCGCTTCATGACGTGCGGCTTGCCCTGAGCCGATGATGCGCCATATTATGCCCAACAACAGTTTAAAAAAGCCGGAGACCACTATGCAGATCAACAACCGCATTCTCGATGACCTGACCCGTGTCACCAATTCCGCATTGGGCACCATGACCGGTGTCAAAGGCGAAGTAGATGCCATGATCCGCCAGCAGTTTGAAAAGATCCTGCTCAACATGGATCTGGTCACCCGCGAGGAATATGACGTCGTGCACGATGTTGCTGTGCGTGCCGCCGAGCGCATCGATGCGCTCGAAGCCAAGATTGCCGATCTTGAAAAGCGTCTTGATGCAGCTGAGCCGGCCAAGAAGCCGGCCGCCAAACGCAGCACGACCAAAGCCGCCCCCAAAACGGCGGCAAAAAAAGACGCCTGATCGGGGCAACTATCCCCATATAATTCCCATATATGCGAAATGACGCGGGCGTTTTATGCGCCTGCGCCAATATTTGCTGTCACAAGCAGGGCCGCTTGACGGTCGATCAGATAGACCGGGAAAAGAGACCGGGCCAACAGGCCGGGTGACAATGATCCGAATATTCATTGCTGTCCTGCGCGCAGCAGCGGTTGAAACAAAGCGTTCACCGGCATATAGTGCGCGCCCTTTCGCACATGCTTGAACAGGCTGGGTATTAATGAACGACCAAATGGAAGATATCGGCGACATCGGCGATGAAAACCCGCTGATCCTGGTCGAGGATATCGCCCGCACCAACCAGTGGCATCTGGAACGCCGCAGCTCGGATGAGATTGTGGTCGAAATTCCGGCCCACTGGTGCACCTATCTGGTCTATTTCACCTGGCGTGAAGATGCCGAGGCGCTTCATATCGCGTGCTGCTTTGATCTGTTCGTGCCCGAACCGCTGCGCCCGCGCATCTATGAACTGGTTGCCAAATGCAACGAGCAACTCTGGATCGGGCATTTCGGTCTGTGGCTGGAAGAAAACATGCCGCTGTTCCGCCACACCCTGCTGTTTGGCGGCGATGTCCCACCGATGGTCGAACAGTTTGAAGAACTGATCGATATCGCCCTTTCGGAATGCGAACGTTTCTTCCCGGCGTTTAACTTTGTCCTTGGCCAGGGGAAAACCCCGGACGAAGCCCTGATGCACGCGATGCTCGAACCTGCCGGTCAGGCCTGAGCAATTTATGCATTAGAATCAGAGTAAAAGTGGGCGCCCGATCCGGGCACCCACAGCTAGTGCTGAGTCCGTTTTACCGACTATCGCTTCGGCAGACTACGACGATGGCGTACAACCTTCTCGAAACGCTTGAAGCGGAATCGAGTGTAAGCGCGCACCGGCACCACTTTTTTGTCTAGAAAAGACATAATAGTGACCTTCACCTAAATTTAGGAGCGGCTTTACAAAATGTACAAAAACAATTATCGTAGTAGTTGATGTGTGCATTGTTTTTGTTGGTATACGTACCGCTTCACATACGCACCAAGCCCCTTTCCATTGCATTGGTAAGGGGCTTTTTCTTAGGAAAAGACTCCAGATTTTTCTTCCGAAATACTTTTCTTTGAATACTTACTTTTGATTTTGTAGTATCCGCGCATCGACTGCTTCTCTAGAATTCCCTTTTTATGGTCCAGAGAATAGACGCGTCGAGATATCATGGCATCATCGAAACTTTCATCGGAAAGTATCCTTTCCACCTCCGCTTTGATAGCCTTACCATTGCGCTGACGCCCATCAGACATCAAATAGACAATCAGAGCATCCAGCCGATTAACCTCTGGCAAATTGAGGTCAAAAGGATCCACCCCGTTGAATTGTTCAACGTTTTCTAGGTACGACAGTATTTCTTCCTGAAGGCTTTGGATATTTTCACTCTTAGGAGCGAAAGGCGCTTCCGAGATATCTTTTGCACCAAAACTCGACTGAGCAGCATTACCTGTACTATTCACTGTGCTTCCATCAGACTGCGCTTGCAACAATTTGCAAACTTCGGCCATGGCCATAGAGAGATGTTGGTGCTTATAAAATTGCGAGCGGTCACCACCTTCATGCTGCAAACGCTGAGATAATTCGCGGTGGTAATCGGCCTCCGATTTGACAATTTCAACCAAATCTTCTATCTTAAACATAGCGACACCTTGTCGTTGTAGCACGGAATCAGGTTCCCTCTGGGGAGGGGTAGAAGGACTGAGTGCTAGCTATTAATTTCAGAAACCAAGCCTTGGGACGATCAAATCTGAGGCTTGGTTTTTTTATACCACCACCTTCTACCTTCGTCAACTCCCGCTCTTGCTCGTTTTCATTTTTCTTCACTCACTTCACATCACTCTCGATCACTGCAAGTTTTCCTTCATGGCATTTAGTGCTGCTTCCCGCAGTGCGTTCGAGGACATCGACAAACTATAGCTCACTGCTTACGCGCCAAGACTAGGTCGCAGAATTACGGAAAAATTTTACTCGCTACCACCCAACGCTCGTAGCGCTTTTGTCTGCATATCCGTGCTTTTACAGACCATATCACTAAAAAAAGAAGCTATTTCCACAGTAATTTTTCCAAAATTCCGAGTCCTCTGAAATATCTTTTGCTTTGAACCGAACTTGCCCTCTGCGCTGACTTGACCCACCTTGAGAAGATCGCTACGGCATTGCATCATGTGCGTTGATCCCCCACGATCAACCAAACCCGATGGATAAAGCGGAGCAGAATTTATGAATACGCGTCTTTTGCTGGTTGGCTGTGGCAAGATGGGCAGTGCCATGCTCGAAGGCTGGCTGGCCCGCGGGCTTCAGGCATCGAACGTCTTTATCGTTGAACAGAGCGAAACGGCTGAAAAGCTCGAAGCGCAATACGGCATCAATGGCGTTCCCGATATTGACCACATTCGCGAAGACTTCATTCCGCAGGTTGTCCTGTTTGCCGTCAAGCCACAGGTCCTGCCCGATCTGATTGACGCCTATAAACCGCTGGTGCGCGCCGAAACGGTCTTTTTGTCCGTCGCCGCAGGCAAAACCATCGACTTCTTCACAAGCCACCTCGGCGAACATGCCCGCATCGTACGCGCCATGCCCAATACGCCCGCCGCTGTGTCACGTGGCATGACCGTGATGTGCCCGACCGAAAATGTCAGCATCGCCCAGCGCGACATGTGCCAGACCCTGCTTGAAGCCGTCGGCATGGTGTCCTGGATCGAGGATGAAAGCCTGATGGATGCCGTCACCGGCCTGTCGGGCAGCGGGCCTGCCTATATCTTCCATCTGGTCGAAGCCATGGCGCAGGCGGGCGAGGCTGCCGGCCTTCCGGCCGATCAGGCAATGACCCTTGCCCGCCAGACCGTGGTTGGTGCGGGCTTCCTGCTTGATGCCAGCGAAGAAAGTGCCGCAACGCTTCGTGAGAATGTCACAAGCCCCGGCGGTACGACGGCGGCCGCACTCAATGTTCTGATGGAT
>NZ_DCAO01000065.1:28429-32979 GCF_002311515.1 Thalassospira sp. UBA1131
AGGAGAACATCATGCCACCCAAAAAGGATATCCCCAATCTCCTGATCGATGCGGCCCTGAAACTGGCCGCAGAAAAGGACTGGCATGATGTCACCCTGATTGATATCGCCACCGAAGCCGGCGTTTCGGTTGCCGAATGTTATGACCATTGCAGCAGCAAGGGCGATCTTCTGCGTCGCTTTGTCAAACGCGTTGACCGCGAAGTTTTGGCCGATATCGACTCTGAGGATTTCAACGAACCCGGTCATGACCGCCTGATCGCGGTGATCATGGCACGGTTTGATATTCTCTCTGATTACCGAACGGCATTGCGATCGATCATCAATGCCGGCGGTGACCTTGGCCCGGCCGACGGGCTGCGGGCGATCAAGACCTATTTTGGCGCCATGCGCTGGATGCTGGAGGCCGCCGGTTTTCAAACAGCCGGCCTGCATGGCAGCATGCGGGTTGCGGGCCTGACGGCGGTTTACGCCAAGACCTTCAAACACTGGCTTGATGATGACAGCACCGATTTTGGCCCGACCATGGCCTACCTTGATCGCGAACTTTCCAAGGCCGCCAATTGGGACCGTCAGGTTGAAAAGGGTCTTGGCAAAGCATCATCGATTTGTGGTAAAATCAGGAAACGGTGCCGGAATTTCTCGATCAAAAAATCACCGTCCCCGGGCGATAACAGCCCTGCCGATGCACCATCAGATCAGGCGACGTCAACCACGGCCAACACCTAATTCCCTGATCTGAAACGCAAAAACCGGATATATACCCAAGGTTATGTTTTTGACACAAAACAATAACCTATAAGTTTTTGTGCAGTGCAAAATAATCCTTGACGACAGGCGATCATTCCGGCATATTGCAGTTGAATTTGTGCGGCGCACAATAGCGCCTCATTGCATATCTGTCGCAAACTAATGGAGTGCAAACCATGACCGCCGCAAAAAAGGCAACCAATCCGTTCTTTGATCTCGACTTCACCAAATACACTGCGGATTTCAAAGTTCCGGGTGTAGACGTGAACGAAATGATGGCTTTCCAGCGTAAAAACGTGGAAGCCCTGACCAAAGCCAACAAGGTGGCCTTCGACGGTTTCCAGGCTGTCGCTCAGCGCCAGAGCGAGATCTTCAAAACGCTGCTGGATAAAGTTCAGACCCAGGGCAAAGATTTCGCTGCTACTTCCGCTGACGACCCGATGGCTTCGGCTGCAAAACAGACCGAAGCTGCAAAAACGGCTTACGAAGAAGCCCTTGCAAATGCCAAGGAACTGTCAGGTCTGGTAACCAAGTCCCAGGAAGAAGCTCTTGCTCTTCTGCAGACTCGCTTTACCGAATCCCTTGACGAATTCAAAGCTGCTATCGAAAAGACCGCAGCTTCGAAATAACAGCTTTGGCTGTTAAATTCCCGTAATCTACTTGATGGCAGGGCCTTTTGGTCCTGCCATTTTTCTTTTGTGGCCCCTGTCGCCAATCACGCGTTTTTGCTCAAACTCCGGAATTCATATCGCGTTGATGGTTTGGGCTTACCAGAAACATTCGATCTTACTAAGCTGACTCCAAAATAAGGAGACAGCCATGAGCACCGAAATCAGTTTTGATGATTTCCTGAAGGTCGACATTCGGGTCGGCACCGTGATCGACGCACAGGAATTTCCCGAGGCCCGCCGCCCAGCGCTCAAGCTCTGGGTCGATTTCGGGCCCGAGATCGGGACAAAGAAAACATCTGCACAGATCACCAAACACTACACACCCGAAAAGCTGATCGGCCGTCAGGTTGCCGGTGTGGTCAATTTCCCCAAAAAGCAGGTCGGCCCCTTCATGTCGGAATTCCTCTGCCTTGGTTTTCCCGACGGGGATGACGACAAGGGTATTGTCCTGATCCGCCCGGATCAGGATGTGCCAAACGGGTCGCGCCTGTTTTAAATACCCTTGCGTCAGGCACAAAAGAAAAGGACGGATATCGTCATTGCGATACCCGCCCTTTTCCCGCTCGTGTCACGCTCCCGGCAGGGTTAGCGTGCCAAAATGCCTGATGCTTCACGCGTTCGGCCAACAATCAGGGGAATATCTTCTGCGGCCTTGATCATGTCGTTGAACGAACGCTGGGATGTCTCGAGGGAAGTCTGTACGCCTTGCATCTCGCTGCTGACCTGATGGGTGATTTCAGCTTGCTGTGAAACAGCCAGCGACACCACCGCCACCCGACTGAGCATCGCCTTTAGATCCCCCCGGACAGCTGTCGAAACACGTGCGGTTTCACCGACGCATTTTTCCAAAACTTCGATCTGCTCAATAATGGCGGGATCATCGCGTGCGCAGTCGCGCAATACATCAAGTGCCTTTTCAATCGATGCAATCGCGCCGTCACTCTCGATTGCATGATCGAATGCGTGATCGGCAACCGATCGCAGCTCGGTCATGCGTTGGGCTGTTTCATCCACACTGCTGACAAGCCGTCCGGCAACCATCGCACTGACTTCCAGATGCGCATGCGCCTGACGCCATGATGCCGCAATATCCTCGTAACGCTGATCAATCTTGCCAACGGTCTGATCAATTTCGCCGAAACCGGTTTCAAGTGTCGATTTCAAATTGGCCAGTGACGTGACCTGTTCGGTAATATCGGTGGCAAATTTGACGATCTTGCAAACTTTCCCGTCGGCCCCGTAAACCGGGCTATAGCTTGCTTCAAACCAGACCTCGCGACCGTCCTTGCCAAAGCGCTTGAACTGGCAGGCCCGGTTTTTTCCCTTTGCCAGCGCTCGCCAGAATGCACGGTACTCGGCACTCGCGGCATATTCGGGATCAACAAACATGCTGTGATGTTTGCCTGCCACTTCCGACAGGCCGTAACCCATGGCGACGAGGAAATTGTAATTGGCTGTCAGGACGTTGCCCGCGATATCAAACTCTATGACCGCCTGGCTATGTTCAATCGCGTCCACTTTGCCCTGCAGGTCGGCCAAACTGTCATGACGCCAAGTGACATCAACGCCAAGCCGGACAATGCGGATGACCTTGCCATTGCGATCTTTCACCGGACCGACGGTTTCTTCAACCCACTTGCGCTCCCCGGTCTTGGTGATCCACGGCAAGATAACACTTTTGGATTTACCGGCCCGCAAATCAACCCAACACAGACCGTACTCAGCCGCCTCAACCACATCGTCCGACAGAAACATCGAATGGTGACGGCCGAGAACCTCTTTTTCGTCATATCCGGTCAATGCAAGGAAATTGTCGTTCACACAGATGACATTGCCCGCAAGGTCCAGTTCCGCAACAGAAAACGACGCGTCAATCAAGCCGAAGACGTCATCGAACTCATCAGCGGTTTCAACAGTTATGGATGTCAGTGAATTCATGGACAACTCCGGCATATCGCAACTACGCTAAACGGGTTCATTTGATGTGCCGACTATCGCCTGACCATGCCTGATACGACATCCCCATTTGGGGAGGGGAAATATACCTACGTATATATTTTGGTATAATCTCCACAAGCAATGCATTCACAAACAAAAAGAGGCAGAATGCAAAAGCATCCTGCCTCTTTTGTTCAAAATGGTCTGAGCTTTGGTCTGAAAGCCCTTAGCGCGCAAGCACCAGTGCCGCCTCTCGGGTCCGCCCGACACTGCCCGATACGATCGAGGACGCATCGCGGATAAAGTTCACGCTGCTTGCGAACTGCTCAACAGAGTTCGCCATGCTTTGCATGTTACTTGAAACCTGCTGGGTCACAGCACTCTGTTCCTCGACGGCCGAGGAAATCGTGGTGACATTGTTCAGCACATCTTCAACTTCAGTCCGGATGGAACCCAGCACGCCAGCGACTTCGCCTGCGATGTTCTGGACACCTTCGATCTCGCCAGTAATCTGTTCGGTGGCCTTGGCAACCTGATTGGCCAGGTTTTTGACTTCATTGGCGACAACCGCAAAGCCTTTGCCTGCTTCACCAGCACGGGCGGATTCAATCGTCGCGTTGAGTGCCAGCAAATTGATCTGCCCTGCAATACCTTGAATGACATCAATGATGCTGCTCATCGCCGTAACGACTTCGCTCATTTTCTCAGTTGATGCGCCTGCGGCAATGGATTTTTCAAACACCTGATCGGTTGATGCGCGTGCCTCTGCCATACTGCGAGAAATCTCGGCAATAGATGCAGCAAGCTCTTCAGCCGCCGCCGCAACTGTTTGCACATTCGAAGATGTTTCTTCACAGCTCGAATGCGCAACCGTGGAACGCTGTTCAAGCTCACCCAGGCTCTGGTCAATTTCGCCAAAGTTGCTGTCGATCATCTGCTTCAGGTCGGTCAGAAGTTTGACCTGTTCTGTGATGTCGCTGGCATATTTCACCACCTTGTACGGCACGCCGTCGGCATCAAAGATCGGGTTATAGGATGCCTCGATCCAGATTTCCTTGCCACCCTTGGCAAATCGTTTGAACTGCTGCGAGGTAAAGTTACCTTTGGCGAGTTCGCGCCAGAAATCGACGTAGTCACGGCTATTTGCATAATCAGGATCAACAAACATGCGATGATGTTTACCGACAATTTC
>NZ_DCAO01000065.1:33058-38044 GCF_002311515.1 Thalassospira sp. UBA1131
TCAGGTCAAACTCAATCACAGCCTGACTGCGATTGATCGCATTCACCTTGCCTTCGAAATCGGCCATGGTTTCCTGACGCTTGGTGATGTCAGATGCAAATTTCACAATCTTGGTAACATTGCCCTTGCTGTCGCGTACCGGGTTATAGGTTGCCTCGATCCAGACACGCCCGCCGGTTTTGGTAATGCGCGGGAATGCGGCACTTTTGAAGAAACCCTTGCGCAAATCAGACCAAAAGGCGTCGTAATCCGGACTTTTGCGAATTTCCTCGGGCACGAACATTGCGTGATGCTTTCCGACGATCTCGGAAAGCTCATAACCCATAACATCAAGGAAATTCTTGTTCGCGCGCAAGATTTTGCCCTGCAGATCAAATTCAATGACCGCAAGTGATTGCTCAAGCGCATCCAAAGTCATGGCAGCACTCTGGGAACCGGAACGTTTGAAAATACTGAAAAAGCCCATTTTTGTCTCCATTGACACTGCACCAGGACATTGAACAAGTTTCCAAACCTGACGCCTCATGAGCTCAAATTACGCGACTGCGAAAATTCCAAACATCCCCATTTGGGGAGGTATATATACCTACGTATACAACCCGGTATAATTCCCGGATTTCGCCCAAACAAAAAAGGCAGCAACCGACGGATGCTGCCTTCTGATCTCTTGGCCAAAATGTGGCTGGATGCTTATTTCTCGACAAACGCCTTTTCGATGACGAAGTGGCCCGGTTCGTTCATGTTGCCTTCCTTGCCACCCCACTCAAGAAGCATCTTGCGGGTGTCGGCAATCATCTGCGGGTTGCCACACAGCATGAAACGGTCGTTTTCAAGTGTCGGCTTTTCCAGACCAAGGTCGTCATAAAGCTTGCCCGATTCCATCAGCTCGGTGATACGGCCCTGATGCTTGAACTCTTCGCGGGTGACGGTCGGATAATACAGAAGCTTGTTCTGAACATCTTCGCCGAAGAATTCGTTGTTCGGCAGTTCGCTGTGAATGAATTCCTGATAGGCCAGTTCGCGGACTTCGCGGCAACCATGCACCAGGATCACCTTCTCATAGCGCTCATAGGTCTCGTAATCGCGGATCACGCTCATGAACGGTGCAAGGCCCGTACCGGTCGACAACAGCCACAGGTTCTTGCCCGGCAAAAGGTTGTCATGGATCAGGGTTCCGGTCGGCTTGCGCCCGACCAGGATCTTGTCGCCAACCTTGATGTGCTGCAAACGTGATGTCAGCGGACCGTTTGGCACCTTGATCGAGAAGAATTCAAGTTCTTCATCATAATTCGCACTGACCATCGAATAGGCGCGCAAAAGCGGCTTGCCATCAACTTCGAGGCCGATCATGGCGAACTGACCATTGATGAATCGGAAGCCCGGATCACGGGTGGTCTTGAACGTGAAGAGAGTGTCAGTCCAGTGGTGGACATAGGTGACGGTTTCTTCGTTTAAATTGCTGGCCATAACGCTACATCAATCCGTTTCGTCTGTCTGAGTGTGGAACCGTGGCGGGAAACACGGAGTATATATCCCGGCACGCATTCCATGCCAAGTTGCCGCGATTTAACATCAATCAAGCGTATATCGCAAGCAAACAATCAAAATTTATTGTCATTTTGTGTGAATTACATAATTTTATGTATATTTAGTGTGAAATACCCTTTTGCGAGCCGCCCGCCCCCGGAACGATTTGGTTTCACGCCAATTGCTTCTGTACGATTTGATAAGCCCGCCTGCCGCTTGATGCAATGACACATCGCAATGAATGCGGGCGATGTTGGTGGGTAATGGCTCGCCTCTCACGTCTGTGTGTGCGCCGGCGTTTGGCCTTGTCGCGCAGATCAACGCTTCATAAGATCAGGCTTTACCCATAAACAAAAACAATCAGGAAACCTCATGTCGTCGAACAAGCCTCTGACCACAGATTTCATTCCCATTCCACTGCCCGACTATCGCGAATATGACGTGGAAGAAATGCGCACCCGCGCGCAAGAATTTTACAACGACATCAAAACCCGCCATACCGTGCGCGATTTCTCTGACCGCCCGGTGCCGCGCGACATTATTGAAACCTGCATCCGTGCTGCGGGCACCGCACCAAACGGGGCCAACCATCAGCCGTGGCATTTCTCGGTGATTGGCGATCCGGCGATGAAACGCAAAATCCGCCTGGCGGCAGAGGAAGAAGAACGCGCTTTTTATGAAGGACGTGCTGGCGAAGAATGGCTCGATGCCCTCAAACCGCTGGGCACAGATGACACCAAACCGTTTCTGGAAACTGCCCCGTGGCTGATCTGCATTTTTGGTGAACGCAAAAGCACATCAGCCGATGGCAAACTTCATAAAAACTATTACGTGCCGGAATCGGTTTCGATCTCAACAGGCTTCCTGATTACCGCCCTGCACAGCGCTGGCCTTGCCACCCTGACCCACACGCCAAACCCGATGAGCTTCCTGACCGATATCTGCGGCCGCCCGGATCATAACAAGCCCTACATCCTGCTGGTCACTGGCTACCCCGCGGCGGACGCCACCATCCCGGCCCACGCGACCGAGAAAAAGGACCTCTCGGAAATCGCGACCTTCTTTTGATACCCCGCACCGCTCAAACAAAAAGCCCCGCCGTTCAATGGCGGGGCTTTTGAAATTTAATGTGCAGACCTTAATGCCCGATCGGCAGAACCAACCGCACGCGAAGCCCACCGCCCGGCGCATCTTCAAGCAGGACCTCGCCACCGTGACCACGCGCGGAATCGCGGGCGATGGTCATGCCAAGGCCAACCCCGCCGGTCGCCTGATTGCGCGACTCTTCAAGACGGTAAAACGGCTTGAAAACCTCTTCGCGTTTGTCGGCCGGAATGCCCGGCCCGTCATCGTCAAAGACAATCTCGTAATCCTGTCCCCGACGCCCGGCACGGACCGACAGGTTTGTCGCATACCGCCCGGCATTGGACATGATGTTTGCAATGCAACGTTTCATCGATTGCGGGCGCAGCTCCATCTCAAGGCTGTCTTCGATATGAAGATCAATCTGCTGCTCGTCACGCAATGCTTCGCCAACCTGATCGGTCAGAAGCTTGCCAATGTCGGTCAGAACCGCCTTTTCGCCCTCTTCGCCGCGTGCAAAGGCCAGATAGGCATCGACCATGCGTTCCATGTCGATGACATCCTGTTTCAGGGCATCAACACCGGGCGAGCTTTGCTGCATGGCAAGTTCAAGCTTCATGCGGGTCAGTGGCGTGCGCAAATCATGCGACACACCGGCAAGCAGGGCTGTTCGTTGCGACAAATGCCGTCCGATGCGATCACGCATCGACATAAATGACGTCGCCGCCATACGAACCTCGGCCGCGCCTTCGGGCTTGAAGTTATCAACATCAACCCCGCGCCCGAACTGATCGGCGGCCTTGGCCAGACGTCGGATCGGACGGACCTGATTGCGCATGAAGATCACCGCCACCCCATAGAGGATCAATGCCGATCCCGCAATCCACATAAAGAAGATATAGGTGGTCGAATTATACAGGCGCTTGCGCGGGGCGATGATCGACATCACCCCGTCTTTCAACTGGACACGGATTTCAAGCCTGCGGTCATCAAGCCCCAAATCAAAGAAAAACGGCCGCTGCAGGCGTTCATCCAGGGCGACATACAATTCCTCGGACACCAAACCAAACGGCGGTTCAGTAATCTGGCGCTCAAGGATTGCGTCACGCTCGAAAAAAAGGTCGAGCTCCATGCGTGCACGGGCCGTGTTCTGAATCCACTCGTAATGTTCCGGATCAGGATACTGACCCAGATAATCGATCACAAAAACAACATCACCGGCAAGCCCCCGACTTAGCTGGCGGGCAACCGTGTCCCAGTGCCGTTCAAAGAAGATCAGCACGGTCACGATCTGCAACAGCAGCATCGGCGTCATCAGGATCAGAAGCGACCGGCCCAAAAGCCCCGTCGGCATCAATGACTTGATCCGTCCGTTCTGTTCGCTACCCACGCTGCTTATCCCTGTCCGTTTTCATGGTCGCTCATTTTGCGTTCCTCAGTCCGTATACAGGACATAGCCCTGACCACGCACTGTCTGCAAGTATCTTGGTTGCTTGGGGTCTTCTTCGAATTTGCGCCTAAGGCGGGTAACCTGCACATCAATGCTACGCGACGCGCTAGGATCAATGGCATTGCCGCTGATCATGCCCTGAAGTTGCTCGCGCGACGTGGTCTGCCCGCGGCGTTTGACAAGCGCAACCAGCAAGGCCTGCTCAGCCGTCGTAAGATAGATATGCTCGTCCCCACGTTGCAGGATCATGCGTGTCATATCAAACCGGAACCCGCCAAAGGATGCCGTATTGTCGAATGGGTCTGGAGATGCTGAGTTGTCCGGTTCGGGCAACTCGCCATAGCGACGCAGGATTGCCTCGATACGAAGCACCAGCTCGCGCGGCTCAAATGGTTTGGCCAGATAATCATCCACCCCGGCTTCAAGACCTGCGATGCGGTCTTCGGTCTCGGACAGTGCGGTAAGCAGAAGGATCGGAACCTTTGATCCGCTTTCGCGCAGGCTGCGCGCCAGATCAACACCCTTTTCGCCGGGCATCAGAACGTCAAGAACGATCAGATCAAACTGCAATCCCGCAAGGCTGGCACGCGCAGTCGCAGCATCTCGTGCGGCAGATACGTTAAAGCCGTTCTCACCCAGATAGCGGGTAAGAAGGTCACGCAAACGGTCATCATCATCGACCACAAGAACATGTGGCTGATCAGCACCGGTCATCGGATTTCCCTGGGTTCAGGATCGCTGGAGAACAATTTGGTCGCAAAATCTTTCAAAAGCGTAAGCATGACGACGTCAAAATTATGACAGATATGACACCCGCCTCATCCGGCACGGCGGCGCAGGCCACCGGGGCCATCATCCTCGAACCGCTTGCGGTCCTTTTCATCCATCATGCCCATCATGACCTTGCGGAACCCCTCGACCGATTC
>NZ_DCAO01000065.1:38194-51716 GCF_002311515.1 Thalassospira sp. UBA1131
CGGTCCTGCACACCGGTCTTTTGTTCGATGAAACCTTCACGCACCAATTGACCCAGCACACGCGACAAGGACTGCTTGGTGATCTTGAGAATCGACAACAGGTCACTGACCGTAATACCGGGGTTTCGGCTGACGAAATAGATGACCCGATGGTGGGCGCGACCGAAATTATATTGCGCAAGCATCTGGTCCGCGACTTCGGTGAAATCACGATAGGCATAGAACAGCAATTCAATGCCTTGCCTAAGCTCTTCTTCCCTCAGGAAAAGAGGGTTGACCTTGCGTGTAGAGATATCTGCCATGCTTATCCGTTATGTCAGTTATATTGACACATTAATCTATGAATGTTACCCCGACCAGACAAATAAGGACATAAAGTTACGTCCAGGAACGTTCTTGAAATGGAATTTGGCAAATGACAGCTCCGACCTTTGATAACCGTGATGGTTATATCTGGTATAATGGTGAACTTAAACCATGGCGTGAAAGCACTTTGCATGTGCTGAGCCACGCTGTCCATTACGGGAGTGCTGTTTTTGAGGGCGAACGCTCCTATAACGGCAAGGTCTTCAAGCTGGCCGAGCATGGCGAACGCCTGATCAAGTCCGGCGAAATCCTGGACATGAAAATCCCCTACAGCGCCGCAGAACTCGATGACGCCGTCATCGAAACGCTGGCTGCGAACGACATTACCGATGGCTATATCCGTCGTATTGCCTGGCGCGGTAGCGAAATGATGGGCGTTTCGGCCCAGACCACGCGCATCAATGTCGCCATCGCCTGCTGGGAATGGCCAAGCTATTTCAAGCCGGAAGAACGCCTGAAGGGCATTCGTCTGGATCTGTCGAAATGGGCCCGTCCGGCACCGAACACTGCACCGACCAATGCCAAGGCTGCTGGTCTTTACATGATCTGCACCCTGTCCAAGCACGAGGCAGAGCGCAAAGGCTATGCCGATGCCCTGATGCTTGATTACCGCGGTCAGGTTGCGGAGGCGACCGGTGCCAACGTGTTCTTTATCAAGGACGGTCAGATCCATACGCCGAAGCCTGATTGCTTCCTGGATGGCATTACCCGCCGTACCGTGATTGGCCTTGCCAAGGCGCGCGGGTATGAGGTGATTGAACGCGCGATCATGCCTGAGGAAATGGAAGGTTTTGAGGAATGCTTCCTGACCGGCACCGCGGCCGAGGTCACGCCGGTGGCGGAAATCGGGCAATATATCTTCACCCCGGGTCAGGTCTGCAAGACCATGATGGAAGACTATATGGCGCTGGTGCGCGGTGAAAATACGGCTGTTGCCGCTGAATGATTTTTTTGAATAATCAGATCGATTATTCAATTTTGATGAATAAAGCCCGGTCCTTTTGGATCGGGCTTTTTCTTTGTCCGTGAAATCGCCAACAGCCCAAAATCAATTGTATGAGGATTAGAGCAGTTTCGATCGGGATCGTCTGCGCCTAACCCGACATTTCGGTGTCGCGCCCCACGGTCGCATCCGGCGCGATCCGGATATACCGGGTTTTGGCATGAACATAGTCATAGGCGGCCTGGCGCGCGGCCTCGATGGCCACTTTGACCGGTCGCCGGGAATGACCGGACTGTGAAATACAATGGACAATTAACGGATTGAATTCGACCTCGCTTTTGATTTGGACCAGTTGCCCGGTCTGAAGTTCCTTTTCAACGACCGCCAGTGATACGACGGAAAATCCGTACCCAAATCGCAACATTTCAATAATGGCCGGCAAAGACGTCGCTTGATGGCGCATGCCATAAGATGCTTTTGGATGGATCAGGATGTCATGCACCGGCGAATAGAGCGGTGAGGTCTGGGGATACATGATCAATGCCTGTTTGGTCAGGTCTGCGGCCGACAGGGGTTGTTTCAGATCGCGAACAAGTTCGGGTGCCCCAACCCACCCAAGATCATAAGACATTACCAGATCCGAGGTGCTGGGCGGCTGTCTGCTATCGCGTGTGACGAATGCCAGATCAATTGAGCCTGCATCCAGTTCGCGTTCGAGATGCGCGCTTGAGGCGACAATGAATTCGACCGCGACCTCGGTGTCCATATCCCTGAGCCGAACCAGCAAATCGTGCCCCCAGGTAAACGAAACCGGACTGATCATCCCGATGCGCAGGACGCTTTTTTCATTGCGGCGAATGTTGTCGAGCAGCGCATATTGCGCATTGACGATTTTCTCGGCGTGATCCGCAATTTCCTCGCCAATGCGCGTCAAGCGGATCGAAGAATGTCGCCGTTCAAAAAGCTGCTGACCTATCTGACTTTCAAGCGAGGCAATACGAGCAGATACGGCAGGCTGCGTGACATGAAGGCGCTTGGCTGCCTTACCAAAACTTTGAAGTTCGCGAAGCCAATATAGTGCCTCAAGCTGCTTAAAGTTGAGCATGTATCCTCACTGCCATTACCAAACATACTCATAAACAAACTTTATCGGATCTAAAAGAAATTTTGTTTTGCGCTGCTCTTCGTAGCGCTGCATCATTTCCCTTAGGAGCTATGCCGCATTGCGAGAACGCCACCGCAATCTTCACGCAATGCCCAGCATATCGCCGTTGATAAATTAAAGATGCTGTCCCCTGGCGCCACCAATCGCCTGATACAGATCGTCACCAAAATGATCATTCTGGAGAAGCCCCACAGTGAAGATCAGCCTTATCCAAACCAATCCGCAATCCGACCGGACCGCCAACCTCGCCCGCACGAAAAAGATCATGGGAGCTGCCGTTGCAGCAGACAAACCTGATCTGATCGTATTGCCGGAATATTTCGACGTTTACGGTCTGACCAACGACGAAAAACGCACCATGGCCGAAAAGAAGGGCGGCGTTGCGTATAAATTCGCACAGGATTTCGCCCGCGAACATGGCGTATTTGTTCATGCCGGTTCGGTTATGGAACGTATTGAAGGCGAGGACCGCGTTTTTAACACGACCTTTGTTTTTGATCGTACCGGCAAGGAAATTGCCGAATACCGCAAAATCCACCTGTTTGATGTCGATACCCCTGATGGCCTTGTCTATCGCGAGTCCGATAGCGTCATGCCCGGTGAAGATGTCGTGACCTATGACGTCGACGGTTTCACTGTCGGCTGCGGCATTTGTTATGACATTCGTTTTGCCGAACTGTTCATCGCCTTGCAGAAAAAGGGCTGTGACCTGATCGTGCTGCCCGCCGCATTTACCCTGCAAACCGGCAAGGATCATTGGGAAGTTCTGGCACGTGCACGCGCAATCGAAACTGCGGCATATTTCGCCGCCTGTGGCCAGACTGGCATGACAGTGACCAACGGCGAAAAACGCGCATGTTATGGCCATTCGCTGGTCGCAGACCCGTGGGGCATGCTTGTCGCACAAGCGTCTGACGGTGAAGGGTATGTCACCGCGACGCTCGATAAAGCGCAAAATCAGCGTGTGCAGAACCTGATCCCGGTTGCAAACCACCGTCGCCTGAGCTGCTGATTTTTAGTCATCCTGGCGTGCTGTCCTAATGGGTAACAGTCCCCAACAGGACAGCATCGTCCGCGCTTAGAGCGCGATCAGGCCATCAGTCCTGCTCTCCACGACACGCACAACACAGCACTTTAATAAACACCCGTTCGTCGCAAGCACGCACCGTGTTTGCAACACAGGGCATCCCAATAAAAACATGAGGAACCTCGGTATCCTCAGAAAAGTTTTCGGCCCTTCAGGGAGGGCTTCCTTCGAACCAATATCACCTAATGCACAGAGGGAATTCACGTTATGGGAAAAATCTCTAATCTTGTGACCGCAGCGATGATCACGCTGGCAATGAGCAGCGGCAGCGCGATGGCAGATAGTTGGCGTATGACGTCAAAAATGCCGGCTGACAGCCCGGAAGGCAAAGTCTTCCAGAAATTTGCTGATCTGACCGAAAAGTATACCGATGGAAATTTGACCATCGAAGTCTATCCCAATGAACAGCTGGGCAAAGAAGATGCGGTTCTTGAACAGCTTCAGATGGGCATCATCAATATCTATGCCGAAGGTTTCGGCTATATGAAAAAATGGGCACCGGAACTGGTTTGGACAGCTGCCCCGTTCATGTTCGATGATTTTGATCACTGGGCCCGCTTCATGGACAGTGATCTGGTCAAGAGCTGGTTTGCGAAGGTTGAGGATGCCGCAGGTGTCGCCCCGCTTGGCAGCCCGACCCGCGTTCTGCGCGGCCCGTTCCGCGTCATCGTCTCCAACTCCCCGGTCAACGGCCTTAAAGATATTGATCGCCTGAAGCTTCGCATGCATCCGAACAAGCTTGCGATTGCAAGCTGGGAACACCTTGGCGCCGAAGTAATCACCCTGCCCTGGACCGAAGTGTATCAGTCGATCCAGAAAGATATCGTTCAGGCAGTGAACTCGCCGATTGCCCTGGTTCAGTCCATGCGTTTTAACGAAGTTGCCCCGTATATCGGGCGTACTGATGAATACTGGCAGTCCATCGGCTTCATGATGAATATCGACGCCTATGAGGCACTTGATGAGACGACCAAAGCCGGTTTGTTGAAAGCCTATAACGAGGCTGGCGACTATTCACGCGATATCATGAACGAAGTGGCCCAGCAGAGTATTGATGACATGGTTGCCAATGGCGCGACCTATGTCGAGCTTGATACCGCACCATTCGTTCAGTCGATGAAAAGCTTCTACGCAGAAATGGCATCAACGGGCGAACTGCCGGATGGCTTCATTGATGCGGTTGAAGCCGCACGTTCCGAGTAACGGAAGCCAACACGCATGTCCCCACACAATGATATGCCCAACGAGCGCGCCTTCGGGCGCGCTCTCCATCGGATTGACGGTCTGACCTGGCGGTTAGGCGGTGTTTTCCTGTGGCTGAGTAATATTTGTTTGCTCGTCATGCTGGGCCTGACAGCAACAACCATCATCGCACGGCCATTTGGCTGGTCCGCCACCTGGATCTGGCCTTGGACAATGGTCTTCTTTGTATGGCTATCATTCTTTGGCTTTTTCGCGATTTTTGTTCGCCAGATGGATGTCAGGATCGAATTCCTGGCCCATTTGCTTGGCAAATGGGGAATGATCGGTACCCGATTAATCGCAAACCTTTGTGCCATCGCGCTGTGCGTTACATTGTGCGCGTTGATGCCGCAAGTCATTGCCAGTGCACGCGGTTATGTCGAGGGGGCCATCTTGCCCGGTTTCGACGAAATTCCCCGCATATCGCTTTATGTGCCGCTTTTCGCGTCTGCCGCTTTGATCGCTGTTAGTGCGCTGGTTGATCTTGCCAAGATGATCATGGGCATCCCCGAGCGCGCCCCTGAAATTCACATGGAGGATTGAGCCAGATGGCATATATCCTGTTCGGCTCCTTTTTGGTGCTCATCCTTCTGCGTGTGCCGATCTCTATTTCAATCGGTTCAGCGACACTCATTACCTTTTTGACATCCGATTTTTCCAACGCGTTGCAAATCCTGCCCCAACAGATGCTTGAGGGGGTCAACAAGGCGTCCTTAACGGCTGTTCCGTTCTTTATCATGGCTGGCAACCTGATGAACGTCACCGGGGTTACGGAACGTATTTTTGCCTTTGCCAATTCCCTGGTTGGTCACCTGAGGGGCGGTCTTGCGCAGGTCAACATCCTGAGCTCGATGATCTTTGCCGGCATTTCCGGTGCCGCGGTTGCCGACTGTGCCGGGCTTGGCGCGATTGAAATCAAGGCCATGCGCGAAAGCGGATATAAAACCGATTTCGCCGCGGCAATTACAGTGGCCTCGTCGGTGATTGGCCCCCTTATCCCGCCATCCATCGGTTTGGTGCTGTATGCGTTCCTTGCACAGCAATCAATTGAACGGATGTTCCTTGCCGGGCTTGTCCCCGGGCTTGTTGTCGGACTGTCCTTGATGATTTACGTCCGCATCATGTCCCATTTCACCGATTTCCCATCGCAAAAACGGGCAACCGTTCGTGAAGTTGCCTCAACCGGCCGTCATGGTTTTCTGGCACTGGTTGCACCAGGCATCATCCTTGGTTCGATCATGTTCGGTTTCGTTACCGCGACCGAGGCGGGGGTTCTGGCCTGCATTTACTGCACGATTTTGGGGTTCTGGTATCGTGAACTGTCATTGAAAAAACTGGCCCAGGCGCTGCGCGAAACGGCATCGATGACCGCTGTCATCATGATCATTATCTCGTTTTCGATTGCGATGGGGTGGCTTTTGGCGATTGACCAAACACCGCAAAAACTTGCTGGTCAGATGTTCTCGCTGACCGAAAGCAAGAACATCTTCCTGGGCCTGCTTTTGGTCTTCATCATCATTGTTGGATGTGTCGTCGAAGGTGTGCCCGCCAAACTGATCCTGGTGCCGACCCTGTTGCCGGTTATTGATGCCTACGGAATTGATCGTGTTCATTTCGGCATCATCATCCAGCTTGGCCTTCTGATCGGCATTGCAACCCCGCCTATGGGTATCGGCCTTTATATCGTGTCCGAAGTCGGACGTGTCCGGATTGAAAAGGTCACCATGGCTATCCTGCCACTGCTGATCCCGCTGATTCTTGTTCTGATTCTCGTCACCTTTGTGCCTGGCTTCTCCACGTTCCTTCCGGATCTGGTGCTTGGCCCGAATACCAACTGATTTATGGAGCTACGATGAGCAACCTCGTCTATAAAATGAACCCGATGCCCGCGAAAATCCCGCAAGACAAGTTGGACCGCTTGGCGAAGCTGGAAACCGCAACAATCGGGCACTTTTATCATTATGGCTTCGCTGCCCCTGCGATCTCGCCGGTATTGCGTGGTAAAACCATTGCATCGACGGTTTGCACCCTTGCAACTCCCGGCCTTGATTCGACCCTTCTTCATCATTGTCTAAGCCAGGTCGGGCCGGGTTACTTCCTGGCTGTGGATCGCCTGGGCGACAGCAAATATGCGTGCTGGGGCGGCGGCGTTACCCGCATGGCCGCGATGATGAAACTTGATGGTGGCTGCGTTGACGGCCCACACACCGACACCCTTGAAATCGAAGAACAGGATTTCCCGATGTGGTCGCGCGGTGCATCGCCGGTCACCACCCGCCTTTACAATACCGGTGGTGGTTTCAACGTGCCTGTCAGCATTGGCGGGGCTGCGGTTCTGCCGGGCTATGCCGTTCTTGCAGATGATTGCGGTGTGCTGTTCATCGCGCCCGACGATCTTGATGAAGTCATTGAAATTGGCGAAGACAAGACCAACAAAGGCCGTATCAGCGAAGCAAAGGTTTCGGATGGTACCCATCTTGGGCTACTTTCAGGTGCCTCAGAGATGGTCAACAGCAAGATCGCCTGACGCATCAATAGGTAACACCCGCGCCGCCATGGTGGGGCGCGGGTTCATTTCCGGTATATTTTTGTCTTTTAGGTCAGCGGATGGTTTTGATGGCGAACGAAAATGATCTATCGGGTGTGATCGAGGCTGATCGCGCCCATGTATGGCACCACCTGACGCAACATAAACCGCTTGAAACCAGTGATCCCAAGATCATTGTCGAAGGTAAGGGCATGCGCATTTGGGATGCCGCGGGACGTGAGTATCTTGACGCGGTTTCTGGCGGCGTATGGACAGTCAATGTCGGGTATGGCCGTGAATCCATTGCCGATGCTGTCCGTGATCAATTGGTAAAACTGAACTATTTCGCCCAATCGGTTGGCTCTGTTCCGGCGGCGTTATTTTCAGAAAGACTGATTTCGAAGATGCCGGGCATGAGCCGTGTCTATTATGTGAATTCAGGGACCGAAGCCAACGAGAAGGTGTTCAAGATTGTCCGCCAGATTGCCCACAAACGGTATGGCGGCAAAAAACACAAAATCCTGTTCCGGGAGCGGGATTATCACGGGTCATCCATTACCGCGGTATCCGCCGGTGGCCAGCCCGAACGCAACGCGCAATATGGTCCATTCACCCCCGGTTTTGTTGAAGTCCCGCATTGCTGCGAATATCGCGCACAATGGGATATCGAAAATTACGGCGAACGTGCCGCGGACGCCATTGAAGAAGTTATTTTGCGTGAGGGCCCTGATACCGTCGGCGCGATCTGCCTTGAGCCGGTAACAGCCGGTGGCGGTGTTTTGACCCCGCCAGAGGGATATTGGCAACGGGTTCAGGAAATTTGCCGGAAGTACGATGTGCTTTTGCATATCGATGAGGTTGTTTGCGGCCTTGGTCGCACCGGGAAATGGTTCGGATATCAGCATTACGGCATCGAGCCGGATTTTGTCACCATGGCCAAAGGGCTGGCATCGGGATATGCCGCCATTGCCTGCATGGTCACCAACGAAAAGGTCTTTGACATGTTCAAGGACGACGTTGACGATCCGCTCAATTACTTCCGCGATATTTCGACCTTTGGCGGCTGCACCGCAGGGCCTGTGGCAGCGCTTGAAAACATGCGGATTATCGAGGACGAAAACCTGCTTGAGAACACCTTGGCCATGGGTGAGAGATTGATGAATAACCTGCATCAATTGATGGAAAGGCACAGCGTTATTGGTGATGTCCGTGGCAAGGGACTGTTCTGTGGGGCGGAATTGGTCAAAGACCGTGCCACCAAAGAACCGATGGATGAGAAAAAAGTTCAGGCGGTAGTTGCAGATTGTAACGCCCACGGTGTGGTGATCGGTATGACGAACCGGTCCTTGCCGGGCTTTAACAATACCCTTTGCCTGTCACCTGCACTGATTGCGACGCCTGATGATATCGATCAGATTACCGATGCGATTGACGGTGCGCTTGGCCGAGTGTTTGGCAGTTAATCGGCTTTGCCAAACTTAATTGAAAAACAGAAGGGCTGCCCCAGCATAGGGGCGGCCCTTTCTGCATTGCAGTGTTTTGTTGAATTTTGCCACATGGCGAAATTTTTCAACCGGTGGTGGATGACATCCTGTTTGTGTGGTCACATATCTTGTCCATCGCGATCACATATAACGCCACCTTTACCGGACGACCACATGACCCCTCGCACGGGCGCAGTGAGCAAGATTGCCAGAACCAGCATCTTTGTTGCTGTGAGCCTTTTTGTGTCTGCGCTTGCAGCTATTGGCAGCAGCCCGGCAAATGCCGCAGAAACCATCGACATCCGCTTTCCGGTGCGCGAAAGCGAGTTTGATACGGTTTTTTCCTGCCAGAATGACAGCAATCCGGACTGCCGGCCCTGCCTTGCCGATCGCCCCGACAGTGCGTCGCTGGTGATGTATTCCATCTTGCAGGAAGCGCTGAATGCCGGAGGGCTTGCCGCCCGGATACAGGTCGTGCCATCGCCCAATTCCGAACGCAGCCGCAAGATGGTCAGCGAGGGCTTTGCCGATATCAAGTCAGACTGGGACTTCAATATCGATGCGGATCCTGAAGTCTTGAAATCGCTGCCGATCCTGCGCCGAGGCGAGGTTGAGAAAGGCATTTATGTCAGTCAGGACACCTTCGTGCTTAGCAGTGATACGCCTGTTTCCGATGTGCATAACATGAGTGCGGTATCCATTCGCACCTGGCGACTGGATTGGGAAGTGCTTGAAAGTCTGGCCCCTGCAAGCCTGACCAGTGCCGCCACCAAGGAGCAGATCTATGCGCTGATCAATGCCGGTCGGGCCGACTTTACCTTGCTGGAATTTTCCAGCGGGCCCGGCATGGTGCGCAATCTTCAGGATATCCGGCTTTATCCCATGCAGGGCGTCAAGGTGATCTTGCCCGCCAGCCAGCATTTCATGATTTCGCGCGCATTGCCGAATGCGGAAAAGATCGTCAAAGCACTGAATTCCGGTATTGAGGCCCTTCATGCCAACGGCTTCATCCACCAATGTCTGGTCAATAGCGGGATCATCAATGAACAGGTCCGCGATTGGCGCATCCTGAACCCGACAGAAGGCCAAGTCGCGCACCAGAAAACCGTCCCGTCAAACTAAGCGGGCCCCTGCGCGGCAGAAAACACGCCGCTTGCCTTAAAGTATGAGGATTAGAAGTCGCCTGTTTTTCAGATGGATATGCGGTATTGCCACCCTTTGCCCGGTCGCCAGACAGACCACTGGCAAGGCGGAATATAAATCCTCATACAATTAAAAAGCGCGTCAGAGGCAATTCGGTGTTTCACTGCACTTTCGTGCCCGTGCCACAAAATGATCACATTGAAATCCGGAACGAGAGCAGGTCGCAGCCGTTGGTAAGGTGTAATGCCCGACACCAATGAAAGGAGCGACATTATGCCTGCGATTGATACCGCAAAGATCTTGATTCTTGCCACTGACGGCTATGAACGGTCTGAACTGCGTGTTCCGCTTGAAAAATTGTCAAACCACGGGGCCGACGTCAAAATCGCATCGCCCAAATCTGATCCGATCAAAAGCTGGGACAAAAGCGACTGGGGCGACACGGTCGATGTCGATGTTGAAGTCAAAGATGTCGATATCAAAGACTATGACGCGCTAGTCATCCCCGGCGGGCAGATCAACCCGGACCTGCTGCGCAATGACGAAGCGTCTGTCAGTCTGGTGCGCGAGTTCGTCGCATCGGGCAAACCGGTTGCCGCCATTTGCCACGGCCCGTGGCTTCTGATCGAGGCCGGAGCACTGCGTGATCGTCATGCAACGTCATTTGCATCAATCAAGACCGATATGCTCAATGCCGGTGCGTTGTGGCGCGACGAGGCTGTGGTCTGCGAAGACGGCATTGTGACGTCACGTTCACCGCAGGATCTTGATGCGTTTGTCAGCAAGATCGTCGAGGAAGTCAGCGAAGGCACGCATCACCAGCGTGCGGCATAAGACCAACCAAGATGGTCTAAGCACCCTCAAAGCAACGGACGGATGGCACAGGCCATCCGTCCGTTTTGTGTTTGAGCGTTACCGTACCAATTTGGCGTCGCTACTCAGCATGCCGTGGTGCGGTGATTGACGGCCCCGGGTGAACATCGGGGAGTTCGGTTTCGTCGACATAGGCGTTGGGCAGGTTGTGTTCTGCCTCGTGCTCGGTCTCGTACCATTGCTTGTAGCGATAGAGCACAAGGGAATCGCGCCCAAGACCACGCAACAAGCCATACATCATCACCAGGATCACGGCGGCAAACGGGAAGCCCGCCACAACAGCCGCGGCTTGCAAGGCCGATAGCCCGCCTGCGATCAGAAGGACCGCGGCAATCACGCCTTCGGTCGTGGCCCAGAACAGGCGCTGAATACGGGGCGGATCGGCATCACCACCCGCGGTCAGCATGTCGATGACAAACGACCCACTGTCAGACGAGGTCACAAACCAGACGACGATCATGACGATGACAACGGTGGTGACAAACTTGGTCAGCGGCATGAATTCAAGCAGCTTGAAGATCGCACTGCCGTAACTGGCCTTGGTGGCCTCGATCAGGCCGGGATTGCCGATCATTTCCATATGGATCGCTGCCCCGCCAAAGGCGGTAAACCAGAAGAACAGGATAACGACCGGAATGAACAACACGCCAAGAGTAAATTCACGCACCGTACGGCCGCGCGAAATGCGGGCAATGAAGATGCCGACAAACGGCGACCACGACACCCACCAGGCCCAATAGAAGATCGTCCAGCCTGCCTGCCAGTTGCTGTCGGTGTAGGCTTCGCTCCAGAAACTGATGACGACCAGATTGCTGATATAGTTGCCAACGTTTTCAACAAAGCTGTCGAAGACGAAAAGCGTCGGGCCAAAGATCAGAACAAAACCGAGCAACACAAAGCTGAGCTGAATATTGAGGTTACTGATGCGTTTGATGCCACCATCAAGACCCGCCATGACCGAAATGGTCGCAAACACGGTGATGATGGCAATCAATACGATCTGAAACGGCAGCGTATCGGGAATGCCAAACAGCGAATTCAAACCGGAGCTGATTTGCATGACGCCAAGACCAAGGGTCGTGACAATGCCAAACATGGTGCCAAACACGGCCAGAATATCGACGACATGGCCCCAGGTGCCATAAATCCGTTCACCAATGATCGGATACAGTGCCGAGCGGATCGAAAGCGGCAGGCCCTTGCGGTAATGGAAATAGGCCAGCGACAGGCCAACGATGCAATAAAGCGCCCAGCCATGGATGCCCCAATGCAGGAACGAAATCATCATTGCCTGTTCGGCGGCCTCGATGGTTTCGGGTTCGGCCATGGGGGGTGCGAAATAGTGATAAAGCGGCTCGGCCACGCCCCAATAGAGCAAACCAATGCCGATACCGGCACTAAACAGCATCGCCGTCCATGAAAACAGACCATATTCCGGCTTGTCAGTCTGACGTCCCAAACGCACACGGCCATAAGGACCGATGGCAAGATAAAGACTGACGATCACGGCCAGATTGGCAACGATGATCAGGAACCAGCCAAAATAATTTGCGATGGCTGCTTGTGCTGCGGCAAACAGCGCGCCTGCGGTTTCCGTAAACACCGCCCCGAATATGATGAACCCGACGATCAGGATTGCCGAGACGGAAAAGACCGGCTTGCTGACCCGCGGGAAGGGCCCGAGCGGCCCCACCTTCATTTTGTTGTCCATGATTACCTCACTGTTTCGGGTACCCAACTTTCCGTTGTTTATGCCCCCCGATCAGCGCCGGGGGTCTCCCGGACGATAGGGTCAGATATGCTGTCCGTACCCGAGCCGGACAGCAAGGCGGCTTTGATTAGGCACTTCTGGTCTTCCTTTCTTCAGCTCTTTTGGCAGAAGAGTTGAGGCAGCGCCGGCCCGCCGTCCCACATGGCTGGCCGACGCTGCTTCTTACTCCCCTCGCGGGAAGCGCTGTTTGTCTTCGAGTTCGTTCAGGTCCATGTGATTGCGCATGTAGCGTTCGGACGCCTTTTGCAGCGGCTGGTAATCCCACGGGAAGTAGGACCCGTTGCGCAGCGCCTCATAGACGATCCAGCGACGTGCCTGACTTTCGCGGACCGCAGAATCAAATGCCTCCAGATTCCATCGCGCGGCACGCTGAGCACGGAAGGCCTCAAGCTGGTCGGCGCAGGCCGGATCGGTTGCAAGGTTGGTGAGTTCCTTGGGATCGGCTTCAAGGTCAAACAGCTGTTCTGGATCGAGCGTGCAATAGGTGTATTTCCATTTGCCTTCGCGGATACAGACCAGCGGGGCATAGGACCCTTCGGCGGCATATTCCATCAGGACAGGCTCGGTGCGCGCCTTGCCCGCCAGCATGCCACACAGCGACATGCCATCGGTCCAAGGGGCGACTTCATCCATCGAAATGCCGGCAAGATCGGCCACGGTCGGGGTGACATCAAGGCTTGAAACCGGGTCGGTATAAAGGCCCGGCGTGATGTTTGGCCCGGCCATCATCAGCGGCACACGCGCCGAGCCTTCAAAGAAGCTCATTTTGAACCACAGGCCGCGTTCGCCCAGCATATCGCCATGGTCAGAGACAAAGATGATGATGGTGTTATCAAGCTGACGGGTGGTTTCAAGCACCTCCATGATCTGCCCGACCTTGTCATCGATATAGGAGATGTTGGCGAAATAGGCCTGACGGGA
>NZ_DCAO01000065.1:51843-69403 GCF_002311515.1 Thalassospira sp. UBA1131
TTCATACAGATCCCAGAATTTCTTGCGCGCGACATACGGATCATGCGGATGGGTGAAGCTGACCGTCAGGCACCAAGGGCGTTCATCATGCCCGCGTGACAGGTCATAAATCTTGTGCGTCGCGTTATAGGCGACCTCGTCATCATATTCCATCTGGTTGGAAATCTCGGCGACACCGGCACCGGTGACAGAGCCCAGATTATGATACCACCAGTCAATGCGTTCGCCGGGTTTGCGGTAATCCGGGGTCCAGCCGAAATCGGCCGGGTAGATATCGGTGGTCAGGCGTTCTTCAAAACCATGCAGCTGATCGGGGCCGACGAAATGCATCTTGCCCGACAGGCAGGTGTAATATCCTGCGCGGCGCAAGTGATGGGCATAGGTCGGAATGTCTGATGAAAACTCAGCCGCGTTGTCATAGACCCGGGTGCGATTGGGCAACTGACCGGCCATAAACGACGCCCGTCCAGGCGCACAAAGTGGGGAGCCTGTATAGCAATTGCGGAAACGCGCCGAACGTTCGGCGAGCTTGCGCAAATGCGGCGTATGGAGGAAATCCGCAGGACCATCGGGGAACAGGGTCCCGTTGAGCTGGTCGGCCATCAGGATCAAAATATTCGGGGACGTCATTTATTATGCACTCCTTCACAGGGTGCAATCCGCCGATCACCGAGATGGCAGCATTGACGACAAAAGCACCCCTGGGTCGTTTGGTGCGAGACAAAGCAAGCGCAAAACTCCTGCCCCTTTTCGGGTGTCTTTTATCGGGTCTTGTCGTTAATCCGCTTGACCTTGATCGCGTGACCGACATTAAATCCATAAATCAACCTTCAAAGAAACCCGGTGTTTTTTAATCACTTCCATAAAGAATTTTTATAATGCGAAGACCCCTCGACATTGGCTGGCTAAGAATTTTTGAAGCGGTCGGGCGGCTTGGCAGCCTGACACGGGCCGCCAATGAACTGGGCTTGAGCCAACCTGCGGTGACCTATCAGATCAAGCGGGTCGAGGATCAGCTGGGTGTGTCGCTGCTGCACCGGTCGCAAGGCGGCAGCCGATTGACCGATGCGGGCGAAATCCTGTTTGAGGCGGTCAAAACCAGTGTCGAGAGTATCGACAAGGCAGCGTGCGACACCCGGCGCACCACGCAGGATCATGCGGTGCGGATCTTTACCGATTTCGGTTTTGCCGCCTTCTGGCTGATGCCACGCGTAACCGATTTCCGCCGCCTGCATCCCGAGGCCGAAGTCCATATCATCGCATCCCAGGGCCTTGATGATGCGATGGCGCGCGAAACCGATGCCGCCATGCTGTTCGGGGCGGCGGATGATTTCCCAGATACGGCACAGCTTCTGATCCCCGAACGGGTCGTGCCGGTTTGCACACCGGGCTTTCTTGAACGCTATGGACCGTTTGACGATCCGGCCAAGTTTGCCCGTGCCCCGCTTTTGCATCTCGAAGTCGCCGGCAAGTCACGCTGGCTGACATGGGAAAGCTGGCTTGCCGATCACGGAATTACCCGCAAACCCGCCCAGGGCGATCTTGGCCTGAATACCTATGGCTTTGTCATTCAGGCCGCCCTTGCCGAACAGGGGGTGGCACTGGGTTGGCGCGGGCTTGTGGATCATCACCTTGAACAGGGCAGCCTCGTTGCGGTTGGTCGCGAAGTGGCGCGCGCCGATCGCGGATACTGGGTGGTGCCGGGTGCGTCTGTCAGCAATACCACCACCACCCTGCTTGATTGGCTGATCAACGAGACGTGACCTATCTTGCCTTCAGGCCTACGGGGCAGCACCTGAAGCTCTCGAGCTTTGCCTCTAAACCGGGCGCACTGATCAACCACAATAATGGCACGAAACTTGCCTGTAAGATGCAACCTAAATGAGAAATCAGGAGGTTAAATTGACAGGTATCTCATTGCAAAATGGTATTGCCATGCCATTGGCGGACCTGCCGAAAGGTGAGGCTTCGCTGCCAAGTGAGCTGAAAGACGAATGGCTTGCTCAGCAGAAAGGCTACATGCGAGCAATGCTCCGACAGGATAGCGTAGCACAACTGGCTATTCAAAACGCACGAGAAGTTCATACAGCCTTTCGTCTTAATGGTGAACTGGTTGGAACCATCGATGAGAATGGTGGCTTCACAGGAACACGAATTTCCGATGGTGGTGCATTTCAGAGGGCCGTGGCTTATGCCGAGCAAACAGGATTAAAAGGGGACGCGTTTGCCGACTATGCCAGCCAAAAAGTATCGCAGGCTCTGAAAGAACGCTACGGAGCCTCTCTTGAGGTCGTAACCTACGATGCAGGCAATCGCCCGACGGTCGGCGAAATGCATGCTGAAATATTCGGCTCGTCCAGCCAAGAACCGCCCGCGCCCGATCCTGATGAAATCGCACATTTGAAGTTCATGGCGCAATTATATGCGCAAACTTTCGGTGAAGACCCTTTCACTGGCATGCCTGTATCTTCTGAAAGTCAGTAGCTAGTATGACCGGACGAGATATGCGCGTACTGACATCAAGCCGGCAGGCAGGATGCTGACCGGCTTATTTTTTCCTACACCAAGGCAGTACATCGAAAGTGTAGGAAAAATATGCTCCCTCAAAGAGCCTCAAGCTGAGCAAAAGATATATTACAATGAAGCCCAATCCTGCTTCCAGTTACACCAGTATTACGCAATGGGCTCAAACAGTTCTCTCACGTTGCGGTTAACGTTTTTCTGTTCAGCGTGGTGCTCAACCTGCTTGTACTTTCAGTACCCATTTACATGACGCAGTGATTTGATCCATCTCGCCACCATGCGTTATCTGTGCTGATACACATGGCACACCACTTTGCAAAACGTGCATTTGATGATCCGGCCAAGTTTGCCCGTGCCCGGCTTTCGCATCTGGAAGTCGCCGGCAAGTTACGCTGACTGACGTGGGAAATCTGGCTTGCCGAACAGGGGGCATTGGGCTGGCGCGGATTGGTGGATCGCCACTTTGAACAGAGAAGCCTCGTTGTCATCGGACGCGAAGTGGCGCGCGCGGATCGCGGATACTGGGTGGTGCCCGGTGCCTCGGTCAACAATACCACCACCACACTGCTTGATCGGTTGATCAACGAGACGTGAGACATGGTTCTCGCCTGATTTCCCTAACTCTTTTCAGCTGCATTCGAGTCATTGAGACAAAAACCATCCGTTCAGAGACTGTACTGATACGAATACCCCTCCCTCCTTTGCAGGAGCAAACACTCAAAAGCTCTTCGAGTACTATACCTATAGTCATAAACAAAATAACAATTAATATTTAAAGTTGTAAAATTTCTTGCGTCGCGTTTCCGATGCCACGTAAAGTTTTCTCAACTCTTGGGGCGCCTAAAAACATAACAATTCTAAATAGTTGAAATCACAGGAGATTGGACAATGGGATACCACTTTTTCGAAGAAAATGAAGTCAACTATACATCGACACTTACGCCAACAGGCTCTGAGACAGGAAACCGGATTATCGGTAACGCTTTGAACAACCACATCCAAGGCAACCAATATGTCGATCACATTTCTGGCGGTGCCGGCGATGATTGGATTGAGGGCAAAGGCGGGAATGACGTTCTTTTGGGCGACGATGGTAACGACCGTTTAGAAGGCGGTGATGGGATTGACGTCCTGAATGGCCAAAATGGCAATGATGTTCTTGATGGCGGCGCAGGAAATGACCGGCTTTGGGGAGGCCTGGGAGATGATCAGTACCACTACACCCACAGCACTGGGGGTATCGACACCATCAATGACGACAAATCACCGACTGGGCAAACCGGCTTTGGCGGCGGCACGGATCTAATCTGGTTTAAAGATGCCAGTTTGAGTGAATTGGTGGTTATCCGGGAAGGAGACAACCTGAAAATCACCACCGCTGCCGACTACTCGGATCAACAAATGGACAGTGGACTTGTTATCGAGGACTTCTTCCTTGGTGGAGACAATGTCGTAGAATACTTGTTTGATGAGAACGGACAAGGTGTTGATCTTACCGGCCTCCTCTAAGTTCTCGGCTTAGGTGCACACTCCCCGAGTACAAAGTCAGTGGCGGGGAGTGTGCTATCTCATATCATCCACGGTATGCCTCACAAGATAATACCGAAATGGTTGGCAACATAGCTTGTCGATTAAGTTTTCATCAGAAAGAAAACGCTTCGAGTTTTTTGTATAAACACAAAACCTGTCAGCCCTCATCTTTCAGAAAAAAGTGCGCTGCTCGTTTCTCCGGAAGGCAAAGCCGGAGTGATGCAGAAAAATGCTGCCCATTTTGTATTTACTGAACCGTAGTGGATCAAAAGACAAACCCGATTATGTTCAAACCTGTTTCAATTACTCCTGCTCTCCGCGAGGAGTTCAAGCAATTCCGGTCAGTTGCTATCAAAGTTTTTCTGTTTAGCATGGTAATCAACCTGCTTGTACTAACGGTTCCGATATACATGATGCAGGTGTATGATCGGGTTATACCTACACGTCATCTGGAAACACTTCTTTTTCTGAGCCTTATCGCAGCAGGTGCTATTGCCTTAAATACTCTGCTGGACACCGTACGTACACATGTCTTGATCAAAGTGGGGCATCAATTGATGTTCGCGCTCCGATCGAAGGTGCTGTTTGCGTGCATTCAATCCAGTGCAGCAGGGCGTAACGTCAGCAATCGTCCCGTCAACGAGCTTGAGACTGTCCGCAAATGCCTCTCCGGGGGGGCATTTTGCGCACTTTTTGATCTGCCGTGGTTGTTACTGTTTATCGGAATTGTCTGGGTTGTTCACCCGGTTCTGGGAATATTCTCGGTACTGGCGGTGCTTGTAATGGCTGGAATTACAGCCGCTTCCAGTATAGCTGTCAGACAGAACATCGCCACAGGGCGTGCTGCAGAAGCTCAATCCGATCGATTTGCCACAGCAATTGTCGAAAATGGCGCAACTGTAATGTCGATGGCCTTATGGCCACGTGTTCATGACTTCTGGCAAAACTTGTCCATAAATGGACTGAAGCTAAAACTTCCTGCCGAGCTCTACACTGCGATGTTCACCGGCCTCACAAAAGGCAGCCGCACACTGATCCAAATCGGCGCTCTGGGGATTGGAGCTTATCTTGCGTCAAATCAGGAAATCACACCCGGTGCGATTATTGCTGTTTCAATTTTGCTCAATCGTGCTCTTGCGCCAGTTGACGCATTGGTTAACGGATGGCGGCAATTCGCCATCGCATTCCAGACTTCCAGACAGATCAATGACCTCCTAAATCGGTATCCAGAACCAGAGAACAAGATCGCCCTCCCGGCGCCACGTGGCGACATTCAGTTTGAACAGGTTACATACGTTCCGGCAGGTCGCACCAAGGCGACTTTATCGGCGGTATCCCTTCCTATTTCCGCTGGCCAAGTGGTTGCTGTGGTTGGTGCATCCGGATCAGGCAAAACCACACTTTGCAAAGCGCTTTTGGGATATCTGCCACTGCGGGGCGGCAATATACGAATTGACGGCGCCACACTAAACGACTGGAATCCGGAAGCCCTCGCACCTCACGTTGGCTACGTATCTCAACATTCGGAATTCTTTCCGGGAACTGTGGAGCAAAATATTGCGCGCTTCATGCCCAATCGCGCCGAAGAGGTTATAGAGGCTGCAAAACTTGCCGGTGTTCACGAGCTCATTCTTTCCTTGCCGCAAGGTTACAAAACGGCGCTCACCAAGGATGGCAGCCCATTGTCTGGCGGACAGCAACAGCGTGTGTCTTTGGCCCGTGCGATTATAGGAAAACCCCGAATCCTGGTGCTTGACGAGCCGAACGCTAATCTTGATGCGGACGGAATGAACGCACTTTGCAATATCCTTTCCGCCGTCAAGAGCTGGCAAACAACAGTCGTCATGGCTGTTCACAACACCGGTTTATTTAACTTTGCTGACCAGATTCTGGTTTTGGATCAGGGATGTATTTCTGCCTATGGACCACGAGATCAGATCCTGAACCGTATGAAACCGGCTGGCTCTTCTGCGCAAAAAATCGAGGAGCGGAGCGATGTTTAAGGGAGAGAATTTCTCCGATATCCACGCCAGTCTTGGTCTTGAACGTTCAATTCGCTTGGGATGGTGGTGCACTTCAATATTTGTTCTGGTATTTGGCGTCTGGTCAACCTTGGTGCCATTGGCTCGAAGCACGATAGCACCGGGTAACGTTAGCCCGGATGGCAGCAGGAGAACGATCCAACATCTCGAAGGTGGAATTGTCAGAAGCATAAACGTGCGTGAGGGCGATAAAGTGCGAGCCGGCGATGTCGTGCTTGAACTTGAAGACGTCAAAGCGCGAACCGATTACTCAACCCAGCAGGCGAAGCTTTGGCAATATCTTGCCGAACATGGTCGACTGCAGGCAGAAAGAAGTAAATCTGAGCATATTCAGTTTGACCCGCGCCTTCTGACAGAGATTGAAAAATCGCGCACAGTTCGCGATGCTCTGGAGGCGCAGAAAGCAATTTTCGTTTCTGGTCGGGATGCAGTTGCCACTCAGAAAGATATTCTGCGTCAACGCGTCAAACAGCTCGATCAACAAATCGCGGGCCTGCAAATTCAGAACAAAAGCCTTAAGGACCAAGCGAGCCTTATCAGCGAAGAGATTGATGATGTTCAAACTCTTTTCGACAAGGGATTGGAACGCAAATCCCGTCTTCTGGCATTGGAGCGTACGCAAGCTCAGATTAATGGCACTTTGGGCGAGAACTTGACCGCCATCGCCAGCGCCAAGGAACGGATCGGACAAACCCGCCTCGAAATTGTCCAGTTGGATACAGACAAACTGGATGAAATCAACAGCCAGATCGCAGAACTGGAAGGCAAAATAATTGATTCGGAAACAAAGATTGCAGAGGCAAAAGATACACTTGAAAGAACAAAGATCCATGCTCCCGTCGATGGCGTGGTGATTGATCAAAAAATCAAAACAATCGGGGGGGTCATCGGTCCCGCAGAGCCATTGCTTGACATTGTTCCTTCCGGTGAAGAACTAGTCATCGAGGCACAAATATCTCCGCTTGATATTGATTCGGTCAAAGCGGGGCTAGAGGCAGACGTTTTTCTATCAGCTTACTCTCGCCGAAACACACCCAGTATACCCGGGAAAGTCGCCTGGGTTTCTGCTGATGCGCAAACCAGCGAAGACGAACAAAGAAAATACTTTCTGGCACGCATACTTATATCGAGAGATGCGATGACCAACCTTCCTAACCATGTTGAGCTGTATCCCGGGATGACAGCCGAAGTCATTATCCGAACCGGTTATCGTACTTTTTTGGACTATCTTCTCGAGCCGCTTCTGCAATCCCTGGACCGTACTTTTACTGAGATGTGACATTTTGCGGATTGTTATCTTGGTTAGAGTCCCGTCAACCGGCCGCCCCCTCCTTTTAAACAATCGGCTAACCAACGAGACCTGAGTGCCGCCAAGCACCTGAATTGTTTTGCTGTATCACAGGCGGTCCGTCCCCTAGAGTGGTGGTTTGCGCGCACCACTTTCGACAGGGGATTTTCATGTCTGAGCATGGCTATAACAGCGGGCGGTTGAACCTGCCCTTCGTGGGGATTTCGACCTTTTCCAAAAGCCCCTATGTCGAAAACTGGGATGCGATTGACGCCGATGTTGCCATCCTTGGTGCGCCGTTTGATTTCGGCACCCAGTGGCGATCCGGTGCGCGGTTTGGCCCGCGCGGCATTCGCGAGGCATCGACGCTTTTTGCCTTTGGCCATGCAGGGGCCTATGACCATGAAGATGACGTGACCTATCTTGAAGGGGTTCGGATGGTCGATATTGGCGATGCCGATATCATTCACACCAACACGATCAACAGCCACGCCAATATCGAGTTTGGCGTGCGCAAGATTTTGGCAGCAAACGCCCTGCCCGTGGTTCTGGGCGGCGATCATTCGATCAACATCCCCTGCATCAATGCCTTTTCCGATCAGGAACCGGTGCATGTGGTGCAGTTTGACGCCCATCTCGATTTCGTTGACGAACGCCACGGGGTACGCAATGGCCATGGCAACCCGATGCGCAGGGCAATTGAAAAGCCGTGGGTATCAGGCATGACCCAACTTGGCATTCGCAATGTGTCCTCGACCGCCAAGGAGGGCTATGACTATGCCCGCGCGCAGGGATCAGACATCCTGTCCGTGCGGCAAGTGCGCAAGCTTGGCGTCGAGGGTGTTCTGGAACGCATTCCGGCCGGAAAGCGATACTACCTGACGATTGATATTGACGGGTTTGATCCGTCAATTGCGCCCGGCACCGGCACGCCAAGCCATGGCGGGTTCCTATATTATGACGTGCTGGAAATCATCGCAGGCCTTGCCAAGCGCGGCGATATCGTTGGCATTGATCTGGTCGAAGTCGCGCCGGATTACGATCACACCGGGACAACCGCCATTCTGGCCGCCCAGATATTGCTTAATACCATCGGGCGGATTTTTGCTGCGCGTGGCAAATAATGGCAGACACCGCGGGAAAAACGTCCGCTTGATGAACAGGATCAGGCCATAGCAACAAACCCACATATGTGGTAATGTGGGTTTGTACATTTGTTGGGAGATTGCCCTATGAGCCGCTTGACGATCGACATCACCGACCAGCAGCATCAAAGCCTGAAGGCGACGGCCGCCTTGCAGGGCAAGACCATCAAGCAATACGCACTCGAGCGGTTATTCCCGGACGATGCCAATGCCGACAAGGCATGGATGGAGCTGAAAACCTTACTCGAAAACCGCATCGAAGATGGGGTTGCGGGGAACGTTTCGTCCAAAAATATCTCTGAAATTCTTGAGGAAGAACTGAGCGAGAAGCCTGCGTGACGGGGTATGTCCTTAGCGCAGAGGCAGAAGCCGATCTGCGCGGGATCATTCGATATACCAACAAGGAATGGGGCCCAGCACAAGTGCGGCGCTATGTCGCCACGCTGGAAAAGGGCATTGATGATCTTGTCGCCGGGCGTGGTTCATTCCATGACATGAGCGAACTTTTCCCGAATCTTCGGATGATGCGCTGCGCGCAACATTACGTCTTTTGTCTTCCGCGCGAAAATGCGCCCGCATTGGTCGTGGCGATTTTCCATGAGCGCATGGACCTTATGACGCGATTGGCCGATAGAATTCGATAGCGCGGTCGGAGCAAGCAACACGAGATCCCCGCCTGCGCGGGGATGACGTCAAAAAATGGACGCGGAGAACCACCGTCATTCCCGCGACGGCGGGAATCCATACAGCCTTAAGGCCAACGGCCCGGCGCCACCCGCATGTGTTTGATCGGGTGGCGCGCGGCTTTCAGTGCCTAGCCGTCTGTGGATGTGGTCAGGTCTTTGTATCTGGTGATCTCTTCCTTCATGCGGGTCAGTTTGTCTGTCACCAGTTGATAGGCGTCACTGCCCATCAGCAACTGGGTCGGCGGGTTATCCATCTTGATCAATTCAAGAACGGCCGCCGCCAGCTTGTCCGGGTCGCCCAGTTGCTTGCCGCTTTTTTCGCGGCGCGCCTGCCGGATCGGTTCGAACAGGCTATCGTAATCCGATATTGAACGATCAGTTCGCACCATCGAACGCCCTGCCCAATCGGTCCTGAAGGAACCGGGACACAGGGCCGTGACGTGCACCCCAAACGGGGCCATTTCAGCGCGCATGACTTCGGAAATGCCCTGCAATGCGAATTTGCTGCCACAGTAATAGGCAATGCCAGGCATGGTGATCAGCCCACCCATCGAGGTAACATTGACGATAAAACCGGCCCGGCGTTCGCGAAAGCGCGGCAGAAAGGCCTTGGCCACCGCCGTGGCGCCAAAGACATTGACGTCAAACTGGCGTTTAAGTTCATCCATCGGGGATTCTTCAAGCACGCCTTCATGGCCGTACCCCGCATTGTTGATCAGAACATCAACCGGGCCGAAATCATCCTCCGCCCGGGCCACTGTTTTGGGGATGGCGTCGAAATCAGTGACGTTCAGGCGTACCATGCGGATATCGGGTAATTCCGCCTTCAGCTTGTCATGGGCCTGATCGGAACGCACTGTCCCGATGACGTCATGTCCTGCGGCAAGGGCTGCTTTGGCGATGGCAAAGCCGAAACCGGAATTGGCACCGGTAATGAAAAATCGTTTGGTCATAAGATGGGATCCATTTGTTGGCTTGATAAGAAGACAAAATGTCAAATATTATCAAAACATCGACACATCTACGCCATTTAGGCTGCAATTATTGCCTAATCCTATGAAAGGCACCGATGACGACACAGGATCGCCCCGACCTTGTCCGGCTTGCTGCCGCACTTGCGCCCAAGGAAGGATATAACCACCAACCAATCAAAGGGTTGCGTGTGCTGCGCAGTGAGAGCGTGCTGCACAATGTGCCGGTCCTGTATCAGCCAGGTGTTGTGTTTGTCTGTCAGGGCAGCAAGCGCGGTGTGCGCGATGGTGAGGTCTTTGTCTATGACGAGGCCCATTATCTGGCCGTTTCGGTACCGGTGCCGTTTCGCATGGAATCAGATGCCAGCCCAGAGCGCCCGTTGCTGGCGATTTATCTTGATTTTGACATGCGGCTGGTAGCCGAGTTGATCGACACGCTTGAACGATACGGGGACGCGCCAGCCACCCTGCCCGAGGCTGAAAGCCTGATATCAAGCAAGATTGATGCACAGATGCAGGATGTTTTGCGCAGGTTGTTGCAGGTCCTGCAAAACCCTGTTGAAACCGCCGCCCTTGGCGATGGCCTGTTGCGGGAATTGTATTTTCGCATTCTAAGCGGCCCGCAAGGGGCAAAAATGATTGCGGCCCTGACCCAGCGCGGCAATGCGGAAAGGATTTTGCGCAGTCTTGGTTATGTGCGCGAGAATTTCACCAAGCCGCTGACGATTGCCGATCTGGCGCAGCAGGCGGGAATGAGCATACCATCCTACCATGCGCATTTTCGCAGGTTACTTGGCAGCAGCCCAATCCAGTACATAAAATCGATGCGCCTGCATGAGGCGCGCCTGTTGCTGGCACGGCACGGACAGACGATTGCAGAAGTCGCCAATGCGGTCGGCTATGTCAGCCCATCTCAATTCAGCAGAGAATTCAAACGCCACTTTGGCCGAACCGCCTCCGAAGAAGTCCAGTGGATGAAGCGCCATCTGGGGGAATTACCAGAGGCGGACAACAGCGCAGGTTAAAGCTTTTGCCGCCTTCGACTGTGGGGCCGCACGCAATTGCACGAGACCGCCTGCGCGGGATGACGGTGTAAGGCGTTATGGCCAGTTGGCTTCGGGCGGGAGCGACATCAGGATGGCTTCGGTGTTGCCGCCGGTCATCAGACCAAAGCGCGTGCCGCGATCATGGAGCAGGTTGAACTCGACATAACGGCCGCGCTTGATCAGTTGGGCGCGGCGTTCGTCATCGGTCCAGGGCTTGTTGTAGTGGCGTTTGACCAGTTCGGGATAGATATCGCGGAAAGCCCGCCCGACATCCTGGGTGAAGGCGAAATCGGCATCCCAGTTAGCATCGAGATAGTCATAGAAAATGCCGCCAACCCCGCGTGGCTCGTTACGGTGGGGCAGCCAGAAATATTCATCACACCACTTTTTGAACCGGTCGTAATAGTCATCACCATGGGCATCGCAGGCGGATTTAAGCGCGCCATGGAAATCAGCGGTGTCTTTTTCCTGCGGGAAGACAGGGGTCAGATCGGCACCACCGCCAAACCATGCCTTGGTGGTGACGATGTGGCGCGTGTTCATGTGCACGGCCGGCACATGGGGCGAGCATGGATGGGCGACCAGTGAAATGCCCGCGGCCCAGAAGTTAGGGTTTTCATCGGCACCGGGGATTTCCTTGCGGAATTTTTCGGAAAATTCGCCATGCACGACCGAGATATTGACCCCGACCTTTTCAAACACCCGGCCCTTCATGACCGACATCTCGCCGCCACCTTCATTTTCGCCGCGTTCCCATACGGTGCGCTCGAACCGCCCCGGTGCGCGGTCGGAAAGCGGTCCTTGGTAGCTGTCCTCAAGCGCCTCGTAACTGGCGCAAATGTCATCACGCAATTGGCGGAACCAGTCCCGGGCGATCTGTTTGCGTTTGGCAATCACGGCATCGTCGACCTTATGGTCGGTGCTCGTCTTCATTGCCTGGTTTGCAGCAATTTTTGCGTCCGTCATTGCGTTACTCACTTGGTTCATTCACTCGGTCGGCTTGCGGGAAAGCCATCGGTCTGTCGGAGCGCTTCGCCCAATGTCATTGCGGTTGCCATGGCGACATTTAGCGAGCGCATTTGCGGCTTCATCGGAATGACGACGCGGGCATCGACATAGTCATGGACGCTGTCAGGCACCCCTTTGCTTTCGGAACCCAGCATCAGGATATCATCGGCGCGAAATTCAAAATCGCAATAGGGTTCGGCCCCCTTGGTCGTCAGCAAGACCAGACGCCCCGGCACCGTTCCCTCCTGGCGGGCCTCGACAAAGGCGCGCCAGTCGGCATGGCGTATATAATCGGCCTTTTCGAGATAATCCATCCCGGCGCGCTTAAGCGCACCCGACGTCAAAAGAAAGCCGCACGGTTCGATGATATCGACCGGCAGGCCAAAACAGGCCGCCATGCGCAGAATGGTGCCGGTGTTTTGCGGGATGTCGGGTTCGAATAAACAAATTCTCATGGCTTCTTTTAGAATCGTTGGTGAACAAATGTCGAATCAGTTCATCAGCGACATATAATTACCCGTTAACGCCGCTATTAGACTTTTTTGGAATATGAAGAACTAAAGCCACAAGTCCTTGGCGCACAAAGGGCGGGATACCCGCAATTACGCTATGTTTTACCGAATTGTGCAGCGCAAAACCCAATGATCTTGTTGAATGCAAACAATTTGCAACTCCAAGTTCTCCTTAACAAACCGAATTTTTGTTAGTATACGGACCGTCAAACAGGCCTAAGGGCTTTTAGCGGCAAGATTGTTTGATTTTCATCAATGGAATGTAAACATGAATGCCCTAAGTCTTGGTTTGGCATTCCGCATGCCTGTTTTGGGGGCAGAAAGAGGGATTAATTATGTCGCAAACGGTGCATTCCTCCGGCGAACACCAGCCGGACGAGAACCGCAGGGATTTCCTGACCTTGGCGACCACAGCAGTTGGCGCCGTTGGCGTTGGTTGCGCGTTGTTGCCGTTCGTGGACAGCATGAACCCGTCCAAGGACGTTCTCGCACTTGCCTCGGTTGAGGTTAATCTGGCCAACATCCCGGTTGGTCAGGCAATTAAGGTCATGTGGCGAGGCAAACCTGTCTTCATCCGCCATCGTACCGAACGCGAAATCAATGAGGCCGAAGACGTCGCATTGAACGAACTCGTCGATCCGCAGACCGACGATGCGCGTGTCGAAAAGAAAGAGTGGCTGGTCGTCGTCGGCGTCTGCACCCATCTGGGCTGCATTCCGATGGGCACAGCCACAGGCGAAACCCGTGGTGATTATGATGGCTGGTACTGCCCATGCCATGGCTCGCACTATGATACGTCGGGCCGTATCCGCCGCGGCCCCGCGCCGTTGAACCTTGTCGTTCCGGAATATGAATTCCTGACCGACACGTCGGTCCGGATCGGGTAAGGAGCAGGTTTATGAGCGCACCTCAGTGGAACAACAAAGTGGTCAAGTGGGTTGACGACCGTCTTCCGGTCATCTCCATGTTGCACCACTCTGCATACGAATATCCGACCCCGAAAAACCTGTCCTATATGTGGAACTTCGGTTCCCTGGCCGGTTTTGTTCTGGTGACGATGATCCTCACCGGTATTTTCCTGGTGATGAACTACACCCCCCATACCGATATGGCCTTTGAGTCGGTCGAGCGCATCATGCGTGATGTGAACTATGGCTGGCTGATCCGCTATATCCATATGAACGGCGCTTCGATGTTCTTCATCGTTGTGTTCATTCACATTTTCCGTGGCCTGTATTACGGGTCATACAAAGCACCCCGCGAGATGTTGTGGTGGATCGGTATCCTGATCCTGCTTGCGATGATGGCAACCGCGTTCATGGGCTATGTCCTGCCGTGGGGCCAGATGTCCTTCTGGGGTGCGACGGTTATTACCAACCTGTTCTCTGCCTTCCCGATCATCGGTGATCCGCTGGTGACCTGGCTTTGGGGTGGGTTCTCGGTTGATAACCCGACGCTGAACCGGTTCTTCTCGCTGCACTATCTGATGCCGTTCGTCATTCTGGGCCTTGTTGTCCTGCATGTCTGGGCACTGCATACCGTGCGCTCGAACAACCCGACCGGTGTTGAGATCAAGACCCCGGCGGATGCCATTCCGTTCCATCCGTACTACACGATCAAGGATCTGTACGGCATGGGCGTGTTCCTGATCTTCTTCTCGGTGTTTGTGTTCTTTGCACCTGACTTCCTGGGCCACCCGGATAACTACATCCCGGCGAACCCGCTGGTCACACCGCCGCACATCGTGCCGGAATGGTACTTCCTGCCGTTCTATGCGATCCTGCGGTCGATCGACTTCACCATCTTTGGCATCCCGGCAAAACTGCTTGGCGTGCTGGCGATGTTTGCCTCGATCATGATCCTGTTCGTTATTCCGTGGCTTGATACCTCCAAGGTGCGCAGCTCGAAATTCCGTCCGGTTTACAAATGGTTCTTCTGGCTGTTTGTGATCGATACCTTCATCCTCGGCTATTGCGGGGCGAAGGCACCGGATGACTACTTCCTGGGTATTCCGGGTCTGAAAGTCATCGTGATGGGTCAGCTTTCGACGCTGTATTACTTCGCACACTTCCTTGTGGTCATGCCGTTGGTTGGAAAAATGGAACGAACCAAGCCGCTTCCTGCAAGCATCAGCGAATCTGTTTTGAAGGAGGGTGCAAATGCGTAAGTTCGCACTGACCGCAATTGCTGCCGCCTTCGCGGTAACCGCATTCACTGGTGGTGCAGCCAAGGCTGCCGGCGATCAGCCGGCTCCTGCGGCACAGGATTGGAGCTGGCAGGGTCTGTTTGGCACTTATGACCGTGCCCAGCTGCAGCGTGGATTCCAGGTCTACAAGAACATCTGTGCCGGTTGTCACAGCCTGCGCTTCATTGCCTTCCGTAACCTTGAAGGCATTGGGTTCAACGAAGACCAGATCAAGGCGATTGCGGCCGAGTATGACATCGAAGACGGTCCGAATGACGATGGTGACATGTTCACCCGTCCGGGTCTTGCTTCGGATTACTTCCCGTCTCCGTTCCCCAACGAAAAGGCGGCTGCGGCTGCCAATGGCGGCGCCATTCCGCCGGACCTTTCGTTGATGACCAAAGCCCGTGTCGGTGGCCCGGACTATGTGTTCGGCCTTCTGACCGGCTATGAGGAAGAAGCACCAGAGGGCTTCGACCTTGCGGACGGGAAATATTACAACCACTACTTCCCGGGTCATCAGATCTCCATGGCACCGCCGCTTTATGATGAAGCGGTCGAGTACACGGATGGCACCCCGATGACCCTGGAACAGCATGCACGTGATGTGACCGCCTTCCTGAACTGGACGGCACAGCCGGAGCTTGAAGCCCGCAAGGCGCTTGGCATGAAAGTGATCCTGTTCCTGCTGGTTCTGACGGCAATGCTGTATGCGGTCAAACGCAAGATCTGGCGCGACGTCGAACACTAAGACGTCCTGATCTTGATCTGCCCGATATTGAAACAGGCCACCGACATTCGGTGGCCTGTTTTTTTGTACGCCGGTCAGACGCCCCGCAGGATATGGCTGGCGATATCAATAAGAGAAATAGGACACAACCAGCCGGTCGATCTCGCCGCTGGCGAGCATGTCACTGAGCACGCGATCAAGGGCGCTGGCAAACTGGTCGCGATAGGGCCATTTGCCTTCCGGGTCCGGGCCATAGGCAACATAGCCAAATTCGTGCCCGATGACCGCGGCCTCGTCAAACAGGCGGGCGACTGCCTTGTCGACAGCCAGTTCGCGCATCCCGGCCAGAATGGCCATGCGTTCATTGACATAACAATCGACACGACCGGCCATCAGAAAACGCAGATTGCTGGCGGTGGTGTTGGCTTCTTCAAGGGTAATCTCGCCGGCCTCGACCATGTCAAAGAATGCAGGCCCAGCCAGACGATATCCGGCGTTGTTGGCAAAACGTGCCCCTTTGAAATCATCCGGGAAGCGCTTCAGATCATTGCTTTGCGTGTAATCCTTGCTGCAGATTGCCACGACGGTTTCGCGCAGGATCGGGATGGAATAGCGTTCGATCCAGTCGCGATCCCCGCGCGCGTAAGGCGGAAAGAACCCCATGATCTTGCCATCCTTAAGCAGCTCCATCCCGCGGCGAAACGGCACATTGACAATATCGAGCTGATAGCCCGGCAGACGATCAAATGCTTCCTGCAAGATGCGGACATAAATGCCTTCGGGGCTCACCCCATCGAGAAACGCATAGGGTGCGTTGCTGTCTTCGGCGTAAAGCGTAATGGTGCGGGGCATGTTGCTGTCTTGCACCGGCTCTGCGACGGCGTGCAATGGCAGAAGCAGCGCGCCGACAAACAGCGCGCGCCCGGTAAACCTGACTGTGTTTCGCAAAACAGATTTGAATGACATGATGTTATTATGCAGACAACCATAGCGTGCCTGTCAATTATCATCATGTAACAAAACATGCTGTGATTTTGCAGACTTACTGGTCTGAGGTGGACGGCTGAGCAGGTTTGTCTTCGTCCGACGGGCTGTTTTGGCACGCGTCGTTCTGGTCGTGCGACACACGGTGCTGTTGATTGCCATCGGCCGGACGCAGTGGCGGCACCGTCACCGGGATATGCACGAGACGGCGTTTGCGCTGTGGCGTGCCGGAGCTGGCGTAAAGCTGTTTGCCGGCTTCGACAATCGAGACACCGGCAAAGGCCTTGAACAGGCGCGATCCGATATTTTCAAACACCTGCGACCAGCGCAGCAAAAGGCGCATATTGGTCGGCGGCATGAAAAGTGCGCGGCTGTGCTGGATCGGCAGGAACATGTTTTCGCGCAGCAGGTTTTGCAGCTGTGAGACGCTATGGGGATGGCCATAGCCAAAGGGCGTTTTTTCCGACCATGACCAGAGCGAGCTTCGGTTGGGTGTCACCACAACAATCCGGCCATTAGGCGTCAGCACCCGCCAGCATTCGCGCATCAGGCGACGCATCGAGTCCGTATGTTCGACCAGATGCACGACCAGAATGCGATCCACCGAACTGTCTGGCAGCGGCAACATGGTTTCTTCGGTCAGCGCCACACGGTTGTCTTCACCCGCAGGCCAATGAACGCAGCCCTGCTGGGCTGGCATGAAGGCCATGACACGCTCCGCCTCACCAATAAACGGGCGCAAGTACGGCGTGGCATAGCCAAAACCAAGGACCCGCATGCCCCGGACATCCGACCACATGACGCGCAAACGCCTGCGGATCAGACGCCGGGCGGCTTGTCCGATACTGCTGGCATAAAAACGGTGAAGATCAACGACATCCTGACGCATGGCAGCAGCCTATCATCCCCG
>NZ_DCAO01000065.1:69523-71926 GCF_002311515.1 Thalassospira sp. UBA1131
CCCCAACATAGAAATTACATTTTGAGGTACGCCATGGCTGCCGGTGAAGTCATCGTCATTCCGTGTCTTTCAGACAATTACACCTATCTTGTGCGCTGCCACCGCAGCGAAGTCACCGCCATCGTTGATCCGGGCGAAGCAGGCCCGGTGATTGCCGCCCTTGAAGAGCGCGACTGGAGCCTTGATCTGGTGATCAACACCCATCACCACCATGACCATATCGGCGGCAATGCCGAATTGATCGAGAAATACGGTGCGAAATTGCTGGGCCCGACGGCCGAAACCGCGCGCATCCCCAACATGGATGAAACGTGCGGCGAGGGCGATCAGGTTCTGATCGGGGATCTGGAAGGACGGGTATTTGATGTGCCGGGTCATACCAGCGGGCATATCGCGTTCTATTTCCCGGCCATCACCGCGCTGTTTTCAGGCGACAGCCTGTTTGCGCTGGGCTGCGGGCGTTTGTTTGAGGGCACCCCCGAACAGATGTGGCATTCCTTGCAGAAGTTTCGCAATCTTCCGGCCAGCACGCAGGTCTATTGCGGCCATGAATATACCCAGGCCAATGCGAAATTCGCCAAAACGATCGAGCCCGACAACGCCATCCTGATCGCACGGTGCCAGGATATTGACGGGCTTCGCGCCCGCAACCTTCCGACCATTCCATCGCGCCTGGATGTGGAGCTTGTGACCAATCCGTTCCTGCGCGCCGATGAGCCATCGGTTGCCGCGGCATTGGGGATGAGTGGCGAAAGCCCGGTTGCGATCTTTACCGAGATTCGCAAACGCAAAGACAATTTCTAAGTTGATGTTGGATCAGGCCATCTGTTTGAACAAAACGTTCTGATCCAGCAGATAGCGCGAGAACAAGGGCAGACTTGCCGCACCGATGGCGCGTGCGGCACTGCCCACCCGCCCCTGTTCGATGCGGGGGCGTTCAATGCCTTGCAGATCGAGCTCGGAAATCGCGGCGCGGGTTGCGGCAACCACCCGTTCACAGACATCCGCCGGGAAGCCACCATCGACAATGACGGCTTCGAAATCAATTACCGAGCAGACCGAGGTGATGGCAATCGCCAGACTGCGCGCGGTGTGTTCAATCCAGATATCAAGCGTCTTGCCAAGGCCATGCCAGTAATCGGGATCGCGCCATAGCATCGCCGGATCGCCGCCTTCGCGGGTCAGCATCTGTTCAAGCACAAAGATCGAGGCCTGATCAATCAACTGGCTGGGATGGCCGCTGCGTGAGGAGACCGGCATGGAGCCAAAGGCGCCTGCATTACCCGTCCGCCCGGCATAGAGCGCCTGATTAAGCACAACCCCGCCGCCAATAAACGACCCGATAAAGAAATAGGCAAAATCGGAATAGTTCGGACCAAGGCCAAAGACCAATTCTGCCCCGCAGGCCGCGGTCGCGTCATTTTGCTGAAAGACCGGAAACGGCACGATGGCGGCAATTGCATCGACCAGATCAACCTCGCGCCAGGCATTCATGTCTTCGACCGGTGCGCCGACCTCATCGACCCAGTTCCAAAGTTCAAACGGGGCAGCGATGCCGACCCCGGCAATGCGGTCAATCTGGTTGCGATCAAGACCGGTCAGTATGTCATCGACAGCACCACGGACGAAACGGCGAATGCCATCGGGGGTGGGATATTTATACGCTTCGCGTTTGGTGGCGCGCACCGATCCGACGAAATCCATCAGGATCAATTCCGTGCTGCGCCGCCCGATCTTGAGCCCAAAGGAATAAACCCCGTCGGGATTGAGCGCCATCGGCACCTTTGGCTTGCCAACATTGCCGCGCACCGGCGTGCCGCGCATCAAAAGCCCGTCTTGTTCTAGTGCGCGCATGATGACGGAAACGGTCTGGGCCGAAAGCCCGGAAAGCCTTGCAATATCGGCCTTGGACAGACCGGCATTACGACGCACCAGCGACAACACAAGCCGTTCGTTATAGGCGCGTACGCGCAACTGATTGGCACCGCCGCCCGGATGCAATGGACGGACAGTGCGATCATCCGCCCCGATATCGTCCGGGTTTGCAGAGATGCTACCTGTCATATGTTCCTCCCACTCGGGCATTAGGTAACCTGAGTACCAATCAGAGTGACAGGATTAATTAATAAATCAATCGGATTTATTAATTGACAGTGTGGCTCATTTGGTGTGTCGTATGGTCATACAGGTTGAAGACCCGAACCCAAAAACGCGTGTCACGACCTGTTGGAAAACAGCAAAATCAGGCCAAAATGGCCAAATATTCAGGTTCAGTCCTGGGAGGAAACAAATGAAGAAAGCACTTCTTGGCGCCGCCCTTGGTGCGCTTGCACTGGGTATGACTGCGGCCCCGAACGCCGCAAAAGCCGACGAAATCGGCGCCTGCCTGATCACCAAAACCGA
>NZ_DCAO01000065.1:72099-77540 GCF_002311515.1 Thalassospira sp. UBA1131
GATGGCGACCATGAAACACAGGTTCAGGCCATCGAGTCTTGCATCGCATCGGGTGCCAAGGGCATCCTTCTGACCGCATCGGACACCAAGGCGATTGTTCCGGTTGTCAAAAAGGCCCGCGATGCCGGCCTGATCGTGATTGCACTTGATACGCCGCTTGAGCCGATTGATGCCGCCGATGCGACCTTTGCCACCGATAACTTCAAGGCCGGTGAACTGATCGGTCGGTGGGCGGCGGCCAAGCTAGGTGACAAGGCAGCAGACGCCAAGATCGCCCTGCTTGACCTGACGCCAAGTGCACCGTCGGTTGATGTGCTGCGCGATCAGGGCTTCCTGAAAGGTTTCGGGATCGACATCAAGGACCCCAACAAGATCGGGGACGAGGATGACGACCGGATCGTTGGCCATGACGTGACCAACGGCAACGAAGAAGGCGGCCGTACTGCGATGGAAAACCTGATGCAGCGCGATTCTGATATCAATGTGGTTTACACCATCAACGAACCGGCCGCTGCCGGTGCCTATGAGGCACTGAAATCGTTTGGCATGGAAGACGGTGTTCTGATCGTGTCGGTCGATGGCGGTTGCCCGGGTGTTCTGAACGTCAAAGACGGTGTTATTGGCGCAACGTCGCAGCAATACCCGCTTGATATGGCCTACAAGGGCATTGAAGCCATCAAGCAGTGGGCCGAAACTGGTGAAAAGCCGAAAACAACCGAAGGTCTTAACTTCTATGACACGGGTGTGAACCTTGTGACCGACGAGCCGGTTGACGGCGTTCCATCCATCAGCGTCGAAGAAGGTATGAATCGCTGCTGGGGTTAAGCCCGGGCTTATTCTGACCTGCGTCGAAGGAGGGCAGTATTATCCCCTGCCCTCCTTCTCCCAATTTGCTTTACACTTGGTATGGCACCCAAATGAACCAACCGGCCATTAGAGTCGGGAGCGTGTCTGTAAACAGAGCAGCAATGACTGATCCTGTTTTCAACCAGGTCCGGAGGAAACGATGAGCGAGACACCAAAATCGTCGCGCCAGAAACAGGAATTCGAGCACGCGCTTGAGTCCAGCGACAGCAACGTCGCGCAGTTCGAACATAAACACCGCAGTTTTTTCGGCAACGTGCAGCATTTTTTGCATGGCAACCCGACCATGGTGCCGGTGATTGTTCTGATATTTTCGATCATCATTTTCGGCTTTGTCGCCGGCAGTAAATTCTTTTCGCCCTTTAACCTGTCGCTGATCATGCAGCAGGTATCGATCATCGGCATTCTGGCCGCGGCGCAAAGCCTTGTGATCCTGACGGCCGGGATTGATCTTTCGGTCGGTGCGATCATGGTTCTGATGTCGGTCATTATGGGCCAGCTTGCCGTCACCATCGGCATTCCAGCGCCGATTGCCATTATCATTGGCTGTATCGGCGGGATCTGTGCCGGGGGGCTGAACGGGTTCCTGGTGACCCGGATCAAGTTACCGCCGTTTATCGTGACGCTCGGCACCTGGAATATTTTCTTTGCGCTTAACCTTTGGCTTTCAGGCGCGCAGTCGATCCGAAGCCAGACACTTGATGAAATTGCCCCGCTTTTGAAATTCTTTGGCGAAAGCATCGCGCTTGGCGGGGCCCGGATTACTTATGGGTCGATCCTGATGCTGGTGATTTTCGGGGTGCTTTGGTACATCCTTAATCACACCAGTTGGGGGCGGCATGTCTATGCCATCGGCGATGACAAGGAAGCGGCCGAACTTTCGGGCATTCGCACCAACCGCACCCTGATTACGGTTTATTGCCTTGCAGGCCTTGTTTGTGCGATTGGCGCCTGGGCATCAATCGGACGTGTTGGGTCTGTCTCGCCACAGAGTTTTCAGGAAGCCAACCTGCAATCGATTACGGCTGTTGTCATCGGGGGTATCTCGCTGTTTGGTGGGCGCGGATCGATCATTGGTCCCTTGATCGGGGCGTTGATTGTTGGCGTGTTTAATTCCGGCCTTCGCCTTGCGGGGGTGGATGTTCTTTGGCAGGTCTTTGCCATCGGCTGGCTGACCATTATTGCTGTCGCCATTGACCAGTGGATCAGAAAGGTGTCGTCATGAGCAACACTTCCCAATCTGTGCAACCTGTTCTGAAGGCACGCGGCATCGTCAAACGATATGGTCGTGTTACGGCCCTTAACTATGCCGATTTTGATCTTTATCCCGGCGAGGTTCTTGCCGTGATCGGCGATAACGGGGCGGGGAAATCATCACTGATCAAGGCGCTTTCAGGGGCTGTGACCATTGATGAAGGCAGTATAGAGCTTGATGGCAAGCCGATCCAGTTCACATCACCGATGGAGGCCCGCGAAGCCGGGATTGAAACGGTTTATCAGAACCTTGCACTTTCGCCGGCACTTTCGATTGCTGACAACATGTTCATGGGCCGCGAACTTCGCAAGAAGGGCATCATGGGCAAGTATTTCGGGGCGCTGGACCATAAGGAAATGCAGCGTCTGGCACGTGAAAAGCTGACCGATCTTGGCCTGATGACCATTCAGAACATCAATCAGGCGGTTGAAACCCTTTCGGGTGGGCAGCGCCAGGGTGTTGCGGTTGCCCGTGCAGCCGCCTTCGGATCGCGTGTGGTGATCATGGATGAACCGACCGCGGCATTGGGCGTTAAGGAAAGCCGTCGCGTGCTCGATCTGATTGCCGATGTGAAGGCGCGCGGCATGCCGATTGTGCTGATTTCGCACAACATGCCGCATGTCTTCGAGGTCGCCGATCGCATTCATGTGCATCGGCTGGGCAAACGTCTTTGCACCATCAAACCCGATGACTACAGCATGTCAGACGCGGTTGCCTTCATGACGGGGGCCAAGGAGCCACCGGCAGAAGAAGCCGCATAAAATAACGTACCCGGATATGAGAAGCCCAGTTTCATGACACCTGATCTCGACGCGCTGGCAGACGCCATTCGCGCCAAGCACGCCGACAAGGGCCGCATTCTTGTTGCCATCGTCGGTGCACCAGCCTCGGGCAAGTCAACTTTGTCCGACCGGCTTTATCACCATCTGGGGGGTGATAAAGCCGGGGCTGCTGTGGTGCCGATGGACGGGTTTCATTTTGACAATGCCGTTCTGGAAGAACGCGATCTTCTGGAGCGCAAGGGTGCGCCAGAGACATTCGATGTCGGCGGTCTCAAACGTACACTTGTCGCGCTTCGCGACACGCCAAACGAAGACGTTTGCGTCCCGCTGTTTGACCGGACACTTGAAATATCGCGTGGCTCAGCCCGGATGATTACGCCTGATCACAAGATCATTCTGGTCGAGGGCAATTACCTTTTGCTTGATCAAACACCATGGAACCAACTCCACGGCCTGTTTGATCTTTCGATCTATCTTGATGTGACTGAGGAAAAACTGCGTGCGCGCCTGATGGAACGGTGGCGGTCGTTTGGCTTTGATGATGATGGTGCCCGCGCCAAGGCAGAAACAAATGACCTGCCCAATGCCATAACCGTCGCACGCCTCAGCAAACTGGCCGACATCGTGGTTACGGGCGGCTGATAAACTCCCCATCCAGAAGAATGTTCACCAGCCAGTCCGCAACCGCACGAACCGGTGGCAGGTGGCGTTTGTCCTGATGGGTCAGAAGCCAGACTTCACGCCCCGTTGGGTGATACCCGTCAAGTTGGGTAAGCATGTCAATCCGCGCCCCGACACAGATCGGCAGGAGCGCACAACAGGCATGCTCCGCCATCATCGACACCATAATCGATCCGCGATTGGCATAGCCGATGGTTTTGCGATCCGGGAAATGATCCGACAGCCACTTCTGTTCGGGCTTATCGGCAAAGAATTCATCAAAATCAATCCACGGCAGTTTTGTCGGATCAAGTGCCTCCAGAGGCAGACCATTGGGATTGCAAAAGACGCCATATTCAAGACGGCCAAGGCGTCGGATATGAAACGCGCCGGTTTCAGGACGGGCAAGGCGGATGGCGATATCGGTTTCGCGTTGTGGCAGACTGAGATTGCGGTTGGCCCCGATCAATTCCAGCGCAATACCCGGATATAGCCGATGCAAGGACGCCATGTGCGGGGCGACACAATCTTGCAAGATTGCATCCACCCCGGTCAGCCGGACGATGCCGCTAATTTGATTGGTATCCTGATCGGTCTGCGGATCCCCGACCAAAAGGCCAGATACCGTTTCCTGCATCTGTAATGCGGTCTGCAGCAATGCCTGTGCGCGGGCGGCTGGCGCAACGGCACGGCCATCGCGATGTAGCACGCTATAGCCTACCCAGTCCTCAAGACGCGCAATCCGGCGCGCCACCGTGGTTTGGTTTACCCCCAATTCACGGGCAGCGGCACTCATATTCCCGGCCTGACAGACCAAGGCAAAGGTCCGCAATCCTTCCCAATCAAGGGACATAACAAGCTCCAGGTTCCTGCGTATTTGCAGATATTAGCCGAATTAATGCCGATGGATAATGCAAATTCGCAGATCAATAATGGGACATCAAAACCATTATCCAAAGGATCAAGACATGACTGCACAGACCATCTTTGATATCGCCGGTGCTGTTCTGCCGACCGGAACACCCAAGGACGCCGCATTGATTGTGATTGATGCGCAGGAAGAATACCGCGATGGCAAATTGAAGCTGTCCGGGCTTTCGCCGGCCCTTGCCAATATCCAGACGCTTCTGGCCCATTGGCGCGATCAGGGCGGCACCGTGATCCATGTGCAGCACCATGCAGAAGGCCTGTTTGATCCAAGCGGCCCCTATGCCGCGATCATGCCCGAAGTTGCGCCGCGTGAAGGTGAAGCGGTCCTGACCAAATCCGTACCGAGCTCTTTTGGCAATACCAACCTTGAAGAGCTTCTGACAAAAGCTGGCCTCAAACATGTTGTTCTTACGGGCTTTATGACGCATGTCTGTGTCTCGACCACCGCACGGGTTGCCGATGAAAAGGGGCTGGCGGTGAGTGTTGTTTCAGACGCCACCGCGACACGCGACCTGCTTGATGCCATTACCGGAAACACTGTTCCGGCTGCTGATATTCATAACCACGAACTCACCATGCTGGCCGACACCTTTGCCAAGATTGTCACCACAAAAGACATCCTTGCCGCATAACCGCATGCAAGCCCGCCTTCGAAACAAAAAACGCCCCGCAAAATCTGCGGGGCGTTTTGTATTTTGGCCCAATGCCGGTCAGAACATATGCTGACCGCCATTGATCGACAGGCAGGAGCCGGTGATGAAGCCGGAATTCGGGCCGCAGAGATACAGGATCGCCTGGGCGATCTCATCGGCCTCGCCCAGTCGTCCGACCGGGATTTTGGAAATAATACCTTCAAGCACCTTTTCCGGAACAGCCGCCACCATGTCGGTATTGATATAGCCCGGTGCGATGGTGTTGACCGTAATGCCTTTGCGCGCGACTTCCTGGGC
>NZ_DCAO01000065.1:77657-81046 GCF_002311515.1 Thalassospira sp. UBA1131
CCGGCCTGGCCGTTGATCGAGGAAATATTGACGACACGGCCAAAGCCGCGTGCACGCATGCCTTCAAGAACCGGTTTGGTCATGTAAAAGAGCGAGCTCAGGTTGGTGTCGATCACCGCGTTCCAGTGCTCGGTCTCCATCTTGTGCATGAAACCGTCGCGGGTGATGCCGGCATTGTTGATCAGAATATCAATCGGGCCGACTTCGGCTTCGACCTTGGCGATGCCAGCGGCACACGCATCGGCGTCGGCCACACTCCATTTATAGGTCGCAATGCCGGTTTCATCGGTGAAGGCCTTGGCGGCCTCGTCATTGCCAGCATAGTTCGCCACAACGGTGTAGCCCGCGTCCTTGAGTGACAGACTGATTGCCCTGCCGATCCCGCGTGTTCCACCGGTTACCAGTGCTGTTTTTGTCATGGTCGCCTCCCTAAACTTCGTTCATCAAACGTGTCATCATCGCGATTTCCGTAGCTTGCCCTTCTACGACTTGCGTAACTTTAATCCATAAATTGCGTTATATACGTAACTTTATTACTTCTCCATCCTCGAATTCTACAAAAGCGCTTAGTCTTTCGTCGCACTGCAGCAAATTCTGCATCAATGCAAACGGGGCATCCCCATTAAGAGGACGCCCCACATATGTTATTTTCCGGCAAAAGGTCGCTTAGCGTTCAACGCAAAGCGCAACCCCCATACCACCACCAATGCAGAGCGTCGCCAGACCTTTTTTGGCATCGCGTTTCTGCATTTCATGCAGCAATGTCGTAAAGACACGGGCGCCGGAGGCACCGATCGGATGGCCGAGCGCAATCGCACCACCATTGACGTTGACCTTATCGGTATCCCAGCCCATGTCGCGGTTAACCGCAATCGCCTGGGCGGCAAAGGCTTCGTTGGCTTCAATCAGGTCAAGGTCGGCTGCCGACCAGCCGGCCTTTTCAAGCGCCTTTTTCGAGGCCGGGATCGGGCCGGACCCCATGATCGCCGGATCAACACCCGCCGTCGCCCAGCTTTTGATCGTCGCAAGCGGGGTCAGGCCACGCTTGGAGGCCTCAGCCGCCGACATAACGACAAGGGCGGCCGCGCCATCATTGATGCCCGATGCGTTACCAGCCGTCACCGTGCCTTCCTTATCAAAGGCCGGGCGGAGTTTGGCCATGCCGTCGACGGTGGCACCGTGACGCGGATATTCGTCAGCATCAAAGATGGTTTCACCCTTGCGATGCGCGATGGTCACCGGGGCAATTTCATCATTGAAGCGACCGGCTTTCTGGGCGGCCTCAGCCTTGTTCTGGGAGGCGGCGGCGAATTCATCCTGCTCTTCGCGGGAGATGCCCCATTTCTTGGCAATGTTTTCGGCGGTGTTGCCCATGTGATAGCCGTTGAACGCACACCACAGGCCGTCCTTGATCATGCTGTCGATGAATTTGACATCGCCCATTTTGTGCCCGGCGCGCAGATGCGCGACATGGGTTGAAAGCGACATGTTTTCCTGACCACCGGCAACGACGATATTGGCGTCCCCGGTCATGATCTGCTGTGCCGCAAGGGCAACCGTGCGCAGGCCCGAACCGCAAACCTGGTTGATCAGAAACGCGGTTGTACGATCAGAGATGCCCGCACCGATGGCGGCCTGGCGTGCCGGGTTCTGCCCCTGACCACCTGTCAGGACCTGACCAAGGATCACTTCGTCAACAGCATCGCCTTCGACACCTGCGCGTTCGAGTGCAGCCTTGATGGCAATAGCACCCAGATCGTGCGCCGGTGTATTGGCCAGCGTGCCACTGAATGCGCCGATTGGTGTCCGTGCGGCACCCACAATTACGACGTCGGTCATGAGATCCTCCGATTAATCCTGATTACGTTTCCAAAGATCGGGCGAAGGTCGTTACGAGCCTTGCTCAGATCCTGCCTCAATCTTACCGCGCCGCAGCAAATTTCCAAGCGCTGATACCTACCACTTTCGGGTCAGTCGAATATGTACAACTTGCAAGCGAGGAGCATCAAAGGACTCCCAGCAGGCGATACATAGAGTGTGTGCCTATAGCGGCGAGATCGCAAGCCCTGTGCGCAACTTTAAGGGCAATGTCACGCATAATTTCGCCTTATAAGGCCCGGCCCCTTCACCGGAGCCGGGCCTTACAGGCGGTTAGCGGATGTCGTAGACCTCGGCGGTGTTGTCCTTGATCTGATAGACTTCGAACGGGGCATTCTTGACCCCGCCCATACCGGGCGAGCCCATCGGCATGCCTGGCAGGGTATATGCCTTGGCCTCAGGGCGTTCTGCCAAGATGCGGTCGATGGTTTCAAACGGGACATGACCGGAAATGGCGTAGCCTTCGATCATGGTCAGATGGCAGCCCTGCATTTCTTCGGGAATCCCCATCATGTGTGACATCTGAACAACCTGATCGCTTTCGATCACTTCGACCTCATAGTCCCGCGCGACAAGATAATCGGCATAGATCGCACAGCAGCCGCAATTGGGATCCTTGTAGACTTTTGCCTGCAGTGGATTGGCGTGGCTGTGGCCGGTCAAACTCATCGTTGCCAGGCCTAGGGTCAGCATAAATGCAAAGAAACGTTTCATGGTTTTGATCCTGTCGTTTTTCGATTGCAGCATTGGGGCGGTCAGGCGGTCCGGATGAAGCCGGACATGCCGCCAAATTTGTGTTCGAGAATGTGACAATGAAGCATCCAGTCGCCGGGATTGTCGGCAACAAAGGCGATTTCGGCCTGTTCTGCCGGGGCAAGAAGGACGGTATCCTGCCATTCCTGATAGCGGGTCGGTTGCCCGTCGCGTGAAAGCACCCGGAAGGCATGACCATGCAGGTGGATCGGGTGATACCAGGCCGTCGCGTTGGTCACGGTCACGACACAGCTTTCCCCGCGGCCAAGTGAAAATAGCGGGCCAAGCTCATCCCGTTCAGGATCGCGGCCATTGACCATCCAGATGCCACCGCCGGTCATCATGCCCATCATCGACTGCGCCATACCACGCACTTCACCAAGGAAGCCTGCATCAATCTTGCCGGTTTCGACAAGATGACGCAGCACACCACCGCCCATCATGCCGCCGGTATAAAGCAGCTGTTCACGCCGGGCATTTTGCAGATCGGGTTCCGGCAACGGGTTATCGGGCAAGGTCATGCTGGTTTGCGCAACATCACTGCGCAGCGGATCCCCAGCAACCCGAAGGTTTGCCAACGGGTTTTCTAGCCCGTCATAAAAACGGTCGATCAGGGAAAACTGGCCACTGGCATCGGGCGGGACATCAACAATAAAATCAGCCCGCATGCCCGGTGCGAACAAAAAGACCGGCAGGTCTGGCACATGCGGTGTGACCGGATGACCATCAAGGGCAATCAGATGCGGTGCCAAACCCGC
>NZ_DCAO01000065.1:81139-120758 GCF_002311515.1 Thalassospira sp. UBA1131
ACATCGTGCCCGGCGTTAAACACCGGATCAATTTCGCCATTTTCCCCAAGACGCCAGTCATCGATCAGCCAGACAAATTCCCGATCGACGCTGAGCGGTTCGGCTTCCTCGACGATCAGGGCACCGTAAAGCCCGCGGGCAAGCTGGGTCGGTGAATTGATATGCGGATGATACCAATAGGTCCCGGCATCCCGGGCGTTAAAGCGATAATCGAATGTGTCGCCCGGTGCGACCGGCTTTTGGGTCAGGCCGGGCACCCCATCCATGGCATTGGGAACACGCACCCCGTGCCAGTGGATGCTGCTGGGCTCCGCAAGCTGGTTTTCAAAACGCACATGGACGTCTTCGCCCTGGTTGACGCGCAAAAGCGAGCCCGGCACCGTGCCGTTAAACGCCCATACCGGCGTTGGCACAGCACCCCCGGGAACAAGGCGGGCCGTGGCGGGTGCGGCGGTCACATGGTGGACGCCCCCGGTCTCAGCGGCGTGGGCCATGCCGCGCCCGATGCCCGGGATCATCCCGGGTAATGTGGTGGACAGGGCCGCGGCGGTGACGCCACCGGCACCCAGCGTTTGCAAGAAACGGCGCCGTGACGGGCGCAAAGTGGAAAGGTTCTTCATGAGGATGACTTTCCTGACAGATGACAGTTTCCCGGCATTGTGCATGCCGGAATGATTGGCGCGCAGCACCGTTGTCAGAGCGCGCGCACTTGGCCGGTCTGCGGGGCAATGCCGCCACCAAACCGGGTTCGGGTCAGGAAAGAAGGCGCGGCGGGGCGATTTCCGGGCGTCGCGTGATGCCAGCAGCGCGATGGGCCACGGGCAGGATATGCAGTTGTTTGACCGAGAGGAGGTTTGCCAGCGGTTCCTTGCGGGCAATCACGGCCGGGACAGCACAGATGATATCGCAAGCATCGGCCACCTGTGGCGAGGCCGCGCAATCATCGCAATCAGCCATCATCTGTTCCATGGTTCCATGAGACATGCCGGCCCCTGCCATCGGCATTGCCGAGGCCGAGGCAGATATATGTGTCATGCCCGCGACCGAGGCGCTCAGCAAACACAGTGTCATGAAAATATGGAGCAGCTTGTTCATAAGCCGAAAACTATCGCGATCCGGTTGGCGCGTCCATGATCTTGATCATATCGACCGCTGACATTCACGTTAGGACTAGATCGCCGGTCCGAATTCATCCTTCAGCGTTTCGGTGATGATATAGGTGCGGTACCAGACGATGTTATCATCGGCATCAAAAAGCGTTTCGCAAAGGGCGGTATATTCCGCCATGTCACGCATTTGCAAAATCATCACCCCGGTGACTTCGCCAGTGACGACATGGCATTGACGTACGGCATCAAGTTTGCGGACCTTGCGAATAAAATCCTGTCGGAACTGATTGCCGTGGCGATGAAATTCAAGATTGATCACAGCACCCAGCGGACGTCCGACCTGGGCCGGATCAATCACCGCGACGGTTTTGTGGATCACACCTGATTGGCGCAGCTTGGCCACGCGCCGCAAACAGGCCGAGGGCGACAGACCGATCCGATCAGCCAATTCGGCATTGGGGATATCGGCGTTTTCCTGCAACTGGCGCAGGATTTTGGTATCGATCTGATCCAGTTCGGGCATATCACGCAACTCCACCGCGCCAATCAGCTTAATAACGCTTCCATATTGCACGAAGATGCATAAATACGCTGCACAAAAATCAAAAACCCGTGGCATGATCGCGGCCTTGAACGACCTTACATGCGCCTATCACCACCATTAAAACCCTCAATACCTAACCGGATTGCCGCCCCATGCATCGCTATGCCTTTGATCTGATCAACCGCAGCCAGAAATTGTTCATCACCCTGATCAAGGTGATGTTGCCCGTGATGGTGATTGTCCGCATTGCCGAGGAATTCGGGGCGGTTGAACTGGTATCCAATTGGCTGGCACCGGTGATGGCGCTGATCGGTCTGCCGCCAGAGGCCGGGCTGATCTGGGCCACCTGCGTTTTGGTCAGCATGTATGGTGCGGTCGGTGCCTTTGTCGGGCTAGCAGCGCACCTTGATATGACCGCCGCACAGCTTAGTGCGCTGTGCGCCATGATGCTGTTTGCCCATGGCCTGCCGGTTGAACAGGCGATTATCAAACGGGCCGGGGCAAGTTTTTGGGCAACCACGGCCCTTCGGGTCGGTGCCGCAATCGGATATGCCGCACTGGTGACCTGGGTGAGTGACCTGACAGGTTGGCTGTCCGAACCGGTTGATTTTTCATGGATGGCGGGGAGTGAAACCACGACTGCCGCCAGTGGACTGGCCGGGTGGATCGACTGGTCACTACAAATGGTCAAATCGCTCGTGGTGACATTTGGCGTGATTGTCGGATTGCTGATCCTACTTGATCTGCTTGAGAAAACCGGGATCACGGCCCGCATCACACAGGCGATGATGCCGGTCCTGCGGATTTCGGGGATTTCACGCGACGTGGCGCCGGTAACCACCATTGGTGTGTTGCTGGGCATTACCTATGGCGGGGCGCTGATCATTGATGAGGCACGAAAGAACAACTATCCACCAAGGACGCTGTTTCTGTCACTCAGCTGGTTGTCGCTGTCGCATTCCCTGATCGAGGACACGGCGATCATGCTGGCGCTTGGTGCCGATATCTGGGTTGTCCTTGTCGGACGTGTGATCCTGACCCTGATCATCATCGCCCTTCTGGCGCGCCTGACCCTGCGCTGGGCGCCGGAGCGCACCCAACTTGCCACGGAAAGTGCCGATTAAAAACTGGCTTTCGGGTTAACCCGCAAGCCAGTCGACCACCGGCTTCCAGGTGGATTTTTCCGCGCGTGATCCGACCATCATGCCGATGTGACCGGCAGAGGGATGGAGTTCGGTGCGGAGATCTTCGGGGCAGGCATCAAAAAGCGCCTGCGCGCTTTCGGGCGGGACGATGCGATCATTTTCCGGAATCACGGCCAGCACCGGGCAGGACAAATCCGCCGGGTTGATATCAATGCCGTCAATCTGCCACTGGCCCTTGGCCGGGCGGTTTTCAACATACCAGCCAATCAGGCAATCGACCGCGACCCGGCGCGGCAAGGGCACACCATCATTCAGCCAATCTTCGAGGGCGACAAAATCCTGTGCCTTGGTTGAATCCATTGCCATGGCCTGAAAACGCCGGAATTTTTCGCCCATCATGAAGGGATCTAGGCTGGCAAACAGGCTTTGCAGCACATCGACCGGAAGCGTGTCATGGATCGCCAGCATTTGCGGCAAAGAGGGCGCAAAGGCAGCCGCAATGCGTGACTGGGTTGGACCGGCGGCCATGAAGTCCCACGGGGTTGCCAGCAGGACAAGCTTTGACACCTGTGCCGGATCGAGAAGCGTTGCCGCAAGGGCGACCACACCGCCCATGCAATAGCCCACCACCGGCACCGGTCCGCCATTGATATCGGCGACGTCCTGAAGGATGGTGACCAGACGGCCAGCAACATAATCATCAAGGCCAAAGTTGGCTTCATCCATGCCGGGATAGCCCCATTCGACCAGAAGCGGACGATAGCCGCATTTGGCGAGATAGCGGGCAAAGCTTCGCTTTTCATTGAGATCAAGAATATAGCCGCGATTGACCAGCGACGGCACAAGCAGGACGACTTCGCCGGTTTTCGCCGCCTTGTTGTCAGAAGTCGCGCCATAATCATATACCCGTGTCGAACCCTCTTCCCAGACGGTCGGGATATCTTTGCGGTCCTGATCGCGTGGGCGGCGATAGGGATGGCGTTGATAGGCGCGCACCCCGTCATGGAACCCGGCGTGTCGATCAAAGGCGACACGATCAAGCGCCTGTGCGACATCATCGGGATGGTAGGCCTCAAGCTCAGCCAGAAGACTTTCCGCCTGATCCTTCAGTTCCGGCTTCCAGGGCAGCAATTGTTTCAGAAAGATCGGCAATGCGGCGCGCGAGCTGAGCCAGCTCGTCATCTCGACTGCCAGATGCATCGGAAGCGGTCTTGGCCCCGCCCGCCTCTGATTTTCGCGTTTTGGCGGAAGCGGCTTTTGTTTTGGCGGACTGATCATTCTTCCCCTGCCCCTTTGCAGCATTTTTTGCAGCACGTTTGGTTTTGGAAGTCTTGTTGGCTTCATCGGTGGTCGATGGCTGTGCACTGTCTTTCTCGGATGTCTTCCCGCCAGCGTTACCGGCAGCATCACCCGCAGCATCCGCGGCACTCGGCTCGGCTTTTGCCGTGTCTGGTTTGGGCGTCATCCCGGCCATACCTGCCATCGCTGACATATCGGGCGCAAACGGCATGCCTGCGAACGGGGATGCGGGCAGTTCGCGAGCGGCCTTGGCCATCTGATCCATCATCGCCTGCAACGGGTTGGCAACCGCCATGGCATCGCCCATCGGGTTATTGATTGGATTTCCGGGCCCGGCGGCCGGGTGTTGGCCCATCGCCATTTGACCGATCAGCTTGCCCCAGGCTTCAAAGCCTTCGCCCATGCGGGTGGTATCGGCACCAAGGGATGCATAAAGGCGCCCGATGGCACTGGCGGCATGGGCGCCATCAGCCGTTGCGGCGACCTGTTGGCGCCAGAGTTCAAGAAACTGCCGGGCAAGTTGGTCAAGCCGTTCGTCATCGGCGTCTGATGACGAAGACCCTGTGGTTTGTGGTTGGTCGGGGTCGTTCGTAGCCTTGGCCATCGGCGATACCCTTATTGTTCCCAGTATTGTTCAGATGCGACGCACATCTGTTGGCGACCACTATAGGAGGTTGAGGGTCGCGGGAAAACGAATTCCCGTGCTGTGGCGCAACAAACGGTATCCAAAGTTGTTTTTCGCACTGCACTTCGCGTTGAATACTGGACACATTGGAAAATTCGCGGCACTCTCACAGTCTTCTGAGCGAATGCAAAATCGAAAATGCTGCGCAACATCGTAAACGCAACAATGTGAATTGCCGGGGCGCAAAGCAGGTGGAACGACACCACCAGAAGGTTCGCCAGACATACGTCCGGGAAACAGGGAAGCAGGAAAGACGCCATGACCAACAAGAAATCAGATGATCAGGACCGCATCGTTATCAAGAAATATGCGAACCGCCGCCTCTATAACACGGCGACCAGTTCCTATGTGACGCTTGATCACCTTTCGCAGATGGTCAAAGACAATACCGACTTTGTTGTCTATGACGCGAAATCGGGTGAAGACATCACCCGTCCGGTCCTTACCCAGATTATTGTCGAGGAAGAAAACAAGGGGCAGAACCTTCTGCCGATCAGCTTCCTGCGCCAATTGATCGGTTTTTATGGCGACAGCCTTCAGGGGCTGGTGCCGAGCTACCTTGAACAGGCAATGCGCGCCTTTGGCCATAATCAGGAACAGATGCGCGAATATATGCAGGGCACCATGCAGGGCATGTTCCCGTTTGGCCAGTTCGAGGAAATGAATAAACAGAACATCGCGCTGTTTGAACAGACGATGAAGATGTTCTCGCCCTTCATGCAGGATGAAAACGGTGAGCCGACCGGCGACGGCCCGAAAAAGCCGACAGCACCCGGTGCTGCGAAATCCGATGCTTCGCTTGATGAGCTGAAAAGCCAGCTTGAAGCCATGCAGGCGCAGCTTAACAATCTTGCCGGTGGCAAGTCCGGCAAATAAGGCCCCCGGCCCGCATCCCGGGCACTGAGATCAAAAAGGCGAAGCTGCCATAGCGCACTTCGCCTTTTTTCATGCCCGCATCAGATGTTCGGACCTGGCGGCAAACAATGCCCGCAGCATGCCCAAGCCGTCCGGCACCAATCCTGCATAAATTTTTCGTTAACACTTTCAGAGCGCCCGGCTCCGCCGAAAGGCGGCAATTTTTGCCGGGTCAATGCCATGACCACGTACCAAAACCCACGGAGTCCCGAAATACACAGGCAACAATGACCCAATAAACCGAAAAACACATGACCGCGATCACACCGATTTCCATGCTCCCGGCCCGCAGGACCGAAACTGCGAGCAGTGGAACCGATGGTCCTGCCGGGATCGGGATCGAGCAACTGACGCAATTTTCACCTGTTGAAAAAATTGCGCAGGGTGGTGGCGCGTGGCTGCAACCCCATGATCTTGTGGGCAGTGCAGCATTCTGGACCCAGCTTTTGGGTCAGATCCTACCTCAGGAAAACCTTTTGCAACCGCCGGTCATTCAGTCTGCGCATGCCAGCTATGCGCTTCATCACAAACCAGACAGCGTAGAAACGAACGTCTTTTTTTCGCCTTCTGCACTAGACAAAGACAGCTCGATTGACCTATATAGCTAGCTTCTGGCGGAAAGCTGTAATGATTATCTGACCAATGTTCAGGTACAGGTCATCAAAATCGCAGTGCCTGAAAGGTGCCGCGATGGGTGTGACATATCGGGAAAAACAACGAACCCGACAGCATCCGAAGTGGGGAATAATAACTGGCGGTTGATAACGGATTATAACATGACTGAGAATGCTCAAAACGAAGAACCGAAACGCGCAAACCGCGCCACAGACACTGACCGTTATGTTGGTCAGCGCATCCGCGAACGTCGCATCATGCTGGGTCTTTCCCAGCAGCAAATGGCGGATCTGATTGGCGTTACCTATCAGCAGGCTCACAAATACGAGCGCGGCATTAACCGCATCTCTGCTGGTCGCCTTTACGAGATCTCCCAGGTCCTGGGCGTTCCGGTAAGCTATTTCTATGAAGGCCTGGAAGGCAATCAGGAAACCGAGCTCAATGCGCGTCAGCGTATGTGCCTGGAACTTGCGCGTAACTTCGCAAGCATCAAGCACGAGAAGCATCAGGAAGCACTGAGCCAGATGGCTCGCGCTCTTGCCGATCAGGCCGCTTAAGTCCGCATATCCGGACCATAGTGCCACCGCAAAAAAGGCTGTCCTCTGTATTCCGGAGGCCAGCCTTTTTTATGCCCGGTTCGCAGATGCAAAAAAAAGGGACGCGAACGTCCCCTTCGTATTTTCTGGAATTGTGCAGGGTTTGCGCCTAGCCCTCGACCAGCACCAGATCATCGGAATGAATGATGGCATTGCCGCGCGTAAAGCCAAGGGTGGCTTCGATGTCGGCCGATGCATGCCCCATCAGAAGCCGGGTTTCTTCAGCGCCATAGGATGTGATGCCGCGCGCGATCTGTGCCCCGTCAGGCCCGAGCACCCGCACAGCATCGCCATGCTTGAAGCGCCCATCCACACCGGTTATGCCCGCCGCCAGAAGGTTCTTGCCCGCCGCCAGCGCCTTGGCCGCCCCGGCATCGACAATGATGGCTCCTGACGCCTTGAGCGAGGTCGCAATCCAGTGACGACGTGCCGCCAAAGGACTTTCGCTTGGCAGGAAGACGGTATTGGGGGCGCCTTCAAGCTGAGCTTTCAGCGGATGATAGATGGTGCCGCGCGCGATGATCATGCGGCACCCGGCCTTCATGGCGATTTCAGCGGCCTGAAGTTTGGTCACCATCCCGCCGGAGCTGTACATGGTCGGCGCAACACCGGCCATATTGAAAATCTCTGGCGTTAGTTCGCGGACTTCGGGGATCAATTCGGCATCGGGGTTCTTGCGCGGATCGGCGGTATAAAGACCATCGATGTCAGAAAGCAGAACCAGCGTATCGGCCGAAATCATGTGCGCGACCTTGGCACCCAGACGATCATTGTCGCCAAAGCGGATTTCCTCGGTCGCGACGGTATCGTTTTCATTGATCAGCGGAATGGCGCCATGGCCAAGCAATGCATTGAGCGTCCCGCGGGCATTCAGGTAGCGACGACGGCCTTCCATATCTTCGAGCGTCACCAATACCTGTGCCATGGTCAGGCCATTGCGACCAAGGGCCTCTTGCCAGACCTGTGACAGGCTAATTTGCCCGGTGGCGGCGGCGGCCTGCTTGTCGGCCAGACTGATCGTGCGGTGATCAAGGCCGAGCAACCGACGGCCAAGGGCAATCGCACCACTGGAGACCACAATCACCTCGACCCCGCGTTCACGCAGAAGGGCGATATCATCGGCCAATGCTTCAAGCCAGGCGCGACGCAGCTTGCCGGTATTTTCATCAACCAGCAGGGCCGAGCCCACCTTAATGATCAGGCGCTTTGCATCCGCCAGAGCATTGCTTGTCACGGCTGGAAGCCCTCTTCTTCGCGGCCTTCCCGCGCACGGCGTTCACGCTCGCCATCAATATAGGCGCGAATTTCGCGATGGATTTCCTTCAAGCCCTGCTGGGTCACGCCGGACACGATATAGACCTTCTTGCCGATGCCCTTTTCAAGGATCTGGCGCTGCTCCTCGACCATTTCGGGCAGGAGCTGATCGGCCTTGGACAGGACGACGATTTCGGGCTTTTCGACCAGTTCTTCGGCGTAGCCTTCAAGTTCTTCACGCACCGTATTATAGGTCGCGACCGGGTCTTCTTCGGCGCAGTCGATCAGATGGACCAGAACTTCGCAGCGCTCGATATGACCAAGGAAACGGGTTCCGATGCCCTTGCCTTCGGATGCGCCCTCGATCAGACCGGGAATGTCGGCCAGAACAAATTCATGATCATCGACATTCACCACGCCCAGCTGCGGATGCAGGGTGGTGAAGGGATAATCGGCAATTTTCGGACGTGCATGCGAGGATGCGGCAAGGAAGGTCGACTTGCCGGCATTCGGCAGACCGACAAGACCAGCATCGGCGATCAGCTTCAGGCGCAGCCACACCCACATTTCCTCTGCCGGCCAGCCTTCTTCGGCACGACGCGGTGCCTGGTTGGTGGAGGATTTGAAATGCGTGTTGCCACGGCCACCGTCGCCACCCCGGCACAGCAGATAGGTCTGGCCCGGTTCGATCATATCGACAATCAGGGTTTCACGATCTTCGGCAAGGACCTGCGTTCCGACCGGGACCTTAATCGTGATGGATTTGCCCGACCGACCGGTACGCTGCCGCCCCATGCCATGCATGCCGACTTCAGCCTTGAAGTGCTGCTGATAACGGAAATCGATCAGGGTGTTGAGGTTCTCGACCGCCTCGAGGATGATATCGCCGCCCCGGCCACCATCGCCGCCGTCCGGCCCGCCATACTCGATATATTTTTCACGGCGGAAGCTGACCGAACCGGCACCGCCGCGGCCACTGCGCACATAAATCTTGGCTTCATCGAGAAACTTCATAACCGGTCCTTCGGGCGCACCCGTTTATCACTTTATATTGGCTCCCCGGTGCGCGAGGGACGCGCAGCGACGGGGTCCGAAATTCTATATCACATAAAACAAGGGAGGAATGATTGCTCATTCCTCCCTCCAGGGTCAGTTCCCATCAATTTCATGCAATTCTGTTTCAGACAAAGTGTGCAAGCGAAGTGGGCGATTGCGACGAACAGGTTGGAACCTTTTCAAGCGGTCGACTATTTCGATTGTGCGCTTTGCCTGAAACCCTGCGGGCGCGGTCATAAAGACCTCTGAGTACGTCACGCCTGCTTGAATGCTGAAAAGCGTTCTGCGCAGCCGACTTCTTCTCAGATGTCTTTATGACTGCGCAGAATGGATGAGATTGATGGGAACTGACCCTAATCTTGCTACGTATCGCGCAGCCGACGGGAGGCTTACGCCTCGGCCGGAACGACGGTTACGTAGGTACGACCCTTGAAGCCCGACTTGAACTGGACAGAACCGTTCACAGTCGCAAACAGGGTGTGGTCTTTGGCGAGGCCAACATTGTCACCGGCATGGAACTTGGTGCCACGCTGACGAACGAGAATGTTGCCTGCAACAACTGCCTGACCACCGAATTTTTTAACGCCGAGACGGCGACCTTCGGAGTCACGACCGTTGCGCGAACTACCACCAGCTTTCTTATGAGCCATGAAACTCTCCTAAAACTGCATCTCAACCTGATAAATCAGGCTTTGATGTCCTTGATGCGCAGAACAGTCAGGTTCTGGCGATGACCATTTTTACGACGGTAGTTATGCCGGCGCTTTTTCTTGAAAACGATCACCTTGTCGCCCTTGGCCTGCTCGAGAACTTCTGCGGTAACAGAAGCACCTTTGACCAACGGAGCACCAACCTTCGGCGCACCGTCGCCAGCAACCATGAGAACTTCTTCAAGTTTCACGGTGTCACCGGCCTGGGCAGCGATCTTTTCGACTTTGATAACGTCGTTGGCAGCAACTTTATACTGTTTGCCGCCAGTTTTGATGATTGCGTACATCTAAAAGTTCCTGAAAAACATTCTGGAAACACAAACGCGCAGCTCGGTGCCGCTGCTAACAGATACCGAACCGCTGCGAAGAACGGGTGAATTACCGCTTTTGCCCCAAAGAGTCAACCACAGAGTGACCTTTTACGCCGCCGGGGACTGCATGCCAAAGCCTCAGATTTGCGCGAACTTGCCAGACTTTCGAACCGGGGCAAACAACGCACCCCAAATGCCCAGGCAAAAGAGTCGGCGAAATTTGAGATTTCCCTCTTGCAATCTGGCGCTCATCCCGGTAAACACCGCCTCGAACGCCAAGACCACACATGCGGAGAGGTGCCGGAGTGGTCGAACGGGGCGGTCTCGAAAACCGTTGTACTAGCAATAGTACCGTGGGTTCGAATCCCACCCTCTCCGCCATTTTCCGAATAACGCACTGAACATATAGATTTTCGACTAGCCGTGTATTCGTCTAGTTTAAGAATCTTGTGCATCATAGCCTACAGAATAACCAATCCTATTTTTCTATTTTAAGGATGGCATGTTCGGCAATGTCATAAATAGACGAGTCAGGACTTTCTATAGAAAACCGTCGGTCTTCCTGTCGAAAGAAGTGGAGCGATCTGTTGGCTGATTTTTTTGAACTAATATTCGAAAAGGCATTGCCTTCCCGACATTTTCATCGAGAAATTGATGAAATCACCGTTTTTAGACTTCACCTAAACTCCTCAGTTAAAACGAGCCTGTACGAATTCCAGGCCCACAATGGATAGTAAAGCCCCCCCCTGAGGTATGGCGCACCTCGTGTATTGACGCCATATTTTCCTTACCCTGACACAGAACGTTGCAACCAGATATGAGTATCTGGGAGGTAAAACGAACAAAGCCGAGATTGCTAATTTTGCTGCCGCGGGCGGTGCAGGAGCCGACAACAGGTTTGAGCCCAACGGGTAGAACAGAGGTGTTTGTCCGCCTTACCAGACCAACGAAACGCGCCCCCAAATTGCATGCTGTCGCCAATGACCACTGTAAGCTACTTGACCTACTTAACGGAGGGTTAGATGAGCGATTATCGTGGCTCAAATCTTAAATATAAAAGCCTGCCAACCTCTGCATCTCATCTGATTGGCATCAAGCCCTACCCCGTAAAAAAACAGAAATACGCACTAGCCATACTGCGAAAGCTCTATAAAGCCCGTCACAAAGTCGACAACATCTTAGGAAGGCTAAAAACTGGCGTAGAGTAGACACTCCACATGACAGAGTCTCACGCACCTCTTTTCAGCGATTTTTATCGCTGCGACCATCATCTTTTATCTCAATTAATAACTTCTAAGCCGAAGCCTTTTCTAGCAACCATTTGGAAAAATTACTTGAAATACCTAGAGAGACACCTCTGCAGTCCTTTTCATATCCGTTTCAGCCAATAGTTCGGCTGTCGGCATATTGATCTCATTAACCTAAAACAATCTTACAATTTCTGAACGACATGGCCAAAGAAGAACTGGAACAATGAGTAACAACAAATGCCGTACCCTTCTTCACTATGAGATAGAAAGGTGCGTGTCTTTTTGTATCCGCCCGGAGGGGCTGAGAAAAACCGTGGAGCCCTAAAAAACCAATATATCTAAACTTAAGAACATGAAAATACAATATACAATTCACTCATGACGATAATATCAATTAAAAAAACCACTTCAACACCTAATCTTTTGACAAATTCATTGCACCTTTCAAAACATTAACAACTCCAGAAACGAACTGATCAGTGGAAAGTTGATCAATTAAATTGCCCCTGCCTTCTTTTTGAATTTTTTTGAAGTAAAAACTATCTTTTTTTTGATCAATATTTTTTTCGTTGAAAAAATCCATCAAAGCAGAAACATCAGGATTTACAACTAAACCAAGGTTGTGCTTGCGCACCCATTGACCAACGCTAGTGGTAAAACCACAAATAGCGACTATACTCTTTCCTGACACAGCGTAAGTGGAGGCCTTACTAGGGAACGCATAAAGGCATACTTCATCCTCAATCGGCAACATTGCCCATTGTGAGGCCAACGTTATTTGAGCAGCCTTTTCAACAGGAACTTTTCCAAAGTACTCAACATTATCTGGAAATTCATCTGACAATCTTCGTAAGTCTTTCGACATGACTCCAGCGCCTGCAAATGCAAATTTTTTATTTCCACCATCTTGTAAATACTGCCTAATAGCACTGATCAATAGAGGTATACGTTGCAACCTCCCCGCGTTACCTACAAATGAATAATCATATTTCAAGTCTACAGGCTTGAAAGGTAAAGGGGCGGCCGGATTATTGATATAGGTAATAGATAAAAGACTGATCTCCCCCCGCTTAGTAAGTGAATTTGCCATTTCCGGAGTGAGGGTAATGATCTTGGCAGCATTTTTCACAACTAAACCGTCTAAATAACGGAAGAAACGATATAGGTATCGCAGATATGTTTTTTTTAATTTTGAAAATACTATGCCAGTAGCCTCTGGATGTATGTCTTGCACGTGATACACATAGCTCGCACGGAATAATTTTGCGTAGAGCGCAACGACCACCGGAACTAGCAACGGAGGATCAGTTGCAACATAGACAACTCTTGGTCGGCGAAGCAGCAAAACAAAAAACACTGCTAAAGTGAACCACAAAAGATCAAGCACTCTTGTCAGCATTTTTGACGAGGAATTGGATAGGGCATAAACAGGGCTAAAAGCCACATTCTGACCGCGTTTCAATTCCTTGACAGCATCTCTTAAACCAAACTGATCTTGAGTGACAACGCGACACCTCCCCTCACAAGCTAACCTCTCAGAGACCTGCATCATGCCCTCTCCCACAACAGGAGAAACAGGCCAAAAAGTACGCATCACGATAACGTAATCTTCTCGATCAAAGAACATCAATACTGCTTCCAAACGGTCCGCATAACGTAGTCCCGGTAGCTATGTATTATACGTAAAACCTTGTCCGATACGTTCGGCATACTGTAATCGGCAACCAATTGAAGGCTGCGTGCATCTCCGCGACTTTGTGCCTCTAGAATCGCTACCCCCTGCAGCACACGCTGCACCTCCAACCCTACCATCATCACGACAGCTTCTTCCATGCCTTCCGGGCGCTCGTGTGCTTCGCGCAAGTTCAGCGCAGGGAAGTTCAGAATCGATGCTTCCTCATTGATGGTGCCACTGTCCGACAGTACTGCACGGGCACAGAGCTGCAATTTGTTATAGTCTTGAAATCCCATCGGTTTCAGTAGCTGCACGTTGGCATTAAACTCAACCCCCATGGCGTCTACGCGTTTTTGTGTTCGCGGGTGCGTTGAAACAATCACCGGTAAATCGTACTCCTCTGCAACGGCGTTTAGCACATCGACAAGTTTGAGGAAGTTCTTATCGGAATCTACATTTTCTTCACGGTGAGCACTGACGACGAAGAACTGATGCTGCGTGAGGCCAAGACGATCCATTACATCTGAATCGTCAATGCCTTCGCGGTAGTGGTTCAGCACCTCAAACATGGGGCTGCCGGTTTTGATTACCCGATCAGGCAGCAAACCTTCGGCCAGCAGATAGTCACGTGCAATAGTACTATACGTGAGGTTGATGTCTGCTATGTGGTCAACGATGCGTCGGTTGATCTCTTCCGGGACGCGCATGTCAAAGCAGCGGTTGCCTGCTTCCATATGGAAAGTCGGAATTTTGCGGCGCTTGGCTGGCAGCACTGCCATACAGCTATTCGTGTCACCCAATACCAGCACAGCTTCAGGCTCCACTTCGGCCAACACACCATCAACAGCAATGATTACATTGCCTATGGTTTCTGCACCACTGGCACCAGCAGCACTTAGGAAATGGTCAGGTTTACGAATGCCTAGGTTATTGAAGAAGATTTCATTCAGTTCGTAATCGTAATTCTGTCCGGTATGCACAAGCACATGCTCACAGTGCTCATCCAATTTGGCCATCACCCGCGACAAGCGAATAATCTCGGGCCGGGTTCCGACCACAGTCATAACCTTCAGTTTCTTCATAACAGTCCTTGAGTACTGGCGTTTGCTTACAGATATTCAGCCTTAGTGCATCGGTCAGTTCACTCCAGTCGGCATGCAAAGGTATCCGGCTTGTCTCTGTCGAAAACCTCATTGGCCCAGAGCATACAAATCAATTCGTCTTCACCTACGTTGGTTACATCATGAGTCCAGCCAGGCACGGTTTCGACAATTTCTGACTGCTCGCCGGACGTATGCAGCTCGTAACACTCACCGGTCAACATATGGCGGAACCGAAAACAGGCATTGCCCTTGATCACCAGAAACTTCTCGGTTTTGGAATGATGATAATGACCACCACGGGTAATACCGGGATGTGCGGTAAAGAACGAGAATTGTCCAGCATCACGAGTTTTCAGCATCTCCACAAAAACACCACGTGCATCTTGATGCTGCTGTACCGGGTAGGTAAAGCGCTCGGGCGGCAGGTAGCTAACATAAGTCGAGTACAGGGCGCGAACAAACCCCTTGCCTACAGGCTCAGTAATCAGGCTATCCCGTGAGGCTTTAAAGCGACGAATCTGATCGATCAGTTCGCCAACGCTGATCTGGTATTCCGGGGTAACATCAACATAGGCATTATCAGATCGACTAGTGTCTGTCTCATCGCCGGCCAACAGCGCCATGAAGCTATTAACAACATCATCCACATAGACTAGGCGGATGTTCGAGAGAGGATCATGGATATGGACAGGCAGATCACGGCTAATATTATGACAAAACGTCGCCACGGCCGAGTTATAGTTCGGCCGCGCCCATTTACCAAACACATTGGGTAAACGGTAGATAAACACCGGATTGCCGGTGTCCTGTCGCAAGGCAAGTAAAGCGTCTTCAGCGGAACGTTTGCTACTGCCGTAGTCGTTATCGCTCTCGGCCTGTATGGACGAGGTATATACCACCGGCACCTGTCTATAGCTAGCCTTGATCGCTGCGCATAGCTGCCTAGTAAGGCCAATGTTGCCGGTGACAAACTCCTCTGTTTTTTGCGGGCGGTTGATGCCCGCCAGATGAATCACCCAATCAACACCTTCCAACAGCATAGGTAGGTCATTAACGCGATGCTCACGGGTGAAGGGCACCACATCAATGCCGTCTTTTTCTTGACAATGCAGCAGCAGGTTTTTGCCAATAAACCCGTTGGCTCCGGTAACCAATACACGCATGGCTCAATCCTCCGGGCTGATGTACTCACCCCGTTCCAGGGCACGAATAAAGTCCAGCTTACGCAGCAGCTCCTGCACCCCAGCCACATCCAACTGCTCAGTGTTGTGTGAGTTGTAATCTTCAGTATGAGAGATCTTCTCTTCGCCCTCCTCGACAAACTTTCCGTAGTTTAGATCGCGTAGGTCCGGCGGTACGCGGTAATAACCGCCAAGATCTTCGGCGCAGGCCATTTCTTCACGACTGAGAAGCGCCTCAAACAGCTTTTCACCATGTCGAGTACCAATCACATTGATAGGATGGTCCGGCTTGCCCATCAGTTCTGTCAGCGCCGTGGCAAGTGTATCAACTCTTGCGGCCGGTGCTTTCTGTACAAACATATCGCCGTTACTTCCACGCTCGAAGGCGAACAGCACAAGATCTACCGCGTCGGCCAGCGTCATCATGAAGCGGGTCATATTCGGATCAGTAATGGTCAGCGCCTTACCGGCGCGGACCTGATCAACAAACAATGGAATCACGGAACCGCGAGAGGCCATAACGTTGCCATAGCGCGTGCCACAGATCACGGTTTTATAAGGGTCTACATTACGCGACTTGGCCACCATTACCTTCTCCATCATCGCTTTGGATATACCCATAGCATTGATCGGGTACACTGCCTTATCAGTACTTAGACAGACAACGCGCTTCACTTCGTTTTGGATGGCCACTTCCAACATGTTCTCGGTGCCAAGCACGTTTGTTTTCACTGCCTCCATAGGATGAAATTCACAGGAAGGCACCTGCTTGAGTGCAGCTGCATGGAAGATGTAATCGACACCACGGGTCGCATTAAGCATGCTGCTGTAGTCACGCACATCACCAACATAAAACTTGAGCTTGGGATTGTTGTACCGCTTCCGCATGTCGTCCTGCTTCTTCTCATCACGACTGAAAATGCGGATTTCAGCAATATCTGTGTTCAGAAATCGATCGAGGACGGCATTACCAAAAGAACCCGTACCGCCCGTTATAAGAAGGCGTTTCCCAGCGAATGACATATTAAATTACCCTATACATAAGTTTGCTATATCTAGGAGAGTCAATGACTAGTCCCCCAATGCCCGTTTTTCTTGATGAAATTGACAAATTAGATTAGTTCGTAAGTTATCCACGATAACATGCTCCAACCAAGCCAAACTTGCATTTAAAACTCCGTTCCGTAAAGGGTGCTCAACTTTTATTCTCGCGCAGCTCTCAAATATTCAGCTTTCATGGGTTCTTTATTCTTGGATAACGCGTCGGTACCCGGCTTCTTCCTGAAAGTGCCCGTGGGCAGTAATCCTCCAAATCTTCTCGTTTCTCAGCAACCCCGTATCTGCTGAGATAACCTGCCCACTCCATGCAAGTGTTTGGAGGCTTAATTGAGATCGCGGTCATTGGCAAAAGCCGCTGTAACACCTATGCGTAATACACCAACACGTACATGAGCTTTTGTGCGAAAGTTCATCTGGTTGCCTTTCGTTGCTTAACGCATGCTAGGGCACGCTCGCTTGATTTTTCCTTGACCTATATGAGAACGATTGTGACGCCCACCAGCATACCTTTCCCAAAAAAGGTGAACATCTGGGAGCCACCAATCAGTTGCCTCCTCCAATATCTCTCGGGCCAGCTCCATTCTCTCCGAGAGATGCCGGAAATTTATCATTGTGTCGTGGTAAGGGATTGGCTTATCCAGTGAGACGCGAGCAAAGCCCGATTAAAGAATTCCTATACCGCATCTTCCACAATTGGATGACTAAGATTATACGAATGCTGCATGCATTGAATTCGTAGTGCAGTCGAAGGACGCATAGCGACCTAGGGAACACGATCGATGCCCCAATATACACGGCACAACAAATTCACTCCCAGAAAGATCTATTTGCGAGATCAACACCACCTTCGACACAGCTAACCGCCCACAGGCGGAGTTTGGTAATCCGTTACCTCCCTCCTACTAGTCAACAGTATTAATCACCCCACAACCAGAAACCACCATGCAAGTCAATTAACCTAATAAAATATAGCCTGCCTAATCCTAAAGACTTACAGATATATAAAAAATCCTAACTTTGCATAAAAATGTCTCTTTCCTCTTTGGCACGTCTACGAATATTATTGTAATGAATCCTGTGCTTATCTAATTCTGGCTTTATGCGCATGTAATCGCGGATTACACCCAAAAAGTTTGTAGCAAAACGAGCACCATAGAAGATGTAGTTAAGATTTAGCAGTCTCTTCCGCCAAGTGTTCTGCTGGAAGCAATATATACGATTGATCAAGAGAATTTTCTCAAATCCACTTGCAACGTAGCACTTTAGATAGCTGAAGATCTCAAGCTTATCTTTAACAAACGCGGCATTACGAACCAGATATGTAGAGCCAGAAGTCCGACGATAGTAAACATGCACAAGTGGTGACTGAGCGAACGACAGAGGGAAGAAACGCTCGGCCATCTTCACGTGCATTGGATAATCTTCAGTAACAGCAAACTTTAGCACGAAGTCTCTAACCACATCGTCGCGTAAAACGCGTGTAGAAAATATTATACTTGGCGTGTGATTAAAGCTAACAGAGAGCAAGCGCTTCATGTAGTTGGCACGCCCGAATATGCGATTGCTAGCTACCATATTCAAATTAAAGAAAGCGGGCCATGTAAGACGCCCTTCAATTAAATGCAACGGATAACCTGACGACATGTCATAACCCTGCAAGCGCTGCCACTCCGCAAGCAGATTCTCACAAGAATACACATCATCGCCAGCAGTAAATTTGCATAGATTGCCCTGTACGTATGGCCACACCTTCGTGTAATTATGGCAAGTTCCATGATTAGCAGTCTGGGTGTGGATTTGCACATCGACGAAAAGGCTAGAGTGCCTTTCGATCCAATGTCTCACGAATGCAAGCGTCTGATCTGTAGACCCATCATCCGCAACAATCAATTGAAACGACTGTCCTTGGCCGTACTCACGAATTTGGTAAGCGATACTCTCAAGGTGTTCCAAAACATAGGCTTCATGGTTGTATGTGATCACCACAAAAGTGAAGTCCATTAGGCGGATCCTGTTCGCAGGCGTAGTTTATCAAGAAACAGTAAAAACACTATAACCGGAGCCCAAAAGCCCGAAGCTCGGAACCCATGAGCAAGAATGCACAACTTTTCAAACAAAGTTCTAGGAGAGCCCTGTTCGCCATTTACGCCCCGTTCATGCAAATCAATATCGAGGTCATATCGCCTCATGAGAGGTCCAGCAACCTCTTCCACCCATCGCCCACGATATATAGCCCCCCCCTTAGTATAGTTGTAGGGGTATATGGTTTCACGACCAGGTTGCGAACAAAAATATCGCCCATGGTGAAAAAATGTCCGACTAGTACCGAACAATTCCCAAACCCATGGGCTATCACTTTTTCTGGTAAGTTCAATCAGGTGTTTCCGGCGCCATATAGCGGGCGCTGAATTAAGACGGTAGCTTGTTAGGCGAGGCACTTCCTCGAAGCCTATATAATCTCCGCCAGGACGGGAAGCTCCGGGAATATGGGAAAAATAAAACACAGATATCGCAGGATTGGCATCCATCCAACCAATACATTGATTGATAGCATCCTCATCCACATCCCGTTCAAGGACAAAATCATCGAAAAGCATCAGAACATACTCTGACGATTGATCTTTCAAAGTTGCCAGCAGACGCTCTCCCCAATACGATGACTGCTGATCGGCCGCTGAAACATGTGCACTTACATCAAGTCCAGACACTGAAAAATCAAGTGATTCCGTGTTCACAACAATCGGAAATGGGCACCCTGACCAATGATCCTTAAATGCCGCAAAAAAAAGCGGCCATACATCTGCATAAGCGTCGCAGCTATTTATTACAACCACACACTTTTCAGCGCTAGTATCTGGCTTGCAACCAATCATACTCTACCACTTTCCAGGTTAGAATATTTGGCAAATTCTTGAAAACTACCAACACGATAAATCTCTCCATCACGGAGCTCAACAATTTTATCACAGTATCGCAAAGAATTAAGCTTATGCGCCACCATTACTATAGTAATGTCGTCACCTAAACTTTCGATACTCTGCATAACCTCAGCTTCAGTACTTTCGTCTAACGCACTAGTTGCTTCATCAAGCACTATAAATCTAGCTGATTTATATAACGCCCGAGCTATTCCGATGCGCTGACGCTGACCTCCAGATAGCCATGCACCATGCTCACCAACAACAGTATCCAAACCTTTAGGTAGTTGATCAACAAACTCACTAAGTTGAGATTTTTCAAGACACCATCGCACACGCTCTTCGTCAATCATATTTGGTTCTATCCCAAGAGCGATATTTTCTCCTATTGATGCATCTGCTATGAATATGGTCTGCGGAACATGAGCTACTAATCTGTGCCATCCGCTTGGTTCGTGGAAATCGACTTCGACACCGTCGACACAAATAGCGCCATCGGTCGGCACTAATAGCCCCATCAGAATATCGAGCAAAGTCGACTTACCACTGCCAGTTTTACCGACAACACCAATGCGAGCGCCTCTACTAATATGAAGATCGATACCTTTTAGGATCGAGTTATGGTCCTCACCATACGAAAAATACAGAGCTTTGACTTCAATGGATCGATTAAAAAGCATTGGTTTAGTGGCGCGATCTTCGCGCGGCAACTCGAGGTCCATAAACTCTAGTGTCGACACGACCGCACGCTGCGCACCTTGGATGCAAGCCCAAGCCGCGTAAGCGAGTTGCAGCGTAGGCAGGAGGCGTTGGATACCTAAGGCTAACACCCCCAATCCGGGTAGCGACTCTGTCAAGATTCCTTGTGACGAAAGAACGTAGGCCAATATACCGAAGAACACCAAACCTCCGGCCTCAATTACATAGCGAGGCACGTCACTAATGATCTGGATATTAGCTCTAGCTCGCCTCAATGATCTATCCGAGACGACAAATTCACGCTCATACAGCTCATGATTACTATCAAGAATAATATCTCTGACGGCCCCCAATCCTTGCTGAACCTTCTTGATGATGCCGCCGGTCTCAACATCGATCGTTTCACCTGAACGACGCAACGCTCCCCGAGTAAAAAGATAAACACCCAAATACAACACACCGAACGAAAGCAAAGAAACCAGTGTAACAGCTGGGCTAGCTAAGAACAGCAAGACCACAATAGCCAATGACAGCACACTCGCGCTGACTATAGTAAGAACAGGAAAAAGGAATTGTCGAACTACTATCTCAGTCTTGACGGAGATTGCCGAAATCACATCACTGCTATTGGACTTCAGCTGCTCGATCAGTGGGCGCCGGATCACTCGCAAATAAATTCCCAAAGCGATGTCTGATCCTATGGAGTAGCTGAGTCTGGATTGAATAACTGTTAAGGAAAAACGTGCTACACCGGATAACACAGCCAACAAGCAAAATATAAAACTTGTGAAAAACAACAACTCAGAATTAGAAAAACGCTCCAAAAAATCACCTATTACTGGCAATTTGATCAATTGGCGTGGATCAATGAGAGCACTTAACAAGGGCAATAGGGAACTGATGCTAGCAATTTCCAGCACGGACGTAGCAATGGACAAAAGAAGCACGAATATGATTTGAGTTTTACGCGTCGATGAGAGATGCAACCAAAGCCTATGCATCAATGTAGATGATATTTTCGGCATCAACACGTATATCCTCTACGATTTGCACACCGACCAAATTTATTGATAACAAGACAACCTGTCCATGCAGTGAACAGAACGACAAATGAAGCAAATGAGCCGAGTATATTGAATATTTGATTATTGGCAGGAATAAATAAAATAAGTGTCATAATTAATGGGATACTACATATTGCAATATCATTTCTACCTATCAGCGCTGACACCCAGACACCGCCAAAATAAAAACCTAGAGCTAGCATTACAAGAACGACTCCAGCAAATCCTACATCGTTGGCCCATTGGCTATAAGCAGAGTGCCACTGCCCAGTGGCGCTCCACTGGTCATCGATTTTGTGCTGGAAAGTCCTTGGATTGAGGTCAATATCCAGATATTTGCGCAAAGCCTCAAGAAGAAATTTAGAATGCCCCATCCCGTATGTAGTTTCCAAGGGAACATCAGTCGACAGGGACATGCCATAGTAACCTTGAGTCATGTAGATTGTACCGGTAGACAGCAGACTACAAATCTTTAGAGTCCAATCACCAGAAGACTCGCAGTACTCTTGAAATCCGGGCTTAACACGAATCTCGCTTACCTTGGAATTGGAATTTGAAGATAGGCTAGCCGCGTACTCTAAACCCCCAGCTCTTACCGACATAGTATGTTGATAATAAAAGCCCGCAAAAATAATAATAGATAACGTCATAAGAATTATTACAAATCGCTCTTTAAGAAAATGTAGTCGCTCAAATCCCGGCTGTATCAACGCGCAAATCAAAATAATGGATGAAAAACCCAAGGCCACGTCAAAAATTGGTTTATTTGTACCGACACACACTCCTGTAATAATGGGGAAAATAGAGATAAAGGAACCTATGGTTTTTTTTCTACGACTCAGTTTAGGCCAACCGGCTACCAGTATGTATATTAAAATTAATTTAGAAAACGATAGAGCACCGTACAAGAATGTAACGGGAGGATTTCCTGAAAAATTTTCTTTAGCTTCTTCACTCAATTTATATACATAACCCTTCTCCGGTGAAATTAATCCGGTTAAAAAGTCAGAAAAAATTGTAGTCGGCACATAACTAGAAGACATAGTCAAGTTACGATGACCGATTAAAACAACCAAGAATACACAAACACAAGCCGGCCAAAAGAACACAGAAAAATCGCGAGGGTGCAGTACTCTTTCTCTATCAACCCACCACGGCCTATTCCAAATCGCAAGACAAAATCCCAAAAAAAACATTACCAAATAGGAAAAATTAAGAACCCAAAAAACTTCTTCATTCTTAATTGGCCAGTCTATTGGTCCATATTTAAACATCAATAGAGAGAATGAGAGATACAACAAGGCAAAAAAAACTGGCGCCCACAACAAAATTAAAGAATGTCTCGCACTCAAAGACATTGACAATTGGGGTTTGTTTTTTCTGATATGCAAAACAATAAAACCTATTTAAGATAAGAACACTGTTAAATTATGCACACGCCAATCCGTCAACTGGCAGCACGTGATTAGTATGGACCGGAAAAATGTTTTGGGTAGGACACAAAATACTTCATCTTCTTACCCGCCTCTAGAACATTGCGAACTCTTTTGCACAGCTCAATTTTATTCCGGCACAAAAAGTAAATTTGTGTGAGAATAGGAGTTAGTAGGCGAATGATCGCAAAGCCGTCCATCTTTCCACTCTTTGGCCCGGTAGCCATGCTGTATTAACATGCGAACTGAAGCTGCACTGTCCTTATAGTTACCAACTTTAACATCCCCTACTTCAAGTGTCACCAGGGGGCGTATATCGCTAAGCGTACGCTTCATTCCGAGCAGGATATCGTACTCTGCATTTTCGGCGTCAATCTTTACAAATTTGGGCATTAAGTTCTGTGTAGCAACGTACTCGTCTATACTGATAGCCGATACAGTGTATTCCTTCGGTCGAAGCTTCTGAGATACAGAATCCGAGAGCTTAGCCTCGTACAATGAGTTAAAGGCTGACATGGTCATACCATAGTCTTTGAACGTCAGCTCCGTACTTTCTGACCATACGGCAGAGTTAGTCAATGTCACGTTGCCTCTATCCGCTACATTAGATCTAACTATTTCGTGGGTATGGCGAGTAGGCTCAAAACTATGCACCTGGCCGCTTTGGCCGACCAGATGCGAAGCTAAAAGGGAGTAGTAACCGAAATGAGTCCCAACATCAAAAACCACATCTCCTGAGTTTATGGAGTGAATGAAGATCTTCGTCAAATCGGGCTCAAAGAAACCATAGCGATACAAGAAACAGGAGACGATTTCGGGAAAAACGACATTCATATGTTCTCCCCAGAACATGCGAGCTTGCATAACCTTGTTAGAACCTACCATCTGGCAGTATTTTTCTATCGCCTTTGAACTTAGCAACCGAACAGGAGCACGCATCGTTTTCTGCAGATAGCTGCCTCTGTTTCTCTCAACTTGAAATTCGAGTTGCTCAAGCAGCAGTCGCTTGGCCTGTTCTATGCTACCGATCCGCGGTGCGATTGTTATTGGCTCAGACATTACAAATTTCCTTTAAAAGTAGTAAAATATTAACATTCTCGCGCCACTTAACATGATCAAGTTGTGGTTCTAATTAGAATGTCTATGATACACTATCCATAACGATTTCGATGATATTATCAATCTGATCCGGAGTGAGATGAGATCCTATCGGCAGACTAAGAAGGGTTGAAGAAAATTCTTCAACCATTGGAAAACTACCAAGGCTATACTTCATGGACACATAGGCCTTTTGCAAATGCGGAGGTATCGGGTAGTGAATCAGAGTCTGAATACCGGCCTTATCCAATCGGGACTGAACCATTTCACGCAGCTTGGTACGAATCACATATAAATGGAATACGTGATCATCCAGCGCCCCAAGTGTACGGCGATCCCTTATTGGCTGAATAAATACCGGATCTGTAATACCCAAAGCATACGCTAATGCGATTTTTTTACGCCTCTGTATTTCAGCATCTAAGCATTTGAGCTTCACACGCAGCATTGCTGCTTGTATCTCATCTAAGCGACTATTCACGCCTTGATAAAGATTTTCGTACTTCGTATGGCTACCGTAGTTACCCAAGGCGCGAATGGTGGCTGCCAGCTCATCATCATCGGTAGTAACTGCCCCCGCATCACCTAATGCACCTAGGTTTTTACCTGGATAGAAACTGAAACCGGAAGCATGCCCCCAGCTGCCGGCCTTTTTACCATTGATCTGCGCGCCATGTGCTTGCGCAGAATCTTCCAGCACCAATAAACCATGCCCATCTGCCAGCGCCATGAGCTCAGTCATCGGGGCCAACTGACCGTACAAGTGAACTACAAGGACAGCCTTTGTGTTGCGGGTAATAGCAGCGGCTGTTTTAATTGGGCAAAGGTTGTAAGTACGCTCATCTGGCTCAACCAGAACTGGTTTGAGCCTGTTTTCAGTGACAGCAAGGATACTGGCAATATAGGTGTTGGCAGGGACAATTACTTCATCGCCTTCTTTGAGTTTCCCAAGCTCTCTCCAAGCACGCAGTGTCAGTGTTAATGCATCAAGACCATTTGCCACACCGATGCAATGTTTGGTACCGCAATATGCAGCGAACTCTGTTTCAAACGCTTTTAGCTCTGCACCTTGAATGTACCAGCCAGAGTCAATTACCCGAGTAGCCGCGTCAATCAGCTCTTGGCGGTATTGAGCGTTGATGGCTTTGAGATCAAGAAACGGAATTGTCATCAAAATTCATCTGCCAATTTTTCTTCCACAAATTCAACAGCTTCTTCTGTTATTTTAAAATACTTGGTTATATCGTCTCTGTTGGCTTTAACAACACGCATTCAAGTATGAATTGGACGATACCCTTGTTGCCTTTCATTACATCAAAGTGCAACCGTTAAAAACCCAACTTTTAAAATCCGAAAACATAAACCATGCAGGCAACTTATAAGCCATACAGAAAATTTTATTTCGTCTAATATCCAATCACCTCAACAAAAATAAGCATTCTGAATATAATAGATCCGAAATAATCTACATCACATCCAACCTAAATTTCGAATAATGAAGTTATATTAAATCCAAATATACTAATTATTCCTGCATGTCCGAATACAGACTTTTTTTTCGTAGCGTAAAATTTTTGCAGGATTACCAGCAACAACGGCGTGTGCGGGTACGTCCTTGGTGACTACAGAACCTGCGCCTACCATAGCGTGCTCACCAACGGTGATGCCGGGCAGCAGGGTTGCGTTGGCGCCCAAACTGGCGTTGCGTTTAATGGTGATGCCTGAAAACTGTTCAAGGTATTCTTTGGAGCGAGGATAAGGATCATTGGTAAAGGTTACATTGGGACCAATGAATACATCATCCTCAATGCGCGTGCCGTCCCACAACTGCACACCCGATTTCAATGTCACTCGGTCGCCAATAACAACATCACCTTCGATCAGGGTCTGGGCACAGATGTTACACTCCTTACCAATTAAGGCACCTTTCAAGATCACAACAAACTGCCAAACTCGTGTACCTTCACCAATGGATGAGCTGGCAACATCTGCCAGCGGATGAATAAAGCTCATGTACCCACCAACCTGAGGAAGTCGTCATAATTACGAATATAGTCCGCTTCATCATAGCGCTCGCTGGCCAGCACCAGCAACACACAATCGGGAGTAAAATCGTGCATTTCCCTCCAAACCAAATCTTCGATCAGCACACCTTTCGTTGGTGAATCAAGCAATACTTCTTCTTTGTCTCGGCCATTATCCAGTAACATGCGGCAACTGCCAGTCACACACACCGCTACCTGTTTTAGTACCTTATGCGCATGAAATCCACGAGCAACACCCGCCTTGGTGGCAAATATGTAATACACACGCTTGATGTCAAAAGGGACTGTTTTGTTCACTTCAAGGGAAACCAGTGATCCGCGATCATCACCCAATGGCGGGAAGTCTATCAGCGTCACCATATCGCTCATCGGTATTCACCCACCAAACGAAGCAGGTACTCACCGTAGCCATTTTTACTCAATGCTTGCCCCTCCTCTTTTAACTTTTCCTTGCTTAACCAACCATTATTGAAGGCAATCTCTTCGAGACACGCGACTTTCAAGCCTTGGCGATGCTCAATAGTCTGCACAAAACTACTCGCTTCCAACAAGCTTTCGTGAGTACCAGTATCCAACCAGGCGAAACCACGGCCTAGTAGTTCTACGTTCAGATCACCACGCTCAAGGTAGACCTGGTTTACGCTAGTGATTTCCAACTCGCCACGGCGCGAGGGTTTCACTTGCTTCGCGATTTCGACCACGTCGTTGTCGTAGAAATAAAGACCCGTCACGGCATAATTGGACTTGGGCTGCTCGGGCTTCTCTTCAATTGAGATCGCTTTGTTGTTCTCATCGAAGGCAACCACACCGAAGCGTTCCGGGTCTTTCACTTGGTAGCCAAAAACGGTGGCACCAGAAAGGCGGACAGCCGCCTGCTTCAACTTGGGCGAAAACCCCTGACCGTAGAAGATGTTGTCACCCAACACCAAGCATACGTTGTCTTCACCGATGAAGTCTTCACCGATAATAAACGCCTGCGCCAACCCATCAGGCCTGGGCTGTTCAGCGTAGCTGAGCTGGATGCCGAAGTTGCTGCCATCACGCAGCAGCTTTTCAAAACTTGGCAGGTCTTCGGGGGTGGAGATGATCAGGATGTCACGTATCCCGGCCAGCATCAGCACCGAAAGCGAGTAATAGATCATTGGTTTGTCGTAGATGGGCAACAGCTGCTTGGAAACAACCTTGGTGATAGGATACAAACGCGTGCCTGAGCCACCGGCGAGGATAATGCCTTTCATGTTCTATCCTTGTAACTGAAGATGTCGCAATCAGAGCTGCCCAAGGCGCTCACGCTGGTAGGTGCCATCCTTTACACGGTGGCACCATTCCAAGTTGTCTAGATACCACTGTACAGTTTTGCGAATACCAGAGTCGAAAGTTTCTGCCGGCTGCCAACCAAGTTCGCGATGGATCTTGCTTGCATCGATAGCGTAGCGGCGGTCATGGCCGGGGCGATCTTGGACGTTGTTGATCAGGTCACGGTAGCGGGTTCTAGCCGGAGCCATTTCCTGCAGAATATCGCAGATAGTGTGAACCACTTCGATGTTCTGCTTTTCGATATGACCTCCGATGTTGTATGTTTCGCCTACTTTTCCCTCGGTAACGACCTTGTACAGCGCCCGAGCATGGTCCTCCACATAGAGCCAGTCGCGGATCTGGTCACCTTTGCCGTAGACCGGCAGCGGCTTGCCTTCCAATGCGTTGAGGATAGTCAACGGCACCAGCTTCTCCGGGAAGTGGTACGGCCCGTAATTGTTGGAGCAGTTGGTCACCAGTGCCGGGAAGCCATAAGTTCGCATCCAAGCACGTACCAGATGATCTGAGCTGGCTTTACTGGCAGAGTACGGACTACTTGGGGCGTAAGCAGTGGATTCGCTGAACAGGTACTTGGCAGCATCGTCTACTTCTGCCGGATGCGGCAGATCACCGTAGACTTCGTCTGTGCTGATATGATGAAAGCGGAACGTCTGCTTGCGTTCGTCGTCCAACCCGCTCCAAAAGCTGCGAACCACTTCCAGCAAGGCGTAAGTGCCAACGATATTAGTTTCTATAAAAGCAGCTGGATCATAGATGGAACGATCTACGTGGCTCTCTGCGGCCAAGTGCATGAGGGCGTCCGGCCGATGTTCGGCAAATACTCGTTCCAACTGGGCGCGGCTGCAGATATCCACCTGCTCGAAGGCGTAACGATCAGAGTTATCCACTTCACGCAGGTTTTCCAGATTTCCCGCATAGGTCAGCTTGTCGACATTAACGACGCTATCCTGAGTGTTCTGGATAATGTGACGGATAACTGCCGAGCCGATAAACCCGGCACCACCGGTAACAAGAATTTTCACATTTTACCTTTTAATCTTAAAATTGACGTTAGGCTATATCTAACCTTGAATTTAGAGTCCTATACCTTATCAAAAAACAGGATTGTAATTAATATTATAAGGTTCGACTGACCTTAATTTAACAACAGAAATACCGTAACTCATTGATTGATAATTTGACATCACCTAACTCTTAATCCAACTATGCTCTCTAGCTGTGAACTTCGTCAGCTCCAAGTTTAAACTACTCTATTTCTTTCTCAAGCGACTCACACTCGTCGATCTTGCACTTCAAGAAGCGCTAAAGTGATTTTTGCCTTTTTTGAAGGTACGAGTACTCAGCTGCAGCCCACTTCACGCCCTAATTTAGCGAAGTTGTTTAACTTCGCAATGCGCTTTATGAACGAGTGCTTTTAAGCAATATTTCACGCTGCCCTGACTGAAATTGCGCTTTTCTCGGAAGGCTTTAGCTATGATTTTTTTTGATTGGAGGCATTTTTCTTTCAGGTTCGATACCGCGCGATTTTGAAAAACCGCACAATAATTATTCAATTCATGCTCCGAGCACAATACCGCATAAAGCTCTTAAACTCACCTACCTTATCCACTCTAGTGGAGTTATTTTCTCCGCCTATCCCTTTTAGTCTCTGTAGTGCATTAATATTTTTCACCCTCCAGTTCACCTAGTTATTTGACGCCTTGACCATGCCAAGCCACTTGGCCGCGACATTGACGAAATCGCAAGCGCTGCGCGGCTATCCACTAGGGATGACATAGTCCCCGGTTCGTCCAACTGAACATAAGCCAGTGCATCTAGAAACAACTTCTCACATACCCCCATCTGGCTCTCGGCTTCAGGGTTTCTGAGACGCAGACACTCCTGCAAATGCACGGGTAATTTTCCAGATTACGAAGTCCTCGCCTCGCATAGGAGTTTCATTGGGCTAATACGAAATACATCATAGGCTTCGAAATAGTCGACGGCACTCAAGTAGGTGTATAGTTCTTCAACCGCGTAAAGACTGCTGGATAGAATGAGAGAAGGGTGCGGGAACAACCGAACGATATGGTACGTGGATTTAAGTTGAGCTGGCCGCATGAGCTATACCCGCAATTCAGCCGTCACTTGCATCAGCTTAGGTCAGGTCTGCGACAGCGCTCCAACCACCTACATCTGATCTCACACCCTGCAATGGCATAATGAAAATATTTTAATAATATTCCACTGCAAAGCAATCGATGAATTCTGGCCTTCAGACTGCAAATAACACTTAGTGAAAATAAATAAAATTTCCACCCACTTTTTGATTTCTTGACGGAATCATAGATTACTTAAATAATATCCGGCTCATACTTTTGCAAGAAACTGACTAATGCGACCGCCTGTACAAGATCAAGCAAATGCATTCAAATACCCCGTAGCAGTCGCCAGAAGCTGGATAGTTTAGTGCGGCCTCTTTATCGGTTTTTTTTAACAAAATAATTTGCCGGCCTGGCTGCATCGTTCGATTCGGTCACTTGAATATTACCTTAACCGGTGTCTAGATGTACAATTTATAGTAGAAAAAGTAGCTACGTTAGAAACCCATCCTATGGGTTACCAGTCATTGAAAATGGCAGACTACAAAGGAACAAATTAGCTAGCCCCGCGTAGAACAAACACTCCTTTTACTCCCTTCTAGGGAGATCAATTTTGCATTGTCTCGCGCAAAAATGAAAACACGATACCGGATAGAGAAAAGCTCTTAGAAGACATTTTTCATCAGAGGGCCAATTAGTACTCAATCACTAAGCCTTCTTTAGAACTGCCTGTTCAAAAACCTTCAACGTCTCCTCGCTCACATGATGCTCGATCCCCTCTGCATCGAACTCTGCAACCTCGGGATCGACCCCAATCGAGACGAGGAAGTTATAGACGATCTGGTGGCGTTCGCGACATTTTTTGGCAAGCGTTTCGCCTTTTTCTGTCAGGAAGATCGAGCGGTAAGGGCGTGAGGTGACGTAGCCGTCGCGCTCCAGGCGCTTGATGGTGTTATTCACCGTGGCAGCCGTTACGCCAAAGCGTTCTGCCAGGGCGACAGAGCGCGCCTCCCCCTCTTCGGCGATCAGGTCGCCGATCATTTCGACGTAGTCTTCGGTCACTTCGCGGGCGTGTGCATCGCGGAGGCGCGCAAAAACTTCGGCCTTGTTGTGACGCGGGTTAAGCTGGGTGTCGTCGCCCATTGAACTCTCCAATCCAGACTCCTGAAACCTTCATAACAAGTAAGTTGGCAAATAGCAATTTAGCCTTGACTAACTTTAAAAGTCCGCACATAAATAGGGGACATTTACCAGAGTAATTCCAATTAGCTTTCGGATGCCCTGATGCCACTTTTCCCCACTGCCCAACCTTTTGCTCGTTACCTTGCCGCACTTGCCATTGCGCTGTTTGTTGGCGCGGGTGTTGCCCACGCGAAGCCGCTGAATGTGGTTGCGACCACATCGATGATTGCCGATGCCGCGCGTCAGGTCGCTGGTGATCGGGCGGAGGTCACAGCACTCATGGGCCCGGGTGTGGATCCGCATTCCTATCGCCAGACGCGAAGCGATATTGCCGCGCTGGCGCGTGCCGATCTGGTTTTGTGGCATGGCCTTTATCTTGAGGCGCAGCTTGAAGAGTTCTTCCTCGATCTTGGCAAACGCCGCAACGTGGTTGCCGTTGGCGAAGCTGTGGCGCGCGAGAAGCTTCTGAGCCATGCCGACTATGAAGGCCGGTTTGATCCGCATGTCTGGATGGATCCGAAACTTTGGGAAACCGTGGTTTATGCCGTGCGCGATGCCCTGATTGCGACCGATCCCGATGGCGAGGCAACCTACAACGCCAATGCCGATGCCCATGTGGCCGAGATCGAAAAACTGGTCGACTATATGACGTCCGTCACAGCCACCGTGCCGCAGCAAAGCCGCGTGCTGTTGACTGCCCATGACGCGTTTAGCTATTTCGGGCGTGGCTATGATTTCGATGTGCTGGGCATTCAGGGCATCTCAACAGAGTCTGAGGCGGGCCTGCGGCGAGTAGAGGAACTGGTCGACACCATTGTTGAGCGCAAGATCTCAGCCGTCTTTGTCGAAAGCTCCGTCCCGGAACGCAATGTGCGTGCCCTGATCGAGGGAGCTTCTGCCCGTGGCCAGGACGTTACGATTGGTGGTACGCTGTATTCCGATGCGATGGGTGAACCGGGCACCTATGAAGGCACCTATATCGGCATGATCGATCACAATGCGACATTGATCACCCGTGCCCTTGGCGGCGATGCCCCCGAAGGCGGCTTTCAGAGCAAGCTTGCGGCCGGATCATAACCCCGTCACATATTAATCCAGATGGCATGAAGCAAAACGAAGCAGGGCAAACACCATGAGCAGCGCCAAACTGGTTGCAGAATCAGGCAAGATACTGGACGTCGCATCCAAGGACGCACCGCTGACCGTGCGCGGGCTGACGGTGTCCTATGGCAATAAGCCGGCTGTTTTTTCCGTTGATGCATCGATCCCGGCGGGCTCCATGACAGCGATCATTGGCCCGAACGGTGCCGGCAAATCTACCTTCCTCAAAGGTGCACTTGGCGTGGTGCCGCGCCTTTCGGGCGAAGTGCGCATTTTTGGCAAGCTGTTTGAAGATGCCCGTGACCGGGTAGCCTATGTGCCGCAACGCGCCAGTGTAGATTGGGACTTCCCGGCGCGTGTGATTGATGTTGTCCTGATGGGGCTTTATGGATCGGTCGGGCTGTTTCGCCTGTGGCGCGCGCGCCATCGGGAACAGGCAATGGACTGCCTCAAACGGGTTGGCATGGCCGATTTCGCCGACCGCCAGATCGGACAGCTTTCCGGCGGCCAGCAGCAACGTGTTTTTCTGGCACGTGCCCTAGCACAGAATGCCGAGTTCTATTTGCTCGACGAGCCGTTTGCCGGCGTCGATGCCGCGACCGAACGCGCGATTGTTTCGGTGCTGAAGGAACTTAAATCCGAAGGCCGCACAGTGGTTTGCGTGCATCATGATCTTTCGACCGTGGCCGAGTATTTTGACCGGGTTCTTCTGATCAATGTCCGGCGCATTGCCGAAGGCCCGGTCGAGACGACCTTTACCGCCGAGAACCTTCAGGAAACCTATGGCGGGCGGCTTGCCGCCACCCATATCGATGAATTGCATCTGGCATAACGCACATGGGATTTGGTGATTATTTCATAAGCGCCCTTTTCCTGCAGGCCGGTTACAACAGCGCGCTTGTTGCAATCGGTGCCGGGTTGCTCGGCCTTTCGGCCGGCAGTGCCGGTGCGTTTATCTTCCTGCGCAAACGGGCCCTTGTTTCCGATGCGATCAGTCATGCCACCCTGCCCGGTGTCGGGCTTGCATTCATTATCATGGTGGCGTTTGGCAGTGACGGGCGCTGGTTACCTGGGCTTATTCTGGGATCGGCGATTTCATCGGCCATCGGGCTTTTGATGGTCGAATGGATCACACGCAAAACACGCCTGACCGAAGATGCCGCCATCGGTGCCGTGCTGTCGGTATTTTTCGGCTTTGGCATCGTTCTGTTGACCGTAATCCAGACCATGTCATCGGGCCGTCAGGCCGGGCTTGAAAACTTCCTGCTGGGTTCCACCGCAGGCATGCTGATTTCAGAAGCCACCACCATCGCCGTTGCCGGGGCCATGGCGGCAGGCTTTGTTTTCCTGCTTCGCCGTCCGATGACGCTGGTGGCGTTTGATCCGGAATATGCCGCAACCACTGGCGTTAATGTCCGCAATATCGACCTGGCCATGATGGGGCTTGCCCTGATTGTCACGGTGATCGGGCTTAAGATCGTCGGGCTGATCCTGATTGTCGCGCTTTTGATCATTCCGCCGGTAGCAGCGCGGTTCTGGACCAATCAGGTCGGCAGGATGATCGGGATTGCCGCCGTCATTGGCGGTCTTTCGGGCTATGTCGGGGCGGTATTATCGGCCGCTCACGCAGCACTTCCGACTGGTCCGATCATTGTTCTGGTGGCCTTTGGGTTCTTTATGATCTCTGCCCTGTTTTCACCGTTACGTGGCGGGCTGGCATCGGCGTTGCGGCATCAGCGTTTTCAGCGCCGGGTGCATCGCCGGCAAGGCTTGCTGTCGCTTGCGCGCCGTGAACCGATTTATGACGGGCTGACCATTCGTATCCTGCGCCGTGCCGGAATGATCCGCGCAGACGGGGTTGCCACCGCGCGCGGTCGAATTGCAGCAGAGAAAGCCGCCCATGACGAAGCCCGCTGGGCAATGGCGCGCCGGATGCTGCCCGATGATTCCGCCATTGAACGCTATGATGGGCTGACCCCGATTGAACGGATGATGACCCCCGACCAGATCGCCGAGATTGATCGCATGATCCAGAGCGCACAAACCACCCAGGGAGCAAAGGCATGATCGATGATCTGATCACTGCCCTTGGCGCGGAGTTTGTCCAGCTGAGCCTTACACCGATTGTGATTGGCACGCTGGCCGCCATTGCCTGTGCGCTTCCGGGTAATTTCCTGTTGCTGCGCCGTCAGGCCCTGATTGGTGATGCGATCAGTCACGTTGTCCTGCCCGGTATTGTTGCGGCCTTTCTGGTGACCGGTACCATCACCGCCGTTCCGATGATGCTGGGCGCAGGGGCGGCCGCAATCATTGCCGTGGCGATGATCGAAATCGTCAAACGCCTCGGGCGGGTTGAACCGGGCGCGGCGATGGGGCTGGTTTTCACAACCCTGTTTGCCGCTGGTGTTTTGTTCCTTGAAATCACCGACACCAGTTCGGTGCATATCGATGTGCAGCACGCGTTGCTGGGCAATCTGGAAAGCCTGATCTGGTTTGATGCTGAAGGCTGGGGATCGCTTTTGGATCCGGCTGCCCTTGCCACCCTGCCACCGCAATTGCCACGTCTGGCGGTTGTTCTGGTCGGCATTGGGCTGTTTATTTTCCTGTTCTGGAAAGAATTGAAAATCTCGACCTTTGATGCCGCCTTTGCCGGGGCGATTGGTATTCGCACCCGTGTCCTTGGCTTTGCGCTGGTGGTGGCAACGGCCGTTGCCGCCGTTGCAGCCTTTGATGCGGTCGGGTCGATTATCGTGATTGCAATGTTTGTCTGCCCGCCAGCGAGTGCGCGCCTGATGACCAATCAGTTGGCCCGCCAAGTCGGCTGGTCGGTCGTGTTTGCCACCATCTCGGCCATTCTAGGCTATGTCTTGGCGGGATATGGTCCGGGTTGGTTCGGATCGCCTTATGCGGTCAGTGCCGCGGGCATGATCGCCACGGTTTCAGGCGTCATCCTTATTCTGACCTGCCTGTTTGGCCCGCAACGCAAACGCGTTGGCCAGCAGGCTGAAGCCTGACAGTTTCCGAACACGCAGCTGCCTTCAACAGATATTCGCGGTGACGCCGGGATTTAGCGCCCGGTCTTGCGCCAGAATGTCATCGCAACACAGCGATCACGATCAAGGCCACATTCCTTGCGCCAATAAGTGTGGATCGGTTTGTAATCGGCCTGCTCCACCCCGGCCCAGCAATAGACGCGATCATGCGCATCGGGAATTTCCACGGATCGAACAGCATCCTGAATCAGGCTGCGCTCGACAGGGTGTTGATCGTCGCGAAACAGCCATTGAACTTGTATCTGACTGTTGGTGGGCACCGCGATAACGTCTGATCTGTTTGCGACTTCAATAATCGCGTGGCCGGTTACATGGCCTGGCATTTCGGCCAGATAACGGCCAATCGCCGGCAAGGCGGTTTCATCGCCGGCCAACAGAACCCAGTCGGCCTCGGGCAATGCCGTTCCCAAGGGGCCGGTCATCGCCACGACATCCCCGGGACTTGCATGCATGGCAAAGGCCGAGCCGGGACCATTATCGCCATGCATGACAAAGTCGACGTCGATCCAGCCGGCCTTGGCATTGATTGCCCGGATGGTATAGACGCGCTGTTCGATGGTGTTTTCACCACTTGGCCAGACGGGCATGCCGTTATCGGCAAGGGTCGGCCATTGCGGGTTTTTCTGACCACGCGGCGGGATCAGAAGCCGGACATGGATGCTGCCCGTGTCATAGGCATCAAGATCGTCGGCATGAAGGCGCAAGCGTCGCATATGCGGTGAAAGGTCGGAGATCTCGCCCACTTTCAGCTCGCAGAAATTGGGCAGTTTGCCGTTGCTTTTGCCAGCCCCCGTCCAGCGGCAGTCAAGATCAGCACCGGGTGCAGCCCCCTGCAGGATCGAAATAATCGCCGACTTCATTTGGATAACATCGACCTCGGTCTTCGCACCGACTTCGACCTCAAGAGCGGTTTCCGTGCTGCTGAGCTGAATATGGCCGATGGAAACCGATATCCGCGTTTGATCCCCATCCCCTGTGACATCGCAATCATGTTCACGATAGAACGCGGCGGCCTGTTTGATCAGGGTCGCACTGTCTGGAAGTGCGATGCGCGTTTTGGCCGTCAGAAGCGATGTGGACATGGGGCTCTCGGATAAAGGGGCGGACAAGATGTGTTTGTCTGTAATAATAACAATGATAGGCATTCTCAATAAAAATTATCATTGATTTTGGCGGTGCGTGATAGATGTTTGGCACATGCGTTTGCCCTGTCAGTGGCGGCAAGCGCGACCTTGATCTGTTTATTGGAAGTCTGAACAAAGCGATGCCTGACAAAATCCGCCGTCTGAAATCATTCGAGTTTCCCCTTGCCGTTGATTGGGCTGCCAAAGAGGGCTGGAACCCCGGCCTTGCCGATGCAGAGGTATTTTTCAACACCGACCCGGACGGGTTCTGGGGCGCGTTTGACAAACAGGGACTGGCGGCGGTGATTTCAGCAGTCCAGTACAGCTCGGACTTTGGCTTTGTCGGATTTTACATCTGCCGCCCGGATCGTCGCGGATCGGGTCTTGGCTATCGCCTGTGGCAGGCGGTGCTTGAAGGCAGCGTTCCTAAAACCATCGGTCTTGATGGCGTTGTTGATCAGCAGGACAATTACCGCAAATCAGGTTTTGAATTTGCCCATCGCAACATTCGGTATGGCGGTGTGGTCACGGCCAGTGGTGAAACACCAGATGATCTGTTCACACTTGCGGTCGATGACATTGCCATTGTCGATGCGTTCGAGCAGACCTGTAACCTGTTCGCGGAAAGCCGGATTGAGTTCCTGCGTGGCTGGATTGGCAACGACAAACACACGGCCCTTGCCCTTAAGGGCCCGATGGGGCTTCGCGCATATGGCGTGATCCGCCCGTGCCTTGAAGGCCACAAGATCGGACCGCTATTTGCCCCCGATGCCAAGGATGCCAAAACCCTGTTTGGCGCCCTTTTGCAAAGCCGGGATGATCAGGGTGGCAAGGTCTATCTGGATGTCCCCGAACCCAATCAGGCAGCAATTGATCTGGCGACGGCGCATGGCATGGTGCCAGAGTTCGAGACGGCACGCATGCATAAGGGGCCGGTACCGAAGCTTGATCTTGGTATGACTTTCGGTATTTCGTCGTTCGAACTGGGCTAGTTTAAGCCAGATTTTTCGACAAGTTTGACCGGTAAGCCCTTGCAAACATCAGAAAATGTCAGAATTCCGGTCCTGTTTGGGACTGTTTGCTTGGTGTAAAACCAAAGAGCCCCGCCACAGGAATAGAATTTTCTTATTCTTAGGGCGGGGTTGAGTGCTTTTCAAAAGTCTGGCAACAAACATTTAACGCCATAAGTATATGCCTTTCTAAACCAAGGCAGTAACTTCATCACTAAACGGCGATGATTATCGGCGGCATTTGGTCATTGTCGGCAAGAAGTTGCTGCAAGCATATGGAAAACCAGTAACACAGTCCCAATTTCAGGAGTGTAGTCCGCGTTTCATTTCCATCTGGCAGCCTTTCAAGCAGACGATTTTCATCTGTGTGTCTGTCAGACCACTGATTAGTGTACGACCCGCCACGTGTCGCCTGCCCCGCTTGGTACCGATGCGTTTGACGAACTTGTTTTAAGGCCGGATTTTAAAACCGACATGGATATAGCGACACTTATTGGAATTATCGCCGGGATGGGCGTTATTTTTGGCGCCATCTTGATGGGTGGCAGCCTTGATTCCTTTGTCGACCTTCCATCCGTCATGGTGGTGTTTGGCGGAACAGCAGCCGCCACCCTGATCAAATTCCCGATGCGTGATGTCGTAAAGTCGCTCAAGATCGGCATCGGCATTGCGTTCAAAAACCCCAAGGAAGACCCGCTTTCGATCTATGAAAAGGCGATTGAGCTTGCCGGCATCGTGCGCAAGAACGGCCTTCTGGGACTTGAAAGTGTTGAAGTCGAAAATGAAATCATGGCGCGCGGTATCCGCATGTGTGTGGATGGTCACAGCGGCGAGGTAATCCGCAGCTCGATCTCAAGCGAGGTGGAAAAATCCATCCAGAATGACGAGCTTGGCGAACTGATGTTCCGCGGTATCGGTGACACCGCACCGGCATTCGGCATGATCGGGACACTGGTTGGTCTGGTGCAGATGCTGGCCAACCTCTCAGACCCGGATGCCATCGGACCGGCCATGGCAATTGCCATGCTGACCACGTTCTATGGTGCTGTTCTGGCAAACCTGATCGCGCTTCCGGTTGCCGACAAACTGGCGCTTAAGGTTGATCGTTTGAAAAACACCAAACAGCTGATCATTGAATCGGTGGTGCAGATCCAGGCCAGCCAGAGCCCGATGGTGATGAAGGAAATCCTCGGTCCCTATCTTCCGGGTGGCATTCCGGCCGATCCTGAAGACGGTGGTGCATGATCATGATGGCAGCGCGCATTCAGGCAGCAGACTGGGCATAGGCGATGGCAAAGAAACCAGCAGCAGGCGCACCGGCTTGGATGGCGACATTCGCCGATCTGATGTCGTTGCTGCTTGTCCTGTTTGTGCTGTTGCTGACTTTCGCCGAGATGGACGTCATCCGCTACAAACAGATTGCCGGTTCGGTCAAGGCGGCCTTTGGTTTTTCCCAACAAGATCAGCTTGCAGGCGTGATCGAGCTTGATGGCTCGATCGTTGGCAAATCCCTTAAGGCACCAACACCCGATACCCCGCGTGTGGTGTCGGAAATCCCGCGGGCCGAGACCCCCGAGGTTGAAAGCAACGAAACCGACAGCAAGGAAGAAAAGGCCGAGGCGCTTGAAGAAACGCTTGGCAAGGTTCTCGATAACATGGGCCTTCAGGATCAGGTCGGGCTGGAGCGTATTGACGGCGAGGTTGTCATGCGCTTTCCCAACGAACTGGCCTTTCCGTCCGGCTCATCGGGCATGACAGATGAATTTGCTGCCATCCTGAACCGCGTTGCCCCGGTAATCAACCAGACGGCTGGCGAAATTTTTGTCGCCGGTCATACCGATAACGTTCCTGTTTCGGCGTCGTCTCCCTATATATCGAACTGGGACCTGTCGGCGGCACGTGCGACATCGGTTCTGCACTTTCTGATCGATCAGAACGGCACAGACCCGAGCCGCATGGTCATTCAGGGATATGGCGACAGTCGACCACTGGCGACCAACGATACCCCCGAGGGGCGGGCAACCAATCGTCGGGTCGAAATCACCATTGAAATGGTCGAGACAAATTTCGACGCCAACGGCGCATCAGAAGGCGGCGAATTCAGAGCCCCGTCAAACGGTGGAGAAGACTTTGATGAGGGGGCAAATCCGGGAACCGGGGATGCCACCAGAAATCCACACTCTGAAGCACGGCGTACTTTCAGCATTCCGTCAGACAGCCCCTGACAGAAATCTGCCAACGGGACCCGATCCAAAAAACGCGTGAGCAAAGGGAACACCGCCCATCATGGCGAGCCATGCCAACAAGAAAAAGACAATCCTGTATGCGGATTACAGCGAACGGAACATCAGTGCCGCGCGGACAGCCGTTGAGCATTTTGGCTTTGGCAAATTCGTTGAGTGTGACGACCGCGAACGCACGCTCGAACTGATTGCAGAGCTTAAACCGGATCTGGTTCTGATTGGTCTTTATCTTGATGGCATCCGCGGTATTTCGACAATTCGCGCCATTCGTGACGCCGCCACGAGTGGAAATCCCCATGGCGGTATCGTCCCGATCCTGCTTGGCGCGCCAAAGCTTGATCGCCGCGGCATGCGCGATGCGGTCGACGCAGGGATCGAAGGCGTTTTTCGCCAGCCGATTGATCCAGAACGCCTGACCAAGATCATTGAGACGGTCCTGAAAAAACCGCGCCGCTTCGTGCTGGAAGAAAACTATTTTGGCCCGGCAAGGCCACAGGACCTTGCCAAAATGGCGGCTTCAAGTGCCGTCAGTCCGAGCGCAAAGCCAAAAAATCCACCAACAACAGTCCCCGAAAACACCGAGACTTCCGAAACACCGGAAAACGATGGTGCCGGACCGAAAACGCAAACAAAGCTCGCCAAACCGTCGCCTGCCATTGGCATGACGACAAATCTGGACATCGCCGATAGCCGACCACGCCTGAACGGTGCCGGTCAGACATTTGGTGATGGCGAGCTTGTTGG
>NZ_DCAO01000065.1:120919-126254 GCF_002311515.1 Thalassospira sp. UBA1131
GCAGAAGACGAGGAACTCGTCGAGATTGACCTGCACGCGGCGTTGATCAGTCACAAGCTTTGGGTGGATACCGGCGGGCGCGAAGGTGCGGTGATGTCCATCGAACATGCCGATCTGCGCGAGGCCGAGCTGGAAGGCATTGATCTCAGCCGGTGTGGATTGCCGTTTGCCAGTTTCCATCGTGCCAATTGCAAGGATGCGGTTTTGCGCCGGTGCAACCTGGTTGCCGCTGACTTTGGTGAAAGCAATCTGGACAACGCCAACTTGGCCGCAAGCCGCCTTTCAGGCGCACGGTTTAGCAAGGCTATGATGCGCAACACGGTGTTTTTGGGATCGGACCTGTCGAATGCCAATTTCCGGGGTCTCAAGATGGTCAATTGTGACCTGAGCGGCACCAATCTGGCCGGAACGGATTTCCGCGATGCGGATCTGAGCGGCACGCGCGGGCTGTTTGCCGAGCAGATCCAGCGGGCACGCGTCAACGCCAATACGCGCCTGCCCCACGACCTGAAGCTGCGCGATTAGTCGAGATCACAGACCATATGCAGGCTGGGAAAACGGAAGTCCGGCGCAAAAGGCGCTTCGAAATCACCGATCACCCGAAAGCCAAGTGATTCATAAAACCGCCTGGCTGTGAGCGTTGAATAGCATTCAAAGCGCGTGACATTTTCCGATGCCTTGGCGTCGCTTACGCAGCGATCAAACAGCATACTGGCAATGCCCTTGCGCGCGTGATCGGGATCGACGGCGAAATGCCGGACATGGGCAAGACCCGGTTGGACATCACCATCCCGGCTTCCGGGCCGAACCGCCGTCCAGCCGCCTGCGCCAACAACGTCGCCGGCCTCTGTCCTGGCGATGTAATAGGTGCCTGAACTTAATAACTCGGGCTTTGCAAAGGTTAGAAACGGCATGGCGCGTTCAAGCATTTCCGGCGCATAGTCATGGGCCAGAAACGTCGCATAAGACCGCGCAAACAAGGCACGGATGGCCGGGGCATCGTCAAGGGTCGCGATATGAAGCGTGATCGCCGCCATCTGTTTTCCTACCTGCGGCCAAACATCTTTTCGATGTCGTTAAGCTTAAGCTCAACATAGGTCGGGCGGCCATGGTTGCATTGGCCTGAATGCGGGGTGGCTTCCATCTGGCGCAGAAGTGCGTTCATTTCATCGGCATTTAGCTTGCGCCCGGACCGAACCGAACCGTGGCACGCCATGGTGGCGCAGACATACATTAGCCGATCTTTTAGCGCCATGCCCTGACCCAGCTCGGCAATTTCATCGGCCATGTCACGCACCAGTGCGCTGACATCAACCTTTCCCAGCATGGCCGGCACTTCGCGGACAACAATCGCACCGGGGCCAAACGGCTCGATCACCAGACCCAGTTCGGCAAACTCGTCTGCCCGGTCGGCAATGCGATCTGCAGATGCTTCATCGAGTTCGACCACTTCGGGCAGCAACAGCCCTTGTCGCTTCACGCCGCTTTCGGCCAAGTCGGCCTTCATGCGTTCATAGACAATGCGCTCGTGTGCGGCGTGCTGATCGACAATCACCAGACCATCGCGGGTCTGGGCGATGATGTAGTTGGCATGGACCTGCCCGCGCGCAGCCCCCAGCGGATGATCAACAAACTTGCCTTCATCGGCGATGTTATCAATGCGCGCAGACGGTGCGGCAGCGTCATAGCCACCCGAAAGGGCTGCCGCCGCGGCGGCCGCAAAACCGCCCTCGCCGCCTGCGATGTTAGCGCTACCACCCGATCCACCAAACTCGCGCCCGCGATCAAACAGACCGCCATAGCTTCCTTGATTTTCCATCGGGGACTGGGCGGCATAATTGCGCTCAATCGCCGCATGGCCCGGCACGTTTGGCTGATAATGTCCGATGTTAAATCCGCTCCCGCCGCCGCTTCGTGCGCCACCGCCATAAGGAAGTGAGGGTCCCTCACCTTCGCGGCGCACCGCCCCCAAGGCTATATCGGCCACCGTGGTCGAGGCACGATGCCCCGCCCCGGCCAGCGCATGTTTGAGTGCGCCGACAATCAGGCCACGCACCATGCCGGGATCGCGGAAGCGGACCTCCGTCTTGCCGGGATGGACGTTGACGTCAACATCGCGCGGGGAAAGCTCAAAGAACAGCGCCAATAACGGATGGCGATCGCGCGCCAGGAAATCCTGATAGGCGCCGCGCACTGCGCCCTGCAGAAGCCGGTCCTTGACCGGACGGCCATTGACAAACATGAACTGCATCTGGGCATTGCCACGGTTCAATGTCGGCACCCCGGCATAGCCGGTCAGGCGGATGCCTTCACGCTCTGCCTCGATCTGAAGGGCATTGTCCTGAAACTCGCGGCCCATCACCGCGCCCAGCCGTTTCAGACGGGCATCAAACAAATCACCCTCGCAGGCCGGGTAATTCAGGATGGTTTTGTTGTTATCACCACTGAGTGTAAAGCCGACATCCGGGCGCGCCATGGCCAGTCGATCCATGATTTCGCGCGCATACATCTGTTCGGTCCGCGCGGTTTTCAGGAACTTCAGGCGCGCTGGTGTGGCATAGAAAAGATCACGCACCTCGACCCGTGTGCCATAGGGATGGGCGGCCGGTTCCGGTGCGCCCTTGGCCCCGCCTTCCACCGCCAGCGTCCAGGCATTTTCAGAGCCGCGTACCCGGCTGGTCAAACGCATGCGCGACACCGACCCAATCGATGGCAAGGCCTCGCCGCGAAAACCCATGAAACCGATGTTAAACAGATCATCATCGGGCAGCTTGGATGTCGCGTGGCGTTCGACGGCCAGTGCCAGTTCTTCCGGCGTCATGCCCTTGCCGTCATCGGTAACGGATAACAATGTCCGACCGCCATCGCGCAGATTGACATCCACCTTGGTCGCCCCGGCATCCAACGCGTTTTCCACCAGTTCCTTCAGCGCGGCCGCAGGACGTTCGACCACCTCACCGGCGGCAATCTGGTTGATCAGGTTCTGTGGCAGGACGCGCAGGGTCATGAAGGCGGTGCTCGTGATGTTTGTCTTGATTGGGATGAACCTATCAAAGCACAAAGCGCGGCGAAATCCCTTTCACCGCGCTTTGTAACTTTTAAGGCCCAATGGCTCGTCTGCGATCAGAAGGTCAGATCACCTTCCGGCTTGCCGACCACGGTGACTGTAACATTGGCCGGGTCCATCAGACTTGCTGCCACGCGGTTGACGTCATCAAGCGTGACGGCATTGACCATGTCATTGCGACGATCAAGGAAGTCCATGCCAAGGTCTTCCTTTTGCATGCCGACCAGCATGCCCGACAGGTTGCCAAGGCTGGTAAAGCGCAGCGGGAAGGCCCCGGTGAGGTAGGCCTTGGCATTATCAAGTTCTTCCTGATCAATGCCGTCCTGCTTCATCTTGGTCCATTCGGTACTGATCAGCGACAGGCTTTGCCCAATCGCGTCATTGCGCGTGGCAACCCCGCCCATCATCATGTCGGCATGGTCAAGATTGGCGAGGTAGCTGTAAACGCCATAAGCCAATCCACGCTTTTCACGGACTTCCTCAGTCAGGCGGGATGAGAAACCGCCACCGCCAAGGATGTAATTCATCACATAGGCCGCATAGAAATCCGGATCCTGGCGTTCGATGCCTTTCTGGCCCCAAATTGCCTGACTTTGCGGGATGTCCTGTTCGATCACGTCGATATCGCCATAGGTCGGCGTGACATCGGCGATCTTGGGCAGGTCGCTTTTCGCGGGCAACGCCCCAAAGGCCTCGTCGAGCAGCGGACCAAGTTCTTCGGCAGTGATATCACCGGCAACCCCGACAATAAGGTTGTCCTTGGCAAAGGCGCGGCGCACGAAGCCACGAAAATCATTGGCGTTCAAACCGGCCACGGTTTCCAGCGTGCCTGAGACCGGCCGACCATAGGGATGATCGCCAAAGATCGAGGCAAAGAACGTGCGGCTGGCGATATCACGCGGATCGGTTTCGGCCCGTTTGAGGCCTGAAACAACCTGTGCACGGATACGTTCAACCGCCTCGTCATCAAAGCGCGGCTCTGACAGGGCCAGACGCAACAGATCAATCGCGGTATCGCGTTCACGCGTTAGCGTGGTGAGCGATCCGGCAAAATCATCACGCCCGGCATCAAAGGAAAGACCGATCGACCGGTTTTCCATTTCACTGCGGAAGGTCTGGCTGTCCATGGCACCTGCACCTTCATCAATCAGGCCCGATACCATGTTGGCCAAGCCAAGCTTGCCATCCGGATCAGTTGCCGCCCCCGCACCGGTAAAAGCGATATCCATGGTCATCAGCGGGTTCATGTGATCTTCGATCAGCCAGGCGCGAATGCCGCCGTCTGAAATCACTTCCTGTACCTCGACCGCCTTGGCCTGTTGCGCAAAACCAAAGCCAAGCGTTGTCGCAAAGGCCACACCGGCAATCTGTTTAAACAACTTGTTCATATCAGTGCACTCCTTCGCCAGAGGTGATCGGAAGAGCCGCACCAGCGCCCGTGACCGGGCCACCTTCGGGCGGCATCAGCCAGCCAGTAACGGATTTCTTGGCATCAAAGACGCGCTTGGCAGCGTCATTGACCTGATCCACCGTCACGGCCGAAATCCGATCCGGCCAGCTTTCGACCTGATCCACGGTCAAACCGACCGCAAGTGACTGACCGAGCACACGCGCACCGGCCGACAACGAATCACGGGCGAAGACCGCACTATCAAGCAGCTTCTGCTTGGCGCGGTCGAGTTCATCTTGCGTCACACCGTCGGCAACGACCTTGGCAATTTCGGCCTCGACCGCCTTTTCAAGGTCGGCCAGATCGACATCGCCACGCGGAACGGCATAGACACCGAAGCTTGCCAGATCGACCGCGACCGGGTCATAGAAGGTGCCAACGCTTGAGGCGATTTCCTGATCAACTACAAGCGCCTTGAAGAAGCGGCTGGTGGTGCCCGATCCGATGATTTCGCTGAGCACATCAAGCGGCGCGGCATCAGCCGCATCGGTATTATAGGACGGTGCAAGATAATAGCGCGACCAGGATGCCTGACCGACCTGCGGGTCACGCATGGTTACCTTGCGCGGGGCATGCTGAACCGGTTCCTGAACACGGTTGCGGGTCATGTCCTTACCGCGCGGGATGACACCATAATATTTTTCGGCCATCGGCAGCAGCTCATCCATGGTGATGTCGCCGGCAACAACCAGAATGGCATTATTGGGCGCATACCAGTCGCGATAGAATTCAAGTGCATCTTCGGTGGAAAGTTTTTCCATTTCATGGCGCCAGCCAATGATCGACCGACCATAGGGATGCGCCATATAAAGCGATGC
>NZ_DCAO01000041.1:0-8669 GCF_002311515.1 Thalassospira sp. UBA1131
TAAAAAAGGTGAAAAGCGGCACGGGGGCCGCGCGTTTTTTTGGGGGGCGGGAAAGCCGTAAATTGACAATTGGCTGTGTTTCGCCCGCCGTTTTTAGTTGCTTGCCCGGAATTTTACGGCTTTTCCGCCTGAAATGTCCTGATACCCGGATCGATATCAAGATACTTACAACTGACGAGTTACTTGATGCGATGAACGAAGGGCAGATCGACGTCGCATTTGTGCGACCGCCGCGCTCCAAGGCGAACATGCATATCGAGCACCTTTTCAGCGAGGCGTTTGTGGGGCTGGTGCCCAATGATCACGTACTTGCATCAAACGATCAGTTATCACTTAGGGATTTTTCCGGGCTTCCCTATATTGCCTACTCTCCGGTCTTGGGTATCAGCTATCAAGATGTGGTCATGCAGCATGCGCGCGATGTCGATGTCTCTATTAATATCGTCGAAGAAGTCGGGCACACTTTGGGAATTGTCGCATTGGTGGCAGCGGGGATTGGTATTGCCGTGGCACCAAGTTGGGTTACCCACATGCCGCATCCCGATGTCTCTTATATTCCGATGCCGGAACTACCGGGGGACGCGGTGACCCTTGCTATTGCCTGGCCGCTCGACAGCAAATCTCCTGTCATTGCGGATTTTGTAACCTGTGCACGGGATTTTGCGGCAGAAGTATAGGCCGGGCAAAGAAAGGCGTACTCCCATGCTAGGCCCTGAGCCTAGACAGGAAGTACGCCTGCTTTCTGTTAACTTAGCACTTTCTCGGTTGAGGTATACTCATATCCTAGCGCATCGGAAACCGCATTATAGGTTACAAGGCCCGCATGGACGTTAAGTCCGGCCGCCAGATGCGGATCATCCTGACAGGCTTTCTTCCACCCTTTGTCGGCAAGGGCCAGGGCGAAGGGCAGGGTGGCGTTGTTCAACGCAAAGGTCGATGTCCGGGCGACGGCACCCGGCATGTTTGCCACGCAATAATGCACGACATCATCGACGATATAGGTCGGGTCGGCATGGGTGGTTGCCTTGGACGTCTCAAAACATCCGCCCTGATCAATCGCCACATCGACAATCACCGATCCCGGCTTCATGCGTGACAGCTGTTCTTTCTTGATCAGTTTTGGTGCAGCCGCACCGGGGACAAGCACCGCACCCACCACCATGTCAGCCTCAAGCACAAGCGCCTCGGTGTCATCGATGGTGGCGTATTGCGTCTTGATGCGCGGGCCAAACAGATCATCAAGATAGGTCAGGCGTTTGACGTTTTTATCAAGGATGATCACATCCGCGCCCATGCCCGCGGCAATGCGCGCGGCATTGGTGCCGACAACGCCGCCACCAATCACAACGACCTTGGCGGGTGCGACACCCGGCACGCCGCCAAGTAACATGCCCCGTCCGCCATTGGCTTTCTGCAGGGCAGCTGCCCCGACCTGCGGGGCCATGCGACCGGCAACTTCCGACATCGGTGCCAGCAAGGGCAAGCCACCTGCGCGGTCGGTGACGGTTTCATAGGCAATTGCGGTGACACCCGATTTGACCAGACCGGCGGTCTGATCCGGGTCCGGTGCCAGATGCAGATAGGTAAACAGCAACTGGCCTTCGCGGAGTTGCTCATACTCGACTTTCTGCGGTTCCTTGACCTTGATGATCATCTCGGCACTGGCAAAGATATCGGATGCGCTGGCTGCAATCGTCGCACCGGCGGCGACATAATCATTATCAGTAAAGCCGATCCCGGCACCGGCCATGGTTTCGACCTGTACCTTGTGGCCGTGTGCGACCAGTTCACGGACCGAGCTTGGTGTCAGTCCGACACGATATTCGTGGTTTTTGATTTCCTTTGGAACACCAATCAGCATGTCGTTTCCTCCCGACAAAATCGTGGTAATCGGGGGAACTCCCCGGCGTTTCCGGAGTTTCCCGGGCGGTTGGAATACGATGCCGCCTCTTTTGTTATTATTCTTGAATGATACCCTAAAAATTGGGCAATTAATCTTCATTTCAAGGGGCTTTTGATGATATCATTGCTATATAATTCAACAGAAACACCATGAAGTCGGAGGATTATGCGAATGGAGATGGACGAACGGGATCGGATGATTCTGCGTTTGCTGCAGAAAGACGGTCGCATCAGCAATGCTGAACTTGCTGAAAAGGTGAACCTGTCGGCCTCTGCCTGCCTGCGCCGTGTACGGCTTCTTGAAGAGGCAGGCTTTATTGATCACTACACCATGCTTCTTAATCCCGCGCGGATTGGCAAGCCGGGCAATGCCTTTGTCAATATTGCGATCACCCGCCAAACCCGTGAGGCACTTGAAACCTTCGAGCTCGAAATTCAAAAGGTGCCCGAAGTTGTCGAATGTTATTTGCTGGCTGGGCAAAGCGACTATCTTGTGCATGTCGTCTATAGCGACACCGCCGACTATGAACGCATCCATAGCGAAGTCCTGACCCAGCTTCCCGGTGTCGAACGTGTGCAGACCGTCATCACGCTCCGCGAAGTCAAACGCACCACCGAACTGCCTGTCTGAGCTGTGATCTGCCGCAGGATCCCGCTTATTTCACGATATGGAATGTCATGAAGTGATGCCGGGCCAGTGGCGCTTGGTCATCATTCCGGCTGGTTGGGTGGAATGCGACTCGAACAAAAAACTGTACGATATTTGTGGTTTTGTTCAGAATGCGTTATGGTGATTGATTATATGTGACCGGAATTCATCTAAATTGGTCTATATTTGGTCGGAAAAATGTATGCGTTTTCAATGCTTCATGAATTTTGTCCAGTTATTCCAATCCTGCAGTTTGACTTTTAGGTGAATTAAAATGCAATAATATGCCCGGGGAAAATACGTTGGGGGAAATTAATCAAATGGAACAAGACAATCTTGTTCGCGCTCGTAGCCATGAGCAGAAACTAAAACGCCGTGCTGATATTCTCGAAGCTGCCCGCAAGCTCTATCTCGAAGGTGATGGAACCCTGCCGTCGGCGGCGGAAGTCGCACGCAAGGCGAACTTGGCCAAGGGCACGCTTTACCTTTATTTTTCAAGCAAGGAAGCATTGTTTCTTGAAGTGTTGCGTCACTTCCAGAAAGAGTGGTTTGAAAACAATCTTGATGTGATTGATCAGGAAGCGCTGCGTCGTCCCGAAGAACGGGATTCGACCCGTGTGGCCCGCCAGTTCGTGCAATATCTGGTCAAGAACGACAAGTTCCTGCATCTCGCATCACTGTCGCAAGGTGTTCTGGAATCCGGCTCGGACGATGAAATGGTCGTCAACCAGCGCCGCTTCCTGGCATCCATGGTCAAACGTACCGCCGATGCCCTGGCCGAGCTCTATGAAATCACACCGGATGCCGCCAGCAAGCTGATGCGTTCTTCCTATGCGCTGGTTCTGGGGCTGTGGCAGATGTCGCAGCTGCCTGACCGCGTCATCAAGCTGATGGAACAGAACGCGCTCAATAACCTGATCATTGATTTCGAAGAAGCCGCCGAAGAGGCCGTTGTCTCTTACTGGCAGGTTTCAGCACCCGGCATGAAATGCCGTGAAATGATGCGCAAGGCAGCCGAAGGCAACTGCTGATCGAACGCCACGACAAGCCCAAATGCAAAACAGCGCCGGATGAATTTCCGGCGCTGTTTTTTTGTTGTCTGCCTAAAGGTATCAGGCGGCCCAAGTAGCGCCTTAGTGCTGCGCGTCCGCCCCGGCAGAGGCGCGGCTGCGCATCCGCTCGGACCGCAGGATCATCAGGCTGGCAATCACGATCATCACCGACACCGCCAGAATAATCAGGGTTGCCAGTGCGTTGATTTCCGGCGAGACACCCAGACGCACCGATGAAAATACCTTCATCGGAAGCGTGGTCGATCCCGGACCGGCAACAAAGCTTGCAATCACCAGATCATCCAGCGACAGGGTGAAGGATAGCAACCAACCGGCCAGCAACGCTGGCAGGATCATCGGAAGCGTAATGACAAAGAAGATCTTGGCAGGCTTAGCACCCAGATCCATTGCCGCTTCCTCGACCGAGGTATCCATGCCCGACAGGCGCGATTGCACCACAACCGCGACATAGGCCGCGCAGAAGGTCGTATGTGCAATCGTGATCGTCGAAAGACCACGCCCGGCTGGCCAGCCAATCATTTGCTCAAGCGTGACAAACAACAGCAAAAGAGACAGACCGGTAATAACCTCTGGCATCACCAGCGGGGCGGCAATCATGCCTGAAAAAAGCGTGCGTCCCTTGAACCGGCCAAAGCGTGACATCACAAGTCCCGCCGGGGTGCCAAGGGCCAGGGCAAGGGTCGCTGACATCACCCCGATACGTAGGCTGTTCCAGGCTGCATCAATCATGCCGTCATTGGAAAACAGCGACACATACCACTTGGTCGAAAAGCCCGCCCAGACGGTCACAAGCTTCCCTTCGTTAAAGGAATAGATCATGACAAGCAGGATCGGCACATACAGAAAGGCAAAGCCAAACACCAATGCCGAAATCAGGAAGGTTGAACGTTTGCTGCTCATTGCTGGCCCTCCTCCTGCTTGGTCTGGATATGCTGGAACCACATGATCGGCACGACAAGGAACAGCAGCATCGCAATCGCAACACTTGAGGCAATCGGCCAGTCACGGTTGGCAAAGAACTCGTTCCAAAGGGTTCGACCGATCATCAATGTGTTCGGTCCCCCCAGAAGTTCCGGGATCACGAATTCACCCACAGCCGGAATAAACACCAGAAGTGAGCCTGCCAAAATCCCCGGCATGGAAAGCGGCAGCGTGATCTTGGCAAAGGCCTGCCAGGGCTTGCAGCCCAGATCAAGGGCGGCTTCCACCAGGCTGACATCCATTTTTTCAAGCGTGGAATACAGCGGCAGGATCATGAAGGGCAGGTAGGTGTAAACAATCCCGACATAGACCGCGAATTCCGTCTGCCGCATGATCAGCGGTTCGGAAATAATCCCCGTCCACATAAGGAACGCGTTGATCAACCCTTCGCGGTCAAGGATCCCGATCCAGGCATATACACGGATCAGGAAACTGGTCCAGAACGGCAGGATCACCAGCATCAGCAACACACTGCGCATCGACCCTTGGGCGCGCGCAATCCCATAGGCCATCGGATAACCGATCAGAAGCGTGATGACGGTTGATATCGCCGCAATTCGGATCGAGTTGAGGTATGCCGTGACATAAAGGCTGTCAGATAGAAGGAACAGGTAGTTCCCGAAATTGAGCGTGACCGTGATGCCTTCGTCGATCCATTCAAACAGCGGCGTATAGGGCGGCTGTGCGTATTCGGCGACGGAAAAGCTGATCTTGAGAACGATCAGGAACGGCACAAGGAAGAACAAAAACAGCCAGAAATACGGGATACCAACCACCAGCACCCGGCCATGTTTGATCATCCAGCGATCAAAACGTTGTTTGAGGGTCAAGCTGCCCTCTTGCTTGTCACTGCTCATTTGTTCAGTACCGAAGCAGCCCCGGCCTCCCACGATACCCAGACGGTGTCTTCCCACGTATAGCGCGGTTCGATCTGGCGGGTGGAATTCGGTTCGGTCACCTTGATGCGTTTGCCGCTTTCAAGGCGCACGTGATAGGTCGAAATACCGCCAAGATAGCCGATCTCTTCGACCTTGCCTGATACGCAATTGTATTTGGTTTCTTTGGGCGCTTCCTTGGTGATGCGAAGCCGCTCGGGGCGCAACGCCACCCAGAAGGTCATGCCTTCATGGCCCTGAACAGCGTGATCGATATAAATCTCGCAGCCAGCCTCATCCGATTTGATGACGGCATATTTTTCATCATCATCGACTAGTAAGCCTTCAATCAGGTTGACCTGACCGAGGAAGTTCGCGGTATAGCGGCTGTTGGGATATTCATAAAGTTCGAACGGGGTACCGGTCTGGTTGATGACCCCTTCATTCATCACGGCAATGCGCGATGCCATGGTCATGGCTTCTTCCTGGTCATGGGTCACCATGACAAAGGTGGTGCCGACCTTTTCCTGAATGTTGACCAGCTCGAACTGGGTCTGTTCGCGCAGTTTCTTGTCAAGCGCGCCCAGCGGTTCGTCGAGCAACAGCACCTTTGGCCGTTTGATCAGCGACCGTGCCAAGGCAACACGCTGGCGCTGACCACCCGAAAGCTGATGGGGCTTGCGTTTGGCAAATTTGCTCATTTGCACAAGGCCCAGCATCTCGGCGACCAGTTCCTTGATCTCGCTGCGCGAAACGCCATCCTGCACCAGCCCGAACGCGACATTCTGCTCAACGCTCATATGCGGGAACAGGGCATAGGACTGGAACATCATGTTGGTCGGGCGCTCATAGGCCGGGACCCCAGCCATATCGACACCATCGATGTAAATCTTGCCTGATGTGGGTTCCTCGAACCCGGCCAGCATGCGCAACAGCGTGGTTTTCCCGCAACCTGACCCACCCAGAAGGGCGAAAAGCTCGTGGCGATAGATATCCAGGGAAACATCATCGACGGCATAGAAGTCGCCGAATTTCTTGGTCACATTCTCAAAGCGGATATAGGGAACCGCGTCCGGATTGTTCCAAGGTTGCGTCTTGTGCACATCCTCGTGCACGCGCTCCAAAACCGCCTCTGACACCAGCATTCTCCCCTGTTTCAATGTCAAGATGAACCGCTTCAATCAGACGTCAGTCCCTGATGACCTGGTGCGCAATCGTTTGATGTTGCAGCACTGCCCATTGGTCGGTTCTTCCTGATAACAGGATGAAGCAATTCTGCAATCTGTAAAGAGGGGTGTGCGATATTTTGAACAACAATCACCGTTTGATGCCTAAATTGGCAGGGAATCGGCATATGGTGTTCAGAAAATGTGCATTTCTGCGAAAGGGTCTGGTTGTCAGAAACGGGCTGACTGCAACCAATAAAGCGCAGTGATCACGAGTCACAGGCGCTCTGGCCGCATCGTTGCGCACGACTGAAAAGCAAAAGGGCGCGACCAAAGTCGCGCCCTTCGCAAAGATGATGTATCGCAATCCGTCAGGATCGCTTTCGATCACTTACTGACCGGTTTTAAGCTTCGTCCACAGGCGGGTACGGGTGCGCAGAACGCGCGGGCCCGGCTCGACCTTGGAGCGCAGACGTTCTTTGACTTCCTGCGACGGATAGATGCCCGGATCGTTCAGGAGTGCTTCGTCAATCAGCTCCATCGCGGCAAGGTTCGGGGTTGCATAGGCAACATAGTTCGCGATTTCAGCTTCGACATCGGCGCGCAGCACATAGTCGATGAACTTGTGCGCCAGATCCGGGTTCGGTGCATCTTCCGGGATCATCATGGTATCAAACCAGATCAGCGTGCCTTCTTTGGGGATGACATACTTGATCTCGTTGCCGTTGCCAGCTTCTTCTGCGCGGTAGGCCGCCTGACCAACATCGCCTGACCAGCCAACCGAAATGCAGACGTTACCGTTTGCAAGGTCGTTGATGTACTGGGAGCTATGGAAATACGTGATGTACGGGCGGACTTCCTCAAGCTTGGCAATCGCGCTTTCGATATGTGACGCATCCGGCGCGCCATCCGGGGAGTTGCCGGTATAGAAGTTCACAAGCGGGGTGATCTCAGCCGGATCGTCCAGCATGGTCAGGCCGCATTTTGAAAGCTTCTCGGCGTATTCCGGTTCAAATACCATCGCCCAGCTATCAAGCGGGGCGTCGTCACCCAGAACTTCCTTAACTTTGGCAACGTTATAGCCAAAGCCGTTGGTGCCCCAAAGATACGGCACGGCAAAGGTGTTGTCCGGGTCGTATTTTGCCTGCTGTTCAAGGATCACCGGATCCAGGTTGCCATAGTTCGACAGTTTGGATTTGTCGATTGGCTGGAACAGCTTGGCTTTGATCAGGCGTTCGGCATCGGCAAGGGTCGGAACCACGATGTCATAGCCGGAATTACCGGCCAGCAGCTTGGCTTCAACCAACTGGTTGCTATCATAAACGTCATAGTTGACCTTGACGCCATATTCCTTCTCGAAGTTCGCAACGGTTTCCTCGCCGATATAATCCGACCAGTTATAGATGTTGAGAACTTCCTGTGCTGATGCACCCGCAGCAAAGCCCGAAACGGCCGTTGCAAGTACAACCAGGCTTGATGTTTTAAGAAGAGATTTCATTTCGCTGAGCCTCCCATGTGGCAGCGTTTGAAAGTTTACCGGTTCTGTTTTGATCCCCCAGAACCCGGGGCTTATCGTAATATCCTTCGAATGCTTCAGGATATTGTCAAATACAAGATGGAAAAATGTGCATATTTCGCATCATGTAAAAAATTGTGCATTTAACATGCAACAATCTTGCGCCGGGCAGCAAGTCCCGGCGCAAAATTCGACAGGCGTCTTTTAAACGTTCAGCAACAGGTGCTCACGCTCCCAGGCGCTGATCACGGTCTGATAGGCATCCCATTCCGCTTCCTTGACCGCAATAACGGCGGCAGCGAACTCTTCACCCAGCAGTTCCTTAAGCGGCTTGCAACGATGGAATTTCGCAAGCGCTTCGTGGATGTGACGGGGCAGGGAATGCGCACGGTCATAGCCCGAACCTTCGATCGGGGCCGTCGCATCGACTTCCTCGATAATGCCAAGCAGGCCACAGGCAAGCGATGCCGCAACCGCCAGATACGGGTTGGCATCTGCCCCCGGAAG
>NZ_DCAO01000041.1:8742-11254 GCF_002311515.1 Thalassospira sp. UBA1131
TCAAGTGACCAGTGCATGTTGATCGGGGCATCCGACCAGGGCTGCAAACGGCGATAACTGTTCATGTTCGGCGCCAGAAGCGGCATGGCTGCGGGCAGATAACGCTGCAGGCCACCAATATAGTTCAGGAACAGTTTCGAGTTTTCCCCGTCATCATCGGCAAACAGGTTCTTGCCGGTGTTGATATCAAGAAGACTCTGGTGAATATGCATCGAGCTTCCCGGCAGGTTGCCCATCGGCTTGGCCATGAACGTGCCATAGACACCGTGTTTCAGTGCCGTTTCACGCAGCGTGCGTTTGAACAAAAAGGCCTGATCGGCCAGTTCAAGCGGATCACCGTGGTTAAAGTTCATTTCAAGCTGGGCCGGACCCGACTCGTGGCTCATGGTATCGGCGTCGATATTCATGGCCTCGCAATAGTCATACAGGTCTTCAATCAGCGGATCGAACTCGTTGATGGCATCAATACCAAACGCGTTTGATGCGCGTTCCGGACGGCCGGAGCGACCAATCGGCGGCTCTAGCGGGTTGTCCGGATCGGTGTTCTTTGCCACCAGATAAAATTCAAGTTCTGGCGCGATGATCGGCCGCATGCCGCGTTCTTCAAATGCCTTGAGAACACGTTTAAGCACGCCGCGCGGGGACGTCGAAACTTCTTCGCCGGAAAAATGGAAACAGTCGCAGATGATCTGGGCTGTCGGCTCCTCGTACCACGGCACAACGCGCACAGTTTCCGGGTCGGGAACCATTGCCACGTCCTTTTCGGCCGGGTCAAGGAAGGCATCGGTTTCCTCCGGGTAGCCGCCGGTTACCGTCAGGCAGAAAATTGCTTCGGGGATGGCAAGGCTTTTGGCCTCCAGCCCCTTAAGAAACTTCTGTGTCGGAAGAACCTTGCCCCGCGCAACGCCGGACATGTCCGGAACAATGCATTCGACTTCTTCGATTTTTCGCTCGGATAGCCACGTCTTGAGATCGGTGCTCATGTGTAGTCGGGCGCTTTCACGCCAGTCCTTCAAAATTGCATTTTCTTGCGTTTTTCGGGCCATTCCCGAACAAATTCACAAGAAAGGATGTTTGTCTTCGAAGACTATTGTATTTAATTTCGTTATTGTCGTGTTTATTAGAATTATAGACGAATTTTCGGTTGGATCGTCGAAGATATCGTTTCATATCTCTGGAACGATCCTACCAGATTGCGCTATAGTCGCGCCACAATATTTAAGAGCAGCGTTTGGATGCTGGTCAAGGAGGTATTATGAAAATCGCACATCCGTATCTTATGTTTCTTGGTGACGCGCCGGACGAACTGGCTGCAAAAACCGCAATCGGTATCAAGCAGTGGCGCCCGGAATGGTGCGTCGGTCAGATGAGCCTGCCGGGCTGTCAGGCGGACCTTGGTCTGCCGGAAATGTCGATCGCCGAAGCAAAGGCAGCCGGCGTTAAAACCCTGGTGCTGGGCGTTGCCAACCGTGGCGGGATCATTGGTCCGGCATGGATGGAAACCCTGCTGGCGGCCATCGATGCCGGCATGGACATCGCCAACGGTTTGCACACCCGTCTTTCGTCGATTCCCGAACTGGTCGATGCGGCCAAGGCCAAGGGCGTTAGCCTGTTTGACGTGCGTCACTTCGACGGCAAGGTGCCGGTCGGCAACGGTGAAAAACGTTCCGGCAAGCGCGTTCTGGCTGTTGGTACCGACTGTTCGGTCGGTAAGATGTACACCGCCCTTGCAATCGACGCCGAATTCAAAAAACGCGGTATCAAGTCCGACTTCCGTGCCACCGGCCAGACCGGTATCTTCATCGCCGGCGAAGGCATCTCGGTTGATGCGGTGATTTCCGACTTTATCTCGGGCGCTGTTGAAACCATTGCACCGGCCAATGACCCCGATCACTGGGACGTCATGGAAGGGCAGGGCAGCCTGTTCCACGCATCTTTCGCCGGTGTTTCCATGGGCCTGATCCACGGCTCCCAGCCGGACGCCCTTGTCGTCTGCCACGAGCCGACCCGTGCCCACATGCGTGGTCTGCCGGGCTACAAGCTCCCGGATCTGAAAACCTGCCTCGACGTCAACCTGTTGCACGCCAAACTGACCAACCCGGATTGCAAGGTTGTCGGTTTTGCCATCAACACCAAGGCGCTTGATGACGCAGCGGCCAAGAAACTTCTGGCTGACATCGAAGCCGAATTCGGCCTTCCGGCAGTTGACCCGGTCCGTACCGGCGTTGCGTCGCTGGTCGACAAGCTGCAGGAGATCTAAGTTGCCAAAACTCACTGTGATTTCCGAAGTCTTCCCCCTCGCACAGGTCTTCAAGATCTCGCGCGGGGCCCGGACCGAGGCACATGTGGTCAAGGTGACGCTGAGTGACGGCACCCATACCGGGCAGGGGGAATGCGTTCCCTATGCCCGGTATAATGAAACGGTCGAAGGTGTCATTGCCGACATCGAAGCACAGGCAGACGCCCTTGACCGTGGCATGACCCGCAAGGAACTCCAGGACGCCATGAAGGC
>NZ_DCAO01000041.1:11362-16556 GCF_002311515.1 Thalassospira sp. UBA1131
AATATGCGCGAAGCTGCCCGCAAGATCGCCCATGCCCCGTTGCTGAAGGTCAAGCTCAATGGCGAAAACGTCCTTGAGTCGGTCCGTGCTGTGCGTGAAGGTTCGCCCAAGGCCCGCATCATTGTCGATGCCAACGAAGCCTGGTCACTTGATCTGCTCGAAGATATCGGTGCCGAACTTGATGGCCTGGGTGTCGAGATGATCGAACAGCCGCTGCCTGCCGGGCAGGATGATGGCCTGATCGATATCGATTGCCCGGTGCTTCTGTGTGCTGACGAGTCTGTTCATACGATGGCTGATATTCCGCGTCTGGCCAATCTCTATGACATGATCAACATCAAGCTCGACAAGACCGGTGGTCTCACCGGCGCGCTTGAGCTGGCCGAGGCCGCATCCAAGGCCGGCATGCAACTGATGACCGGCTGCATGGTCGGAACATCGCTTGCCATGGCGCCCGCCATGATCACCGGTGCGATGTCGCGTATTGTCGATCTGGATGGCCCGATCTGGATGGCCAAGGATCGCGATCACGCTCTGACGTTTAAAAACGGTGTGATGGGGCTGCCCGATCGCGAACTCTGGGGTTGATAAGGCTAAACGCTATACAACGGCATAATCGCCCTGTTATCGGGACGATATAAGACGGCGCACCGGCAAACCGGTGCGCCGTTTTTATTTCCAATGTAAAAAAAACGGCACCCGAATTTTCGACCCAAGGTAGAAAAGCCAAGGGAAATTTTTTTTACAGCCAGATATGGTGGGTTGCGGGTTAACTTTTTGTTTACGAATCAGCATCTTGCGGTCGGTCTTGACCGTTTTAAAGCTCCATTTCGGCCCATCTGCTGCATGACGCCACCCTAATGTATAGTTGTGTCTTGGACCAAATAAAGGAACGATGAGACATCTATATAAAGGGCCTGTGTGGCCCGCTTAAATCTGGTTGGAGCGGTTCGCGTGGATTCAGGCCCTCAGGAAAATAGCAGTCCGTCAAAAAAGACGTTTCGATGCTGCTATCGGGATTTTCTCTACACGCCACGGCATGCAGAACTCCTGCATCTGCGCCGCAAGGAATCGATCCAGCTTACCGCCCGTTTCGCAGCCCTTTTCGTTCTTGTCCTGACGCTTGCCGTTCCGTTCTGGGACGGGGCCTTTGCCGCTGAAATGTGGTCTTCGCAGACCTTTATTCTGCGGCTTCTGGTGGCGGGGGTTGCGCTGGTGGTTCTTACCAACCGCGCGGTCAGTGCGCGATTGCGCCGACGTTTTCCGTACCTGCCGATGCTGATGCTGATTGTCGCGGCAAGTTTGCTATGTGTCTTTGCTGGCAATGATCCGCTTGCAACCGATTACATGCACAGTTCGCACAGCTTCCTTCTGATCGGTCTGGTGATGATGATTGCCATCATGCCCGTCACCCTGGTCGAGGCCGCCGTTCTTTCAGTGCCATTTGCCGTGTTGCTTGTCATCGGGGCGCAAAGCGGACTTGCGACCGGGTTCGTGCCGTTTGAAATGCTGCTGGCATTCCTGTTGCCGCTGGCGCTGGTATCGGCCCTTGTGCAGTTGTATCGCACGGTTACCGCCGCCCATGAAATCGCCATTGATCCGCTGACCAACTGTTATACCCGTGCCTTTGGCATGGAGATGATCCGGGTCAGCTTCGAAGGCGCACTGCGCAAGAAAGTCCCCTATACCGTTGCCTTCATCGACCTTGATGATTTCAAGCAGATCAATGATCGCTATGGCCATGATTACGGCGACCGCATTCTTGGCGAGGTCGGCAATAACCTGATCCATCGTTTCCGCCGTTCTGACATGGTCGTGCGCTGGGGCGGGGAGGAATTCCTGGTCCTGTTGCCCGAACTGGGCCGTGCCCGCGCTGTCGAGGTGCTTGAGCGTGTCATGGCACCGGGGCTGGCAAAGCTTGAAAACGGGCAGGTGCAGCGCGCCAGTGTCGGTCTTTCCGAACGCATCGAAGATGCCATTGCCTTGCCACAGAACCTGATCGACCTTGCCGATCAGCGCATGTATGAGGCCAAAAAACGCCAGGACCGCGATGACCTCGTCGCCCAAGGCTATTCCGGGCGGCGCAATACTGTAAGCGCTTTGGCGTCCCCGTCGACCACCAATGCCCCCTCGGTTGATCGCAGCGTGAACTAGCGCCTGCTGTGAGCCCGGACTGGGCTCTGTTGCCCAACGCACGCGTCCGGTCCCGACTCTATCCTCTCCTGATCCATAGAACCCTGTCTGACGGACATCTCATGGCGGCGCATGCCAGCGTCGATCACGGTTGAGGCTTGTACTGTGCAGGCAGAATCGGGCCAGGGAAAGGGATGGAATCGACTTGAACTCGCGCCAGGCTGGTTCGGATTCGCGTCGATTCTCTCACCTTTTTCGAAAATTCCATTTTCTTCGGTGATCAAAAAATAGCCGCGAGATGTGAAATTTGCGGGCGTTTGGGGTGCAATGCCTCAAAATAATGCACAAAAAAGAAGCAGTAATATTTCTGACAAAAAAATAGTCAAAAAGCTGTTGCGTCCTGTCCGGTGAATGGGTAATGTTCATTTGTGCGCTGCGGTAGGACGCAGTGCATTCCGGCGAGCGACTTGTCGCTCGTTTCTTGGACGTTTCCTCCCTAGACTTGGGCCGCTGTCACAGGCGGCCTTCTTTTTTTGCCTAAATTCAGCCCTTTAGCCAGATTTAAAGCATCTGCTCAGCGCCTGAACATCTCATGTGTTTTGGAATTGTTAGAATGGTGCGGTGCAAATCAACTTGGGGTCATGGCGGCGCGCAGATACGCCAAGGGCGCTGCCCGGCAATATCAGGAAGCGCCCTTTAAAGTCCCTTTGGACTTCTATTCGGCTATTTTTCGCGCGTTGGATTGCCATCGGGGATATTGCCATCCCCGTCACCCATACCACGCTGCATGATCACGCTATCGACCCAGCGGCCCATTTTAAAGCCGGCCGACTGAAGCGTACCCGCCACCCGGAAACCCAGACGCGCATGCAACCCGATGGATGCGACATTGGCGCTATCGCCGATCACGGCAATCATCTGGCGATAGCCAAGGGCGGTGACGCGCTTGATCAGCTCCGCAAGCAACGCACTGCCTGCCCCCTTGCCGACGACTTCGGGTGCTATGTAAATCGTATCCTCGACCGTGAAACGATAGGCCGGACGGGTCCGGTATGCCCCGGCATAGGCAAATCCCTCAACCCTTCCATCGACATCTGCCACCAGATAGGGCAGGCCGCGTTCGCGCACATGTTGCCAGCGCGATGTCAGCTCGGCGATTTCAGGGGCGCGTTCCTCAAACGATGCCAGGCCATGCAGCACGTGATGGCCGTAAATCTCGGTGATCCGTTCAAAATCTTCGGGTTCTGCATCGCGGATGACCAGATCGCTTAAAACGTCACTGGTATCGATGGTATTGCTCATTAGAACGGGTTCCCGTCGAGATCATGAAAGCGCGATATCAGATCGGTCATCTGATCCCGCAGGGTGTCAAATCCGCGATGCGGGCTGATTGTCGTTTCATCCATATAAAGCGCACGAGAAAGCTCGATCTGAAGGCTGTGCACATGCTCTTGCGGGCGACCGTAATGGCGTGTGCAATAACCCCCGGCATATGGATCATTGTGCGCGGGCGCAAAGCCCATATCGCGAAAACAATCGTCCACAAACCGCGTCAATGACGGGTGGCAGGAACTTCCATAGCAATCGCCAAGCACCAGATCAACGCGGTTTTTTGCGCTGTCGCACGAATCCCCGGGCATCGAATGGCAATCAATCAGAATGCAATAGCCAAACGTTGCCCGCGTCAGATCAATCAGCTTCTGCAACGCCGTGTGATAGGGGCGGTAATAGGTATCGATCCGCGAAAGCGCTTCTTCGGCGGGCAGGCGGGTCTTGTAAATCTCGACCCCGCCACTGACCACGCGCGGGATGGATCCCAACCCCGAAAGGGCGCGCATCGAATTGATCTCGTTATCTTCGGGCAGGTCGCCATCAAACATCCGCGGATCGAGTTCCATCGCCGCCCGGTTTACATCGACATATGCGCGCGGAAATGTCGCACACAGCAAAGGCGCGCCAAGCTTCGGGGCAGCCGTGAATAACTGATCGACAAAGGCATCTTCAGATGCGCGCAGCTCAAACGCGCCAATACGCGCCCGTTCAATCAGATCCTGCGGGTAATGGCGGCCTGAATGCGGGGATGCAAACACCACCGGCAGGGTTTGCCGTGGTGGCAGGATAACGGTGGCGGGGCCAGTTGAGGCGAGTTCCGAAGGCAACTGGTTCATTGTCTTTCGTAATGTCCATCCCTTATGACACGGATTTGGGCTTCGTCGTGCGTCTTGCGATCCATTATCATACTATCTTCTAGCATATGGGAATTGCCACGGATTTGATGAACATTTTTTGTCAAAAAACCATTTCTGGGGTTGCGCCAAGGTCCGCCTTGGGCTAAATACCGCCTCGCCGACGCAAACGGCACAGACCGGTGTTTTGGTTACAAAGCCTCGGTCTTTCGAAAGATGGATTTGCGGGCCTATAGCTCAGTTGGTTAGAGCGTTCGCTTGACATGCGAGAGGTCACAAGTTCGAGTCTTGTTAGGCCCACCATCTTTCAAACCCATAGGGGCCTATAGCTCAGTTGGTTAGAGCGTTCGCTTGACATGCGAGAGGTCACAAGTTCGAGTCTTGTTAGGCCCACCATTCCCACCCCGCCGGGTTCCCGTGCGGGGTTTTGTGTGTCCGGACCAAGCCCTATCGCATCTGCGCGATACTCTTTCTGAACCGAAGCGCACTAAACGCAAAAAATCCAATCCCGATCGCAAACACCAGCAGGAATTCCGGCCAGACCACCTCAATGCCAGCCCCCCGGAACAGGATGGCCTGTGCGTATTTGACGAAATGGGTCGCGGGCGAGAACTGCATGATGTTCTGCAAAGTCTCCGGCATGCTTTCAAGCGGCGTGCTGCCCCCTGAAAGCAATCGCAACGGCAACACCACCAGAATAAACAGCAGGCCAAATTGCGGCATGGATCGCGTCATGGTGGCGAGGAAAATGCCAAGGGCCGTGGCAAAGAACAGATAGATCACCACACCGCCCATGAACAAAAGCTTCGATCCGGCAATCGGAACGCCCAGCACCAGCTCGACCACGAAAACAAGCGACAGCATGCAGGCAATCA
>NZ_DCAO01000002.1:0-1295 GCF_002311515.1 Thalassospira sp. UBA1131
CCCACCGCGATGATGCCGATAAAGGCCGCACGGGTGAAAATGTTCGAAAGGTTGCCACCGCTCAGGAACGCGTCATTAATACCCGTGCCCAGAACAAACAGGCCAACGAGGGCCAAAAACGGACCCAAGGCTTTGAAATCGATATTGAAACCACTCGAAGTCGAAGCTTCAGAGCGCTCAAGGCTACTCATGAACAGACACTCCCTGCTTGCCTGAAATTCCTGTCGCGTGCCGCATGATTTCATGCTCGTTGCGGTCGTTTCCTTCGAGAATGCCGGTAATACGCCCCGCCGCCATGACCGCGATGCGATCAGACAGGCCAAGCATTTCCGGCATTTCAGACGACAGGAGAATGACGGATTTACCGCGTTTGGTAAGATCGCCGATGAAATGATAAATCTGGCTTTTGGTGCCGATATCGATGCCGCGCGTCGGCTCGTCGATGATCACGACTTCCGGGTCGGTTTCCATGACTTTCGCCAGCAGAAGCTTCTGCTGATTACCGCCGGAAAAATCACCGACCTTGGCTTTTGGATCGGCCGCGCGAATGTCAAAGGCCTCGATCGCGTTGGCAAGTGCGGCTTCTTCGGCCTTGCGATTAAGGATCACGGTCCCGAATTTTTCAAGTGCCAGCAAAGTCAGGTTGGGCCGCATATCCATATTCAGCAACAACCCGCTGCCCTTGCGATCCTTGGTCAGATAGGCAATGCCGCATTTCTTAGCATCTTGCAGGCTGTGGATCGAAACCGGCTCGCCATTGCGTTCAATCTCACCCGAAGACCTGTCACGCAGGCCAATGATCGCCTCCATCAAGGCTGTCCGCCCGGCCCCGACGATCCCGGCAAAGCCCAGAACTTCCCCGCGACGCAAATCAAAGCTGGCGTCACGCACTTGGCCCTCAACCGATACATTGCGGACAGACATGGCAACATCATGGGCCTCAACCGGCGCGCGGTCGGGGAACATCTGTTTGATATCCCGCCCGACCATCAGGCGCGCCATGTCGTCTTTTTCAACATCAGTCACCGGTTCGGTCGTGATCAGGCGCCCGTCGCGCAAAACCGTCACCCGGTCGGCAATCGCCTTGATCTCGTCAAGCTTGTGGGAAATGTAAAGGATGGCGACACCCTGTTCGCGCAGGCGTCGGATCTGATCAAACAGGATATCAACCTCGCGCCCGGTCAAGACCGCGGTCGGTTCATCAAGGATCAGGATATCGGCATTTTTCGAAAGCGCCTTGGCAATTTCGACCATCTGACGGTCCGAAACCGCAAGATCCTTGATGCGCGTGCGCG
>NZ_DCAO01000002.1:1351-20497 GCF_002311515.1 Thalassospira sp. UBA1131
GCCTTATCAAGGAACCAGCCCCGCTTGATTTCGCGGCCAAGGAAAATGTTCTCTTCGACGGTCAGTTGCTCGGCCAGGTTCAGTTCCTGATGGATCAGGATAACACCATGATTTTCGGCAACTTCACTGTCTTCAAAGGTGACCGCAGTCTGATCAAGACTAAGCGCGCCACTGGTCGGCTGATGATAGCCAGACAGGATTTTCACTAACGTCGATTTGCCCGCACCATTTTCGCCCAAAAGCGCATGCACTTCCCCCGCACGCAGATCAATGGAAACATCGAAAAGCACCTGTGCCGGGCCAAATGACTTGCAAATCTCCCGACCGGACAGCCGCACGCGCGCCTGCTGATCGGGATTAACGGCGTGAACAGCCGCATCCGTCATGAATATATCCTCCCTAGCGTCGCATTTTTTGCGATCAACTCTTGATTAAGCCCTGTGTAAACGTTTTCATTTTCGATGTAAACCTTTACATTTTGCTCGGAGTGATCAAAATCACCTGCCGATCCGGGCGTCGAATGCCGCTGGACAGCCTGCAACCGGCGGAGTAGGAAGAAGAATGACTGAAAAAATCGCGACGATTGAAGATGTTGCCCGCCAGGCAGGGGTGTCTATTGCCACTGTCAGCCGGGCCTTGCACAAACCCAATGTGGTTTCCGAAACCACACGCGAAAGAGTGCAAACCGCCATCGCCGCGACCGGTTACACCGCCAATGTCATGGCCCGGAACCTGCGCCTGAACCGTTCGGGGATGATTCTTTTGCTGGTGCCTGATATCGGAAACCCGTTCTTTTCGGCGATTCTGTCGGGCATTGAAAAGGGTGCCAGCCAGGCGGGCTACAACGTCCTGATTGGCGATACGCAAAACGATCCCGAACGCGAAGCAACCTATGCCGCCTATCTGCGCAGCAATCAGGCCGATGCGATGATCCTGCTCAATGGCAGGCTTCCGGCACCGCTTGCCAAGGCCCCGGCAAACGCCACACCACCCGTGGTGATTGCCTGCGAACGCATTCCGGGATGTGCGCTGCCAACCGTCATCATTGATAATGACGAGGCCTCCTTTGTTGCGACCAACCATCTGATTGATCTCGGCCATACCCGCATCGCCCATGTCAGTGGCCCGACGGGCAATATCCTGACCACGGACCGCGTGACCGGATATCGCCGCGCCCTGAAATCGGCCGGCATCACCCACGAGCCAGGCCTGATTTATCGCGGCGATTTTTCCATCGATTCCGGTATTGCCGCCGGGCGTGCGCTTCTGGCTGATCCCAAGACCCGACCAACGGCCGTGTGTTGCGCCAGTGATGGCATGGCGATCGGGGTGATTGTGGCTGCCAAGGAAGTCGGGCTTCGCATCCCGCATGATCTATCGGTTGTCGGCTTTGACGATATTCCGCATGCCGCGGCCTATGACCCGCCGATCACCACCGTGCGCCAACCCCGCCGCCGTCTGGGCGAACAGGCGATTGCCTTGCTTCTGGATCGTCTGGGATCAAAAACCCCGCCGTCGCACGGCGAAACCGGGCCGGTAATCATCCCGACCGAACTGATCGTCCGGCAAAGTACCGGCCCCTGCCCCGGTTAGCGGCCCCTCTTAGGCCCTGCAAACTCAGGCACCTTTAATCTCAGGCACTGGCAATCTTTTGCCACTCGCCCATGACGGAACGCGCGTTTCCTTCATGATCCTCGCCGGATTTGGCGATTTCCGAGGCAAAGATTTCAAACCGGATACCATTGGGATCGCGCATAAATAACCGGCGCGACTTTCCGTCATCCTCGCTGTGATAGACCACCTTGTACTGGAACAGATGGTTTTGCCAGGCGATCACATCGCGTGGGGCAGAACAGCGCAACCCGATATGAAACACATCATCGGGCATGTTTGGATCGTCCGGATAAGGCCCGGTATCAGCCGGCCAGTCAAAGAAGGACAGGCGCGTGCCATCGGGCAGCGCATAGGTAATCAGCAAATAATCGGATTTCCACGACGGGCTATAGCCACTTTCCGCGTGGACCAGTGTTGCGCCCACCACTTTGGAATAAAAATGGTCGGTCGCCTCAAGATCGCGGGTCGGAAATGCAAGATGGTCGACACTTACAGGTGCAGGTGACATGGGGCCTCCTCCGTCTGAATGTATCCGTGTTACGGGCGCGACAACATGATGGTAATCATGAATGCGCCCCATGATCAACAGATGGGGCAATGGCCCTTCGAAATCAATGCGATTGCCCCTTGATCAAACCGTCATGAAACCACAACATGCACAGACGTGCGAAATCGCCTAATAAAGGCGACATTGCAGTATTGACCGCCCCTGCCCCCGCTGCTATTGGGACGCAGCAAAACGCATTTGGCAAACCCGAAGGATGGAGGCATCTGATGAATGAATACAGTTTATCTGTCTCCGTCTATTGGATGACGCACCGTCAGGCTGACCACTAGAAAAGCCGGTTGCCCCCACCAATTTGGTGATTTTGCCCAAACCCGGAACCTGACAGCGTGATCGCGCGTTCCGAGTTCACCCGCATTCCCCGTGACATAGTTGTAGAGAGCCGTCCATGCCCGCAACGCCCTATTATCTGATCGACAAGTCCAAGCTTAAAAGCAACATGGAAAAGATCGCCTATGTGCGCGAACATTCCGGTGCCAAGGCGTTGCTTGCGCTTAAATGCTTCGCGACCTGGTCGGTGTTTGACTTCATGTCACACTATATGGATGGCACAACGTCCTCGTCGCTCTATGAAGTCAAGCTCGGCCGTCAGAAATTCGGAAAGGAGACGCATGCCTATAGCGTCGCCTATTCCGATGACGAGATCACTGAGGTGGTTGAGAATGCCGACAAGATCATCTTCAATTCCATCAGCCAGCTGACCCGCTTTGCCGATCAGGCATCCGGCATTGTGCGCGGTTTGCGCCTGAACCCGCAGGTCTCGACCTCCAGCTTTGATCTGGCCGATCCGGCCCGCCCGTTTTCGCGTCTGGGTGAATGGGATGTTGCCAAGGTCGAAGCGGTGATGGACCGCATTTCCGGCTTCATGATCCACAATAACTGCGAAAATGCCGACTTTGATCTGTTTGATCAGATGCTGGGCAATATCGAGGAAAAGTTTGGCTCGCTTCTGGCGCGCGTTGAATGGGTCAGCCTCGGTGGCGGCATTCATTTCACCGGTGATAACTACCCGCTCGATAAATTCTGCGCGCGGCTCAAGGCGTTTTCCGAGAAATTCGGCGTGCAGGTCTATCTTGAACCCGGCGAAGCATCGATCACCAAAAGCACCACCCTTGAGGTCACGGTGCTTGATACCCTGTTTAACGGCAAAAACCTTGCCATCGTCGATAGCTCGATCGAAGCCCACATGCTCGATCTTCTGATCTATCGCGAAAATGCCAAGGTCCTGCCGAACACGGGCGATCACCCCTACATGATTTGCGGCAAGTCCTGCCTTGCCGGCGACGTATTTGGCGAATTTGATTTCGAAAACGAGATCAAGGTTGGCGACCGTATCTCCATTCAGGATGCGGCCGGCTACACCATGGTGAAAAAGAACTGGTTTAACGGGGTCGGCATGCCGTCCATCGTAATCCGGGAACTCGACGGAACAGAGCGCGTTGTGCGTGAGTTCAGTTTTGACGACTACGTTTCGAGCCTTTCGTAAAACACGAAAGCGCAGTTTTCATAGCGAACCGGGGAAGTGTTTCCCCACCTCTCAAAACAGGGGAGTTTTTGGCCCGACATGAAAAAGAATGTTCTGATTATCGGCGCAGGTGGCGTCGCCCAGGTCGTTGCACATAAATGCGCACAGCATAATGACGTGCTTGGCGATATTCATATCGCATCGCGCACGGCATCAAAGTGCCAGTCCATCATCGACAGCATCCATGAAAAGAAAAACCTTAAGAACCCCGGCGTTCTTGAAGGTCACGCCCTGGATGCCACCGATGTTGATGCGACTGCGGCCCTGATCGAAAAAACCGGCTGCCAGATCGTCATCAATGTCGGGTCTGCCTTCATCAACATGCCGGTCATGTCGGCCTGCATCAAAACCGGTGTCGCCTATCTCGATACCGCCATCCATGAAGAGCAGGACAAAATCTGCGAAACCCCGCCATGGTATGCCAACTATGAATGGAAACGCCGTGCCGAGTGCAAGGCCGCGGGCGTTACCGCGATCCTCGGTGTCGGGTTCGATCCGGGTGTTGTGAACGCCTATGCCAAACTGGCTGTCGAAGATTACTTCGACAAGATTGACTCGATCGACATCATCGACATCAATGCCGGCAGCCATGGCAAATACTTTGCCACCAACTTCGACCCGGAAATCAACTTCCGCGAATTCACCGGCACGGTCTATTCCTGGCAGGACAGCAAATGGCAGTCCAACAAGATGTTCGAAGTCAAAAAGATCTGGGACATGCCGGTGGTTGGCGAAAGCCAGACCTTCATGACCGGCCATGACGAAGTCCATTCCCTGTCGCAGAACCTTGACGTGCCAAACGTCCGCTTCTGGATGGGCTTTGGCGATCACTACGTCAATGTCTTCACGGTCCTGAAAAACATCGGCCTCCTGTCTGAAAAACCGGTCACCACCGCCGAGGGCCTCGAAGTTGTCCCGCTCAAGGTCGTCAAGGCCTGCCTGCCCGACCCAAGCTCCTTGGCACCGGACTATACCGGCAAGACCTGCATCGGTGATCTGGTCAAGGGGACCAAGGACGGCAAGGAAACCGAAGTCCTGATCTATAACGTGGCGGATCATAAGGACGCCTACAATGAAGTCGGCAGCCAGGGAATTTCCTATACCGCCGGTGTGCCGCCCGTCGCGGCTGCAATGCTGATCGCCACGGGTGAGTGGGACGTGAAAAAGATGGCAAACGTCGAAGAACTGCCATCCAAACCGTTCCTCAACCTGCTCAACGGCATGGGTCTTCCGACCCGCATCAAGGACGCCAACGGCGACCGCGCGCTCGACTTCTCCTAAGCGCACCACACAAATACAAACGAAATGGCGGGCACACATTGCCCGCCATTTTTGTATCTGCATCGCGAACAGGGTGCGGGAGCAAAACGGGCTAAAAAACCCAGATGCCTGCAAGTTCCACCCGAACTAAAAAGCTTAAGTCACTTCAAAAGCTTATCGAAAAATCCCTCCCAAGCGCTGCGCTTGGCACCGCCATCAAGCCCGAACAAGACAGCCCGATTTTCCAAATTTGTCTCGACTCACTGCCTTCCTTCGATTAATGGTAATGCATGATTAATCGATTAATCATCTTAAGCATTGAAACCGGCTAAGTGTTTTTTTGGAGAGACAGCTGTGGCGGGATCGCGTTCCGGACCGAACATGACCCAGATCGCCAAGGTGGTTGGTGTGTCTTCGGCAACCGTGTCAAACGCGTTGTCGGGCAAAGGCCGCGTGTCGCCCAAACTGGTCGAGAAAATCCGCGCCACCGCCGCCGAGCTTGGCTATGTACCAAGCAACGCTGGCCGGGCACTGCGCACGGGGCGCTCCAACGTTTTGGGGCTAGTCCTGCCCGATATATCCAACCCGCTTTTCCCGCAAATCGCCCAGGCCATGGAAGTTGCCGCTTCGAATGCGGGCTATGGCGTGCTGATTGCTGACTCGCGCGGCGATGTCACCACCCAGACACAGGCCATCGCACGATTGATCGAACGCGGTGTCGATGGTCTTGTCGTTATCCCCCGTCGTGGCACGCGCATCGGGTCGGTCGCCTGCCCCGTTGCCATGGTCGACACCCCCTCAACCCCGGGAAACACCGTTTCTGCCGATCACTGGGAAGGCGGCCAACAAGTCATCAGGCACCTGAAAGAACTTGGTCATCACAATTTCCTGTTTGTCGGCCACGACCCGGCATCAAACGTGCAGAATGACCGTATTGGCGGCATGAAATCCGTGCTTGCACCGGGCGATAAACATCAAACGATCTGGATTGAAAGCCTTCTGGCAGGCACCCCCGATCAAACGTCGCTTGGCCTGCTGGATCATGTCAAAAATGGTGTCACAGCTATCGCCGCCGTCTCGGATTTGCATGCATTGCGGGTCCTGACCGAATTGCAGACAGCCGGGATCAAGGTCCCCGAACAGGTCAGCGTAACCGGTTTTGACGATCTGGTATTTTCACCCGTGGTGACGCCTGCCCTGACCACCGTACATATGAACATGACGCGCATTGCCGAAATCGCAATTGCCGCACTGATCAAGGATATCGAAGCACCGCGTGCTTCGCCTGATGATCCCGACACATCCAATTACAAGACCGGCAGCACGGATCAGAACACCGTCAAAGCCGACACGTCCAAGGTTTCCATGCAACTGGTGGTTCGCGGGTCATGCGCACCGGCAGTTCCCTCCGCCACACCAAGCCCAAATGGAGAAACTCTGTAATGGCGATCAAAAAGCTGATGATGGCATCTGCTGCACTAGCACTCAGTGCCGGCATTGCCAAGGCCGACGACAAGACCCTGACCATTTCTGTTTATGGTTTTGCACAGGATGCGTTCAAGGAACACCTTTACGAGCCGTTCGAAGAAAAATGCGGCTGTGAACTGGTTGTTGAAACCGGCAACTCGGTCGAACGTCTTGCCAAGATCGAAGCCAACAAGGAAAACCCGGTTATCGATCTGGCTGTGATTTCGATGCGCGATGCGCTGGCCGCCGCCCGCGATGGCCTGACCGATAAAATCGACACCAGCAAACTGTCGAACTTCGACAAGCTTTATGACATTGCCAAGGACCCGAACGGCGATGGCATGAGTGTCGGTTACACCTTCTATGCAAGCTCAATCGCCTACCGTTCTGACAAGGTCACGATTGATAGCTGGGCGGATCTTCTGTCTGATGAACTGGCCGGTCGCGTTGCCCTGCCAAACGTCACCACCACCCAGGGCCCGCTGACCCTTTATATGCTGGGCAAGGCACTGGGCGATGATGATCCTTCGCTTAAAACCCCGATTGCCAAGGTTGGCGAAAAGAAAGACGACGTTGTCACCTTCTATGTCCGTTCTTCGCAGCTGGTGCAACTGATGCAGCAGGAAGAAATCTGGGCCGCACCGATTGGTCGTTTCGCATGGTCCGGTTTCTCGAAAATGGACATGCCGATCAAATGGGCCACACCCAAGGAAGGCCAGTCTGGCGGCATGAACGTCATGGTCCTGACCAAAGGCAGCAAGAACCGCGATCTTGCGCTTGAATTCATGGACTTCTGGCTTTCGACCGAAATCCAGACGGCGCTGGCACAGAACCTGGTCGATAGCCCGGCCAACAAGGAAGTCGTGGTTTCCGACGAAATTGCAGACAACCTGACCTATGGCGCGGAAACGGTTGAAAACCTCAACCTGATCCCGTCCGAAGTTGCCCTCGATAACCGCGAAATCTGGTTGTCGGAATGGAACAACAAGGTCGGTCAATAATCGCCTACGCGATTTAAACAGACTTCGGGGCTGATGATCCGTCATCAGCCCCACCGCGATACCCCATCGCGCCACCACCAATTATCTATTTAACCGACGACAAGGTTGCTGAGATGTTTCAGAACCGGGCCGAAGCCATTGCGCTGGTCCTGCCTGCCGCCATATTTGCCGGCGCCGTTTTTCTGGTGCCCGTGGTCATCCTTCTTTCCGAAGGGTTCCGCACTGGCGATAGCTGGACGTTACAAGCCTATGTGGACTTCTTTTCCCAATCCCTTAATCAGGCTGTGTTTCTGCGCACCCTGAAACTGGCTGCGATGGTCACGGCGGTTGCCGCCGTCATCGGATATGCTGCTGCCTTTGCCATTGTAAATCTGCCCCCGAAAGGCAAAGGACGCATCACCGGCCTTGTCGTTTTGCCGCTGATGATTTCACCGGTTGCCCGAACCTATGCCTGGATCGTCATCCTTGGTCGCACCGGCATTGTGAACAAGGCACTGGTTTCGGTCGGGCTCAGTGACGAACCGATCCGCTTCCTGTTTACCGAAACGGCGGTATTTATCGGCTTGCTGCAACTGTTCCTGCCCTTGATGATCATCTCGCTGATCAGTGCGCTTGAAAACATGCCCCGCGATGCGGTTCCGGCTGCGCGCGTACTTGGTGCCAACTGGCTTCAGGTCTTTACCAAGGTGATCCTGCCGCTGACCAAGGAAGGCCTGGTGATTGGCGGAACGCTGGTCTTTACCGGCTCGATGACGGCCTATATCACCCCGGCCATTTTGGGCGGCTCCAAGGTCCTGATGCTTGAAACCCTGCTGTATCAGCGTGTGACCATGGCCAATGACTTTGTCTCGGCCTCTGTCATTGCCCTGATCCTCATCGTCATGGCCTTTGCCGCCAACCTGCTTTTGAAACGACTGGCAACTGCAAGGAACAAGCGATGAAAAACAACCTGTTTTCGCCGATCATTCTGTTTCTTGTTTTGGCCTTTCTGATCGGCCCGTTCATCATCATTATCGCGGCTTCTCTGTCGGCTGGCGAAACGCTTTCCTTCCCGCCACAGGGTCTGTCTCTGCGCTGGGTGATCAAGGTTTTTGAAGTTGAAAGCTTCCGGGCAAGCTTTGGCATTTCGATGTTTCTTGCCATTGGCGGGACCCTTGCCGCCCTGATCCTTGGCATCCCGGCAAGCTACGCGCTGTCGCGCTATCAGGTGCCGGGTGCCGAAACCGTCCGAACGATTGTGTCTTCGCCGATCATTGTGCCGGGCATCATTGTTGGCCTCGCGCTGCTGCGCTATTTCGTTGTGCCCCTTAATGCCGGGATCTTGTTGGCGCTGTTCTTGGCTCATACCGCACTGATCCTGCCTTATGCGGTGCGCGTGGTGTCCGCCAGCCTGACCAACCTTCGATCCGACATCGAAGAAGCCGCCGTGCTTTTGGGCTGTTCGCGTACCGGGGCCTTTTTCCGGGTGGTTTTGCCCAATATTCGTGGCGGCATATTGGCGGCCTTCATTCTTGGCTTTGTCACCAGCTTCAATCAGGTTCCGGTTTCCCTGTTCCTGTCTGGTCCGGGTGTGCGCACCCTGCCAATCGACATGCTCTCCTATATGGAGATCACCTATGACCCATCGGTCGCAGCCCTTTCGGCGCTGCTTGCTTTCATGTCGCTTGGCATCGTCTTTCTGGCCGAACGTTTCCTAGGATTTTCCCGTTATGTCTGATTCCCGTTTTCTCAGCCTTGAAAAACTGACCCTGTCCTATGGCAAAAACGTTGCCGTGCCGGAAATGGATCTTGATATCGGCAAGGGCGAGTTGGTCGCCCTCCTTGGACCGTCCGGCTGTGGCAAAACCACGACCATGCGCGCCATCGCCGGATTGATGGAACCCTCATCAGGCGCAATCGTTCTGGATGGCGTGAACATCACGCGCGTTCCGGCCAACAAACGCCCTGTCGGTTTGGTGTTCCAGTCCTATGCGCTGTTCCCGCATCTCAATGTTTATGAAAACGTCGCCTTTGGCCTCAAATTGATGGGTGTTCGCGGTGCTGAACTCGATACCCGCGTCAATGACGGTCTTAAAACCGTCGGCCTGTCCAATTTCGCCAGCCGCAAGCCCGCCGAACTTTCCGGTGGGCAGCAACAGCGCGTCTCCCTTGCCCGTTCCATGGTGATGGAACCCAAGGTGCTGTTGCTCGATGAACCGCTTTCCAACCTCGATGCCCGCCTGCGTCTTGAAATGCGCACAGAGCTTCAGCGCGTTCAGAAAGAAAGCGGTGTGACCATGATCTTTGTCACCCACGATCAGGTCGAAGCCCTTGCCATGGCGGACCGCATCATCGTGATGCTCGATGGCAAAATCGAACAGATCGGCACCCCCGAAGAGATCTATAACAACCCGGTTTCCGACTTCGTTGCCGATTTTGTCGGTTTTGAAAATGTCTTTGAACGGGTCGATGACAAGATCAAAACCGCCAATGGTGATATCGCCATCAATGGCACGATTGATCCCGCGACCAAGGGCCTTGCATGGCGGCCATCCATGGTCACCCTTGGCGAAGGTCCGTTTGAGGGCACCGTGCGTGGTACATCCTTTGCCGGTGGCACGCGGGAATATCTGCTTGATACGCCGCTGGGCCAGATCAAGGCGGAATGCGCGGCATCGCTTCCGGCCCATGATTTTGGCGCGGTCCTGAATTTCGATCTGCCTGTCGCAAAGGCAGCCCAACTTGCGCGCACCGGGAACCTGTAAATGGCGCTGTGGATTGATACAGATATGGGGTTTGATGATCTGGCCGCCGTGCTGGTTCTGACCCATCATCAAACAAAAATCGACGGCATGTCGCTTGTTGCGGGCAACAGCCCGCTTGAAACCGTGCGCCGCAATGCGGCTGCGGCACGCGACGTCTTTGGCTGGGATTTCCCGATCTATACCGGCTGCGAACAGACCATTATGGGCGGCCTTGAAACAGCGCAGGCCATTCTGGGCCCACGCGGCATGCAATCATCTGGTGCACATCTGCCTGACTGCGACCCGCTGGCAGAAAACCGCGCGTTTGATGCCCTGTGTGATTGGCTTAAATCACCGTCATCTGACGTCAAGCATATCCTTGCCCTTGGGCCGCTTGGCAATATCGCGACACTGGTGCTTGCGCGGCCCGACTTGGCAGCAAGGATTGATCAGATCACCTGGATGGGCGGCGCATTTGGGCGCGGCAACCACACGCCGTTTGCCGAATACAATGCCTTTGCCGACCCCGAAGCACTGGCCGTGGTGCTTTCGCGCAATATCGCGATCCGCATGGTCGAACTCGATCTTTGCCGTCAGGTAACTACCAATCCCGATGATGTCGCCCCGATACGGATGGCAGGTGGCAAGAATGCAGGCCTTCTGGCCGATCTGACCGAAGGCTATATCAATATCGCCATTACCCGCGGGCGTCTCGCCATGTCGATCTTTGATCCGCTGGCGGCAGTTGCCGTGGTTGCGCCTGATATCGTTCGCTTTGCCAACGCAAAAATTACGGTCGATACCGATCACGGCGAAACCCGTGGTCGGACCATCATCACCCCGGATGATCAATCCAATGCCGCCCACCAATATGGCATTGAGGTTGATATTGAACCTGCGCGAAATCTTGTCCTGGATGCGCTAAAGGCAGAGGCCGCAAAATGACAAACAGACACGCAGAACCCAAAGATCTGAATGATGCATCCTTGCGCGAACGTGCTGTTGCCGCCGCGCGCGGCGATGCGTTGTTTGATTATCTGATTGTCGGTGGCAGCCTTATCGATATGGTCACCGGCGAAATTCGCGCCGCCGACATCGGCCTTGTCGGCCCGATGATTGCCAGCGTCCACGAACCTGCAACGCGCAGTGATGCGCGTCACCTGATCAATGCGCGCGGCAAGTTCATCACACCGGGCCTGATTGATACGCATATGCATGTCGAAAGCTCGATGACCACGCCTGCAACCTATGCCGATGCGGTCGTCCCGCGCGGGGTGACCACAACCGTCTGGGACCCACATGAATTTGGCAATGTCGGCGGGCTTGATGCTGTCAAATGGTCAACCGATGCGGTGCGTGATTTGCCCCTGCGTGTGCTGACCTTGGCCCCGTCATGTGTTCCCGCGGCACCGGGCTACGAAGTTTCGGGTGCCGACTTTGACGGGGATGCCATGGCGGAAATGTTGTCATGGCCCGACATCCATGGCGTTGCCGAAGTCATGAATATGCGCGGCGTGATTGACCGTGATCCGCGTATGACCAACATCGTTCAGGCGGGCCTTCAGTCTGGCAAGTTGATCTGCGGCCATGCCCGCGGACTGAGTGGTGCTGATCTCGAGGCATTTGTCACCGCTGGCATTGCCTCCGACCATGAACTGACATCCAACGACGACCTGATGGCCAAGCTCCGCGCAGGCCTGACGATTGAGCTTCGCGGATCACACGATCATCTCCTGCCCGGCTTTGTCGAAACGCTCAATGATCTGGGCTTTCTGCCGCAAACCGTCACGCTCTGTACCGATGATGTCTTCCCGGACGATCTGTTTAATGCCGGTGGCCTTGATGATGTTGTCAGACGTTTGGTGCGCTATGGCATGAAACCGCAATGGGCCTTGCGCGCCGCCACCTTGAATGCGGCGACACGTCTTGGTCGCTCGGACCTTGGTCTGATTGCGCCGGGTCGCCGGGCGGACATCGTCCTGTTTGATGATCTTGATGGCTTTGTCGCCAGCACCGTGATCGGCAACGGCATCCCGCTTGCCAAGGACGGTGAACTGGTTCGCCCGGCCAAGGGGATTGACCCCGCCCCGCTTCGCAACACCATGATGCTGGGCAAGGTGACCGCGGATGATTTCCGGATTGCTGCGGATACCCCCAATGGCAGTCAGGTGCGTGTCGCAACCATTGATCGCCCGCGCTTCACGCGCTGGGACGAAACCGTGGCTGAGGTCCAGGATGGTTTTGTCATTCCGCCAGATGGCACCACCCTGATCGCCGTTGCTCATCGCCACGGCAAGGTTGATGCCAAACCGCGTGTCGGCCTGCTAAGCGGCTGGGGCAAATGGCGTGGTGCTGTCTGCAGTACGGTTTCCCATGACAGCCACAACCTGACCGTCTTTGGCGGCAACGCTGACGACATGGCGATTGCGGCAAACGCGGTAATTGCGGCCGGTGGCGGTATGGCGGTTGCGTCCAACGGCAAGATTGATGCGATTTTGCCTTTGCCGATTTGCGGGCTGGTTTCTGATCAATCGCTTGCCATGGTTGCGGAAAACTTCGCACAGATCCGCGCGGCCACCGACGCGATTGTTGATTGGCAACCGCCCTATCTGGTGTTCAAGGCGTTGTTTGGTGCGACACTGGCCTGTAATGCCGGCCCGCATCAGACGGATCGTGGTGTTGCAGATGTCGAAACCGGAAAGTTGCTTGAGACGCCGGTTATATCAACGACATAAAGCCGCCGAACCACAAGCGGCGACCGTGCCTTCGTCTTCTCCTAAGCGATGCACTCAGATACACACATGCAAATGGCGGGTTTCGACCCGCCATTTTCGTTTTATCGATCCATCTGGGTCGGGTTGAACGTGGTTTCGGTTCAGGCACTTCGCCAACTGACAATAACACCACACATCACCAGAACGGCTCCAAACCCGGCCACGGCGGCAAAGCCGAACCCGGCATATATCGGTCCCATGATCATCGGCCCGGCAAACACCGCCGAATAGGTCACCGCACTATTAAGCCCCATCACCGCCCCGCGCGCATCAGACGCCTGACGGTTCAGCGACACCACCATCGCATTCAGACCAAGCTGATTAAGCATCCCCCAAATGGCAGTACCCGCCATGGCGCTGATCTGGCTTTGCAGGGTTAATCCCCAGGTGGCATAGCTTGTCGCAATCGCGATCAACACCAGACACAAATACCCACGGGTAATTTTGGGCGATATCACCCCCAAAACAAATCCCATGACGCCAAACCCCACGCCATAGGCCATAACAAACATGCCGCTGCCCTGCGCTGACAGGTCAAAGGCCGTGCGCACACCCACCCCGAAAAACGCAAAACAGCCGTAAAACGCGGTCATATAAACCAGCATCACCGCCAGTAATTGCCAAACCCCCGGCAGCCGAAATGCGCGCAAGGGCGATGTCCGCGTGCTCATCCCGCCGCGCACATCCGACAGCAAAATCACCAGAATACCGGCCACCAGGACCGACAGCCCGGCCATCAGGAAATAAACCATCCGCCAGCCAAATTGCTCGGTAATGAAGGCCGCGGCGGGGACCGCCACCACCAACGATAACGCCCACCCGGTCAGAACCACACCAAGCCGCGCGGCTTCCCGCCCCTTGGGGGCTGTGGCAGTCACCGTTGCATAGGATCCCGGCAACAACACACCAACCGCCACCCCGGCCAGCGCCTGCGACAGACAAAGCCAAACCCAATGCTGGCTGAGCCCGCTTGAAACCTGCGCCACCGCCAGTAAAAGCGCCGCACCGCCCAAAACACGCCCGACCGACATCCGGTCAATCATCCCCGCCAGGGTCAGCGCCGATAGGGCCGTCGCCGCCCCGAACGCCGAAATCGCCCAGGCCACATGATAGGTCTGCGTCGAAAGCCCGCCTGCCACTTCTGACAGGATCGGGCTTAAAACAAACGAATTGGCCCCGACAAGCAACACCGCCCCAAGCAGGGCCAGAACCTTTACTTGCGCAATGGCATTCGGATTAATCTCAGCATTTTGCTCTGTCATCATGCCATGTGATAGGGTTTTCCCTGTTTTAGGCAAGGAAATTCAATACTTAGCAGATAAAAACGAGGTCCGTTCCATAACGCGAGCGTTCGCGACCAGATCGCCGATGACGACATCACGCACCGAATTGGATGCAGCAACTGCGCGAGTCACCGCCCAACAAGCCAAAGGGCCATGAGAAAGTGAAGATTTCACAATGAGATCAAAAGGGATACGTCCCACCCACAGGCACTATAAGCGAGTTACTTGAGCCCTGAATGAGTCCTCTTCAATTGACGACGTCTTCTTTGCTCTCCGGGACGATTCTTGTACCGCTCATCCCTTCTCAATTCTTCCCGATGAAACTCGTCAGCACGAATTGGCTCTCTGCCTTCGCGATCCATTTGCCATTCGATGGGAACTCCGCGGTATTCCGGCCCAACGATCCCTGACCATTCTGCTTTAAAACGCTGCATTGCATCCCATTCTTGCGCTTCCCTCTTAGCATTCATGTACTCATCTTGATGAGGTCGATGACCGTATGCGTCAAATGCGGCTCCACCACCCCCTTTAAATCCGATTACAATTTCGCCGCCGCCAGTCAAAAAGCGAGGATCAGGCATAAACAGATACCCATCACCTAACTTTCTCCAGTGATCAGACTTCAGTCGTCTTTCAGGGTAAAGCCACTCCTGCTCAGCTGATGCGATGTATCGGAATGCCCGCCGTTTAGTAATGTAATTGATTTCCACTACTTCTTCTTCAGAGAGCATGCGCCCGGTATTCAAGTGCATGTAGTTAAATATTGTGGGTCGGTGGAAACTGGGATTTGGACGCATGTTTAGTGGATTTTGATAGGGATTTTTTGCCCAAGAAAGATTTGTCAGAATAAGAACTTTATTCAGGGAAAGTGGGAAATATGTGTGAGAAGCAACCAATCTGATATCCGGATCATTTGCCCCGATACAGTGTTTCGATTGAGGGAAGCAGTCTCGATTGTAAACGGTCACCGGGTGATCAGAGATAATGAACTTTGTAGGAGAGTTCGAGGCGTCAGCTATTTGCCAAACACACTCTGACCAAACCGCGCAAAAGATGTTTTGATGCCTATAAACAATGTCAAGAATTGACGCCTTGCTCCTAACTCCTGAGGCATACCTGAGTTGCAGTAGCCCTTTCGGCGTTCTAAGCTTTTGTACACTCAGGTAACGAACCAAATCCGACTGCGGAAACATCTCATGCGCAGGATGCTCGACATCAGCCAATTTTTCGATCGCCACCTTTCCTTCTGTGTCGATCTCGCCGAAAAAGTACTGCTCTAACTCGGTAAACCTTTGCCCCGAGATTGTGACGGTGTAGAGGTCATCCTGCGCAAAGCAACTGTCCGGTCCCCAAGACATCAGGCTTTTTCTTTGGTAACTAACTCCATTTGAAACCCTCGTTTCAGGCTTCAAATCAAGATACCAATACTTTGACTGACCGGGACGCAGAAAACGCTTCTGGTACCATTTCGGTACATAGTGGTTATGACGATATTGGTTCCTTGCTTTCGACATCAATCACCGTGTCTCGAAACAGAACTGGCCGAATTGGCGATTGGTTTTTCCAATCCACTGATCAGGCGAGAAACCAAGTCCTCTAGCAATCCAATTTCCGGGAGAACCATCATCCCGGTTCTAATGTAACGAAAACGATGCGTGGAATATTCTCCGTTCATCAACTCGATAACATGTTTATCAACCGACTTAACGCTCACCAGTTCGGAAAGGCCTAGTTTCATCGCATCGTGAAACAAGTCATCTAGATTGTGCCGAAACTTTTTAATGCCAGCTTCGCTACAACCATGCAGCATCAGGAAAGATTTAAGCAGTAGCTCAATCGAATGTCCCATCAAGAAGTAATACGGGACAAACGGCCTCTTTAGCGCTCGCTCTCTTACAGCATAAGCCGTCTCAGAAAACTCTTTTCCATAGCGCCACATACCGAGTGGTTCTGTTTTCGACTTATCCATATGAGCCACCCCATTGAGAAAACACAGCAAAACAACTTGTGCATTTACAAGATCATATCAGTTGAACTGTCGATAATTTAAACAATCCAGTGAATAAATTTGCTGTACACAGACAATGACCCCCGTCGAGGTAGTCGAGGCAACAAGTATGCTACAGGAAAGTCCACCGCGGGGCCGGATGCCTGCCAGTTAGGCGACACCACAAAGAATTCGGAACTATTAAATAAAATGGCGGGCGTTTATCCATTCCCACGCGACACACAGCGACGCCCTATACCTTCGGTCGCGTAGCACGTAAAACCGCCGGGTTCTCCTATGGTTTTGCCTAAAACACTCCTCTCCTTGCGCATAGGATTTCGGGCGTTTCGCACATGCAAAAATAAACCTTTCAGAATCAACGGTTTGACAACCGAAAGCGGTTTCGGATAGCGTTTCCCTGTTCCGAAAGCGGTTTCGGAACGCCAAACACCGTCAAAAAGGCGGTGAAAAGCACAAGAAAAACACTCAGGGAGGTTCCGTGCCGCGCGTTCGGAAGCAAAACGAAACCATGTCGATTGCCCGGCTGGCCAAATATCTTGGTTTGTCCGAGGGAACCGTTTCGCGCGCGCTTAACAACTATCCCGACATCGCCGAAAAAACCGTTGCCCGTGTGCGTAAGGCCGCCGATGAGCTGGGCTATCGCCCATCAACCACCGCCCGGCGTCTTGCCCGTGGCGTGGTCGAAACCATCGGCTTTGTCCTGCCGGCCCGCGACGGTCATCAGATTGATCCGTTTCTGGCCGAAATTCTCGATGGTCTTGCCACCGAACTTGCCCTGTCTGACTGGGACTTACTGGTTTCCGCCGTCCCTGATGGTCATGACGAGGTCGAAGTCATGGACCGCCTGATCCAATCGGGCAAGGTTGGCGGGTTTGTTGTTGCCCGCACCAAACGCCATGATCCGCGCATTGATTTTTTGCGCAAATCCCATGTCCCGTTTGTCGCCCAAGGCCGCACCGAAAACTGTGACGATTACGCATGGCTTGATATCGACAATGAAAAGGCCTTTGTCGATGCGGTGAACTACCTGGTCGGCCTTGGCCATCGCAAGATCGCCTATCTCGGCGGCGATCCCGAACTTAATTACGCCTGGCAACGGCGCGCGGGTTATCTTGCCGCGACGAAGGCCAATGGTTGCGATATCGCGCCGGGCTACATGCATGACGGCATCACCAACGAACTGGCCGCCCGCGAGGCCGTTTTGGAAATTCTCAAACTCCCCGATCATCCGACCGCCATTTTGTGTGTCACCGATGCCGTTGCCATCGGCGCCATCCATGCGCTGGCCCATGCCGGTATCGACGTCGGATCGGAAATGTCCGTGATTGGTTTTGATGGCCTGCCGATGGGCGAAGCCATCCATCCCGGCCTGACCACCATGAGCCAGGCCAGCTATCAGATCGGCCGTGAAGTCGGGCGGATCGTTGTTGCGCAGGCGAACAAGGCAAATTCGCCTGCATCCGAATTTTCCCAAATCCTGTGGGAAGCATCGCTGACCGTCCGTGGGTCAGCCAACCCGCCAGCATTGAAGCTGGCCGCAAATGCCAAGGGAGGCATCTCATGAAAACAAGGTTTACGCGTGCTTTAACGCTTGCTGCCGCTGGTCTGCTGGTTTCCACCAGCATCGCCAGTGCGCAACTGCGGTTCTGGACCACCGAAGAACAACCCGAACGCCTGGCCAAGCAAGAAGAAATGGCCAAGGAGTTCGAAGCCAAAACCGGCACCTCTGTCGAAGTCATTCCGGTCACTGAAACCGAACTTGGCACGCGTGCCACCGCGGCCTACGCCGCCGGTGACTTGCCAGACGTCATTTACCTGACGCTGCAATATGTCCTGCCCTGGTCCGAGGCCGGCATTCTTGATACCGAAGCCAACAACGAAGTCGTCAACCAGCTGGGCAAGGATACCTTCGCACCCGCCGCACTCAGCATGGCTGATTTCGATGGCGAAGTTGCCGCAGTCCCGTCGGATGGCTGGACCCAGATGGTGCTTTATCGCAAGGACTTGTTTGACGAAGCCGGTCTTGAGGCCCCCAACACCTACGCCAATATCGTCAAGGCCATCGACGCCCTGCACAACCCGCCTGAAATGTATGGCTTTGTTGCCGCGACCAAGATTGATGAAAACTTCATGAGCCAGGTGCTTGAACATGTCTTCCTGGCAAACGGCGCAACCCCTGTGGCGGCTGATGGCTCTGTCGGCTTTGACAAGGCAAAACTGATCGAGGCGCTTGAGTTTTATAAAAAACTCGCCGATGCATCGCCCCCCGGTGATCTGTACTGGAAACAGTCGCGCGAGGTGTACTTCGCGGGCAAAGCAGCGATGATCATCTGGTCGCCCTTCATCCTTGATGAACTGGCAGGCCTGCGCGACAGTGCCCCGCCCACGATTAATAACGACCCGACCTCGGGCGAACTGGCCTCGAAAACCGGTGTTGTCACCCGCCTGATGGGCCCGTCCAACCCGAATGGCGCTGCTTGGGGTGACATTCGTTATTTCGGTATCACCAACGATGCCGATACCGACCCGGCAGAGGAATTTGTCAAATTCTCGCTCGGTGAAGGTTACACCAGCACCCTTTCCATCGCACCCGAAGGCAAATTCCCGGTCCGTCATGGCACCGCCGACAATCCGGATGAATTTGTTAAGGCATGGGCTACGCTTCCGGTCGGTGTGGACCGCAAAAAGCCGCTGTCAGAGCTCTATGACCCGGCCGTCATCACCGACATCGTTTCCGGTCTTGAAACCGCAAACCGTTGGGGTGTTGCCGAAGGTCAGCTGGCCAAGGCATCGCGCATCATCAACAGTCAGGTCATCAACCGCCGTGTGCGCGAATTCATCGATGGCGAACGTGATGCCGATGCAACTGCTGATCTGATCAACGAAGAAGTCAGCAACATCGAATAAGCGATCTTGATCCGGGGCG
>NZ_DCAO01000002.1:20629-27635 GCF_002311515.1 Thalassospira sp. UBA1131
GCCCTTTGGATGCTGGCCCCGACATTTCTGATTGTCATGGGCATTGTCCTGTTTCCGTTGCTGGCCAATTTCTGGATTTCGGCCAAGCCGGTCACACTATCGGATTTGCGCCCGCCAACCCCGGTGGTGTCCGAACGGGTGCGGGGCGATTTTGACATCGCCGGGCAGGAATTTGAAATCCAGTATCGCCTGCGCAATTCATCGCGCGACGGCGATATTACCGACGTCGTCCTGACCGATACATTGCCCGCGGGCATTACGGTCATTGATCCGGGGGATGTCTGTACGGTCACGGGGGCCGAGGTCCGCTGTGCGCTTGATGGCCTTCCGGCTGGCGAGCGTACCCGTCTTAAAATGACGGCTGTTTCGGATGAAAGCTTTGCCGCCAACCCGGTTTCCCCGCGCGATAGCGAACCCACCGTTACCGGCACGTCCGACAACATCCTGACCAACAGTGAATTCACCCTTGATAACTTCGCACGGATTTTTGATTCCCACGAATTCTGGTCGGTGCTGTGGGTGACGATCACCTACACGGTCTTTGGCACTTTGGGCGCACTGGTGTTGGGCCTGTTTGCCGCACAAATGCTCAACAAACCCTTTGCCGGGCGGTCGATCATTCGCGGGCTTTTCCTGTTTCCCTATGTCGCACCCGTGATCGCCGTTGCCTTTACATGGGTCATCCTGCTTGATCCCTTCAACGGCACCTTCAACGCCATATTGCAGCGCATGAACCTTGCCGACGAGGGCGTAAACTTCTTTGGTCAGCGCGACATTCCCATTGATGTTTTCGGGCTCACCATCGATTTCCCGCTGGCCTTGGCAACCGTGATTGCCTTTGAAGCCTGGCGCTATTTCCCGCTGTCCTTCCTGTTCATTCTGGCCCGGATGCAGTCGATTTCATCTGATATGTACGAGGCCGCAGAGGTCGATGGCGCCACGCCCTTGCAACAGTTCTGGCACATATCCCTGCCGCAACTTCTGGGGATCCTATCCACGCTGTTCCTGCTGCGCTTCATTTGGACGTTCAACAAGTTTGACGACATCTTCCTTTTGACCGGCGGGGCGGCGGGCACGCGGACACTCACGGTCGATGTCTATGAACAGGGCTTTGCCCTGTCCAATCTTGGCGCCGGGGCGGCGGTGGCGGTTGCCATCTTCATCCTGCTTCTGGTGTTTGCCGTGTTCTATTTCAAATTCGTCCATCGGGAGGATTCGTAATGCGTATCGGTACGGGTCTTCTTCTCGGTCTTCTGACCGGCTTGCTTTGGGGCACGATTGCAGTTGCGCTCACCGGCATTTCCCTGACCCTGATCACCGGCCTTCCGGCGACACCGATCATATCGGCGGGCGCACTTGGCGGGGCGGTCAATGCTGCCATCATCATGCTGCGCGCGCCTGCTGATCGCACACCGGGGCTTTACCTTGTCGCCTTTGCTGGCGTGATCGTCTCGATGATGCTGGTCTCCTTTGGCGCACCGTTCAGTCTGGCCTTTTCGGAAAGTTCGCTTATTCAGGCCTTCGGCGTCGGGCTGATCGCGCTTGCCGTGACCTTTGCCAACCGCGCAGTCCTGATCGACATTCAGTCGGGCATGCTCAAACGGTATGCGATTGATCTGGTGATTGTGCGCACACTCAAGGGCTTTGGCTTTGTGTTCTTTAGCGTGATCGTCATCCTGCCCTTCTATGTGATGGTGATGACCAGTCTGAAGAACCAGCAGGATCTGTTCCTGAACCCGCTGGATTTGTCGATTGACCTGACACAGGGTGCTGCCAGCCTGTTTGACAGCTATGTCGAACTGTTCACCAAGTTCAATTTTGGCCGCTTCCTTCTGATTTCGACCATTGTGTCGGTCTGCACCGTTTTGATCACGTTGGCCTTTTCGATCCCCGGCGCCTATGCGGTGGCGCGTTTGAAGTTCCCCGGACAGACGGTGCTTTCAAGCTCGATCCTGCTGATCTATCTGGTGCCGATGATCGTTCTGGTCATCCCGCTTTATGCCGTCTTCAGCCAGCTTGGCCTGCGCAATACGGTGGTTGGCCTTCTGATCGTCTATCCGGCCACCACGGTCCCCGTGGCGCTTTATATGCTGCAGGGATACTTCCGCGGTCTTCCGGCCGAACTGGAAGAAGCCGGTCTGATGGATGGTTTGTCGCGCTTTGGCGTGATCTGGAAAATCACCCTGCCACTTGCCTTGCCGGCGCTCGCATCGGTGTCGCTTTATGTCTTCATGATCGCCTGGAACGAATTCCTCTTTGCCTTCATGTTCCTCGATGATCCCGACATCTTCACCCTGTCGCGCGGGGTGGTGTCGCTGAATTCATCCGAAGTCCCACGCCAACATCTGATGGCCGGTGCGGTGATCGCAACGGTGCCGATCCTGGTCATTTTCCTCTGGTTTGAACGCTTCCTTGTTCAGGGCCTCACCGCCGGGAGTGTCAAAGGATGAGTCAGATGAGGCAGATGAGGCAGATGAGCATTTCACTCGATCAGCTTACCGGCACCAACAGACGTGCGGCCGACATCCTGCTTGGCAATGATCGTGGCGGCTATACCGTGCCAAGTGCCAAGCTCTATCCGTTCCAGTGGAACTGGGACAGTGCCTTGGTCGCGCTTGGCTTTTCGGTGTTTGATTCTGATCGCGCCTGGCAGGAAGTCGAAAGCCTGCTTTCCGCGCAATGGGACAACGGCATGGTGCCGCACATCATTTTCTGGAAGGAGGAAAAAAGCTACTTCCCCGGACCGGAACAATGGGGCACGACCGACATCGCCAAAAACCCGCCAACATCGGGCATCACCCAGCCACCCGTTGCCGCAACCGTGATCGAACGGCTTCTGGCCGAAGATATCGATGCCCATCGCGACCGGGCGGCAAAACTTCTGCCCAAACTTGATCGCTGGCATCAATGGTTCCTTGATGCCCGGGATCCGGATGGCCGTGGTGTGGTTGCCATCATGCATCCATGGGAAAGTGGCCGCGATAATCTGCCCGACTGGGATCGCCCGCTTTCGTTCATCGATACCACCGGGGTTGGCACCTATCACCGCCGCGACACCGATATCGTCAACGAAGACGAACGCCCGAAAAACAACGACTACGATCACTATATGGCGCTGGTCAAATTCGGACGCGATTGTAACTGGAACACCGACCACATCGCGCGCAACTGCCCGTTCTGGGTCGCCGAACCGGGCATGAACGCCATCCTGCGTCGGGCCGAACGCGACCTGATCAATATGGCAACGCTACTGGGGCAGGATGATATCGCCGCCCGCGCCACCGCCCGCCTCGCCCGTCTTGATGCCGGGTTTGAGTTGCTTTGGTCTGAAACAGTTGGCGGCTATGTCACGCTTGATTTGCGTCGCGATGAACACGCCACCGGCCTGACATCGGGAAGCTGGCTTGCGATGTTTGCCGGGCCTGTCGAACCGACGCGAGCCTGCAAGATGGCCGCAACCCTGACCCACTGGCTTTCGCAGGTCAAACACGGCGTTCCAAGCTTCGATCCCAATCATGAACTGTTTGATTCCATTCGTTATTGGCGCGGTCCGGTTTGGGCCATGATCAACTGGATGATCGCTACCGGATTGTCTGAGCATGGCGAGACCGACCTTGCCGATCGCATCCGGCGCGACACGCAGTCCCTTATCGACCAATCCGATTTTCGTGAATATTTCTGCCCGGTGACCGGCCGTGGTGGCGGGGGCACGGACTTTTCGTGGACGGCATCGATGTCGCTTTATTGGGCGGCCCGTCCCGAAACTTTGCCCATCACCCCACACCTTTCCCAAACCGGCACCGCAGATCAGGAGAACACATAAAATGGGCCAGATCGAACTTAAAGGCATCCGCAAATCATTTGGCGGGATTGATGTCATCAAGGGCATTGATCTTCAGATTGATGAAGGTGAGTTGGTGATTTTTGTCGGCCCGTCCGGCTGTGGCAAATCGACATTACTGCGCCTGATTTCCGGCCTTGTCGAGGCATCCGATGGCCAGATCCTGATTGATGGCGATGACGTCACCGGCAAGCCCCCGGCCGAACGTGAACTTTCGATGGTGTTTCAGTCCTATGCGCTCTATCCGCACAAATCGGTGCGTGAAAATATGGGCTTTGCCCTGACCGTTGCCGGCATGCCAAAGGCCGAAATCACCCAAAAGGTCGATGAAGCCGCTGCAACGCTCAAACTCGAAGACTATCTGGATCGCAAACCCAAGGCACTGTCAGGTGGCCAACGTCAACGCGTCGCAATCGGTCGTGCGATTGTCCGGGAACCACGCGCCTTCCTGTTTGACGAACCGCTGTCAAACCTTGATGCAGCTTTGCGCGTTGAAATGCGGCTTGAAATCGCCCGCCTGCATCAGAAACTCGGTGCCACCATGGTCTATGTCACCCATGATCAGGTCGAGGCCATGACGCTTGCCGACAAGATCGTTGTTCTGCAGGCCGGCCAGATCGAACAGATCGGAACGCCACTTGATCTCTATCGCCATCCGGGCAACCTGTTTGTCGCCCAGTTTATCGGCTCGCCGAAAATGAATGTGGTCGACTGCACGGGCACGGGCACGCAGCTTACCTTTGGCAATGGCAACACATCCGATATTGCCCGCAATGCCGAAGGTGCCACCAAAATGGGCATTCGACCCGAACATATGGCGCTTTGTGATGCCGGTGATGCCTCCAAGGCCATCCTGACCGGCCAGATCGATGTCATGGAACATCTCGGCTCCGACAGCTTCGCCTATGTCAATGTGCCTGATGTCGGTCTGTTCACGGTCCGCATCGTCGGTCATTCCGACGCGGTCGTGGGCGATACCGTCGGGCTGCATTTCGCATCCGGCGATGTGCATCTGTTCGACGCATCGGAAAAAACCATCCCGGCATGACGAAACCCGCATGCCGGATTTTCGATTTGGACGTCATTTTAATCCTCATACAATTAAAATGACGTCCAATATCGGGCTTTGCGCCCGATGTCTGACTTTTCACCAATATTGAATAATGGGCTTGGTTATTCATTTTAAGTGAATACCGAAAAAGCCCCTTTTTGCGCTATTTCAGCGTTCCTAAAACCGCCAGACTTTCATAGCGTTTGATATAGGGTTCATGAAACACCCGGTCGACAAAGGCGCTGTATTCTTCCATGTCACTGACCTGAATACGCAGGACAAAATCATGTGCACCTGTCACATGATGACACTGCACAACCTCAGGCATTCTGCCGAATTCCTCGTGCATCAGCATATACCGGTCCGGGCGGTCGCGCTCCATGGTCAGAAGCACGATCACCATCATCTTCTTGCCAAACACCTTGGGTGACACGATCGCAACATCGCGCTCAATCACCCCGGTTTCACGCAGGCGCTGCACCCGGCGCAAACAGGCCGCCGATGAAAGACCAACTTTCGCGGACAGCTCATTACCTGTTAAGCGACTGTTTTCCTGCAACAATTCCAGCAGGCGATAGTCAAATTTATCGAGTTCCGCCAAGGTCCAATATCCCAAACGACGCTGTGACATCCTTCGGATAAACATGACCGAAGCAGCCCGCGAAAGAAAATCGTTTTTACAGATTCTTTGCGAAAATCTCGCACGGATTTGCGAACTTTGCGCGCCGTTTCACATAATCCAGACGTAAATTGTTTTTGGGTCCGAAGGAAACTTTGTCCCCTTATTAGCAAACAAACTAGCGAGCCAGCATCATGCCAGCACAGTTTACAAATGGATCCCTCGTCGCCACCACCAATGTCGCGCCGGTATCAGGCGTAACCATCTGGCGCTGGCTCGTCCTTTTCCCGCGCAAATGGGCACAGGCCTACAAGGTCGCCCGTGATGCGGAAATGCTTCGCAACGCCCCGCGCGAAGTGCTTGAAGACATCGGCATTGCCCGCAAAGACGTCGCGTTCGTCTGCGAACACGGCCACCTGCCGAGATAACGACCTCTCTCATTAACGGTCATCAGGCACCCCACCTGACGGACCGGCCTTAAAAGCCTGTCGGTGTCCCATGCACTGGCGGGCTTTTTGTTTTGATCACTTTTTCCTCTCCGACGTCCCGCGCCATCCTCCTTAAATCCCTTGGCAGACTGCCTGTATTGCCCTGCGACCGGCCGGGAGATCGCCATCACATCGCTACCAGATCACGCATTCCGGGCGTTTACCGCTTGGTTACCTGCCCCCACGCGATGATCAGGCATAACAAGCCAAGAGAGAGATGAGGCGGTCATGCAATATCAGCTTAAGATCAATGGAGAATCCCGTACCGTTGATGTCGAACCGGGCACCCCGCTGCTTTGGGTTCTGCGCGACGAACTGGAACTTACCGGCACCAAGTTTGGTTGCGGCGTTGCCTATTGTGGTGCCTGCACCGTGCATGTGGATGGTTACCCGACCCGTTCCTGCCAGACCTTTGTCGAGGATGCGGTCGATAGCGAAATCACCACCATCGAAGGGGCGACCGACAAGGTCGCCAAGGCGGTTCAGGCCGCCTGGCAGGAAAAAGATGTCGTGCAGTGTGGCTGGTGTCAGTCCGGTCAGATCATGTCGGCCATAGGCCTTTTGACCGAAAACCCCAATCCGACCGATGAGGAAATCAAGGATTACATGTACGGCAATGCCTGCCGCTGTGTGACCTATGTCCGCATCAACGAAGCCATCAAGCTCGCATCTGAAAAGCTGGAGGCCTAAGCCATGAACATCAACGTTTCCCGTCGCGGCTTCCTTAAGGGATCGGCCGCTGGCGCCACAGCCCTTTTCGTCGGTGTGAATGCCAAGGGTGTTCTGGCTGCCGGAAGCTCGGCTGCGGCAAATACCGACCTGAACCCATTTGTCAAAATTGATGCCGACGGTGTTGTCACCGTCATCATCAAACATTTCGAAATGGGTCAGGGCACGACCACCGGCCTGACCACCCTGGTCGCCGAAGAAATCGATGCCAACTGGGACAGTGTTAAAACCGATTTCGCACCGGCCGATGATGTCCGCTACAAGAACCTGTTCTTTGG
>NZ_DCAO01000099.1 GCF_002311515.1 Thalassospira sp. UBA1131
CCGCCCCAGAACGGCTCGCCATCCGGGGTCAAAAACATGGTCAGTGGCCAGCCGCCCTGTTGGCCCAGAAGGGCCAGCGCATTCTGATAAAGCGCATCAAGGTCCGGGCGTTCTTCGCGGTCGAGCTTGATATTGATAAAAAGCTCGTTCATCAGGGCCGCAATACCGTCATCCTCAAAGCTTTCATGCGCCATGACATGGCACCAGTGGCACGCCGCATACCCGACCGACAGCAGGATCGGCTTGTTCAATTCCTTGGCTTTGGCGAGAATTTCGGTACTCCAGGGCTGCCAATGCACCGGGTTGTCGCGATGCTGAACAAGATAGGGGCTGGTTTCCGAACCAAGATTATTGCGTGCGAGTTCCATTTTGTGTCCTGTGCCATCCATTAAGCCGATGGCTTTATCGTTTGCGGTAGCGCGATCTGCAATCACGCGCCAGTCATCAGTGCTGGCAATGCTTTATAAGGCTGTTTGCGTGATTCTAAGGGTTATGGCCTCATTCATAAAGGCAAATGGCCGAAATCTTTTATCGCAATATTGTGAAAGTTGCGGTCGCCGCATCCGCTTGCTTCCCATATGGTAGGGGCAGCTTGGCGTTATTGTGATTGCGAAGGCGGTTCTGGTGGGGATAATGGGCCAGCCATGCAAACAGCCAGTCACGCAAATCACGTAAAGTGACAGAGACCAAAAAACAAAACAGATCAGGAGACCAGGGCGATGAAAGTAACCGTGAACATTGATTGCACGCCGGAAGAGGCACGGACCTTCTTTGGTCTTCCTGATGTTCAGCCGATGCAAAAGGCGATGATGCAAGATATCGAAGACCGCATGAAAGCCAATCTGGCGGCGATGGATCCGGAAACCATGCTCAATACCTGGCTGCCGCAGGGCATTCAGAACTGGGAACAGCTTCAGAAAGCCTTCTGGGGCCAGTTCAATGCGGGTACCGGCGGTGCCGGTGACAAGGACAAAGGCTAGGCAGACCCGATATCATGCGTGAACACTACTATCAGGCACATGTCTTCGTGTGCCAGAACGAACGCCCGGCCGGCCATGAACGCGGTTGCTGCAATTCCAAGGGCGCGACCAAACTTCGCAATTACATGAAGGTGCGCGCCAAGGAACTTGGCCTGTCGCAGACCCGGATCAACACCGCCGGATGCCTCGATCGCTGCGAACTCGGCCCGGTGATGGTGGTCTATCCCGAAGGTACCTGGTATCGCTACGAGACGATTGAAGACATCGATCAGATCCTCAATGATCATCTGATCGGCGGACAGGTGGTCGAACGGTTGCGGCTCAGCCCCGATCAATAAGTGCCCATGCATGATCTTGAGCCATCAAACCGGCCCGCAATATATGTGTGGCCGGTTTTTTGTGCGGTGGCAGCAGATGCCCGCCTGCGCGGGAATGACGGGTCTTTTGGGGATTGTCGCTCTCTCCAAGTCTGATGGCGTCCAGGTGCCTCCATCGAGGTGACAGGACAAGGGAACAACCCCTGGCAGCCCAAACTGTCACCCCCGCGCAGGCGGGGGTCCATGAAGGGGCGAGGGCAGTTGCCAACGCGCACCCCAAGATCCGCTCAACCAACACAAAGGTCATTAAACCCCTGTTGGTTATTTTCTGCCATATGTTGACCTTTGCGCCTGTCTGGACGATATCCTCCTCTGCCACGCAACAGCACACATTGAGAACTGACGGATCCGCCATGATTGCCAGCCGAGAAACCATTTTTGCCCTGTCCTCCGGTGCGGGGCGTGCCGGTGTTGCCGTGATCCGATTATCCGGCCCACGTTCCGGGGCTGTGCTGTGTGCGTTATTGGGCCGCGATATCATGCCCAAACCGCGCCATGCGATCTATGCGCCGATCCGCGATCCGCAAAGCAATGAGCGGCTTGATGATGCGGTGGCGATCTATTTCGAAGGCCCGGCAAGCTTTACCGGTGAAGACGTGGTTGAACTGCATGTCCATGGTGGGCGCGCAGTGATCGAAGGGGTGCTGGATTGCCTGTCACGTCAGGACGGATTGCGCGTGGCCGACCCCGGCGAATACACAAGGCGGGCGTTTGAAAACGGCAAGATGGATCTGACCTCGGCCGAGGGGATCGCCGATCTGATTGACGCCGAAACCGCCGCCCAGCGCCGTCAGGCGGTGCGCCAGATGGCAGGCGAGTTGGGGACGCTTTATGAAGGCTGGCGTGCGCGCCTGATGAAGGCGCTGGCGCATATCGAGGCCGATATTGATTTCCCTGACGAAGATTTGCCCGATGGCATCGTGCCGGTGGTGCATGGCGATTTGCGCGCGGTGAATGACGAGGTCAAACGCCATCTGGCCGATAACCGCCGGGGTGAGCGCCTGCGCGAAGGGTTTCAGATCGTTATCCTTGGTGCGCCGAATGCCGGTAAGTCAAGTTTGCTCAACCGGCTGGCCCAGCGTGATGCCGCCATCGTTTCCGAGATCGCGGGGACGACGCGCGACATGATCGAGGTTCATCTCGATCTGGGCGGCTTCCCGGTGACCATGGTCGATACGGCGGGTCTGCGCGAAAGCGGGGATGTGATTGAATCCGAAGGCGTGCGCCGGGCGACGGAGCGGGCCGAAAATGCCGATTTGCGCCTGGTGGTGATTGATCGCAGCGACTGGCCGAAGATTGATCCGGAGGCTGCGCGTCTGATCGATGACAAGACGCTGATCCTGATCAACAAGGTCGATGCGACCGACAGCAGCGCCATTCCGGCAAGCTGGCAGGGAACGTCGGTCGATGGTCGGGCGCTGGAGCTTCCCGTTTTACCCATATCGGCCATGACCGGGCAGGGGATGGAAAGCCTCTTGCAACTGCTGGAGACTCGCGTAAAAGAGGGGCTCGATTTTGCCGGGCCCGTGCCGCTGACACGGCTGCGCCATCGGCGGGCACTTGAAAGTGCCAGCGATCATCTGGATCGCGGATTGCAGACCGATATCGCAGAACTGGCGGCCGAGGATGTACGCCTTGCTGTCCGCGAAATCGGCAAGATTACCGGACGTGTCGATGTGGAAGATTTGCTCGATATTATCTTCGGGGATTTCTGTATCGGCAAATAGAGTTAGGGAAGAGTCGTTAGACTTGTCTCCCGAGAATGTTTCACGTGAAACATTCGTCACAAGGTTGACCATATACACCTATTCGAACCAAACAAGGTTCACGCCCGCCGCGTGATAAGTCGCGGGGATTGAGTGAGGAAGTCGATGTCACAGAACGTGCCAAATAACCGCTTTGACGTCATCGTGGTCGGCGGTGGCCATGCCGGATGTGAAGCCGCCGCTGCCGCTGCGCGCATGGGCGCATCCACGGCATTGGTCACGCACCGTGCGGATCGCATCGGGGAAATGTCATGCAACCCGGCCATCGGTGGTTTGGGCAAGGGGCATATGGTGCGCGAAGTTGATGCGCTTGACGGTGTGATGGGCCGCGCGATTGACCGTGCGGGCATCCAGTTCCGGATGCTCAATCGTTCCAAGGGCCCAGCCGTGCGCGGCCCGCGTGCGCAGGCCGACCGCAAGCTGTATCGTCAGGCGGTGCAGGATATCCTCGCTGAACAGGAAAACCTCACCATTCTTGAAGGCGGTGTCGAGGACCTGATCATTGATGACCAAAACCGCGTTAAGGGTGTTGTCACCGGTGATGGGTCCGAATACCTGGCCGGGGCGGTGGTGCTGACCACCGGTACGTTCCTCAATGGTTTGATCCATATTGGCGAGAAATCCGAACCGGCCGGTCGCATGGGCGATGCCCCGGCAAGGGGACTTTCTGACACGCTGGCAAAATATGATTTCCGATTAGGACGATTGAAAACCGGAACCCCGGCCCGCCTTGATGGCCGGACCATCGACTGGACCAGCCTGCAGGAACAGCCGGGCGATAACCCGCCAGAGCCTTTTTCGTTCCTGACCCGCGAAATTACCGTGCCGCAGATCCCGTGTCATATGACCTGGACGACTGAGGCGACCCACGAAATCATTCGTGCCAATCTCGACCGTGCACCGATGTATAGCGGCAAAATCAAAAGCAGCGGCCCGCGCTATTGCCCGTCCATCGAAGACAAGGTCGTCCGCTTCGCCGAGAAAAATCAGCATCAGATTTTCCTCGAACCCGAAGGGCTCGACGATCCGACCATCTATCCGAACGGCATTTCGACCTCGCTGCCAGAGGATGTCCAGCTTGCCATGCTGGCGACCATTCCGGGGCTGGAAAAGGTCGAGATCTTCCGTCCGGGTTATGCGGTGGAATATGACTTCGTTGATCCGCGTGAGTTGCGCCATACGCTGGAAACCAAAAAGGTCGCGGCGCTATTCTTTGCCGGTCAGATCAATGGCACGACCGGCTACGAAGAAGCCGCCGGGCAGGGGTTGATTGCTGGTGTCAATGCGGCCCTGATTGCCGGTGGTGCTGAGCGCGAATTCGTTCTCGATCGCGCCGATGCCTATATCGGTGTGATGATCGATGATCTCGTGACCCTTGGCACGCGCGAGCCGTATCGCATGTTCACCTCGCGCGCTGAATATCGCCTGATGCTCCGCGCTGATAACGCCGATCAGCGTCTGACCGATCGCGGTCTTGATATTGGCTGCATCGCTTCGACCCGTGAACAGGCATGGGGTGCCAAGAAATCAGCACTGAACGCCGCCAAGACCGAAGTATCCGAGCTGACCGAAACCCCGAATGGTTTGGCCAAGTTTGATATCAAGATCAATCAGGATGGTGTGCGCCGGTCGGCCTATGACCTGCTGGCCTATCCCGATATTGATTTCGATACCCTGACCAAAGTTTGGCCACAGCTGGGCGCACTTGATCCGGCGATCAAGGAACAGGTGTCGATTGATGCCCAGTATAAAGGGTATCTCGACCGCCAGGCAGCCGACATCGCGGCCTTCCGCCGGGACGAGGAATTGCGTCTGCCGCGTGGGCTTGATTTCGATAAGGTCGGCGGACTGTCGGCAGAGATCCGGTTGAAGCTGAAAGAAATCCAGCCGGAGACCATCGGTGCCGCGTCGCGCATTCCGGGTGTGACCCCGGCGGCGGTGACGGCACTTCTGGGACATATCAAAAGCCACAAGCACCAGACGGCCGCCGTCAGCAAGACCGCCTGATCGGTCTTCGTCCACACAGACTATATACAGGCTATATATAAGGTGCCCGAACGGGACGCTTCTGATCCACATTACAACGCCCGGCCAAATTCACTGGCCGGGCGTTTTGTTTTGGCTGGCGCGTCGGATGTAAGGGCAGGCGGAGGAGACAGCCGGGTCATGTGGGGTTGTGGTTGGCCATTACCGATTTCTGCCGAGTCGCAGGGGATTTTGGTTGGGTAGGGTGGCGGAGTCGCCTCCGCGGTGTCGGTGGGCAGTCAAACTTCACCGAGTGTGCGGTGTTTTGGGTCTGGAATGATGCATTTTGGATGCGGGAATGTTTCACGTGAAACATTCGATGTGTTTTATTCCGATTTTATCGCATCCGACGCGGCCAAAAACACAAAAGGACGAAAATCAAGACTGGTGTGTTTTTTGGGCTCGGCCTATAACTCAAATATGCAGACAATTTCCACACCCGTAAAAACATGGTTTGAGCAGGATTTGAATGTTTCACGTGAAACATTGGATCGCCTCAGCCAGTATGCAGACCTTGTCGTGAAGTGGCAGCCACGGATTAATATCGTTGGCGCCAGCACGGCCGAAGACGTTTGGGGACGTCATTTGCAGGATTCTGCGCAGCTTTGGCCCTATGTTCAGGACATCGCCACGACCGGCAAAATCGTTGATTTTGGATCGGGCGCAGGGTTTCCGGGCATCGTTCTGGCGATCCTTGGTGCCAATAACGTCACCTTGATGGAGTCCAACACCAAAAAGACGGTCTTCCTGATGGAAGCCGCCCGGGTTTGCTGTGTACTGGATAAGACCGAAATTGCCCGCGAACGGATCGAGGCGGCTGCCCCTCGGCAGGCCGATGTGATTACGGCGCGCGCCTTTGCGCCTTTGCCGAAGCTGCTTGAATTGGGGCAGCGCCATTTGAAAGACGGTGGCCATTATGTGCTGCTGAAGGGACGTGCCTTTGAGGATGAGCTGGCGGACGCACGTGACGCCGGTTGGACATTTGATGTAACCACGCATGCCAGCCTGGTCGATCCGGACGGTGTCGTGATGATCTTAAAAGGAGTGGGCCGGTGACGGATGTTATTGATTTGCCGCTTTCGACGAAATCTGATGGTGCCGCGCATCGTCCGCGCATCATCGCCGTGGCCAACCAGAAAGGCGGTGTGGGCAAGACCACGACGACGATCAACCTGGCAACCGCACTGGCCGCGGTGAACCAGCGGGTTCTGATTGTCGATCTTGACCCGCAGGGCAACGCCAGCACCGGCTTGGGCCTGCGTCCGTCCGACCGCGAAATCAGTTCCTATGACGTGCTGATCAACGGCAATACCTTGGAAGAGGCACGCAAGGAAACCTCGATCCCGCGGCTCAGCATCGTGCCATCGGGCATGGATCTGTCGGGGGCGGAGATCGAGCTGGTCGATTTCGACCGCCGCGAGATGCAGCTTAAGGAATCGCTTGGCAAATTGCCGCACGATGTTGATTACGTCCTGATCGATTGCCCGCCGTCGCTGGGTCTTTTGACCCTGAATGCGCTGGTAGCATCCGACGCTGTTCTGGTGCCGTTGCAATGTGAATTCTTTGCCCTTGAGGGGGTCAGCCATCTGGTCCGCACCATCAAGCGGGTCAAGAAGGCGTTCAATCCGAACCTTGAAATCCAGGGCATTGTGCTGACCATGTATGACAAGCGTAACAACCTGTCGGCCCAGGTCGCCAATGATGTGCGCGATTATTTCGGGGATGTGGTTTATCGCACGGTGATTCCGCGCAATGTTCGCGTTTCCGAAGCCCCCAGCCACGGAACACCGGTGCTGGTCTATGACATGAAGTGCCCGGGTTCACGGGCCTATCTGAATCTTGCGAGCGAAGTCCTGAAACGCGAAGGGGTGAAAGCATGAGCGAAGCAAAAAAACGCGGGTTGGGCAGGGGACTGTCTGCACTTCTGGGTGAAGAGGACGAAGAAGTTGCTGTTGCCGCCAGCGGCGATAGCGCCGAGGCGGCCCATCCGGGACCGGGCGGGACGACGCAACATATTGCGATTACCGATCTGAAACCGTCACCGTTTCAGCCGCGCAGCAATTTTGATGATGACGCGATTGATGATCTGGCGGCCTCGATCCGCCAAAAGGGCATCATTCAGCCGATTCTGGTGCGTGCCTCTTCGACGGGTGAAACCAAATATGAAATCATCGCCGGTGAACGCCGCTGGCGAGCGGCCCAGCGGGCACAGCTTCATGAAGTGCCGGTTCTGGTACGCGAGTTTGATGATCGCGAAACCGCCGAAATTGCCCTGATTGAAAACCTGCAGCGTCAGGATCTGTCGCCGCTGGAAGAGGCGGAGGGCTATAACCGCCTGATGAGCGAGTTCTCCCACACGCAGGAAGCACTTGGCCAGGCACTGGGCAAAAGCCGCAGCCACATTGCCAACAGCCTGCGTTTGCTGGGCCTGCCAGCCCCGATCAAGCAGATGCTCTCAGACAAGGTTCTGAGCTCCGGCCATGCCCGTGCATTGCTTGGGGCGGATAATGCCGTCGAGCTTGCGGCCCAGATCGTCAAGAAAGGCCTGAATGTCCGTCAGGCAGAGAAACTGGTCAAGACCGATGGCGGCAAGTCCGCGCGTCCGAAGAAATCATCGGGCCGGTCTTCGATCGAAAAAGACCCAGATACGGTGTCTCTGGAGCGTGACCTTAGCAATATGTTGGGGTTGGCGGTCAATATTGACTTTGACGGATCGGCGGGCAAAATCTCCATCCGTTATGAAACGCTGGAGCAGCTTGATGACATCCTGCAGCGCCTGACGCATGGCAAGGTCGCCGACATTTCTGATGATGCCGATGCTGATGCTGCGCCCGGCCCGGATGAGAACGAGTTCGATTCGATGTTTATCGAAGATGACGAGTTTGAAGCCGAATTGGTTGATGACGCGGAAAACGAAGACGAGGATGCGCTGACCAGCGAGCTCGAATCGATTGCCGATGCGGTTGATGGCGGCCGTGATCTTGATGGGGTTGATGACGACAGCCTGATGATCGACGATGAGCCCGAGGGCGATATGCCGATCGCGCAGGAAGAAGTCGACGAGGATGTGCTGGAGGAGGTTGCAGATGGCACGGGAAAAAAGCCGTAACCAAAACCAGCATGAAGGATCTTGATCGCGACAAGATCGATCAGCTTAAGAAGCTTAAAGAAGAAGAAGCCAAATCCCGCCGGGGATCGGTCGAGGTGAAGCGTATCCTTTAGATATTTAACGCGGTGCGGGGCTTATATCCCGGACCGCGTTTTTGCGTTTTGGACGCATTCCAGTCGGGTCGGGTATATATGGCATAGACCTTGGTTACCGCGATGGCGCTGAAGACTGGCGAGTCGGGTTAGCGGTTAGCGTCTGACCTGTTTCTGGCGGGCAACCGCGACCTTGATCATGGCGCGGTGCGCAATGGTTTCGGGGATGGCCAGGCCGCTTTTGCAGTCCTTTTCGGCTTCCAGCAGGATTTGCAAGGCACGCTGCAGGTTATTGACCGCCCAGTAATTCAGATTGGCGCGAAACTGATCGGCGGCCTTGAAAAACAGCGGCGGGCGGAGCGACTTCATCGCCTGATCGGCGCTGGCACCCTGGGACACCTGTCCCTTGACCAGATGAAGCTTCTGAAAATAGCTGATCATCATGCGCAGCGCACCGACCGGGTTGAGGCCTTCTTCGACCAGGCGGGTCAGAGCGGCATCAAGATTGACGACATTGCCCTGTGAGACGGCCTGAATGACATCGTCATAGTGGCGGGCGGAACTGTCGCCAACGCAGGCCATGGCGTCTGCCAGCGTGACCTGACCGTCCTTGAGCGCATAGAGGGCGAGTTTTTCAAGCTCGCTTCGTGAAATCATGCGGTCCGAGCCGAGATTGGCGACCAGATAGCTGGTGGCATCTCGGTCAATGCGCAGTTTGTGTTCTTCCATGATCGACTGGATCAGGCTTTCGATGTCGCGTGCGCCATCGGCATAGCAGGGCAGCGCCATGCCATTGCCGGCTTTTTCGACTGCCTGACGCAGTTTGGAGCGAGTCGGAAGGCTTCCGGCCTCAATCACAATCAGGGCATCGCCGGCCGGATCGCCGAGGAAATCGGCAATGACAGGAGCCTGCGCATCACCGACATCGCGGAGTCGGATCACACGGCGTCCGCCACCAAAGCTCATGGCGGCGGCCTCGTCGCGCAGGCGGCTGGGGTCTTCCTTGAGTTGGGCGCTTCCAAGCTCGATCACGCGGAAGGGATCCTTGAGGTCCTCGACAACGGTTTTGGCCAGTTTGGTCGCACGTTCACGCACAAGACCTTCGTCCTCGCCATAAATCAGGACCAGCTGCGCCTTCGCATCCGGGGCGCGCAAGAAGTTTTCAACCTGTGCTGCCTTGAGCTTCATGATGCGCCTTGTGGTTCGTTGGGGAGTGGGCGTGAGGTTTGAAAGGTTCGGGGAACGACGTTATTGCGACCGCAGGCCAATCGCGATCTGGTTGGCCAGTTGCTGGGCGAGGTTCCGGGCGGCATCTCTGCGCGCAGCATTTTTGGCCTCGATGCTGGCAAATTCCGAATCGACGATGTTGTAGCTGGTGCGGGCGCGAACCGATCCTTTGCGCAGGACCTTGGTATCGGTTCGGCGGACCAGTTCGTATTGTGCGTTAATCAGGAAATCGGCAATCGTTGCCTCGTTTTCCTTGGTAAAGCCTTGCTCATTCGTCGATTCGGACAAGGTCACCTTCAAATCATATAACGGGTTGGCACTTTGACCACGTGGGGTTAGCGTCTCAAGCAGGGCATTGCGGGTCAGTTGGCCGACACGGTCATTGATCAGGGCGACTTTCACCTGGGCCATATTGGCTGCCGTGTTGTAATCATCACCCGCTGTGGCATAGAGCGGGCGAAATCCGCAGGCGCTGAGCGTTGTCAGGGCCACAAGTGCGAGAATCGGAAAAACCGCACGCAATGTCATTCAACTATACCTTCTTTATCATTGGTCCGGGACCGGCTGATTGGATCCTGTTCAATCCGGCCCTGCCGCCACAATAGTTCGGTTGCGATGAAAGGGCAAAACAGAGATAGGCTGTTCAGAAAAGAAATGTACAGTCCGGCATTATCCGGATTCTGCTGCACCTTTTTGAACAGATTGCGCAATTCGGCAACGGCAAGATTGTTTTTGCCGTTTCGTAATGCCTCTGTCACCGCGTTCCGGGTGTCCATGGTTGCCGTAAACTGTGGGCGCGAGGATCCCACACGCCAGACGTCGCGTAACCAACGCCAATGACCAATCAGGCTGTTGTGCGTCAGGTGCAACGGTCGGTGGGCTGGCACATCGGCCAACAGAGCGAGTGACATGATATCGAACCCGACTTCATAATTGAGCTGTGCGCCATTGCCCACTGTTTCGTCAGTTGTGACCTTGCTAGGACGATTGCGCTGTGAGGAGGATGGCGAAAAATCCGGTGGTGATGCCTTGAGAACTGAGAAGTAGAGTGCAGTACGAATCGTCGCAAGACTCTCTGGTATCACCTCAAAAACATCACTTCGTTCTGCCGATACAACAAACCCCCAGTCGCGTTGCAGCGAATGGGGGTTGTATTCAGGCGATATATAAAGCGTGCCTTGCGACATTAGCCTTATTGAGAATTTGCACTGTCAATGCGCAGCTGACGGGCGCGGGTCAGGATGGCGTCCTCCATCGAGGTGACGGTGCCCGCTTCAACAACCGCATCCTGCCACTGGTTGGGCCCAACATTGACCTGACGGAAGATGGAGACCTTGACAGCATCCGAGCGCAGCGCGGTACCGAGGATATAGGCGGTCAGCTTGAAACGCTCATCGGGTGACTCGGGCGGCGTATACCAGTCGGTGATGATGACACCGCCAAACGGATCGGCCGAATTCAGGGGCATGAAGGACAGGGTATCGAGGGTCGCGCGCCACAGGAAACTGTTTACGCCGATGCCGGAACCGGAGCCTTCTTTCTTCTCTTCACCGCCGAAGATATTCAGACCATCTCCACCGAACAGACTGCCGCGTTCTTTCATGTCTGCTTTTGTCGCAGCACGTCCTTCGGTTCCAACCCTTTGATCGCCCGGGGCAGAGCCGGGATAGCTGTCATAATCCGTTTGGCTGCCAGCCGCACAGCCGGCAAGCAAAGCGACGAGTGAGCAAAGTGCTGAGAGTTTCAATACAGAATTACGCACGTCTGTTCGACCCCGGTTAACAATTGATAATTCAAGTTGAACAGCAATATATGCGGCAATTCGTTTCGGGGCAAAGGAAACGAATGTGTTTTTTTTGCAACAGTCGATCGGCTTTGTGTTTTTTCTGCAACAGCGCTTGTTGACTTCGTTGCTCTTTAATGGCTCCATCATCTCCGAACCGGGCGGCAAAAGCCGTCCAAATATATTTGTTGCGTAAAACGCACGCAAAGACGTTGAGGGAAAAGATGAAAAAGATTCTTCTTGCTGGTAGCGCGATTGCCGCTTTCGGTTTCGCTGGTGCCGCACAGGCTTCAGAGCCGATCACCCTGTCGCTGGGTGGTTACATGGAACAGTGGGCTGGTATTGCTGATTCTGACACCGGCGAAGCAAAAAATGCTTTCCAGTCTGACTCTGAAGTTTACTTCGATGGCGAAACCATCCTTGATAACGGTATCCAGGTTGGTGCGCACATCGAACTCGAAGCCGAAACTTCAACCGACCAGATCGACGAGCAGTTCCTGTATATCAGCGGTGGATTCGGTCGTTTTGAAATTGGTAAAAACGACTCTGTTGCTGACTCCATGTCGATTACCGCTCCTGCTGTTGGTCCGGTTGGTGTAAACGACGGTGACATGACCTCTTGGGTTAACGGCGTTGCGTTGATTGACACCGTTCCGTCCTCTGGTGACCAGAACCGTGTAACCTACTTCACTCCGTCCTTTGGTGGCTTCCAGGCTGGTGTTTCGTATGCTGACAGCAACAAAACCAACGGTACTTTTGATGCCACCACCTCTACCTCGAATGGTACGACCAGCGTTGGTGGGTACCAGAGCGATTCTGCTGGCGACGGCATGAACATTGTTTCTGCTGCTATCGCATATAGCGGCGACTTCGATGGCATCAGCGTTAGCCTGTCGGCTGAAGGTGAAAATCAGGGCGAAGGTAACTGGTACGGTATCGGTGCCAATGTTGGCTTCGGTGCTTTCACCGTTGGTTCTTCTTGGGGTCACATCGAAGATGACTACGGTATTTCCGATAGCGCGACATCGGACCGTGGCGGCGACACTGATGCATTTGACATCGGCGTAGCTTACGCAATGGACGCAGCTTCCATCTCCCTGACCTATGCATATCAGGATGACGAAGCTCCCACCAATGATGTTGAAACCCAGGCTATCGACCTTGGTCTTCGTTATGCACTTGGCGCAGGTGTTTCCTGGCGTTCGTCGATCTTCTGGGGCGAAAACGACGTACAGGGCGGCGCGGACACCGATGCATACGGTGTTGTTACCGGTCTGCGTCTCGACTTCTAATTCTTCGGAATTTGATACAGACGAAAGGGGTGGCTTCGGCCACCCCTTTTTTATTTGTTTGCAGCCGAACTGCCAGTTTCGATATGCCCATCATTTTGGTTGCATAGTTGTCTGAACTCTATCGCAAATTTGTGTTTCTGTGCTGCTCTACATCACTTTGCGTTTGAAGAGATAGCCAGCAGAACATGAACATCCGGGGGTCTATGGATAAACCGATCACCAGAAATCGTGCATCACAATATTACCTAAAAATGACCAATGGTCACATATGGATGGAAGATATGCTTTCCCAGCATGATGATCGCTAAGAGCTTCCTCCCAGCAGCCCAGGAAAAATATGTGGCAATTGTGCAACGCTGCGTGACATAAATAACCACTGGTCATTTATCTTCGTTGACCGATGGTCATTACGATGGCTTTATCATCCCCGTGAGATCGGCGGGATCATGTGTTGATCCTGTCATCCCGAAACGTTTTTCTTCGAGGGTAATGATGAAAAAGATTCTTTTTGCGACCAGCGCGATTGTCGCTGTTGCTGCGGCGGGTTCTGCACAGGCTTCCGAACCGATCCAGCTTTCTGTTGGCGGTTTTATGAATCAGTGGATTGGCTTCGCTGATGAAGATAATACTGGTGCTGGTGGTCGTAAAAACGCGTTCCATCTAACACCGAGATTCACTTCACTGGTTCAACGACGCTTGATAACGGAATCGAAGTTGGTGCAGTAGTCGAACTTGAGGGTGAAACTTCCAGCGATCAGATCGACGAACAGTACCTTTATATCAATGGTGGTTTCGGTCGTCTTGAAGTTGGTAAAAACGACAGTGCGGCTGACTCCATGCAGCTTGCAGCTCCGTCTGTTGGCCCGGTCGGCATCAACGACGGTGACCTGACCATCTGGACCAACGCAAACTATCTGATCGATACCAGCACCACTGCTGGTGACCAGAACCGCGCTACTTACTATACGCCGAGCCTCGGTGGTTTCCGCCTCGGTGTTTCCTATGCGGATGACAGTGGTCGTAACGGTTCCTTTGACAGTGACGTTACCGATGGTGCGATTGGTGGTCTGCATGACGACACTTCCGGCGATGGCCTGAACATCGTTTCGGGTGGTGTTGAATATTCTGGCGACTTCAATGGCGTTTCCTTGGGTGTTTCTGCGATTGCTGAAAACTACGGCGAAGGTAACGTCTATGGCGGTGGTGTGAATGTTGGCTTCGCTAACTTCACCGTCGGTGGTTCTTACTCCCACGTCGAAGACGATTATGGCGTTGGTGAACGTGGTACCGCAGATTCAGATGATACTGATCAGTTTGATCTTGGCGTTTCCTATGCGATGGATGCAGCTGCTGTTTCTCTGACCTACGGTTATGCTGACTATTCCAAAGGTGCTGATGCTGGCGATTCTGGTGAAATCAACACGGTTGATCTCGGCCTGTCTTACACCCTTGGTGCAGGCGTTGCTTGGCGTTCGTCGATCTTCTGGTTCGACGATGAAATCGACGGTGGCAACGACAACGACGGTTACGGTGCTGTTACCGGTATCGCGCTTACCTTCTAATTCTTCGGAATTATGCAAGGCTTTGAAAGGGTGGCTTCGGCCGCCCTTTCTTTTTGCTTGTTTGGGTTTTGTCGATGTGGCCAGTGCGATCGGATTCCGCTTTCGGCGGGTTCACGCTTTGGCGAGGTCTTGAGATATCAAGTCGCAAATTGATGGAATATCCGCTTCCAAACGGGTAACGCAGGGCACGGGTTTGTTTGTGACCAATGCCCGGGCCAAGTCGGGATCACTTTTTTCCGGTGTGTCTGGCAATGCCGTGATGGGTAGACCAAGACTACCCATACAGCCGATCTTGCCATCAGGTGTTGCGCGCAGTTTTGCCAGCCCGCAGGGGGCGCTGCAATGTGGTCCCGAGAAGTCACTTTGCCAGGCGCGTAAATTCGTGTGCCGGCCTTGCAGCGTTTTGGCGTCTGCGGAACTGTAAATGCCAATTCCCGGCGTCTGGAACAGTTTGGAGATGTGGGCGGGGCCGCTGTCTGCAACAACAAGATAATCCTGCCGCCCGACAAACGAGACCAGATCGCCAATCGTCTTGAAGCCATCGACAACCCGAATGCAGTTGCCCGCAGGGGGACCAAGTGCGGCCTTGTACGCTTTCATCACGCCCTGATAGGCATTCAGCACGATGGTGATGTCGCAATCTCGGTTGGTCAGCATCTTTGTGACTTCGCTGACCAGTTTGGGGGGCAGGGTGCGCAGCGGTGAGGATGCCATTGGGACAATCCCGACCTTAAGGCTTGTTTCCGTTGTTAGCTGCCGTTTTTCCAACGGTACAGGAGGAATGCCGAACGCCTCGCAAAGCGCCTCTTCCGGATTGACCGGCATGGTGGCGATATCGCGCCAGCCTTCCATTTCACTAAGATCAATTACGTGATCGAAGTGTTTGAGCTGTGCACTTGAGATAAACAGCTGAAAAATCTCTATTCCCTGCACCAGCGCAAAGATGTCCGATGCGCAGCCTGCGTTAAGAACGCCAATCCGGATATCGCCAAACCGTTGCTTGAGCGCGCGGAAAAACAGCGCCATGCCGACACAGTCGCCAAGCGCATCATCGGGGATCAGAAACAGCACTGATTTTCCGGAAAAATCCCGTTCGCCCCAGCCATCCCGTGGCAGAACCTGAAACCGATAGCTGTCAGACTTGATCTTGACCCCGGGCACGTTCGCCAGAACCTGACGACGCAGCAAGGATGTCGCGCGCGTGAAATAGATCGGGCTATTGTCTGAGCTCTGGGTAAGTTCGGAACTGACGTTGGGCAGACCAAACTGAAACGGCTGTTTGGATGCAAAGCGGGTGAATGTCTTGCGCGATGGGTGCGGGGCCCGGGGCATTTTGCGGGAAAACTCCGGTCAACGGGTGGACGGGGTGTTGGCAACAGAAAACCCGATCCCGGCGATGGAGGCAAGTGCGGAAGTCCGCAGGTTTTTGATTGTTTGTGCAGTAATGCCGCCCAGCCCAATCGGTGTGATGCCGAGCATGTGGCACATCCTTGAAATTTGGCGGATATCTGAAGGTGACATCGGATTTGCGCCCGGATGACTTTGGGTAGGGAAAATCGGGGATATCAGCACACCATCGGGACGCGCTGCTTCCGGAATAAGACCAATACGTTGGATCGTTGTCAGCGCGTGGCAGGCTGACGTGCGCATAAAGTGTTCCGGAATTCGCTGATAAATACCGGGATCGGTCAGGGCACGGTATTCAGGGAAATGCAGGCCGTCGGCATCGAGCCTGAGTGCAAGCCCAACGTCATTTGCCACCAGAAAGAGGATACCCCTTGCGCGGCAGATCGCACGCAGCTTTGCCCCGAGTTTCGCGCGCTGTGGATGATCGTAATGGCGAAAAATGACCATGCTGCCGCTTGGCAGGGCGCGGAGGGCGGGTTCCGGATCGGGCAATCTTTGATCATCGGTCATCAGCACAATCGGCGGAATCAGGCAGTTCGGGCCGCCATTGCGCCGATTGAGCCTGCGTGCCTGCTTTAACAGGGTCTTATCCATTGATACACTCCCGACTTGGCAGCTATACCTGCCGTTCCTGAATGCGTTACCGATGAAGGACCACCCTCCATGAGCAGTCATGATCAGTCATCTGGCAAAACCGACGTTGCCGACAACCTTGCCGAAATCCAGAGCAATATCAATGCGGCATGTGAAGCCGCCGATCGTGATCCGGGTGATGTGACGCTGGTCTGTGTCAGCAAGAACCACGATGCCGATCATGTGCGCAAGGCGCTTGTCGACGGCAGGCGGGTGTTTGGTGAAAACCGCGTTCAGGAAGCCGCCGGGAAATGGCCGGGACTGCGCGCCGAGTTTCCCGATATCGAGCTGCATCTGATCGGGCCGCTTCAGACCAACAAGGTCAAGGATGCGGTTGCCCTGTTTGATGTGATCGAGACGGTGGATCGCCCGAAACTGGCCAATGCATTGGCCAAACATCGCGATAAAACCGGTGCCTGTCCGGATCTGTTCATTCAGATCAATACTGGCGAGGAAGAACAAAAGGCTGGCATCGCGCCAAAGGATGCCGATGATTTCATCAAGATGTGCCGCGAAGAGCTTAAACTGCCGATCATCGGCCTGATGTGCATTCCCCCGGTCGATGAGGAACCGGCCCCGCATTTCACCCTGCTTGGCAAGATTGCCGATCGTCATGGCCTGAAAATCAAAAGCATGGGCATGAGTGGCGATTACGAGGCTGCAATCCGGTTTGACGCCACTCATGTGCGGGTTGGAACGGCTATTTTTGGCTCCCGGGGTTACTGATCGGCCTTAAAAGGCCTATTTCTCGGTATCTAAATCGATTTTCGGGGCGAAAAACGGTAAAAAAGGCCGCATTTTAGGTCGATTTTATGTGTTTAACGCCCGATTTCATGATTTGGGCCGTTCTGTGGATAATCAAGGCGATAACATAGACGCCACAACCCGACATCTGTGACAAAAAAATCCCGCATCAGCGGGATTTTCTTTTGGAGGGTTCTAAAACCATTGTCTGATCAGGGAATTAGCTTGTAGCCGCCCGGTTCGGTAATCAGGATGGCCGCGTTTGACGGATCTTTTTCGATTTTCTGACGCAGGCGATAGACGTGGGTTTCAAGCGTATGGGTGGTGACGCCGGCGTTATAACCCCAGACTTCGTCCAGCAGCGTTTCGCGGCTGACCGGTTTGTCGCCGGCGCGGAAGAGGAATTTCAGGATCGAGGTTTCCTTTTCCGTCAGGCGGACTTTTTTCTCAGTCGCGGTTTCGATCAGGATCTTGGCACTGGGCTGGAAGCTGTAGGGGCCTATGATAAAGACGGCATCTTCGCTTTGTTCATGCTGGCGGATATGGGCGCGGATCCGGGCCAAAAGCACATTGAGGCGGAAAGGCTTGGTGACATAGTCATTGGCGCCCGATTCCAGACCCAGAATGGTGTCAGAGTCACTATTGGCGCCGGTGAGCATGATGATCGGCGATTTGACATTGGCGCGTCGCATCAGCTTGCAGACATCGCGGCCATCCATATCGGGCAGACCAACATCAAGCAGGATAACATCAAAATAGGAATCCTTGGCAAGATCGAGTGCCTCCTTGCCGCTGTTGGCAACCACGCATTCGAAATCTTCATGAAGTCTGAGCTGTTCCGTCAAAGACTGGCTGAGCGCTGCGTCGTCCTCAACCACCAGAACCTGTTTACCTGTCGACATTCACCATCCCTTGCTGCTTGTCAGATCCGCCATCATATCCGGGGTCTGCGCCTGATGTTGATTTTACCGGCTTGTTTTTGTGGCGCTTTCGGGTCCGGCCCGCCATATATGCATTAAGTATCCCGCGCCGAACCATAGGATCAGCATCTTAAGTTGTATTTTCAAGAACAAACTGTTTTCTGTTTGGTCCTTTAACTCCCGGCCCAACCGGATTAGGTAGTAGGGGCGATTTGTCTGCGAAGTCGTGTCGTAAAATCTTGAAAGATGTGCGTCTTCCTGCGATTTTGCGCATCACCGACCAAGCAGGTTCGCATCGCCTGATGCGCTTATATGAATTAAACCGGGTCTTTATCCAGCCCCATAGCCACCAGATCGCGATGTTGTGATCACAAAGACAAGATGCCGATGACCCAAAGCTCCGCCGTGACGGCCCAAAATGACAGCAATCTGATCCCGGCGACCGATCTGGTGACGGTTTCCCGCGCTGTGGCAGATTTGCGCCGTGGCGAGATCGTTCTGGTTCAGGGGCACGACAATGGCGAAGCCCACAGTGTGGCGGTGATTGCGGCCGAGCCGCTTTCCCAGCATGGTCTGGAACGTCTGTGCGACATCGCCGGAAACGATACAACACCAGCAATTGTGATCCCGCGTGTGCGCGCCAAATCGCTTGGCCAAGCGTGCAAAGATGACCCGTTCATTGCCTTTGTTAGTGCCACGCAATCGGGCGTGGACGCTGATCGTCTGGGTGAAATTGCCAATCCGTTGCTTGATCTGGATGCGCTTCCCGATGGTGACTGGCGCCCCATCAGCATGGCCGAACATGCCGCCATCCGGTTGGCAAAGCTTGCGCGCCTGTTGCCCGCTGTTGTGACCGTGCCGGTCAGTGCCGATCAGCTTGAAACGCTGGCGCGGGCGCAGAATTTGCTGGTGTTGCAGTCTGAAAGCATCAATGGCTATGAGAATGCCTCGGCTGCATCCTTGCGCCAGGTCAGCGAAGCGCGCGTACCGCTTGAAGATGCGGAAAACGTCACCGTCATTGCGTTTCGCCCGGAAGATGGCGGGCAGGAACATCTGGCGATTGTGATTGATGAACCGGTCAAGGACAAACCGGTGCTGATCCGGCTGCATTCGGAATGCTTTACCGGCGATCTGATCGGGTCGCTTCGTTGTGATTGCGGGCCGCAGCTGCGTGGTGCGATTTCGGAAATCGCCAAAAGCGGGCAGGGCGGCATTGTGCTGTATCTGCGTCAGGAAGGGCGTGGCATCGGGCTTGTGAATAAGCTGCGCGCCTATGCGCTTCAGGATCGGGGGTTTGACACCCTTGATGCCAACGAGGAACTTGGCTTTGACGCCGATGAACGCGTTTATCGCCCGGCGGCCGAAATGCTGCGTCAGATGGGCTTTGAAAGCGTGCGTTTGCTGACCAATAACCCCGAAAAGCTGACCGGTCTTGAAAGCTGGGGTGTCACGGTTTCCGAGCGTGTCCCGCATAAATTCCCGTCCAATGGTCATAACGAGTTTTATCTGCAGACCAAGAAGGACCGGGCAGGCCATTTATTCTAAGCCGCTCTGATAAGCTGCGGGCCTTGAAGATGCCGATGCTACCCGGCAGAAGATTCCGACAGGCAAGTCCGGCGAAATTCTTTCCCAAGAAAATATCGATAATTCAAAGCGTTAGCATGCACTAAAACTGGCACTCCTTTTGCAAAACAGATGGCAAGAGGAGGACAGACATGTCGATTGGTGAAAATTGGCGGCAAATTTCGCCCGGTAGCCTAACTGGTGGCGCGGGCGGTGCAGGTGGCACAAATGGGGCGGCAAACGGCAAGTTTGCCCAATCCAATGCTGCCGACCAGCTTTCTGGCACGGCCGAAGGCCGGACATTCTCGCAATATATGTTTGGCGAGGATGGTTTTGAATTCACCGATTTCCTCGATGTGATCAATCCCTTGCAACATATTCCCGGTGTCGGGATGATTTATCGCTCGCTCACCGGTGATGAGATCGGCAATGGTGCCCGCGTCGCGGGTGGTGGTCTGTTTGGCGGGGTGTTTGGCCTTGCCGGGGCGGCGATTGACGCCGTGGTCGATGCGGTCACAGGCGACGATACCGGCACCCACTTCATGGCGATGGTCGAAGACGGGTTTGGGGGCAGCGGCATTGATGATGGCACGGCGGTGGCCGATGCAGGCAATGCGAACGCACCCACCAATCAGGCAACCACGGTCGCGCAAAATGGCGCCTATCAGGGCGATCTGGTTCTGCCCTGGATGACCGGCCCGCAATCACAATCTGTTAGCCCGGCCGAACAGGCCACCATTGTCCAGTCCGCACCAACGGCCCCGGTTGATCAGGCCATGCTGGCATCCAATACTGCGACCGGCAGCACGGGCGTTCGGGCCTCTGATTTGAATGTGCCTTGGGCACAGGGCGCACAAGGTGCGCAAGTTGCTCAGAACACGCAGAATGCCTCGCCAGCTGCACAAGCTGCGCAAAGTGCAGCATCAAAACAGCCTGAGGCAGAACTTGCTTCGGCATCTGTCCCGCCTTCAAACGATCCGGCAGAACTGGCCGTTGCCATGGCATCGGCAGGAACGGCGAACCCGGTGTCTGCCTTCAACCGGACCGTCGCATCCAATTCGACGGCAACCGAAACCGCGCGTCGCCCGGTCACCAGCACCGGTGATGCCAATACCGTCTGGGCGCGTGCCGCCAGCAGCGGCCGGCTTAGCCGCCAGACCAACGGCATGGCCATTTCCGCTGAAATGGCCGCCCACGAAGCCAAATACGCCAAACTGAATGCCGTGAAGGCCGAGACTGCAGAACGCAAAGCCAGCGACATCCAGACCACGTCGCCAGATGGCACCCCACTGTCGGCCGCCGAAATGGCAGCACGCTTTAACGCTGCCCTTGGGCGTGACAAGGCACAAACCATGGCGGCAGATGCCGTCGCCAGCAGCAACGCGGTTGCCGATGATCGCCCGGCAAATGCCCATGACGGATACGATGTCGCCAATGCAGATCAGGGTGGATCGGCCCTTCCTGCCAGTGCACCGGCTGATGATGCGCCGGCTGATCATCCGCTTTTGCAGCAGGCATCTGACAACCTGAATGGCGATGCGCCGGTGGGTGCATGGTTCAGCCAGGCAATGATGGATGGTCTGAAGAAATATCAGGCGATGCAGCAGAAGTCTTCACCGTCTGGAAATGCGATCTGATCGATGGTTTCGGTTTTGAGAGAGTCAGCGATATAACAGAGGGTATGAACCCGCCACTTGCGAGGCTGCCCATATGTTACTTGCTGCTGCTCAAACAACTTTGTCGTCTGATATTTCCGCAAATGGTGCAGTCATTCGGCGCATGTTGACGGACGCCGCGGGGCAAGGTGCCAGCTTGATCTGTTTCGGTGAAGGTGCGCTCAGCGGTTATCCCAAAAGGTATTTCGACAAACCAGACATCTGGGCTGATTTCGATTGGGCACAACAAGAAGCGGAGCTTCTAAAGATTGCCCAAACATGCCAAGACTTGCAGGTATATGCAGTGCTTGGTTATGCCCGAGATCAAGAGCCCGCTTTGCCGCCTCGCAACAGCCTGATCGTGTTTGGTCCCGACGGCAACCGTATCAACCATTATGACAAGCGTGTCTTGTCGTATGGAGAAAGTCAGGGTTGGTATCGAGCGGGGCAGGAGCCCATTGTTTTTGATATGAATGGTGTGCGTGTTGGATGCGCAATTTGTCTGGAAATCCAGTTTCCCGAGATTTTTTCAGAATATGCGCGTTTGGGTACAGACTTAATTATCCATGCATCGTCGGAACTTTCGCCGTTCTTTGAGATCGCACTTCAGGCGCAAGCCGGGTTCTATTGCCAGTGGTTGATGTCAGCAGTTTGCGCCGACCAATCACAGGCAATTCCCGCAGGGATTGTCGGACCTGATGGCCGGTGGTTGGCCCGCGGTACTTCTGACGGCAAGGAGGGGTTCGCCCTGACCAAATTGGACAAAAGCGCGCCGGAGTTTGAAATTGCTCTGTCAAAGGCACGTCCTTGGCGGGCAAAGGTACGTGCGGAAATCTTGAACCAAGGCCATTAAGGCTATCTGATAAGGCACGTTTCGAAATCAAAACAAAAAGCCCGCCAGTGCAAACCAGGCGGGCTTTTTGATGTTCAGATGGTCTGGTGCGATCAGCTGTTCAGGAAACCGACGATTTCCTTGACCTCTTTGAGGATCGGCTGGGCGATGGCGTTGGCACGCTCGGCACCCTTGGCCAGTACAGAGTCGATATAGGCCGGATCGGCTTTGAGGCGCGCCATTTCCTCGGTGATCGGTGCCAGATTTTCGACAACCACGTCGGTAAGTGCCTGTTTGAAGCCAGAGAATTGGGTGCCGCCATGTTCTGCCAGAACCGCATCGACCGTGCTGTCGGTCAGCGCGGCATAGATGGTGATCAGGTTCTTGGCTTCCGGGCGGCCTTCAAGACCGGCGACCTCGGAGGGTAGCGGTTCCGGATCGGTTTTTGCCTTGCGGATTTTTTTGGCAAGCGTCTCGGCATCGTCGGTCATATTGATGCGTGACATATCGGACGCATCGGACTTTGACATCTTTTTTGAACCGTCACGCAGCGACATCACACGCGTTGCCGGACCGAGGATCAGCGGTTCGGGCTGCGGGAAGAAGCCTTCGACCTCGTAATCGGTGTTGAATTTCAACGCAATGTCACGTGCCAGTTCAAGATGCTGTTTCTGGTCTTCGCCGACCGGCACATGGGTCGCCTTATAGGCCAGAATGTCAGCCGCCATCAGGCTTGGATAAGCGTAAAGACCAAGCGACGCGTTTTCACGATGCTTGCCCGCCTTTTCCTTGAACTGGGTCATGCGGTTCATCCAGCCGATGCGCGCGACACAGTTAAAGATCCAGGCCAGTTCGGCATGGGCGGAAACCTGGCTTTGGTTAAACAGCACCTGATTTTCCGGATCAATGCCCGAAGCGATCATGCTGGCGGCCAGTTCGCGAATGTTGGAACGCAGTTCCTTGGGGTCTTGCCAGACCGTGATGGCATGCATATCGACCACGCAGAAGATGCATTCATATTTCTTCTGCAATTCGACCCAGTTGCGGATCGCGCCAAGATAGTTGCCAAGGTGAAGGTTACCGGTGGGCTGAGCGCCCGAAAACACACGTTCCATAACGTCGTCGTCCATTTCAATTTATGTTTAACAGGGCCTGCATACTCCGCCAGGTTTTGGACACCCGCCGGCGGACGAGCATGCAAGCAAACAGCGCGCGAGTTTAGGGTCTGGCCCGATTTGGTCAAGCTGCTTTCGGGAAATGCCCGGAAATATTCAGATCAGGCAGGTTTTCCGCGTTTCAATGTTGCCTTGAGCTCGGAAAAGCTGGTCGCACCAAGCAGTTGGGCCGCAATCGCATAGACCGCCATGCCACCGGTTACAATCACCGCCATGGTGATGATCCGCGTGATCGAAAGCGCGTCATTTTGCCAGAAGGCATCGATCGCAAACCAGAGTGCCGATCCCATCAGCGCGGATGCGACAAGGATGCGCGGGATGCGCCGGGTCAGGCGGGTATCAAAGGTCAGATCGCCCCGCCGATGCAAAATAAAGCCAAGCGAGGTCGCATTGACCCAGACCGAAACAGAGGTGGCCGCCGCAATGCCAAGATGCCCGAACCATGGCATCAGCACCACGATCAGAATGATATTGAGCACCATGCAGGATATGCCAATGCGGATCGGTGTTTTGGTGTCTTCGCGGGCAAAGAAACCGGGTGCGAGAACCTTAACCAGAACCGAGGCCGGCAGGCCAAAGGCAAACACGGTCAGTGCCATGCCGGTCATGAGGGTTTCTTCCGCGCCAAATGCCCCGCGTTCAAACAGAACATTGATCACCGGCAGGCCCATGACACCAAGGGCAATGGCAGCCGGAAGGGTGAGCAAAAGCGCGATTTCAATGCCGCGATTCTGGCTATACATCGCGGTTTTGGCATCATCACCCTGTAATTGGCGCGACAATGTTGGCAAAAGGGCGGTGCCAATCGCAATGCCAATCACACCCAGCGGCAATTGTTGCACGCGATCGGCATAGTAAAGCCAGGAGACCGCGCCATCAGAGACGAGGGAAGCCAGCATGGTGTCAATCAGAAGATTGATCTGATAGACGCCGGCGCCAATCATGCCCGGGATCATGCGTTTGCCCAAAAGCTTGATGCGGTCATCAATACGCGGCATCTGCCACTTGATGGCAAAACCGACCCGCTTACACGCAATCACCAACATCAGGAACTGCGCCACACCGGCAATCGCCACCCCCCATGCAAGGGCGTGGGCCGGGGTTTCGGTCACCGGTACCAAGCCGAGCAAGGCCGCAATCAGGCAGATATTAAGAATAATCGGGGCGGCGGCGGCGGCGGCATAGCGATGAAGCGTATTCATTACGCCCGACATCAGGGCGACGGCCGAAATAAACGCAAGATAGGGAAACGTGATGCGCGATAGTTCGACGGCAAGTTCGAATTTTTCGGGATTTTCGGCAAAACCCGGCGCAAACACATACATCGCCCAGGGCATCAGGATTTCAATCACCGCCACCAGAAAACCGGTGATCAGGATCAGCATCGACATCGCGCGCGCGGCAAATTCGCGAGCCGCGTCCATACCACGTTTTTCAATGTCACCAGCCAGAAGCGGGATGAAGGCTGCGGAAAACGCGCCTTCGCCAAACAGGCGACGAAACAGGTTGGGAAACTTGAACGCCACAAAGAACGCATCGGCCATGCCGCCCGCACCGAGCATCCCGGCAATCAGAATATCGCGGCAAAATCCCAGAAGGCGGGATAACAGCGTAAAGCCACTCACCGTGGCGATAGAGCGGACAAGCGACATTCGTTAAGCGTTCCGTATTTAAGCGTCACCAACGGGTGCGATTCTGCCGGTGATGACGTGCGATTGCGGTATTTTCACGTTTGATGCACAGAAATCTGACAGTCGAAGGTGAAAATAGTCGTAATTTTTGGGGCCTAAAACCGCAGCGTATATCGCATTTTTGTGAAAGTGATTGAATTAGGTGATTTTTTTTGGGGTCCCTGTGACAGCCGTCACAGAAAAACAGTTGCAACACCCGCATATTCACATTCGCTGAGGGTTCGTTGGGACGCGAGCCTCATATTGGACGGGCGGGGAAATACGGTATCCACCTCAACCTGCTGCACTCCGAGGATTTCGACACCGTGAATAACAGGTCACGCTGTCGGGTTTGGTTTTACCCTTCCTCGTCCGTCACAATTTCCAAAGAAATATAATTCGAGCAGTTTACTGGCCCTATAGGCCGGTACATCCGGATCTGATCCATACCGTGGCGTTGCCTAGGGTAGCGCATGGGTATTGGATCGATCCGGTTTGTTTGTTTTGCGGCGATTGTGAAACGCGCTAGTCGTTGCGAATCGCCTGGGTCAGGGTTTCCTTGACCTGGACAAACTTGGTGCGGCTGTCGATCTTGAGCCCGAACACATCCTTGACATAGAAGACGTCAACCGCGCGTTCGCCAAAGGTGGAAATGCGCGCAGAGGCAATCTGCATCGAAAGATCACGCAGCGCACGCGTGATGTCATAAAGCAGGCCCAGCCGATCACGGGCGGTGATTTCAATCACCGTATGTGTGCGGCTGGCCTTGTTGTCGATAATGACATTCGGTTCGACTTTGAAGACCGCGGTGCGGTGCTTGTTGTCCTTGGTCTGGCGGCGTTCGATTTCCTGACTGGGGCGAATCTGCCCTGAAATGACCTTTTCCAGTGTGTCGCGCAGGCGATCAAGTTTGGTGGAGTCGTTAAACGCCTCGCCATTGGTGTCCTGCACGAAAAAGGTATCAAGCGCCATGCCATCGGCAAGGGTCAGGATCTTTGCGTCGACGACGTTGGCCCCACACAGCGCCATGGCGCCTGCAATCTGGGAAAACAGGCCGGGATGGTCCGTGGTGTGGACGGTAATTTCGGTGGCATCAATTTCGGTATCGATGCGGACATCCACCGTGATCTCGGCCCCGGAATTTCGGGCGTCCCGGGTCAGATGGGCGTGATGGACGTGGATGTCTGTATCAAAGCTCAGCCAATAGGACGGATAGCCGCGTTCGATAAAGTCCTCGATGTCCTGTTCGGGCCAGTCCTTAAGCGCCTCGCGCAGCGCGTTCTGCGCATTTTCGACGCGCGAATCGCGGCTATCGGCATTAAGGCCGCCTGACAGCATATCATCGGTGGCATAGTAAAGTTCACGCAGCAGGGTCGCCTTCCAGCCGTTCCAGACATTGGGACCCACCGCGCGGATATCAGCCACCGTCAGGCACAGCAACAGGCGCAAGCGTTCCTGCGATTGCACCAGATCGGCGAAGGCGCGAATGGTGCTGGGGTCATTGAGATCACGCTTGAACGCGGTCAGGCTCATCCAAAGATGCGCCTTGACCAGCCATGCGACCGCCTCGGTATCGGCGGGGGACAGACCCAGCCGCGGACAGAGTTTTTCGGCGACTTCGGCCCCGAGCTCGGAATGATCGCCGCCACGGCCCTTGGCAATGTCATGGAGCAATACCGCGACATACAGCACACGGCGCGAAATCACCTGACCCATGATGCGGGTGGCAACCGGGGCGTCTTCGGCAAGTTCGCCGGACTCGATCTGATTAAGAACGCCGATGGCGCGGATGGTATGCTCGTCCACCGTATAGGTGTGGTACATGTCGTACTGCATCTGGGCAACGACACGGCCGAAATCGGGGATGAAGCGCCCCAGTACACCGGCCTCGTTCATCTTGCGGAGCGTC
>NZ_DCAO01000083.1:0-4284 GCF_002311515.1 Thalassospira sp. UBA1131
GTCGGTGAATTGTCGCTGGCGACCCAAAGCAAGCTTTTGCGCGCAATCGAAAGCCGCCGTGTCCGCCCGGTAGGCTCAGAACGCGAAGCACCTGTTGATTTGCGCTTTATCTTTGCCACTAACGCCGATCTTGAGGCCGAAGTCGAAGCCGGACGTTTCCGCGCTGATCTGTTTTATCGCATCAATGTCATGCACATCGAAATGCCACCGCTTTCGGCCCGCGGGGATGATGTCCTTGAACTGGCTGAACTGTTCATGACCAAACTGTCCAAGCAGCTTGGCGTGCGTGCGGTGCCAATGGATGCGGCTGTGCGTGCCGGGCTGACACGCTATGACTGGCCGGGCAATGTGCGTGAATTGCGCAACCTGATTGAACGGACCCTGATCCTTGGCAAGTTCCCGGCGGAATTCCGCGATGAACTTGCCGATCAGGGATCGCAGGTCGACCGTGATGAAACATTGGATGAGATGGAACGTCGTCACATTCTGGCGATGTTGCACAAGACCAATGGCAATCGCAACGAAGCCGCCAGACGGTTGGGGGTATCGCGCAAGACCATTGATCGCAAATGCGCAAGCTGGGAACAGGAATGACCGACGCGTCATTGTCGGGCGCCACCAAGCCCCCCGCCAAAAGAACACGATCCGTTCGTTTTAAGTTGCTGGCGATTGCGCTTTTGCCGACGCTTGTGATCCTGCCATTGTTGCTTGGCGTGATGATGGTGCGGTGGAATACCAAGTTCGACGCACTGTTAACATCAAAGGTCAGTGGCGATCTGACGATTGCCCATCAGTACTTCACGCATATCCTTGAAAATACCGGCGAACAAATCCAGGCACTTGGCCAATCGGTTGCCTTTCGCGAAGTACTTGCCAAAGGTGATGTCTCAGGGGTCGACCGCCTGCTTGCTGAACGCCAAAGCAAGCTTGGCCTTGATTTCCTTTATCTGTCACCCGCGCCGGGTGGCACAGGTTCTGACCAACCCAATGCGGACTGGCCAGTGATTGCCAGTGCCTATCGCGGGCAATCGATGACCAGCATTGATATTTTCAGCAACACCGACTTGGCGGCGATTTCGCCCGATCTGGCCGAACGCGCCCATCTCGATCTGATTGATACGCCCAATGCTGTGCCCTCGACACGCAATGCCGAAACGAGGGGCATGGTTGTGCATTCGGCAAGTCACGTTGAATTGCCAAACGGACAAAACGCCGCCTTGGTCGGGGGGATTTTGCTCAACCAGAATTTGGCGTTCATTGATACGATCAACGATCTTGTCTATCGCCAAAGCAGCCTGCCCGAAGGCAGTCAGGGAACGGCGACCCTTTTCCTTGATGATGTGCGTGTCAGCACCAATGTCCGCCTGTTTGCCGATCGTCGCGCCCTTGGTACGCGGGTTTCAAGTGCGGTGCGCAAAACTGTTCTTGAGGATGGCCAAGTCTGGCTTGATCGCGCCTTTGTGGTTAATGACTGGTATATCTCGGCTTATGAGCCGATCAAGGACAGCTATGGCAAACGGGTTGGCATGCTTTATGTCGGGTTTCTTGAAGCCCCGTTTGCCCAGACCAAATATGAAAGCCTGCTAATCCTGATCGGGGCGTTTCTGTTCGTCGCAGCCCTCTCGGTGCCGATCTTCCTGCGCTGGGCGCGGGGTATTTTCAAACCGCTTGAACGCATGGCCAATACCATTGGTCGGGTCGAAAACGGCGATTTGTCAGCCCGAACCAACATTGATCAGGTTCAGGACGAGATCGCCCTTGTCGCCGACCATCTTGATGACCTTCTCGATCAGGTGCAGGAACGCGATAAACGCCTGCGCGCCTGGAACGATCAGCTGAACGAACGCGTCGATGCCCGCACCAGCGAACTGCGCGAAGCCAATCGCCAGCTCGAAGCCACCACCAGGCAACTGATCATGTCCGAAAAGCTTGCGGCCATTGGGGAAATTACCGCCGGTGTGGCACACGAAATCAACAATCCGGTGGCCGTGCTTCAGGGCAACCTTGATGTCCTCCGCGATTTGTTGGGCGAACATGCCAGATTGGGGGATACCGAATTCCGTCTGATTGATGAACAGGTCAATCGCATCAATCTGATCGTGACCAAGCTTCTGCAATTCGCCAAGCCCGAAGAATATGCCGGATATGTCGAACGCCACAGCGTGGCCGAGGTGATTGACGATTGCATGCCGCTGGTCGCCCATCTGCTCAGCCGGGCGGATATAGACGTCGTGCGCGAACATCATTCAACCCGGCTGGTTCTGATGAACCGGACCGAGTTGCAGCAGGTTCTGGTCAATCTAATGGTCAATGCCCTGCATGCCATGTCCGAGCGAGGAACGTTGACCCTGACCGATATAGATCAGGACCGTGATGGCGTCCCGGGTATTCTGATCACGGTGCGCGATACCGGATCAGGTATGGATGCCGAGGTGCTGAACCGTATCTTTGATCCGTTCTATACCACCAAACGGCGCGAAGGGACGGGTCTTGGTCTGTCGATTACCAAGACCCTGATTGATCGACAGGGTGGCGGGCTTGAAGTGGAAAGCAAGCCCGGAAAAGGCACCACATTCATGATCTGGTTGCCGGAGGCGGATTAGGGCAGACTGGGGCAGAGCACGTTAGTTTGTTGGGCTTTTCGGTGTGCCTGCGCGCAGCCATTCTTTTTTCAGAATGGCATACACAAAAGTATTTTCGTACTTCGGCGTGCCGTCCGGGTTGTTAACAAACGAAATAAACTCCTCAAAGCAAGCCTCTTTGCGCATGCCAAGTTTTTCGCACAGCTTCTGCGATTTGAAATTGTTGTCTTCGACATAGGCATAAAGCCTTCTTGCGTCGCGCTGTGTGAACAGATGCTCAAACAAGGCTTGTGCGCTTTCACTGGCATATCCTTTGCCTTCAACCTTTTCGTTGAAGTTCCAGCCGACGGAATAGGTGTCGGCTTGTTCGGGGCCATCGTGATGAAGCAACAGTTCACCAATTAAGGCTCCTATTTCTTTCAGGCAGACCGCAAGACAAGTCTTATCCTTTGCACGTTTCCGGGCTTTTGCCTTCGCTTGTTCCAGTGTTGTGACTTTGTCATCCATAAAGCAGTTTACGCGCGGGTTGGAAATGTACTCGAACAGTTCTGCGGCATCAGCTTCAACAAAGGGTCTGATGATCAATCTGTCTGTGATGATGTCGCTCATATGCGTCCTTCGCGGGTAAGCGGATGGTAACAGGCTCATCGCCCTTTCTTACTAAAGCGGTACGCGCAATGAAAAGGGTTATCGCAGCGTGATTTTTCAATCCCCCAAAATCCTGTCCAAACCTGGAACGCGCGTTGGATCATAGCGTTGAAATTGCTGCGGTTGCGAGTGGACATTTTGTCCATTTGCACGTTATGCGCGAAAAAAGATATGGACATTTTGTCCATGCGTGTGCGCTGCAGCAGTCCATTTCAGTTTGGAAGAATGACAGAAAACGGCGCTTGTTATGCAATGGCATGGCGATTGCGATGTTGAGAGTTCCGGATTTAACCGTGTTTGCCCTGCACCATAACCAATTGTGCGACGGGGAAGGGCAAGGAAAATCCAAAGACCGGGAGGACAACATCGCTATGTTTGACAAGCTCAAAAAAGAACACATCGTCGCTGGTGACGATTTCAATCGCTGGAAAGTGCCGCCAGCATCCATTGCTATTCATTTGTGTATTGGCTCCGTCTATGCCTGGAGTATCTTCAACCCGCCACTGATCAAGGAATTTGGCGTGGTCAGTGCAAGCTCCGGCGACTGGGGCCTGCAATCCGTTGTCTGGATTTTCTCTGTTGCCATCGTCTTTCTTGGCCTTGCGGCGGCATTTGGCGGCAAATGGCTTGAAGAAGTCGGCCCGCGTATGGTCGGTGTCGTTGCCGCCTTTTGCTGGGGTGGTGGTTTCATCATCGGTGGCCTTGGCATCATGACCCATCAGCTTTGGCTGGTGTATCTCGGCTATGGCGCGCTTGGCGGCTGTGGTCTTGGTCTTGGCTATGTTTCGCCGGTATCAACGCTTATTCGCTGGTTCCCGGACCGCCGTGGTATGGCGACCGGCATGGCGATCATGGGCTTTGGCGGCGGTGCGATGATCGCAACCCCGATCAAGGAAGGCCTGCTGTCGGCGTTCTATAAAGTGCCGGAATATCTTGGCCCGGAAAGTGCCGTAAACCTTGTGACCGAGGGCGGCAAACGCATGGCCGAAGTCGGTGGCCAGATGGTTGAAGTCGTGGTCGCCGGTGCCGCACAGGTTGCCTCGGCCCCGGTGCC
>NZ_DCAO01000083.1:4510-14266 GCF_002311515.1 Thalassospira sp. UBA1131
CCGCAATTCTATCTGTTGTGGATTGTGCTGTGCTTTAACGTGACGGCGGGCATCGGGGTGATTGGCGTTGCCAAAACCATGATGACTGAAATCTTTGGCACGACCTTGCCACTAGTTGTGAACTCTGCCTTTGCGGCGACCTATGTGTTCATGATTTCGGTCTTTAACATGTGCGGTCGTTTCTTCTGGGCGTCGATGTCGGATTATATCGGGCGCAAGAACACCTATTACTGCTTCTTCATTCTCGGCATCGCGCTTTATCTGTCGATCCCGTTTGCCGCAGAACAGGTCAGCATCAATCCGGCTGTGACATGGCTTGTCATGTTCTATGCCGCAACCATGATCATCTTCACGATGTATGGCGGTGGCTTTGCAACCATTCCGGCCTATCTTGCCGATATCTTTGGCACCAAATATGTCGGTGGCATCCACGGTCGTCTTCTGACCGCATGGAGCACAGCCGGTGTTCTTGGTCCGCTTGCCATCACCCAGTTGCGTCAGGCCTCGGTCACAAGTTCGATCAAGGATCTGGCCTCAAAGGTCGACCCGGCTGCCTTCCAGGAAAAGTTCGGTGCCGGTATTGCCCAGCTTGATCAATTGGTTGCGGCCAAAACGGTGACCATCGGACGTCTGATGGAAATCGCACCGGCAGGGACGGTTGATCCGACCTCAAGTCTCTATAACACCACCATGTATGCCATGGCGGCTTTGCTTGCGATTGCGCTGGTCGCCAACAAGCTGGTCAGCCCGATCCATGAAAAGCATCACATGGAAACGCAGCAAGCTGGCGGAAGCGAGGCTCCGTCCAAGGCCTAACCTGACCAAGGGCGCTGGCCAACATACCCATGGCCAGCGCCCGTTTTGCCGGTTCCACTTTCCAGCAAAACCGGGCATGAGTGGGACATCATGCCAAAGCGTCAGGGGCAGATCCGGGCTCTGTTCATCCGGCCCGGATCTGCGTTCTGTTGCAGGAATAACCTTTATGCCCGAAGGGGTAATCGGTTATCCTGCAGCCAGAACACTTCCCCGCGACGTAGAGTGTTCAGTCAATAATAACGCGCCCCGAAAACGGGATTGCGATCACCGTCATAAAAAGCATCCGCCTTGCGATGCCGGATACGCCATGATTGATAAACTCGAAATGTTTATGGTTCTCGCCCGCGAGCAGCATTTTGGCCATGCTGCCGAACATTGCGGCGTGACCCAGCCAACCCTTTCAAGCGCCCTTCGCCAGCTTGAAGATCATCTTGGCGTCGTGCTTGTCAAACGCGGGTCGCGCTATCAGGGACTGACACCCGAAGGCGAACGGGTTCTGGAATGGGCGCGCCATATCGTTGGCAGCACCCGATCCATGCGCGATGAAATGCGCGCCATGCGCTTTGGCCTGACCGGGCAGGTGCAGATTGCCGTTATTCCGACCGCCCTTGCGATGGTCCATGAACTGACCACGCCGTTTCGCGAAAAGCACCCCGATGTCAGCTTTGCCATCCTGTCGCGGACCTCGGTCGAAATTCAGGCATTGCTGGATGATCTTCGCATCGATGCCGGGATTACCTATCTTGATAACGAACCCTTGGGGCGTGTCACCGCCATTCCGCTTTATCGAGAACGCTATCATCTGGTGACGTCCAACATGGATGATCTGGCCGGGCGAAAAACAATCACCTGGCGCGAAGCCGCCAAACTGCCGCTTTGTCTTTTGACGCCTGATATGCAGAACCGTCGCATCATTGACCAGCATCTTGATGCTGTTGGCGCAAAGGTCAGTGCGACGCTTGAAAGCGATTCCATGATTGCGCTGTTTACCCATGTGCAAACCGGCAACTGGGCCAGCATCATGCCGGAAAAAATGGTCGAAAGTTTCGGGATGCGCGACCGGGTCAAATCGATCCCGATCATTGAGCCGGATGCGACCCACACAGTTGGCTTGATCGCGGTAAAACGCGAACCTGCGACCCCTGTGGTTTCGGCACTTTTGAAAGAAGCCGCCCGGATTTCGGAGCTGCAAACCGCTTGATAGGTTTTCGCTATCGCGTAACGGGATGGCTTTATTGAACAGGTCGGGACAATGCCCGACAATGTTCATAATAAACAAGAATTTGATAACATGCTTGAGAGAGAGGCTTGCATGTCGGAAACGACCGAGGACCAGAATGTCCGCGTCGCTGCCATTTGTGATCAGTTGATCACTTTGGAAGGACCGTTATTGCCAATTCTGCACGAGGTGCAGGAAGAATTTGGCTATATCCCCGATGGCGCGCTTCAGACAATCGCAAAGAAGCTGAACCTCAGCCGGGCGGAAGTCCACGGGGTGGCAAGTTTCTATCATGACTTCCGCGAAGAAAAAGCTGGCAAGCATGTCATCAAGATCTGCCGGGCCGAAGCCTGTCAGGCCATGGGGGCTGATGCCCTTGGTGATCAGATACGTCGTCATTTGAAAGTCGATTGGTCGCAAACCACCGCTGATCGCAAGATCACGCTGGAGCCTGTTTTTTGCCTTGGTCTCTGTGCCTGCGCACCAGCTGCAATGATTGATGGCAAGGTTGTTGGTCGCGTCAGTGCGGATCGCATTCTTCAAAAGGTGGGGTCATGAGCATCAAGGTTTATGTTCCACTTGATTCCGGTTCTGTCGCATTGGGGGCCGATGACGTCGCAGCCGCGATTGCCGCCAAGGCATCGAAGGCCGGTTCGGATGTCAAGATCGTGCGCAACGGCTCGTTTGGCATGTATTGGCTGGAACCGATGGTCGAGGTCGAAACCCCGCGCGGGCGGGTCGCCTATGGCCCGGTTAGCACCGATGACATCGACGCATTGTTTGAGGCCGACTTCCTGACCGGGGGGCCGCATAAACTGTATCTTGGCCGCACCCAGGATATCCCGTTCCTCAAAAGCCAGTCGCGCCTGACGTTCCAGCGTTGCGGCATTGTTGATCCGGTATCGCTTGACGATTATCGCGCCAACGATGGCCTGACCGGGCTTGAAAACGCGCTTAAGATGACGGACGAGGAAATCGTCAAGGCCGTCACTGATAGCGGCCTTCGGGGCCGCGGTGGTGCCGGTTTCCCGACCGGGATTAAATGGAACACCGTCCGCGAAGCGTCAGCCGATCAAAAATACATCGTCTGTAATGCCGACGAAGGTGACAGCGGCACCTTTGCCGATCGCATGATCATGGAAGGTGAACCGTTTGTTCTGATCGAAGGCATGATCATTGCCGGCCTCGCCACTGGCGCGACCAAGGGCTATGTCTATACCCGTTCGGAATATCCGACCGCCATTGACGTCATGAACGAGGCGATCAAGGTCGCCCGTGCCGCCGGTGTTCTGGGCGATAACGTCCTTGGATCTGGCAAGGCGTTTGATATCGAAGTCCGCATGGGGGCCGGGGCCTATGTCTGTGGCGAAGAAACATCCCTTCTTAACAGCATGGAAGGCAAGCGCGGTGTCGTCCGTGCCAAGCCGCCATTGCCCGCCCTTGAAGGCTTCCTTGGCCGACCAACTGTCGTCAATAACGTGATTTCGCTGTGCTCTGTGCCGGTTATTCTGGAAAAGGGTGCGGAATATTATCGCGATTACGGCATGGGCCGTTCGCGCGGCACCATCCCGATCCAGATTGCCGGGAACGTCAAACATAGCGGGCTTTATGAAGTCGGCTTTGGTCTGACCCTTGGCGAAATCGTTGAACAAATCGGCGGTGGGACGGCCACAGGTCGTCCAGTCAAGGCAGTTCAGGTCGGTGGTCCGTTGGGCGCTTATTTCCCCAAGGAACTGTTTGATACGCCGTTTGACTACGAAGAATTCGCCAAACGTGATGGCCTGATCGGCCATGCCGGTGTTGTCGTGTTTGATGACACGGTCGACATGATGAAGCAGGCACGGTTTGCCATGGAATTCTGTGCAATTGAATCATGCGGCAAATGTACGCCATGCCGCATTGGTTCGATCCGTGGCACCGAAGTCGTCGACAAGCTTGAACGTGGTGAACAGCCTGAATTGCAGATCGAGCTGCTGCGTGATCTGTGTGAGACCATGAAGTTCGGATCGCTGTGCGCACTGGGCGGCTTTACGCCGTATCCGGTCCTGAGTGCACTGACCCATTTCCCTGATGACTTCAAGCCACGCGCGCTTGATATAGCTGCGGAGTGAAACGATGTCCTTGATCAAAGAAGTTGACTACGGAACCCCCGCCAAGAAGTCCGAAAAGACGGTAACCCTGACCATTGATGGCAAGGACATTACCGTGCCTGAAGGCACCTCTGTCATGCGCGCCTCGATGGAGGCAGGCATTCAGGTCCCGAAACTCTGCGCAACCGATATGGTTGATGCATTCGGATCGTGCCGCCTGTGTCTGGTTGAGGTCGAAGGCCGCAACGGTACCCCGGCATCCTGCACGACGCCGGCAGCTGACGGCATGGTTGTTCATACCCAGACCGAACGGCTCAAGAAAATCCGCAAAGGCGTGATGGAGCTTTATATCTCTGACCATCCGCTCGATTGCCTGACCTGTGCCGCCAATGGCGATTGCGAATTGCAGGATATGGCAGGCGCGGTTGGCCTGCGCGATGTGCGGTATGGCTATGAGGGTGAAAACCACGTTCAGGTTCGCCAGAACGGTGAAGAAAACCCGCGCTATATGGCCAAGGACGAAACCAACCCGTATTTCACCTATGACCCGTCGAAATGCATTGTCTGTTCGCGCTGTGTGCGTGCCTGCGAAGAAGTGCAGGGCACCTTTGCGCTGACCATTGAAGGCCGTGGATTTGAATCCCGCGTGTCGCCGGGCATGCATGAAAACTTCCTGGATTCCGAATGCGTATCGTGCGGTGCCTGCGTTCAGGCCTGCCCGACCGCAACGCTTCAGGAAAAATCGGTCATTGAAATCGGCCAGCCGGAACACTCCGTTGTCACCACCTGTGCTTATTGCGGGGTGGGCTGCTCGTTCAAGGCGGAAATGCGCGGCGAAGAACTTGTCCGCATGGTGCCCTATAAGGACGGCAAGGCCAACCGGGGTCATTCCTGCGTGAAGGGGCGTTTTGCCTATGGCTATGCCAATCACAAGGACCGTATCCTCAATCCGATGATCCGCGAAAGTGTTGATGAGCCCTGGCAGGAAGTCAGCTGGGAAGAGGCACTTCGCTTCACCGCCGACAAGTTCAAGGGCATTCAGGCCAAATACGGCAAGGGCGCGCTGGGCGGGATTACCTCGTCACGGTGCACCAACGAGGAAACCTTCCTTGTTCAGAAACTGATCCGTGCCGGGTTTGGCAATAACAACGTCGATACCTGTGCACGTGTTTGCCATTCACCGACTGGTTATGGCCTCAAGACCACGTTTGGTACCTCGGCCGGGACGCAGGATTTTGATTCTGTCGAACATACCGATGTTGTCATCCTGATCGGCGCAAACCCGACCGATGGCCATCCTGTCTTTGCCTCGCGCCTGAAAAAACGCCTGCGTCAGGGGGCGAAACTGATCGTCATCGATCCGCGCCGGATTGACCTTGTGCGTTCGCCGCATATCGAGGCCGTCGCCCATATCCCGCTGCGTCCGGGCACCAACGTCGCGGTTCTGACGTCGCTTGCCCATGTCATCGTCACCGAAGGCCTGTTTGACGAGGCATTTGTGCGTGAACGGTGTGACTGGGACGAATTCCAGGATTGGGCAACCTTTGTTTCCGATCCGAAACACAGCCCCGAAGCCATCGCCGAAATGATCGGTGTTGACGGCGAAACCATGCGCAAGGCCGCACGCACCTTTGCTACCGGCGGCAATGGCGCGATCTATTACGGTCTTGGTGTCACCGAACACAGCCAGGGCTCCACCACCGTGATGGCGATTGCCAACCTTGCCATGGCGACCGGCAATATCGGTCGTCCGGGTGTAGGGGTTAACCCGCTGCGTGGTCAGAACAACGTGCAGGGTTCGTGCGATATGGGATCGTTCCCGCACGAACTTCCGGGCTATCGCCATATTCAAGATAGTGCCACCCGCGATATTTTCGAAGATATCTGGGGTGTCAAACTGGATGACGAACCGGGTCTTCGTATCCCCAACATGCTCGATGCGGCTGTCGAAGGCACGTTCAAGGGCATCTATATTCAGGGCGAAGATATCCTGCAATCTGACCCCGATACCAAACATGTGGCAGCCGGTCTGGCGGCAATGGAATGTGTGGTCGTCCATGACTTGTTCCTCAATGAAACCGCCAACTACGCGCATGTCTTCCTGCCGGGGTCGACCTTCCTTGAAAAGGACGGGACCTTTACCAACGCCGAACGCCGCATTAACCGCGTGCGTAAGGTGATGACACCGCTTAATGGCTTTGCCGATTGGGAAGTTACCCAGAACCTGGCCCGTGCGATGGGTCTTGACTGGAACTACACCCATCCGTCGCAGGTCATGGATGAAATCGCCAAGACGACGCCAAGCTTTGCCAAAGTCAGCTATGACCTGCTGGAAGAAAAAGGCTCGGTTCAGTGGCCGTGTAATGACAAGGCGCCCGAAGGGACCCCGGTCATGCATATCGATGGCTTCGTCCGTGGCAAGGGCAAGTTTGTTGTCACCGAATATGTCGCAACCGACGAACGTACAGGTCCGCGCTTCCCGCTTCTGCTGACGACGGGACGAATTCTCAGTCAGTATAATGTCGGCGCACAGACCAGGCGCACGGAAAACACGACCTGGCATAAGGAAGACTTGCTGGAAATCCATCCGCACGATGCCGAACAGCGTGGCATTCGTGAAGGCGACTGGATCCGTCTGGCATCCCGGTCGGGCGAAACATCCCTTCGTGCCACCATTACCGACCGTGTCGCACCGGGTGTGGTTTACACAACCTTCCACCATCCGGGCACACAGGCCAACGTGATCACCACGGACTATACCGACTGGGCGACAAACTGCCCGGAATACAAGGTTACCGCGGTTCAGGTTTCGTCCTCCAATGGCCCGACCGAATGGCAGGTCGAATATGATCGTCAGGCCGAACAGTCACGCCGGATCAAACCGCGTGTTGATGCCGCCGAATAGGATAACGCGCCAGACATTGTGCTATACTCCCTTGGCATGATGTCTGGCTCTCCTGCTTGAATACAAAGTTTACAGTCAAAGAGTGAACCGCAATGGCACCCGACAAACTTGTCTATATGGCCAATCAGATCGCGACCTTCTTCAAATCCCAGCCCGAGGGCGAGGGCGTTGATGGTGTTGCCAACCATATCAGCGATTTCTGGGAACCGCGCATGCGCAAGCAGCTGTTTGACATGATCGCCGAAGGCAAGGCCGACTTCCATCCTTTGGTGATCAAGGCCGCGCCGAAAATCCGGAAGGTCAAGGAAGCCGCATGATGGCCAAGCCATCGCAAAATCGCATTCTGGACGGGCGCGACTTCGACCTTGCGCGTGCCGTATCAGGCGATGATGGTAATGATGACGCGCCGATCATGTTGCAGCCGGAAGTTCCGGCTGCTTTGACGTTTAATGGTCAATCGCACGCGGTGATGATGGTTTCACCGCATGACCTTGAAGATTTCATGGTCGGCTTTGCCCTGTCCGAAGGCATTGCCGATGACATTTCCCAGATCACGCTGCGCGACGTGCGCAAGACCCTACAGGGTTATGTGATCGAGGCTGATCTGCATGAAGATGTCTTTGATCGTCTTGCCGATCGCCAACGCACACTCGAAGGTCGATCTGGCTGTGGTTTGTGCGGTGTGCAATCGCTTGAAGCCGTCGCCATGGACAAGATCGGGACGGTCACCCCATCCAACATGACGCAAGATGTTGTCTTGCGGGCGATTGACGCACTTCCGGACTATCAGACCCGCAATCGCGAAGGCGGCGGGTTGCTACATGCCAGCGCCTTTGTCGATGGTAGCGGTAACATCGTTCTGGTCCGCGAAGATATCGGACGCCACAACGCGCTTGATAAGGTGCTTGGTGCGGTGGCGCGACAGGGGATCGATCCGACCGGCGGGTTCATTCTGATGACCAGCCGCTGTTCCTATGAAATTGTCACCAAGACCGTGCAATTCGGGGTGGGCGGGCTTGTAACCCTTTCGGGCCCGACATTGACGGCCGTGAACCTCGCGCGGAAGGCCGGTTTGACCATGATCTGCCGCGAACGGCGTGGTCTGTTTCGCCGCTTTGCCTGACCTGTAAGCGGCTTTTTCCAACTTGTAACTTTCTGATGATCACCTGTTTGCAACACAGGTGTAATTGTACATGTATGCCTGAACCGCGCTTTCCGGTGTCTTAAGCGCATAATTGGAATTGCCATATCCGCGTATACTTGTTATTCAAGATGTAATTAAATATTACAAGATGGTCTCGCCAGTCAGCCGGATATTTGATCCGCGGCACGCGGGCCACGGCACGGGGATAAGGAAACCATGGCACTTTCAAAAACTGAATTGCGCGCCGTTTTGTCGGGGATTTCGGGCATTCTTGTCACGCCCTATGACGACAATGGTGATGTCGCGCCCAAGAAGCTCGTGCCTGTGATTGATCGTGCGCTGGCCGCAGGGGTGCATTTCCCGGTTGTGAATGGCAATACCGGCGAATTTTACGCACTGACCACCGACGAGGCGATCACAATCGCGCGCTCAGTCGCCGAGATGCTGGATGGTCGTGCACCGATGTTGGCTGGGATTGGTCGCGGTGTACGTGATGCCTGCGCGCTTGCCAAGGCATCGGCAGAGGCCGGGGCAGAGGCCTTGATGATCCATCAGCCGCCAGACCCGTTTGTCGCCCCGCGCGGTGTTGTTGACTACATCAAACGGATTGCCGATGCGTCCGGTGGTTTACCGATGATGCTGTATCTGCGTAACGATGCCATTGGCACCAAGGCCATTACGGAATTGTGTGCCGTCGAAGGTGTTGCTGGTGTTAAATGGGCAACGCCAAACCCGATGAAGCTGGCCGAGGCAATTCATGCCTGCGATCCGGATATCGTCTGGGTCGGGGGTCTTGCTGAAACATGGGCTCCGGCATTTTATGCCGTTGGCGCCCGTGGATTTACATCTGGCCTGATCAATGTCTGGCCGGAACGCTCCATGGCCATTCACGCCGCCCTTGAAGCCGGCGACTATGCCAAGGCCCGCCAGTTGATCGCCGAAATGAAGGCCTTTGAAGAAGTCCGGGCCGAGGAAATGAACGGCACCAACGTAACCGGTGTGAAGGCAGCGCTCAAATTAATGGGTGATGATTGCGGGGCTACGCGCCCGCCGTCTGCCTGGCCGTTGACCGAGGCCCAGCAGGAAAAGCTTTCAAGCTTCATGAAGGGAAACGGCCTGATCGGTTAGGTCGCCTGGGGGTAACTGTGCCGTCCTAGAAGAAGGACGGATGGCGTTCGCGGATGGCATCGACGGTGGCAAGGGTTCCCATCAAATGTTCGCGAACGACCTCGCAGGCGGTGTCGGCGCCGCCCTTGTCAATCGCAGCCAGAATGCGCGCATGACAATCAAGGATGGATGCCGATTTTCCCGGGTCGGGCAGGTTGAGCTTGCGAAGGCGGTCAATGTGACCCGACCTGGCTTCAACCACGCCATAGAGTTGGGCAACACCGGCGGCCTCATAAAGTGCGTAATGGAAATCGCGATCAAGCTTGCCAAAGGTATCAAGATCGTTTGCAGCACTGACCGCATTTTGCTGAGCAAGGATGGAGTGCGCTTTGACAGTCAGGGCAGGGTCTTTGGCATTGGCGAGACGGCGGGTGACCTCCAGCTCGACCGACAGACGCAGGAACTGGGTTTCCAG
>NZ_DCAO01000045.1 GCF_002311515.1 Thalassospira sp. UBA1131
CCTTCGACCTTGGAAATCTGGGTTGCACGATCGACCATCACCGGGGATACGCGCTGCTCGATGCCCTCGGCAGTCTGTTTGGCAATGCCAAGCAGCTTGATGCGATACCCAAGTTCTTCAGCAAGCTGGATATCAAGCGCTGAAACGCTGCGGATGCCTTCGACCGCAACCGCGTCAAAGTCGACTTCGACCCCAAAGGCAAGGCTCGCCAGGATCGCAAGCTTGTGCGCGGCATCAATGCCATCGACATCAAAGGTCGGATCGGCTTCGGCATAACCAAGTTTTTGTGCCTCTGCCAGAACGTCGGCAAAGTCACGGCCCTGTTCACGCATGGTGGTCAGGATGTAGTTACACGTGCCGTTCAAAATACCGGTCACGCGCGAAATCTCGTTACCAGCCAGACCTTCACGCAGTGCCTTGATCACCGGAATACCGCCAGCAACCGCCGCCTCATAGGCAATGGTGACATTGTTGGCATCAGCAATCCGTGCAAGTTCCGCACCCTTAAGCGCAATCAGTGCCTTATTGGCGGTCACAACGTGCTTGCCGTTTTCAAGGGCGGCCTTGCAGGTGTCATAGGCAATGCCATCCGATCCGCCGATCAGTTCGACAAGGATGTCGATATCCTTGTCTGCGGCAAGGTCACGGGCATCATCATACCAGGTCAGGCCTTCGGTGGAAAAACCACGATCGCGAGTTCGATCACGCGCCGATACCGCTGTGACGACAATCTGGCGACCCGAACGGTCTGTCAGAAGGTCGCGATGTTCACTCAGCAGTTTAACGGTTCCGGCACCGACCGTACCAAGGCCTGCCACACCGATTTTGACGACGTCTTTCACGATAACTCCTTGTCGCGTGGTTACATCTTTGGCTCCGCCCGTGATCAAAAAAGATCACTGCGCCCTGATAACAGAACGCCCGGGACATGTCCCGGGCGAAACACAGAATGCTTTATGAGATATCAGACGGATTTCTTCAACAGTTCACGTGCAGATTCTGCATCGGGGCACTTGGCGAAGAACTGTTTGATGTTGCGATTGGCCTGACGAATGCGGTGCTTGTTTTCAACAAGCGCGATACGCACATGGCGATCACCATACTCGCCAAAGCCAAGACCCGGTGCCACGGCAACGCCTGCTTCCTGCAAAAGAAGCTTGGAAAAATCAAGCGAACCCAGTTCGGCAAAGGCATCGGGGATCGGTGCCCAGGCAAACATCGTTGCCGCCGGGCTCGGGATTTCCCAACCGGCACTTTGCGCCCCTTCGATAAAGATATCGCGGCGCTCGCGGTACAGATTGCGGAATTCCTCGACACAATCCTGCGGACCGTTGAGGGCTGCGGTTGCGGCGACCTGAACCGGGGTAAAGGCACCGTAATCAAGATATGACTTGATGCGGGTCAGTGCGTTGATCAGCTTTTTATTGCCGGTGGCAAACCCGATACGCCAGCCCGCCATCGAATAGGTTTTCGACAGCGAATAGAATTCAACGGCGATATCCTTTGCGCCCTGACACTGCAGGATCGAGGGCGGCGGATTGCCATCAAAATAAATCTCGGAATAGGCAATGTCCGACAGCACATAGATTTCATGCTTGCGGCAGAAATCGACAACTTCCTGGTAGAACGCCAGATCCACCACAAGGGCGGTCGGGTTGGCCGGGAAGTTCAGAACAACTGCACTTGGTTTCGGGACCGAGTGTTTCACCGCGCGATGAAGCTGATCCATAAAGCTTTCGGTATTAAATGTCCCCTGATCATCGTGACCAATCGGAATATGGCGCAATGCGGCCCCGGCAATGATGAAGCCGAATGCATGGATCGGATAGGACGGGTTGGGCACCAAAAAGATATCGCCTGGGCTTGTGATCGCCGCAGCCAGGTTTGCCAATCCTTCCTTGGAACCAAGGGTCACAACGGTTTCGGTTTCCGGATCAATATCCACGCCAAAACGACGGCCGTAATAGGCCGCCAATGCCTTGCGCAGGCCGGGAATGCCGCGCGACATCGAATAGCCATGGGTGCGCGGGTTCTGGACCGTTTCAACCAGCTTATCCACGATATGCTGTGGGGTCGCCGGGTCCGGGTTGCCCATGCCGAAATCGATAATGTCCTCCCCCGCTCGCCGCGCCGCCGCCTTCATCGCATTTACTTCTGCGAATACATAAGGCGGAAGACGTTTTATGCGGTGGAAGTCCTGCGACATTATCCTGTTTCCTCGTCAAATCACTGAAATTCGAATTTTATGCGAAAAGCATATCCTCGATTTCTCGAAAGTTGCGTTTAGACCCGATATTCAGGCCATTAATAGCGTACAATTCGAAGGATGTACCTTTTCTTGAAATCATACTCAACGAATTAATGCGCGGAAAATACGCATAAATGCGATTTACGGCATGGAAAGGACCGGGTGACGTCAGGCTGACGGCAAAAACCCGACCATTTCGGCACGCCCGATCCCGCACGTACGATGCCCAAACGCAAAAAAACGCGGAAGGATTTCTCCCTCCGCGTTTTGCTGTTTGGTTCTGAACTGTTCTGATCGACGTGATCAGTAATCCAGATAAATCTCGACACGGCGGTTGCCGGCTTCGCCCGCCGGAACGCCTTCGTAGTAGCGCGGATCGGCCGAGCCATCCGCCCCGACAAAGATTGCATTCGGATTGACGCCAAGCTCAATCAAACGCGACACGACGGCCGCCGCACGGCCTTCGGACACACGGCGGTTTACCGCCAGGTGCTGTTCAAGCGACATGTTGCCTGTACGCATCGACGCATGACCAATCACGCGGATAAAGCCGCTGGTCTGCTGCCATGTTGCGGCAACCTGTTCAAGCACGTTGTAATCGGCACCACCAAGGTTGGTCGAACCGTGCGCGAACTGGATCTGTGCGATCTGGACTTCATTGACAGCCGGACCAACCCGATCAATCGACTGCACGCCAAGGCGCGATGCCAGCGCATCGTTGGTGACCGTCATGTCAACAGTCATGGAGTCGCCATACATCGGCTCCGCCCCGCCCAACTGGCTTTCATCGACGATCACCGAACCATTGTCGGAATACATCGAATAATCAAATTCCTGCGTCTGCACTGGCGCCGGTTCGTTGGCAAAGACGCCCTGACCTTCGGCCAGACGACGCTGATACTGATCCATGACCGGATCACCAGACGATGCCGGAGTACCCGCACTTGTCTGTTGTGCAGGCTGCCCACTTTGCGCTGCCTGTGCTGCCTCATAGGCTGCGAGCTGCTGGGCCCGGGCATCAGCCCCCTGTGCCGCAGTCGGTGCTGCAGGCGGGGCTTCTGGCGTCGGGACCGGACCACTGGAAGGTGATTTTGCATTCCATTCGTCGGCAATCTTGGAGCCGCTTGGCGCAGAGGTTACCGCGCTCGTGGTGGCAGTTGCCGCCGCAGAACTGCCGGTATCGGCCATCGAACTGCTGGAAACCGGTGTTGTCGGTGCCGGATTGATCGCGGGTTGCGACGCCGGTGCTGCCGGTGCGGCTTGCAGCGCGTTCACAGGCGGGCTGCTTTGACGGCGGCCACCCTGCTCATACTGGGCATTCTGGCGGTCTGCTGCCAGGCCGGCAACCAGTGCATCACGTTCTGCATCGCCGGTGACAACCGGTTTGGCGGGCGTGTCGGAAAGGTTCGGGTATTCGCCATCCTCACCTGGAATGGCTTCGTCGGATTTGACGGCGCGCTCTTCATCTTCGCCATCAAACATATCACCGACGGATTTGCCCCACTCGACCGGATTGATCGCATCGGGAACCGAAGAACAGGCGCCAAGTGTCAGCACCACAGCCAGGGCCGAGCCCGTCTGCAGCAATACCCGCAGCTTCCCCCTTGCAGTCTCCTGCCAAGCCCCCTGCCCGGTGGTCGATTTCAGAACGCCCATTTCTTTTCGCTGCTCCAAATTCAGTTGGACGACGTCTGCATTAAATCAATCCGCAAAAACGTCACCTTATAATTCTTGTACTACCCCTAAACGACGCGCTAGGCTAAGGCCATGATAAGCTTGGGATCAAGCAAAGTTTCAACCCGGAACGTCAATCGGATACCCGGAACATAGAACGTCAAAAGTCTTGCGATATTGCAAAGACGCAAAAATGTTCTGAAGTTACCTTGTATCCGCGGCGGTATCATAAGGGAATGCCCCATGAGCGATCAACAGGCCATCGAAACTGAAAACAAACATCCGGATCCCGAAAAGCTCTCTGCCGCTATGGCAGAGATTGCTGAGAAAAGTCAACGACTTGTGTCTGAATTCCTGGCAAAGCAGGCAGAAGATCCGGAAATATCCGACCCGGACCCGCTTAATATCGGCTCTGCCTTTGCCGAATTGACCACGCATATGATGCAAAACCCGGTCAAGCTGGTCGAAGCCCAGATGGAGCTTTGGCAGCAATATTATACCCTGTGGCACAACACCACCCTGCGTATGATGGGCGAAGAAGCCGAACCGGTTGTCTCCCCGCAAAAGGGGGATCGTCGATTCCGTGACGAGGCATGGGAAAACAATGAACTGTTTGATTTCATCAAGCAGTCATATTTGCTGTCATCCCAATGGATGCAAAACGTTGTCCATGACGTGGACGGGCTTGACGACAAAACCGCCCAGAAAGTCGAATTTTACACCCGTCAATTCGTCGATGCGATTTCGCCGACCAACTTCCTGATGACCAACCCGGAAGTCATACGGACCACAATCGAATCTGGTGGTGAAAACCTGCTTAAGGGTTTGCAAAACCTTCTGGAAGACCTTGAGCGCGGCAAGGGCAAACTGCAAATCCGCATGACCGATCTTGATGCCTTCAAGGTTGGCGAAAACGTCGCCACCACCGAAGGATCAGTGGTCGGCAAAACGCCGTTGATGGAACTTCTGCAATACAAGCCAAGCACCGACAAGGTCGCAAAACGCCCGCTTGTGATCGTCCCGCCATGGATCAACAAATACTACATTCTTGATCTGCGCCCGGAAAACTCCTTCATCAAATGGGCGGTTGATCAGGGCCACACGGTGTTTGTCCTGTCCTGGGTTAACCCGGACAGCGAACTTGCCGAAAAATCGTTTGAAGACTACGCCAAGGAGGGCGTTCTTGCCGCCCTTGACATGATCGAACAGGCCACCGGCGAGAAAGAGGTCAACGCCATCGGCTATTGCCTTGGTGGTACGCTTCTGGCCTCAACATTGGCCTATATGGCGAAAATAGGGGATGACCGGGTTAAATCCGCGACCTTCCTGACCACGCTGACCGATTTTGAAAAGTCGGGTGAACTTTCGGTCTTTGTGGATGACGAACAGATCAAAAGCCTTGAACACAAGATGTCCAAAGAGGGCTACCTTGACGGGCGCGATATGTCGATGTCGTTTAACATGCTGCGCGCCAATGATCTGATCTGGTCGTTTGTGGTGTCCAACTACATGCTGGGCAAGGATCCGTTCCCGTTTGATTTGCTGTATTGGAACTCCGATTCCACCCGCATGCCCAAGGCAATGCACAGCTTCTATTTGCGCAATATGTATAACAAGAACCTGTTGCGTGAGCCGGGCGGCATCAAGATCTTTGGCGAACCGATTGATCTGCGTGACATCAAGATCCCGGTCTATTTCCTTTCAACCCGCGAAGACCATATCGCACCGTGGCAGGCAACCTACGCCGGGACGCAATTGATGTCAGGCCAGGTCAAATTCGTCCTCTCGGCATCGGGGCATATTGCCGGTGTGGTCAACCCGCCTGCAGCCAAGAAATATTGCTATTGGACGTACAATCGCAATCCGGCCAACCCGGAAGACTGGATGGCCAAGGCCGCCCAGCATGAAGGATCCTGGTGGACCGATTGGCAAAACTGGGTCGGCCGTCGTGCCGGCGGCAAGGTCGATGCCCGCAAACCGGGCGATGGCAAGCTTAAGGTCATTGGCCCGGCCCCCGGCGAATATGTCAAAGTGAGCTTGTCCTGATCTGATCGCAGACCACCCCGACACATTTTCACGGTCTGCCATTACGGCGGACCGTTTTCTTTTATCCGAATAGATCGAAGGGAATAGTGATGCCCCACACAATCGGCTTTCTTGGCGCTGGCCGCATGGCATCGGCGATGATCAAACGCCTGCTTTCAAAGGGGTATGACGTCAAGGTCTGGAACAGAAACAAAGCCAAGCTTGACCTGCTTGTAGCCCTTGGCGCGGTCGCCTGCGACACACCGGCAATGGCCGCCAAAGATGTCGATACCGTGATTTCATTTATGTCTGATGACGCGGCAGCACGCTCTGTTTGGCTGGGCGATGATGGTGCGCTGGCCACCATGCGAAAAGACAGCATTGCGATTGAATGCTCCACCCTGTCGCACGCCTTTGTGCTTGAGCTTTCAAAAACAATAGAGGCTGCTGGTGTACGATATGTTGATAGCCCGGTAACGGGTATTCCCATCGATGTTGAAGCGGGCAACACCATCTTTTTGATCGGAGCTGCGCCTGAAACCCTTGATCGCATTACCCCGATCCTCAATGACACCGGCAAAAAGACCATTCATTTCGGCCCGATCGGATCCGGCACGGTTTACAAGTTGATGCACAACTTGCTCGGCGCTGTTCATATTGCTGCCGCCGCCGAACTGGTCGCGGTCGCGCAAAAGGCGGGGCTTGATGGCCAAACCGTTGCCGATACCTTTGCCATTGGCGCAAATGCCAGTGGGTCCGGCCTTATGACGGTTCCTGGCATGGTCAGCGGCAATCATCACGAAAACATCCACTTCACCAATGCCTTGCGCGCCACGGATGCATCCTATGCGGTTGCCTTGGTCAAGGAACTCGGCATGTCGACGCCAGTTGGCCAAAGTGCGTTTGAAGTGTTCGAAATGGCAACAAAGTCCGGACTTGGCGACTTGGCACAAAGTGCGGTGATAGAAACGCTGAAAGCTTAGTTAGCTGTGGCCGCCTGCTGCTGTTCCAAAAGCGGTTCATAGCGCGCGTCGGTCAATGTCTTGAGGAAGGCGACAATGGCATCGATGCGCTTTTCATCAAGGGCATCGCCCTGCTCAAGCTCTTTAAGCGAAATGGTCTCGGCCACTTCCGGTTCGCCCCACGGCTGGCCGGTTTCCGGGTTGGTCTGATTGA
>NZ_DCAO01000106.1:0-818 GCF_002311515.1 Thalassospira sp. UBA1131
GGCACCTATATCCTTGCAACAGAGGATACAGTGCGTGCCTGTGGCAATCACGACGATATTCCGGCATGGACGCCGCGCGGTGATGTTACGGTTCGTGGTCGGGAAAAACCGACCAAAATCTTCTCGCTCTCACCAATCAAAATCACCGGTCACACCCCGGCACAAGACACAGACCACCAAACGGTATCGCGCGCCTGAAAATCGTGACCAACGGCGCGTCCCGGGCAAATTAAAAGCCCGGGGAGCTGTAAGCTCGCCCGGGCTTTGGGGACAGATGGTCTTGGGGAGACCTGTCAGATGCGCTGCCTTGCCCGTGGGGTGCATGACGCCTTGGGGGATAAGGGCGTCCGTTCCGGGCCTCGATGCGCCGTGAGGGAGGGGCACGGCATCGAAGTTTTCGCATCCGACAGTTAGGAATATGCCTTTGAAATGCGGCTCAAAATACGGTGTCTGATGACCATTTGGGGGCAAATTGGGGCAATTGCGGCGGCGCTGATATGGGGCGATCTTGCCGCCCCGCCATCCGGACAAAAAAGTGGGGCGGGATAAAACCCGCCCCAATCTATTCGGGGTCATTCATGGTCTTGGGGAGACCAAGTCAGCCGGGGTATTTCAGGTGGGGGAACAACCTGAAACCATTTGGGCCAGTATCGTGAGGGGGGACAGAGACTGCTGACCACGTCCTCGACTGACAGTTGTGAATATGCCCGGAAATCAAGGCGGGAAAACAGGTCACATTGGGCCATTTCAGGGCGAATTGTGTTCCAATAAAGGCATCTGAAACGCAACATGTTGATTTCATTGAATTCAACTGTCGC
>NZ_DCAO01000106.1:959-16656 GCF_002311515.1 Thalassospira sp. UBA1131
CCTTAAAAATAACCCCACTTCCAGTAATAGAATTGCCCTATCGCAAACAGTTAGACAATCAATTGGTGTAATTAACAGCTGTCATTCATACTGCCTTCAACACGAAAAAGCACAAAGCCCGCTTGGATTGAAAGCGGCGAAAGGAGATAAACATGCAGATCGATATCGGCATCAATGAATCCAACCGCACCGCTATCGCCGACGGACTTGGCCGCGTTCTGGCCGACAGCTATGCGCTCTATCTGAAAACGCACAATTTCCATTGGAACGTGACGGGTCCGATGTTCCAGACCCTGCACACCATGTTTGAAGAACAGTACACCGAACTGGCAACCGCGATTGACGAGGTTGCCGAACGGATCCGTTCGCTGGGTGCCTATGCGCCTGCCAGCTTCTCGGCTTACGGCGAACTGACCGCAATCAAGGAAGAAAAAGGTGTTCCTGCCGCCAAAGACATGATTGCGCAACTGGTCGAAGGCCATGAAACCGTGATCAAGACCGCGCGTTCGCTCTATCCGATTTGCGATAGCTCGGATGACGACGCCACCGCAGACCTTCTGACCGCCCGTATTCAGGTCCATGAAAAAACCGCCTGGATGCTGCGTTCCCTGCTTGAAGGCTAAGCACCAACTTTTCGCGTCCCCAACTCAAAACGGCCCGGAAAATTCCGGGCCGTTTTTATATATGTGCGTCACAAGAACACCACACCCTTGCGACGCACGATGCCTGTGACCAGGAAAGGAGCAACCCGGTCAGCGGGCTGAAAGCCTCTTACTGGCTGTGCTTGGCAATCGCCGCACGTGCAGCCGCGACAATGGCGGCACCATCGACGCCCTTGTCGTTCATTTCCGCGATCCAGCGATCAATCACCTCATCGGCCTTTGCGGCGAACTTTGCGGTTTCGTCGGCTGAAAGCGTCACCAACTCACCCGATTTGGCGAAAATCTCTTCACCGCGGGGTTCAATTGCGTCCCAAGCCTCGCCAATTTCGCGCGCGATGTTCTGGCCAGAGTTATCATCGATAACCTTTTTCAGATCATCTGGCAGGGCTTCATAACGATCCTTGTTCATCGCAAACATGAAGACCAGCGTGCCAAACCGGACACCCTGATCCCCCTCGATGGCATACTGGGTCATATCCGGGATCTTGAACGGAATGGCGACCTCGTGCGGGATTAGCGCACCGTCCACAACACCAAGCGACAAGGCCTGCGGCAAATCTGGCACCGGCATGCTGACCGGTTGTGCGCCCCAGCTTTCGAGCATCCAGGCGCCGGTGCGTGACGGCGCGCGCAGTTTCATGCCTTCGACATCGGCAAGGCTTTCGATCTTTTTCTCGGTGGTGAAGATCGCCTGCCCGGTATGGACATGGATCAGCAAAGGCTTGATATCGTCAAAGTCCTGCGACAGGTGCTCTTCATAGATATCCTGAATGGCCATGTTGGTGATGGCCGCACTGCCGGTATGAACAAACGGCAGTTCAAACACTTCACTGCGCGGATAGACACCCGGCGTATAACCAAGTGCACTCCAACCCAGATCAACCGCGCCATCGCGAATATGGCTGTAAAGCTCGGTCGGTTTGCCACCAAGCGCCATCGCCGGGTAAATCTCGATCTTGATGCGACCGTCAGATTGTTCCTCGATCCGCTGGGCCCATGGCTCAAGGAACTTGGCCTGTGCCGTTGCCTTGGGCCCCAGCACATGTTCCAAAACGAAGGTAAATTCCGGTTCGGCCTGCGCAGAAAGCGCACTTGCCAAACAGCCAGCAGCAACTGCTGCCGATACAAACAGGCGTTTAAACATTTTCAACCTCAGACGTTTTCCCTGAAAATGCGCTCAGCACCCCCCGCCCGCTTGGCACGGTTTTGGCGCGGTGTTTCACAGCACTGAGCGTCTCTCTCTTTTGGTAGCGTTCTTTGACCGGTTTGGATCCGGCTTTGTCTTTTTATGCGTTGGTTATTCCGCCGCAGCAGCAAGTGCCCGATCAATCAGACGACGCGCACGCACACCGCCCGCATCAATATTGAAGTTCAAAAGCTTGCGTTCCGGATGGCGCAGCATGTTGGCCTGCTGACCTTCAACCACTTCAAGATCCTCATAGAACACCTTGGCCTGCGCATCTTTGATGTTTTGGGTCAGCCCGTTATCATCTATGTCAAAGTTGCGCACCATGCCCCAGTAGTAGCGGCATGTGGTTTCTGTTTCCGGCGTCATGCAGTTCACGACAATGCCGGTTACACCCTTGGATCGATCACCTTGCTGCGCGCCGGTCCCGGCAAGCGCAACACCGACATCAATCATCACATTGGATGGCAGGGTAAAGGTACAGATCTGCCAGCGGTCGCAGACTTCCTTGGATTTCAGGTTATTGGCCCAGAACGGCGGCGGCACGATGTTTTCCATCCAGCGTTCAACCGTGACACTTTCGTCATCGGATCGTGTCTGCGGCAGGCTTTCGGTGATTTCAAGCTGACCGATGCTGGATGGATGCACATAGGTCTCGTGGCTCAGATCCATCAGGTTATCGACCAGAAGCTCATACCCGCATTTCACATCATAGGTCCCGCCGTCAAAGACCCAGCCTTCTTCGGATGCATGCGGGATCTCAGGCACAAGCGCCTCGTCGGCCTTTTCCTTGTCGCCGATCCAGACCCAGACAAAGCGGTCCTTCTCGACCACCGGATAGGCCCGGACACAGGCTTCCGGGTGGATGCTTTGCTGGTTGGGCATATGCACGCATGCACCGTCACCATCAAATTCCAGCCCGTGATAGCCACACACAAGACGATCGCCTTCGACATAACCCTGGCTCAGTGGCAGAAGACGATGCGGGCAGCTGTCTTCAAGTGCGACCAGTGACCGGTCGGCACGGCGATACAAAACGACATTTTCATTGCAGATCGTGCGCGCGACGGGGGTGCGACCAATTTCGCCATCCCAGCCTGCGACGTACCAGAAGTTACGCAGGAACATGTTTCTCTCCCTTGGCGCAAGGCCAATCAAGGTTGCTTGCAGGTGGAATTTTTACCACCAAGATTTCTTGTTATGCTTCTAAGCGTAATCAAATTGGATCCAATTTGGCAAGATGCTTTTTAAACAATTCGATCTGAACTATGATCGCCCGGCAGTCACAAAAACGGAAACCGGCATGAGCAAACACGGCCAGCGCGTCCTGATCACCTTGCGGAAAATGATCGCCAACGGGGAACTTCCACCCGGCGAGCGGGTGGCAGAAATCCCGATTGCTGAACGGCTTGGCGTATCGCGCACACCGGTCCGGATTGCCTTTCGGACACTCGAACAGGAAGGCCTGCTGCGCAAAGGGGATCGTCGCGGATACACTGTGCGCGCCATCACCCCGACCGAAATTGCCGATGCCATCGAAGTGCGCGGTGTCCTCGAAGGACTTGCTGCGCGCCTGGCTAGTGAACGCGGTATTTCCCTTCCGGCGCGCAGCCACCTGATTGAATGCCTGTCCACGGGTGACGCCCTGTTTTCCAAGGGTTTCCTGACCGATGAGGACATGGAAACCTATCACGATTTCAACATGCGCTTTCACAACACCATCATCGAGGCCAGCCGGAATGTCGCCATCGAGGATGCCCTGTCGCGCAATGACCACCTGCCATTTGCATCCGTGTCTTCCATCGCCTTTAACCGCGATGACATGACCGGCGAATTCCGCCGATTCAATTTCAGCCACATGCAGCATCACATCATTTTCGACGCCATCGACAACGGCCAGGGTGCGCGCGCCGAAGCCCTGATGCGTGAACATGCCAATGCAGCATTGCGCTATACGCAAATCCTTGGTCCGACACAGGATATGCCCGATAACTTCACCGTAATCGAACGCGAAGATACCGCTTAATTCGCCCCGCCTTATATTTTCCGGTCCCATCAGGTTTGACAAAATTGGATCCAATTGATCTAATCTGGATCCAGTCAAGCCCACAGACAAACACACCTGGAAAAAATCCGGGGGCCTGGGAAGGAAAATCGCCATGCCTGAAGTTACCGTTCAACAGGTCCATGACCTGACCGACCGCATACGCGGTTTTGATCTTGTTGCCACCAATGCCACAAGCCTGCCGCCCGCCGAACCGGGTGCGCATATCAAACTCTCCGTAACCGACACAGCCGGCCAGTCTGTTAAACGGTCCTATTCGATCATCAATCCGGGTGAGCCTGATCTGTACCGGATCGCCGTACTGCGCGAAGAAGGCGGCGAAGGCGGGTCCATGTATATGCATCAAAAGGTCAAAACCGGCGATGCCCTCGAAATCGACCTGCCGCAAAACGACTTCCCGCTTGTTGAGAGTGCGGCCAAAACAATCCTGATTGCAGGCGGGATTGGCATCACGCCAATCCTTGCCATGGCGACCGCGCTACAACAGGCCGGTAAGGACTTCGTCCTGCACTATGCCAGCCGCAACCACACAGATATGGCCCTGATGACAGAGGCCCTTGATGCCGCCGATGGGCGATGCGCGCTTTATTTCGACGGCGGCGATGCGTCACGCAGCATGCCTCTTGCCAGCATCCTTGGCACCGCAGAAGCCGGAAAGCACGTTTATGTTTGTGGCCCGGGCGGCCTGATTGATGCCGTTCTTGACACCGCACGCCGCAATCGCTGGGCGTCGGAGAATGTGCATTATGAACGCTTCACCACGCCTGCCGCACAGCTTGATGACACCAGTTTCGAAGTTCATCTGGCGCAAAGCGGCCAAACCTTCGAAGTTCCGGTTGGAAAATCTGTCCTCGATGTCCTGATCGATGAAGGGATCGATCCGCTTTACGACTGCAAAAAGGGCAATTGCGGGATCTGTACGTCGGTTGTGATTTCGCATGACGGTGATCTGTCACATCGCGACGCCTATCTTAGCGACAGCCAGAAAGCCCAGAACGATCAGATGTGCATTTGCGTCTCCCGAATGCAAAGCAGCGGTCGCCTGACGCTCGACCTCTAAACAAAAACGGCCCGGAACTTCCGGGCCGCTTTCTTGTTCAGTCACCTTCTTCAGGCAAACAGCGGATCAATCAACCGGGCTGCTGCCAGGATCGCCTGATCGTGCCCATGTGGCGCCCCGATCATAAGGGCGGCCGGCGCAACCTCGCCTTTGATATGAACCGGCATCGACATCGCGCAGGCATCGACAAGGTTAAGGTAACCGGTATTGCGCAACATCAGGGCATTCAGGTTGTCAAAATCGGCTTCGACCTCGGCAATCTTGGGTGCCATGCGCGGCAAGGTCGGCGCGATCATGACGTCAACATCCGCCATCGCCGTCCCGAACATCGATACGATATCGGTCCGCTTGGCATAGGCGTCGATCACTTCATCACTTGATAACGTATCGGCAAACTTCATCCGCGACAAAACGCGCGGATCACCCACCGTTTCAAGCTTTGCGAAATCCTTGGCATAGATCCGGTGCGCTTCGAACGACACCAGCACTTTATTGAGGATCGCGTTCTTGGCGATGAAAGCAAAATCAATCTCGATCAGTTCATGCCCGGCCTCTTTCAGCTTTGCACAGATCATTGCAAAGTCTGCCTTCACCCGGTCATCCAGCCCATCAACAAACGCGTTCATCGGCACGCCAATGCGAAGCGATTTTTTCGCCTCTTCCGGCGGTGTAACGGTAATATCTGTCAGAACTTCAAACGCACGAATGGCGGTTTCAAGATCGCCCGCCAACGGCCCCGGCGTGTCAAAGCTTTTGGCGAGCGGATGAATACCCGCCCCCGGCACCGAAAGGCGGCTTGGCTTGATGCCATAAAGCCCGTTGATCGCCGATGGAATTCGGATCGAGCCACCCGTATCCGTGCCAAGCGCCAAATCCACAATCCCATGCGCCACGGTCAAACCACCGCCCGATGTTGAACCGCCCGGAATGCCCTCTGCGTCAAAGATATTGCCCGGCGTGCCGTAATGCGGATTAAGCCCGACACCGGAATAGGCAAATTCGCTGAGCGTCGTTCGGCCAAACGGAATGGCCCCGGCAGCCTTGATCCGACGCACGCATTCGCTGTCAGCCTCGGCTGGTGCGCGCCCCTTCAAAAGTTCGGATGCCGCCGTGGTGGCAATGCCCGCCTCGTCATACAGATCCTTGACCGACACCAGCATCCCGGCAAGTGCTGCGCCGGGGTTTTGCGCGCAATATTGCTCCGCCTCGGCAGCAGCCTTTAAAATCCGCTCAGAATCAAACTCGGTAAAGATCTTGTCCTTAAGCTCGCCAAGTTGATTGACCTTGTCGATTGCTTGTCTGGCCTTGTCAACCATCACGCCCATGGCGGTGCCTCATCCTGTTATGGTGTTGTTCTGACGATGAAATTGCTTATGCGATTTCCGGCAGCTCCCTAATTTCATAGGCGTGCGTGATCGTGCGATCAAGTACTGGATCATGCAACGCCATTTTGAACCGGCGGGCCGGGCGAACCCCGCCCTTTGCGCCAAGTGTACCGCACAGCATGGCAGATGCCTTGCCATTGGCAGCATTTCCCATCAATTGCGATCCTTCGATCAGATCACTTAACGGGCGGATCGAAGCAATCGTTCCTTCCTGATAAAGCACCCAGTCATCGCCATCCTGTTCCTGAACCCAGGACCGCATTTCAATCTGCTCGATATGGTCTTTGACCTCGTCAAAGCGCCAGATTTCAGAGGCAACGGGTTTTTCGCAGATCTGTTTGGACAATGCGACCGAGTGGGCCTCAAGCTCGCGATCCGTATGATCGGACGCAAGGCCAAGGTAAAGTTCGCCGTCACAAGCAATCAGGAGCGGCTCGACTTCGCCCGATGTTCCCTTTCCAACAACCTCGATACAGGATTGCTGGGTTACCATCCCTGAGGCGGTCCGATAATAAAGCGGCACGGCTGAGGGCGGTTTGACGCCGATCGCGGCAAGCTCGTCGATATGGTGCTGGATCGCAGCAGCATCCCTGCCCGTCCATCCGGCAACAGTGCAATGGTCGATATCAAAGGTGATTTCGGTCCCTGCCAGGGTAAAGTTCATCTGCATTTCTGGTTCCGATCTTTTTGGAATGATGTGTTGGACACTGGGTCTCAGACAAAGAGGAGGCGCTTGGACCAGATGACACTGGTCCATTCGCCAATTGTTTTAAGGGAGGCTTCCTGGCCTGATACGCCTCAGAGATAGTCAGGCAGGAAAAGTGCGATTTCCGGCAAGAAGATCAGACCGACGATCATCGCCAACATCACAAGAACATAGGGAACAGCACCCAGCATGACCTCGGATAATTGCCCCGACTTTCGAGCACCCTGCACGACATACAGGTTCAATCCGACAGGCGGGGTGATCAAAGCCATTTCGATCAAGACGATCAAAAGGATCCCAAACCAGACCTTGTCAAAGCCCATCGCTGTCATGATCGGTACAATGATCGGAATGGTCGCAACCATCAGCGACAAGGTTTCAATAAAGAAGCCCAGCACGATGTAGAGCAAAATAACAACAAGCAACGTCCCCATCGGACTAAGGTTAAGTCCGACCAGAAGTTCCTTGAGCTCCCGCCCCATGCCTGCTGCGGTCAGTGTAAAGTTCAGGAAATAGGCCCCGATGATCACCAGCATGATCATCGCCGTGATCCGAACTGTCCCGAGCAAGCACATCTTGATCATCTCGTTCGACACTCCCTTGTTAAAGGCAGCGATGATCATCGCGATGGCAACACCGACGGCTGCTGATTCTGTTGGCGTCGCCCATCCGGCATAGATTGATCCGATCACAACAAAGAACAGCAAGAAGATCGGCACAAGATGCCTTAAGCCACCAAACCGCTCCGCCCAGCTAAACGAACGGCTTTGTCCGCCAAGACTTGGCTTCACCTTGCAAATCGCCGCGGTCACAAGCATGAAGGCAACAGCCATCACCAAACCCGGCACCAGCCCGGCAAGGAACAAACGCGGGATCGATGTTTCGGTCAGGAAACCATAGACAATCAAGTTGATCGATGGCGGGATCATGATCCCAAGCGTGCCACCCGCCGCAATGGCACCTGAAAACAGTTTCGGGTCATAGCCCAACTTGTCGGCCTGCGGCATTGCCACAGTCGCAACCGTCGCAGCCGTCGCAACAGACGATCCCGAAGTCGCCGAAAACATTGTCGCCGTGCCGATATTGGCATGGACCAACCCACCGGGCAGCCATGAGAACCACTTATCAAGTGCTTCATAGGTCTTGGCGGCGATACCGCCGCGTACAAGCACCTCACCGAGTAAAACAAAAAACGGTATGGCAATCAGGGTCGAGGAATTTGAAGAAGACCAGACCACCTGCCCCAAACCGCGCAACAGCGGAAACGGCGTGAAAAACTGATCGACACCGATACCGAGAAGGAAAAGCACAATCCCCACTGGAATGGACAAGGCCAGCAGCCCCAACAGCGAAACTGTAACTGCTGTAATCATGATTCAAGCTCCAGCTCGGACCGGGCACCAACCAAAGAGTCTGCCGTGTCAAAGTTACGGCGCATCAGCAACACTAGGGTAAGGATCACCAACGCACAGGAACACAGCGCAAACCAAAGCCAACCGGAAAACCAGACCAACTGCGGTATCCAAAGCGGCGTTTCAAGCGGTGTGTTCGCAGTTGATCCGCGTTCAATGGTTTTTGAAAGGACGGGCCAGCACTGGATGGCGACAATCGTTGCCACCGCTGCAAGGGTGACAATTGCCAACAAATCAAGAAATGCCTTTCCGCGTTCCTGCAAGCGGAGCCGGATAAGGTCAATTCTAACATGCGCCAACTCGGTCAGCGCGTAGGAAAGCCCCCAACTGGCAACACCGGCCATGACGTAGCCCGAAATTTCTTCGGCACCGCCCAGAGAAATTCCGGCCTCACGTAGCAGAATTTCCGCGATGATCAGGATCACGCTGCCCGTCAGAACAAATCCGACGGACAACGCGATGATACGATTGGCGCGGCGGATGGCCGCAATCAAGTTTTCGGTCACTGTTCGGGCCTCCGCCAAGCACTGTTAATCAGTTGAGGGGTACGGTAACACCGACAGTCTTGCCGACGCTATCGTTCCAGCGTGCAACCCAGTCATTACCAGCACGCTCGGCCCACTCCGGCAGAACGGTGGAGGTCAGCATTTCCTTGGCTTTTGCCAGGTCACTGTCTGAAACCTCAACAAGGGTCATGCTGGCCGGATCACCTGCCGGGCATGCGCCATTGCCGGTCAGGCAGGCAACATCATTGCTCAATGCATCAGCCGCAGATGCCCATGCAGGGGCCTCGAACTTGGTTTTGACTTCATCCATGATGAAGCTCTGCATGTCCGAAGACAGGCTGTTCCATTTGTCCATGTTCATAGCTGTGACAACAGGGTCCCAACCACCAAGCGGAATGGTCATTAGGTGATCGGAAACTTCCCACCAGCCAGCGCTATAGCCCGAACCAGCACCCGTCACAGCACAGTCAATCACGCCGCGCTCAAGCGCACCCGGAACTTCGGAGAAGGCGACATTCACGCCAACCGCACCAAGTGCTTCAAGGAATTTTGTTGTCATACGACCCGATCCACGGACTTTCTTGTCTTTCAGATCGGCAAGGGAATTGACTTCGCCAGCACAGAAAACAACCTGCGGCGGGTACGGTGCAACAGCAAGAACCTTGGAGTTAAAGCGCTCTGCAAAGATGTCATCGACCATCGGACGGGCCGCTTCGACCATGGCTTTGGCTTCGGCTGCGGTGTTGGCGACAAGCGGTACATCAAGGCCCTCAAGTTCCGGGGCATCACCAACGGCATAGTCACCAACTGTCATCGCAACGTCGAAAACGCCATCATTTACCAGACGAAACACGTCGCCGACACCGATACCCATCTGGTCGTGTGTCGTCATCTGAACCGTGATCTCGCCATTGGAATCTGCAGGCAGGGTTTCGGTCCAGAACGGGCTTTCATACTGCTTGTAAAGCGGAAGGCTGCTCCAGCTGCCGACAACGGAAAGCTCCTCGGCAAATGCCGGGGTGGCAGCAAATCCCGCACCAAGTGCGGAAACTGCCAAAAGGGAAGAAACCATCTTTTTCATGATTTTAAAGTCCTCTCTGATACGTCGATTATGGTTGTTTAGCGTAAGGGTGGTCTAAAGGGAAAATTCCGCGGCCTCGGCAAGTACATCTGTCACCAACATCAGCCCGGGTTCGTGGGTAATGGCAAATTCCGGCATCACATTGCGGATCGCCATTTGTGGCGTGACCCCGCACGCCCAGAAAACCGGAATATCCCCTTCTTCAATGACGGGTTCATTGCCGAAGTCCGGTTTCATGATATCCGTGATACCGATCTGAGCCGGGTCACCGATATGCACCGGTGCACCGTGGGCCAGTCTGTATCTGTCGGAATATAGGATTGCCCGGATGGCGTCGCTGGCGGCAAAGGACCGCATCGAGACGACCAGCGGACCGTGAAAACGCCCAGCCGCCGACGTTTGGATGTTGGTCACATACATCGGCACATTGCGGCGTGCATCCATGTGGCGCAGGCGAACGCCACCACGGGTGATGGCGGCCTCGAACGAGAATGAGCATCCCAGAACAAAGGTGACAAGATCATCACGCCAGATGTCCGTCAGGTCGCTCACGCTCGTATAGTCGGCACTGCCGCGAAAAACGCGATAACCCGGCAGGTCGGTCCGGATATCAAGATCTTTGCCCAAGGCCGGAATAAACGGAGATCCCGGCTCGGACATGCCGATAAGCGGACAGGATTTTGAATTCTTGGCACAAAACTGCAGAAATTCGTCGGCATAGCTGTTCGGCAAAATCGCCAGGTTCCCCTGAAGATAGCCTGACGCATAACCTGTTGTCGGTCCCGTATGTTCGCCACGTCGAATAGCGGTGCGCAACGCCAAAGGCGTCATTGCAGATGCTGACTCATATGCGGTGTCATCGGAAAGGGTGGCGCTTTTTGACGCGTTCATTTTTCAGTCCCATTCACTGCCTCTTTTCAAAGATTGAGAAACAGAACTGATCTTGTCAAGTAATCAAATTAATTAATTTATGATCGTTTTTTTAGATCAGTTTGATCAAAGAGTTTCGCTGCCTCGTGAATTGCTGCGCCGATTTCGCTGTTTCGTTCAGGGAAATACGCGATCACAAAATGAAGTGCCGTCAGTGATGCTTCCTGACACACCGGGATCGGCTTAATATGTTCATCCAAAACGGAATTCTGGACCATCAACCGCGGCAAAACACCTATCCCGAACCCGCCTGCGACAAGGTATTTTACCGTCGAAAGGGAGGCTGAACCGTTTAGCGCAGGCTGTGAAATATCCGGGGCAGAAAAGATACTTTCGATTTCACGAAATGGCGGTGTTCCCTTCGGAAAAGTCACGATGGCATGACTTGCCAGTTCGTTAAGCGACAGCGGATTTTCGTCAATTTCCATGTCCTCGGCACAGTACCAGCCAAGCTCAACTGGTTTTAGCGGTGCCGCAACTGCCCCATTTGGAACGGATTCGCGCAGCATGATCGCGACATCAACTTCGTCATCGTCAAGCGCCCGACCAAGCTGACCGGAGGTATCAACCGACAGCTCAAAACGAACTTTGGGAAAGTCATCTTTGAGCTTGTTGAGCATGTCTGTCAGCAGCGTATGTACAATGGTTTCCGCAACGCCGATCCGGATTGTGCCACTCAGTTCCCCCGGATGGGTAAGTTCCTGCCAGATGCGATCACGGGCACGCGACAAACGCTGTGCCTCCTCGATAAAGCGCAACCCCGCGGCTGTCAGGCGCACCTGCCTGTTGGACCGGTCAAAAAGCTTCATGCCAAGCTTCTTCTCAAGACCGGAAACACGGGCTGAAATCGCTGATTGCGACAGATTGTATTTTTGCGCCGCAGCCCTGAAACCACCAGCCTTGATGATATCTTGCAGAATCTCGATATCCTTGAACTCAAACACGTCACCCTCCCCTTGTGTGGCAATTTGCGATCACATTACCCTTCATCTGATCAGCCTGCACGATCAATTGATCGCAATATTGATCAAACTAAACCCAACGAGCGTAGATCAGTTGTAAACCCGCTTCGAGCAAGCCACCATTTCACCCGCTGATCACCGAGCCGTGACTTGCCCAAAGCCGGTTTTCAAAGGACATTTAGAAAACCCGCGCAATTGGAGGACGACATGCTGATACGCCGCAAAAAGGGTTGGGAAATCCCCGAACGAGACGCAACGCCGGAATCGATCTATAAAAACCGCCGCCAATTCCTTAAGGGGATCGCCGCAGGATCGATCGGCGCGACAGCATCAAGCCTCCCGCTGGGCTCTGCATTGGCACAGGGGTCGGGATCAACTGCCGATCTTTATCCGGTGGATCGCAACCCGGCCTACACGGTCGAACGCGAAATGACCGAAAAGTCCAAGGCGCTGACCTATAACAACTTCTATGAATTCGGATCGCACAAATCGATCTCGCAGGCAGCTCAGGCCATGCGCATCCGCCCCTGGACCGTGGTGATCGACGGGCTGGTTGAAAAACCGATTGAAATTGATTTCGAAGAACTTGTGCGCAAGATGCCGCTTGAAGAGCGCGTCTATCGGTTCCGCTGTGTCGAAGCCTGGGCGATGACCGTGCCCTGGTCCGGTTTCCCGATGAAGGCGCTGGTTGATTTCGCCAAGCCCCTGTCAGGTGCGAAATATGTCGAAATGGAAACCGCCAGCCAAAAAGACACCATGCCGGGCCTGCGTCAGTTCTGGTATCCGTGGCCCTATATCGAAGGCCTCACGATGGCCGAGGCCACCAATGAACTGACCATGATCGCCACAGGCATTTACGGCGAAGAACTGCCAAAGCAGAACGGTGCACCGCTGCGTCTGGTCACACCTTGGAAATACGGCTTCAAGAACATCAAATCGATCGTGCGCTTCACCTTCACCGACACGCGCCCCAAAAGCTTCTGGGAAGACATCAACGCCGATGAATATGGCTTCTGGGCCAACGTAAATCCGGAAGTCCCGCATCCGCGCTGGTCGCAGGCCTATGAACGACTGCTCAATAATGGCGAAAGCGTGCCCACCCGGATCTATAACGGCTATGGCGATTATGTTGCCGATATCTACAAGGGCATGGAAAGCGAACGGCTGTTTATGTAACCCGCACGCCCATTCCGCCCAAACGCAAAAGCCGGTGTTTTACGACACCGGCTTTTTTCTTGGCGATTTTCTTGGCCGTCGGACACGTTACGAATCCGTATTGGCGTACCGGCCATAGATTTCTTCAAAGGTGCCGTCCTGGCGCATATCGATCAGGTGTTTTTCAAGTACGGTAAAGCTGCCATCGGTGAAAAAGTCCGACTGGCGCGATATCGCGATGAAAGATGGCTTTCCCTGTAACAACAAATCAGATCGTTTGATCCGAAACGGTCCGAACTTGCGGATATGGGCAATGGCAAGAAGCTCCGGCGCAATCAGTGCATCAATCCGCCCAAGATCAAGCATCCGAAACAACGTCTCGTAATCTGCCGCTTCGACAAACCGGATATAGGGCGCCTCACTGAACTGCCAGCCATAACTGGCCCCGCGCAGCACCCCGGTCAGTTTGTGTTCAAGATCCTCGATCTCGATCACATTGGCATCCAGTGCACCGGTATAAATCACTTTCGGCTCGCTCGGCAGGGCTGCACCGAAATAATACATGTATTGCAGACGATCTTCGGTGCGATTGGGACCGAGCATCAGGTCCGCCTGCCCGCTCTCCATCTGGTGCAAGGCACGCTTGAACGGCACCACCTGAAACACAAGATCAATCCCCGCACGTCGGGCGGCTTCGCGCACGACATCAACATAGATGCCGCTATAGACCGGCTCATCGGTTGTTTCGGTCACAATACGATAAGGCGGGGCATCATTGATCGCGACGATCAATGTACGCGCGGCAACCTCGTTGCCAAACCATCCTGCCCCAAGCAGGAACGCCGTGAAGACCAAACTCCAGGCTTTCAAACGCCACATCAAGTCTTCTCCATAGCGATCACACAGCAATCTGTGTTGCTGTTGTTATATGTGATCACGGCAAATATTCTCAACGGCGAATGCAACCTGTATTTGTAATTTTCTAAATATCCTAAGCCCCTTTTCTACGGCGCCCTTTATATTTCGGTTTATTGGCCGATTTTGACCCGGGGCCGACAGTGCCAATGGTGCGCGCCATCGGTCCGGCCTCGGCCAGACCGAGTTCTTGGTCCTCAAGACGTTTAATCTCGTCACGCAGACGGGCTGCTTCCTCGAACTCAAGGTTCCCGGCGGCATCGCGCATGCGTTTTTCAAGATCCTCGATATGGGCACGCAGGTTATGGCCAACCATGATGTCGCCCGACACCCCGGTATCAACCGTGACATAATCCTGTTCGGCGACACTTTCGAGGACATCATTGATCCGCGACCGCACGGTTTCCGGCGTGATGCCATGTTCCGCGTTATAGGCCATCTGCTTTTCACGCCGGCGATTGGTTTCGCCAATCGCGTATTCAAGGCTGTCGGTCATCTTGTCGGCATAAAGCAGCACACGACCTTCCACGTTACGCGCCGCACGGCCAATCGTCTGAACCAGCGATGTCTTGGAGCGCAAGAACCCTTCCTTGTCCGCATCCAAAATCGCGACAAGCGCACATTCAGGGATATCAAGCCCTTCGCGCAGAAGGTTAATCCCGACCAAAACGTCAAACACGCCAAGCCGCAAATCACGGATGATCTCAATGCGCTCCAGCGTATCAATATCAGAGTGCAGATAACGTACACGCACGCCATGCTCATGCAGGTATTCGGTCAAATCCTCTGCCATGCGTTTGGTCAGGGTGGTAACCAGAACACGCTGTCCCTTGGCGGCACATTGCTTGGCCTCGCCCAGCAGATCATCAACCTGGGTTTCCACCGGGCGCACGATACAGACCGGGTCAATTAGACCCGTCGGGCGAATAACCTGTTCGGCAAACACACCCCCCGTGCGTTCCATCTCCCAGTTGCCGGGTGTGGCCGAAACAAACACGCTTTGCGGGCGCATCGCCTCCCATTCCTCGAATTTCAGCGGCCGGTTATCGACACAACTTGGCAGTCGGAAGCCATGCTCGGCCAGGGTAAATTTGCGATTATAGTCCCCGCGATACATGCCGCCGATCTGCGGTACAGCCACGTGGCTTTCATCGACAAACAGCAATGCATTTTCCGGCAAATATTCAAACAGGGTCGGCGGCGGCTCCCCCGGATTACGGCCCGAAAGCCAGCGGGAATAGTTTTCAATCCCCTTGCAGTGACCGACCGTTTCCATCATTTCCAGATCAAAGGTCGTGCGCTGCTCGATCCGCTCGGCCGCCAGCAACTTGCCCTCGGCCTGGAACTGCGCCAAACGGTCCTTAAGCTCCTGCTTGATGCCAGCCATCGCCTGCACCAGCGTCGGGCGCGGGGTGACGTGGTGGGAATTTGCATAAACCGTGACCGAGTCCATGCTGGCAAACTTGTGCCCGGTCAGCGGATCAAATTCTGCCAGTTCCTCGACCTCGTCACCAAACATCGACACGCGCCATGCCCGGTCCTCGGCGTGGGCCGGGAAGATTTCCAAAACATCGCCGCGCACCCGGAACGTGCCGCGCGAAAAGGCCGCGTCATTGCGGGTATACTGCAACTCGACCAGGCGCTTCATAATGTCGTTACGATCAACCTCGTC
>NZ_DCAO01000025.1 GCF_002311515.1 Thalassospira sp. UBA1131
GAAAAGTGTCCGGGTCGGGCCAACTGCGCGTGCGGTTGCGGTGCGGGGTTCGCCATCCAGCAATGCGATCTCGCCAAATACCGCACCGGGGGCCAGAACGTTAAGCACGATTTCCTTGCCGGTTTCCGAAACCGATGAAATGCGAACCTTGCCGGCCTCAACCGCATAAAGCCCGTCTGCTGGTGCACCCTTTTCAAACAGCAACTGACCATCGTCGAACCGGCGTACAGTCGCCTGGTTTGACAGTTGCTCCAACAGTTCGGGGTCCAGATCCTCAAACAGGAAGCTGCCTGCCAGAATGCGCGAAGCAATCTTCGCAAGTTGCGGTGATTTTGGGCCGGTTACACTGTTCACGGGGTTCACTTTGAAAATGGTTTCGTTTCAGCGGGCGAATCGCAGAATTCGAATGCCAAAGTAGCACAAATATCCTGCTTTACAGCAAGCTGTTTTGCAATTGGCATCTGGCCATTGCATCTGTTGCCAAGTCACTGGAATGCTTGTGAAGCGGCAAGGTTTTTTGATGTCACTGGTTTGAAATTCAGACAGCCCTCCCCCAAGCTTATAGATGTTAAAGCATCGCTTTTTGGCAGGAATTTGACAGGGAGATAGCGACAAGCCGCAGAGCATGGCAACGATCCGAGCGGGTCCAAAGGCCTTATTTTACGCGGCTTACAGGTAAAATATAGAATATTTGACAAAATCTCCTATGTTTTTTAAATTATCCTAATTCCGAACAGGGACCGCCCAAGAACAAGAGTGTCAAAAGCAACCAGGGTCCGCGGATGTCGTTTTATATCGGGAGGAAGAAATGAAGATGATTTCCAAAGGTGCCTTGTTTGGCGCCGCTTCAATGGTCGCCGCGTCATTTGGTTTTAACGCGCAGGCAGCCGATGTGACCCTGAACTTTGCCCATGTTGACCCGGCAGAGTGGACCACCTCGAAAAAAGGTGCAGCGTCACAGGTCTTTAAAAACATTGTCGAAGCAGAATCGGCTGGCCGTATTGAGGTCGCTCTGTTCCCGGCCGGTGCGCTGGGCGGTGAAACCGATCTGCTGCAGAACACCCAGGACGGTACGCTTGCCATGTCGATGGTATCGGGACCGTTCTCCAAGGTCTGCCCTGAGGCAGCCGTTCTTGATATCCCTTATGTTTTCCCGAATGCCAACGTTGCCTGGAACGTTCTGGATGGTGATTTCGGTAAGGAACTTGCCGCGCACTGCCTGGAAAAAACCGGTCTGCGTACGCTGGCCTATGGTGAAACCGGTTTCCGTAACTTTACCAACTCCCAGCGCGCAATTTCCGAGCCGAAAGACATGGAAGGCTTGAAGATTCGCGTCATGACCGTTCCGCTGTTCGTGGAAATGGTCAAGGCACTTGGTGGCGAACCAACCCCGATTCCATGGCCGGAAGTCCCGACCGCACTGACCACCGGCACGGTGGACGGTCAGGAAAACCCGATCAGCGTGATCTATGCCAACAAGTTCTATGAAATGCAGAAATACCTGACGCTTGACCGTCACGTATATGGCACCGACTTCATCGTGATCAACGAAGCAATCTATCAGAACCTTTCCGAGGCTGATCAGGCACTTCTGCGTCGCGCCGCCGGTGTTGCATCGAACGTTGGCCGTGCGGTTCAGCAGTTCAACTCTGCCGAAGGCGTTGCCAAACTGGCAGAGGAAGGCATGGAAGTAACCACGCCGACCGCCGAACAGCTCAAGATGTTCCGTGATGCCGCTCAGCCGGCAGTTATCGAATGGCTTTCGGGCGAGATCGATGCTGCATGGATCGAAAAACTGCAAACTGCCGTTTCCGAAGCTGAAGCTTCAATATAATCGGTGTTTGGCGGGTCGGGTGCTCCTCCTTGCACCTGACCTGCCCTTTTTTCCCGCCACCGTGCTTATAAAAGCATAATAATTTTCAGAGCGATCCGGGGGAACCCATGCAACGCACCGAGAATGCTTACAAGCGTTTGCTCGCCGGACTTTCGGGATTAAGTATCCTAATTGTTTTTGGTGTCGTTTTTGCCGGCAGTGTCAGCCGATATCTGTTTTCTTCCCCGCTGCAATGGAGCGAAGAAATCGCGAAATACGCGATGATCTATGGCTGCATGTTCGGTGTGGCCTATGCCTATCTGCAGGGTACCCAGATCACTTTCAGCATTGTTGTTGATACCATTCCCGCACGCATCCGCCGCAAGCTTGCAATCATTGTTGATGCCGCGACGCTGGTGCTGGGTGGTATTCTTGCCTATGCAGGCTATGTGTTTGCCGCCAAGCGCGGCGGTATTGTTGCCTCTGGCATTGGCATTCAGATGTATTGGGCGCAAATCGCCATCACCGTTGGTGGTGTTTGTCTGGTGATTGCCGCCATTTTGCGCCTTGCATCTTGTCTGAATAAGAATTCCACCGGGGGTGAAGCATGATTACCGGCGTCACCCTTCTGGCACTGCTTGCGATCGGTGCGCCGGTTGCCTTTGCAATCGCGCTTGGCATTGTCGCCTATATCAGTACCGGCACGTTTGGCATTGATCTTCTGCCGCAGCGTATCTTTGCCGGGATGGACAGCTTTACCATTCTTGCCATTCCGCTGTTTGTTCTGGCCGGCGAGTTGATGAATGCCAGTGGCATCACATCGCGTGTGATCAATCTGGCCAATGCGCTTGTCGGGCACGCCAAGGCCGGTCTGGCCCAGGTCAATATCTGGTCCTCGGTGATCTTTGCCGGTCTTTCGGGCTCTGCGGTTGCCGATACATCCGCGATTGGTCGTATCTTTATTCCGTCGATGGAAAAGGAAGGCTATCCGCGTGATTTTGCTGCCGCCCTGACGGCCGCATCATCGGTCATCGGCCCGATCATTCCGCCCAGCATTCCGGTGATTATCTATGCGCTGATTACCACCAATGTGTCGGTTCCGGCCTTGTTCCTTGCCGGGATTGTGCCGGGTGTTTTGTTGGCGATTGCGCTGTCGGTTTATGTGCGTTTCTTTGTCAAAAACCATGCCAAGCCGCGCGAACGCATGAATATGGGCGAGAAGCTCAAGGCGATCTGGAACGGCCTTATTCCGCTGTTCATGCCGGTCTTTGTCATCGGCTCGATCCTGGCCGGCATCGTTACTCCGACCGAGGCGGCGAGCTTTGCGGTGTTCTATGCGCTGGTTGTTGGCCTGTTCGTATTCCGGGAACTGAAACCGGGTGATCTGCCGGCAATTTTCGCAGGTGCCATGCGTGATTCATCAAGCATCCTGATCATCATGGCAACGGTGGCGGCGGCAAACTGGTTCATGACCTTTGCCGGTATTCCGCAAACCGTCAGCAAGTTCGTTCTGGGCTATGTCGACAGCCCGGTCACCTTCCTGATCCTGATCAACCTGATGCTTTTGGCGGTTGGTCTGGTGCTTGAAGGCATTGCTGCGATGCTGGTGCTGGTGCCGATCCTGCATCCGATCGCGATCAGCCTTGGCATTGATCCGACCCATTTCGGGATCATCGTGATCTTTAACCTGATGATCGGTCTGATTACGCCGCCGATGGGACTGTGTCTGTTTGTTGCGGATGCAATTGCGGGCGTCGGTATGGCCCGAATGATCCGCGCGATCATGCCGTTCTTTATCGTTGAACTGGCGGTGTTGCTGATCATCACCTTTGTACCGGGCATCGTTACGTTCTTGCCCGATCTGTTTGGATTTTAGGATACCTGTCCATGTTGAAACTCGGTCTTATTGGTAAAGGCATTTCGCGGAGCCAGTCGGCACGACTGCACGTATTGCTGGGCCGTATGTGCGGTATGGATGTCACGTACGACTATCTCGACAGCGATGTGATCAAGGATTTCGATCTGATCAAGCAGCTGACCACCTGTGCGGAAACCGGCTATGCCGGGGTCAATGTGACCCATCCGTACAAAACAAGTGCGCGCAAACTGATCACCCCGCGCAAACGCCTGCCCGAAGCCCTGGGCTCGGTAAACACCGTTGTCTTCCGCGAAGATGGCTGGCGCGGGGATAACACCGACTTTGTCGGCTTCATGCGCGGCTATCAAAAACAGTTCGGCGACGCCAAGCCGGGAACCGTTTTGCAGATGGGGGCGGGCGGTGTCGGCCTTGCCACGGCGTTTGGCCTGCGCGGGCTTGGTGCGGACAAGATCCTGATCCATGACAAGGACGCCGCGCGCGGTGAAGAACTGGTGGCAACCCTTGTTGCGGCCAATGCCAATGCGGCCTTTGTCGGTGAAGATGACCTTTCTGACGCGGTGCGAGCGTCCGATGGTTTGATCAACTGCACGCCGGTTGGCATGAACCAGTATCCCGGCTGCCCGTTTGATACCGATCTGTTCGGTGGACAGAAATGGGCATTTGATGCGGTCTATACGCCGGTTCAAACCGCCTTCCTGCGCGCTGCGGCCAAATCGGGGATCGACGTCATGACCGGCTTTGAACTCTTCTTCTTTCAGGGTATTGAAGCATTTGAAGTTTTCAGCGGGGCAGAGATTGATGCCGACGCTGCAAGGGACGAATACTTCAATGCCTATCCCGAGGCATTGACAGGCTAGGGGACCAAGACCATGAGCAGCAGTACCGTTGCCGAGACAGTCTATAACGAAATTCGCGATGACATTTTGTATGGCGAATTGCAGCCGGGCGTGAAGCTTAAGCTCGAGGCGCTGCGCGAACGTTATAGCGTCGGGGTCAACACGCTGCGTGAAGTGCTTAATCGTCTGGTGGCGTCGGGCTTTGTGTTTGTCGAAGGCCAGAAGGGCTTCCGTGTTGTTGAAACATCGCCGTCGAACTTCATGGAACTGACGGCGATGCGTCTGTTGCTTGAACGCGATGGTCTGGCGGCCTCGATCAAGCATGGCGACGTTGAATGGGAAGCCCGGGTTGCGGCCGCCCATCACAAGCTTTCCACTGTTGAAAAGCAGATGCTTGATCGTGACAGCCGTGAACTGACCGTACGCTGGAGCCAGTATGACCGCGAATTTCATCAGGCGCTGATTTCGGCCTGTGGGTCGAACCTGCATATGCGCCTGCACCACGAGATTTTCGATCAGTTCCGCCGCTATGTGGTGATCGAACTCAAAACCCATGGTTTCCGTGCCCAGGAAATCATCGATGAGCATCGCGAAATCTGTGAGCTGTCGCTTGCACGGGATCTGGATGGCGCGATTGCCAAACTGACCGACCATATCGAAACCTATCGGCGCCGTTCACAGCATTGATCTGCGCGCGGGGCAAGCCCCGCGATTGCAGTATCCTTCTGTGAATGTGCCGGTGCCCCACATGCATCCCGGAGGGATAAAATGCTGACCTCAATTGCCACAGTTTCACTGTCAGGCGATCTTCAGGAAAAACTCGATGCCATTGCCGCTGCCGGCTTTGACGGGGTCGAGATTTTTGAAAATGACCTTCTGTCCTTTGACGGATCGCCAGAAGATGTTGGCAAAACGATCCGTGATCTGGGTCTGAAACTGGTCACCTTCCAGCCGTTCCGCGATTTCGAAGGCATGCCCGAACCCCAGCGCACCCGCGCGTTCGAGCGGGCCGAGCGCAAGTTTGACCTGATGGAAGAACTGGGCACTGACCTTTTGATGGTCTGTTCGAACGTCTCCCCGCAGTCTCTTGGCGGGCTTGATCGCGCCGCCAAGGATTTGGCAGAGCTTGGTGATCGTGCCGCCAAACGTGGCCTGCGTGTCGCGTTCGAGGCGCTTTCATGGGGCAAGCATATCAGCGACTATCGCGATAGCTGGGAAGTGGTGCGGCGTGCCAATCACCCGAATGTTGGTCTTGTGCTTGATACCTTCCACATCATGGCGCGCAAGGTGCCGCTTGATGCGATTTCATCGATCCCGGGCGACAAGATTTTCCTCGTGCAGGTTGCCGATGCACCGATCCTTGAAATGGATGCGCTGTCATGGAGCCGCCATTTCCGCTGCTTCCCGGGGCAGGGGGACTTCCCGCTCGGTGAATTCATGCGCAATCTTGCCATGACCGGCTATGATGGACCGCTGTCGCTTGAAATTTTCAACGATCAGTTCCGCTCGAGCTCGACCAAGAACGTGGCCAAGGATGGTTTGCGTTCCCTGATTTATCTCGGCGACGGCATCGAAGGCGTTCAGGTCGGCGAAAAGGGAACCGCCCTGCCGCCCAAGGCGCATGCCAAGGAAGTCGGCTTTGTCGAGTTCGCGGTCGAGGAAGAAAACGCCGAAAAGCTTGCGACACTTTTCGCTGCCCTTGGCTTTGAAAAACGCGGCAGTCACAAAACCAAGGCAGTGACCTGGTGGAAACAGGGTGACATCAACCTTGTGATCAATTGCGACAAGGATGGCTTTGCGCATTCCTATAACATCGTGCATGGCCCATCGGTCTGTGCAGTCGGGCTTAAGGTTGATGATGCCAAGGCAACGATGGACCGCGCGCAATCATTGCTGGCAGCACCCTTCAGTCAGGCGGTCGGCGAAGGCGAGATTGAAATGCCGGCCATCCGGGGTGTTGGCGGCAGCCTTGTTTATTTCCTTGATGATCACAGCGAGCTTTCGCGTATCTGGGATGTCGAGTTCGAACCCGAAAAGGGCGCGGATGCAGACGCCGGAAAGGCAAAACTTCGCAAGGTCGATCATGTTTCATACTCGATGCAGTATGAGGAAATGCTGACCTGGCTTCTGTATTTCACCTCGATCTTTGATCTCGGCAAAATGCCGACCCTTGATATTCCGGATCCGGGCGGGCTTGTGCAAAGTCAGGTGGTGCAAAGTGATGCGGTGCGTCTGATCCTCAATGGTTCGCAAAGCCCGCATACCCAGCATTCCCAGTTCCTCAACGAGTTCTTTGGCAGCGGTGTGCAGCATCTGGCATTTGCCAGCGACGATATCTTTGCCTCGGCGGATTACTGCATGGCACATGGCGTTGAAATCCTGCCGATCCCGGAAAACTACTATGACGATATCGAAGCACGTTTCGGGCTGGAGCCGGAACTGCTTGATCGTTTGCGCGCACGTAATATTCTCTATGATCGTGACGATGAAGGTGAATATTATCAGGCCTATACGCGTACCTTCGCCAACCGTTTCTTCTTTGAATTGGTCGAGCGTCGCGCGTATCGTGGCTTCGGGGCGGCCAATGCGCCGATCCGGCTTGCGTCACAGACGCGCATGAACCGTCGTAACGATGCGGCGAAATAACCACAGGGCACCAAGCGCATAAAGGCGGGAACAAGGAAATGAGCGTGCAGGAAATTCTAGTCATCAACGGACCGAACCTGAACCTTTTGGGGCAGCGCCAGCCAGAGATTTATGGTTATGACACGCTGGCCTCGATCGAGGAAAAATGCAGTGCCCTTGCCAAGGAGCTTGGCGTTTCGGTGCGGTTTGGCCAGTCCAACCATGAAGGTGCGATCATCGACATGATCCACGAGGCCCGCACCAAATCAGCCGCCCTGATCATCAATGCCGGTGCCTATACCCATACCTCGGTTGCGATCCATGACGCGCTCAAGACCTTTGAGGGCTATATCATCGAGCTGCATATTTCCAACCCGCATGCGCGTGAGGAATTCCGCCATACCAGCTGGATCAGCCCGGTCGCCCATGCGGTGATGGCGGGTGCCGGTGCCTATGGCTATGAACTGGCAACCCGCCTTGCTGCGGAAAAGATCAAGTCCGCCTGAAAAAGGCTCTGAATTATTCAATCCTGTTGTGGTGGAATACTGTAATTCGGCCTACAGACGGTTTGAATAATTACGACACAGAGATTTTGAAGATAATCAAGGGCAGCTCATGGCTGCCCTTTTTCTGTCCGAATGATCGCGGTTTAGACCGAGCTTCTTGACCGCAAAGCGGCCGCCAGTGTGCCATCATCAAGATAATCAAGCTCACCGCCCACCGGCACGCCATGGGCAAGGCGGGTGACCTTGACCCCGGTTTCGATCAGCCGTTCGGTGATATAGTGTGCGGTCGTCTGGCCATCGACCGTGGCATTGGTGGCAAGGATGACCTCGGACACGCTATTTTCGCGCACGCGATTGACCAACTGATCGATTTTAAGGTCATCCGGGCCAACACCATCAAGCGGCGACAGCGTGCCGCCCAGCACATGATACTTGCCCTTGAACGATGCCCCGCGTTCAAGCGCCCAAAGATCCTGAACTTCCTCGACCACACAGATGATGTCCGTACCGCGGTTTTGATCGGAACAGATATGGCAGGGATCGGTGACATCGATATTGCCGCAATTCGAACAGGTCGTCATGACCTCGGCCGTGGCATGGAGTGCGTCGGCCAGCGGGATCATCAATGTTTCAGGCTTTTTGAGCATCTGCAAAACCGCACGCCGTGCCGAACGCGGCCCAAGGCCGGGCAGGCGTGAAAGCAGTTTGATCAGATTTTCAATTTCCCGTCCGGTCATCATGACCCCGTGCTGGTAAAGTTTGATCGTTACATATTGCTTGTATCAAAAACAAAGGGCGGCGCAATGCCACCCTTTGCCGCGTACTAATGAAAGTACGAAATTTATCGTGTGTCCGATGAAAGATCAGAACGGCAGTTTGAAGCCTTCCGGCAGGTTCATGCCGCCGGTGACGTCTTTCATCTTTTCCTGAACGGCGGCCTCGACCTTGACCTTGGCGTCGTTATAAGCCGCCACAATCAGGTCTTCGAGGACTTCGGTGTCGTTCGGGTCAACGATGCTTTTATCAAGCGAAAGGCCGCGCATTTCGCCTTTGCCGTTCAGCATCACCTTGACCATGCCCGCACCGGACTGGCCTTCGATTTCAAGTTCAACCAGTCCTTCCTGCATTTCCTGCATTTTGGACTGCATCTGCTGGGCCTGTTTCAGCATCCCTGCAAGGTTCTTCATAGCTCGTCGTCTCCTTCGAGATAAAATGCGTCGTCATATACGGAACCGCTTTCGTCCTCTTCGCCCTCGGCATTTTCCTGGCCTGGTGGCAGATGGACGGCAACGATTTTGGCTTTTGGTAATCCATCCAGAATGGCCCTGACCAGCGGATCTTGCGAGGCATCTGCCTTGCGCTGTTCAAGGGCTTCAAGTTCCTGTTCCTTAAGGGTCGGTGCCCCTTCTTCGCGCTCCGACACACTGACCAGCCAGCGATGACCGGTCAGGCCATTCAGCGCCTTGATCAGCTTGGTCGAAAGGTCCGACCCCGCCCCGCGTGCCGGGCGAAATTCAATGCGACCCGGCTCATACTTCACCAGATGCATATAGTTTTTGACCTGCATCGAAAGGCCGGTGGTTTCCCGGTCCTTGCCAAGCAGTTCGGCAACTTCTTCGAACGTTTCGGGCATCTTGGCATAGACTGGCTGTTCGACCTGTTCGGGTTCGCCCAGCGGGTCGGGTCGGCGCTGTGCCACGGCGGCTGCACCGCCGCCACCATTGACCACCTGCATGCGCGGTCCCGGACCGCCACTGCCGCCGCCATTGCCGCCACCTTGGGGCGCGCTGCCGCCAGCATTGTTCATGTCCTGACGCAGCTTTTTGATCAGATCACCGGGCGGTGGCATTTCCGCGGCATAGGCCAGACGGATCAGGATCATTTCAGCGGCCTGAATGGGGGATGGCGCAATGCGCGTTTCTTCAAGGCCCTTAAGCAGCATCTGCCAGGCGCGGGTCAATTGCGGCATGGCAAGCTTGGCGGCAATTTCCTTGCCGCGTTCGCGTTCAATCTGCGACACGCCGGGATCATTGGCAGCATCAGGCGACAGCTTGACACGTGTCAGCCAATGAGTCAGATCGAGCATATCCTGCAACATCACCGGC
>NZ_DCAO01000005.1:0-4378 GCF_002311515.1 Thalassospira sp. UBA1131
GCTGGTTGATGAAGACAAGCGCGCTTGGCATGCAGGGCTTGGCATCTGGCAAGGCTGCCAAGATGTGAATTCTAATTCCATCGGGATCGAAATCGTCAATCCGGGGCATGAATATGGCTATCGCCTATTTCCGGAAATCCAGATCAAATCCGTCATAGATCTGACGCAAGACATCCTCAAACGCCATGAGATCCCCGCCAGCCGCATCATCGCCCATTCCGATATGGCCCCAGACCGCAAGGAAGATCCGGGTGAACTGTTCCCGTGGCAGCAACTGGCCGAACACGGCATCGGTCTATGGCCCGGATGCCATGGTGTTGCTGAAATCAGTTCCGGCATTTCCGGCAAAGCTGCCAGCCCGGATGAATTCTATCGCCTGCTTGAGGCAATTGGTTATGGCCCCGCAGACAGCGACGAAGACAAAGCCAAACGCACCATCGCGTTCCAGCGTCATTGGCGGCAAAACGACATTTCAGGCGATGTCGATGGCGAATGCATCGCCATTGCCAAGGTGCTTGCCAGCGCGATCATCCGCTAGGCATCCCTGCCCGCACTGCTTTTTCTTGACGCCATCCTTGATGTGACCTACATCCCGATCACCAGATGGCCGGATGGCTGCCCTGATTGCTTGCAATCGGGGAGGAAAGTCCGGGCTCCACGGAAACACGGTGCCAGATAACGTCTGGCGGGGGCGACCCTAGGGAAAGTGCCACAGAGAGGATACCGCCGGATCGCGCAAGCCATCCGGTAAGGGTGAAAGGGTGCGGTAAGAGCGCACCGGTCCTTCAGCAATGCGGGACGCATGGTAAACCCCACCGGGAGCAAAACCTAATAGGAATGGTCGGCCGGATGCTTCGGCATTGTCGGCAGGTGGGTTTTCGCACCACCATTCGGGTTGGTTGCAGGAGGCGTTCGGCGACGGACGTCCCAGATGAATAGTCATCCAGTGCGGTTCGCCGCATGGACAGAACCCGGCTTACAGGCCATCTGGTATTATCTTTTCAGACAGAAAAAAGGCGATGACAGTTTCCCGTCATCGCCCGGACCAAATGCGTTCAATCATGAACAGCAGATCAGCCACGTTCGGCAATGGATTGCGCGAAATACTTGTCTACTTCTTCCTGCGTGCTTTCGGGGATATCAGATGCTGTCTGATCCTTGATCATCTTGCCCAAGGTCGGAAGCGTTTTGCGTTCTATCCGGGTTTCCGGATCCCACAACTTGGAACGCATCAGCGCCTTTGCACAATGCAGGAAGGCTTCCTCGACCGTGATCTTGATCGCGGTTATCGGTGCCTTGGGCGTATCGGCAAACAGCCCAAGCAGCCCCGGGTCGGTGCTGACTTCAGCAACACCATTGATGCGCAGCGTTTCGTTCACGCCCGGTACGAAAAACAGCATCCCGACTTTCGGGTTGTCGACGATGTTTGACAGGGTATCGACCCGGTTATTCCCGGGACGATCGGGCATGACCAAGGTTTTGTCATCAACAACCTTGATGAAACCCGGGCCATCACCACGCGGGCTGACATCTGCATTGCCATTGGTATCTGACGAGGAAATGACCGCAAAGGGCGCAAGCGAAATGAAGTGCTTGCAGTGCGGATCAAGCGCCGGCAAACATTTGCTGACAGCTAGTCCAAGCGGCTCTCCGTAAATGGCACGGAGCTTTTCCTGAGTATCGATTTTGGTCATTGCAGATTACCTTTGGCGAGAAACGAGGGCAGAAACTGCTTTAGTTGCGAACGCAAGTCAATTGCCGATTAGCCCGCAATAATTTCCGCGGCTGTTTTCACCGCTGCAAACTCGCCATTCAGGCTGGCAAGCGCAACATCATGAACCATCTGGGCCGGGAAAACCCGCCCGTCTGGCAAGCTGCGATCAAAGGTCGCGCAGGCATCAGCCGCAATGGTGGCATCAAATCCAAGATTGGCTGCCATGCGGGTGGTTGTGTTCACGCAATGATCCGTGGTTATCCCGCACAGAACCAGCTTCGAAATGCCTTGCGCACGCAGATCTGCCTCAAGGTCCGTGCCGATCAGGGCAGAATTGACGTTCTTGCCATAGACCGGTTCATCATCCTTGGGCGCAAAACCCGGCTTGAAAGCGTTACCGGGATGGTCGGGATGCAGGCGCGATTGCGGCTCTGTCGAGTTGTGCTTGGCGTGAAACACAGGCCAACCTTTGGCGCGCCAGTGAGCGAGCAGCTTTTCGCCGTTGGCTTCGGCGTCGGGGTTGTTGCGATTTCCCCAATATTCAGGATCATCAAATCCCTTCTGCCAATCAATCAGGATCAGGGCGGTATTGCTCATTTGTGGGGCTCCGACATTTGGTGAATGTGCCGGTCAATCTAGCAGCGCAAAGACTGTCTAAAAGGACAGAAGTCCCACGCATCTCGCCATTTGGCCTAAAGCCATCCTTTGCGCTTGAAATACAACAACGGCAGGACGGCGGACAGCACCATCAGGCCGATTGCGACCGGATAGCCGAACTCCCACCCCAGTTCCGGCATGAATTCGAAGTTCATGCCATAGATGCTGGCAATCAGGGTCGGTGGCAGGAAGGCGGCGGCTGCGACCGAGAAGATCTTGATGATGTTGTTTTGTTCAAGGCTGATCATGCCAAGTGTCGCATCAAGCAGGAAGGTCACCTTGTTGGCGATGAAATTGGCGTGCTCGGTGATCGAGACAATATCGCGTGACAGGATCTTGAGGCGCGCCTTGGCATCCTTTTTGAGCCGCGCCTGTGTTGAAAGGAACAATCCCAAGCGATGCAGGTTCAAAAGGCTGTCCTTGGCCTTGCCCGACAGGTTACCGGTACGCCCGATCTGACGCAGGGTTTCGCGATGATCCGCATCCGAGCTATTCTCGTCGGGGCTGATAAAGACCTGATTGGACAGGCCTTCAAGATCGGTCGCTGTTTGCTCCATCAGGTCGGCAAGTCGATCAACAATCTGTTCAAGCAGACCAAACAGAACGGCCTCGGCGCTATTGGCAAGCGACGGACTGCGCTTAACACGACGGATGAAGGTCTTGAACGGTACTGGATCGGCATAACGCACGGTGATCAGGGTCTTTTTGACCAGAATAAACGTCACCGCCGTGGTTTGCGGCGCATCGGTGGTTGCCTTGGTCAGAACCGAAACCGTCATGAACAACGCACCGTCTTCGTCATACAAGCGCGATGACAGTTCGATTTCCTGCATTTCTTCGCGCGTCGGTATTTCGATGCCAAAGCGCTCTTCGATCTCGTGAATTTCATCGGGTGTCGGGGCATGCAAATCGACCCAAACCGGAAAGCGTTCGGCCTTGGCAGCAGCCGGTTTGGCGGCAGATTGTTCAGACGGCGTGTTTGCGGCCTCGGTTGCCTGCCCACTGTCACCAACGGCGCTATCAGAAGCAGCCGGACTGGCGGTATTGCCGCTGTCGGTGTTTGCGCGCACCGGGGCAAAGAATTCGTTGGTGTCCATGAGCCTCTCCGTCTCTTCCGGCTTGCCGATGGTTACGGATGCCAGTTTATTGAATACTTGTCATGTGATGAATGCGTTTCCAAGCAACTCAGCCCTAGAATGGCAAAACCGTCTGGAACGAAAACGGATCAATATCCGCCGCCGTTCCGCGCTTTTCATTATAGGTCGCGTGCACCTGCGCCATGAATTCTTCCTTGGTGATCATCTTGTCACCATCGGCATCAAAGTCCGGAAACAGCAATTCAAGTCGGCGGCTTTCGGTGCGCAACCTTTGTCGATTGGCATCCGAAGAACCCGGCAATTTTTCAACTGCGGCAAATTCGCGCGCCACCAAAACATTATCGCCCGTGATATCGCGCCGCCTGAACATCCAGCTGGCATAGGCGGCAGCCTCATCCGCGCTGATACGGCCATCCTGGTCGATATCAACCGGGTGGTATTGTTCGCGATAGACTTTGACCTGTTCGGGAATGCCCGATGGCGCGACACCAGCGCCACCATTTTGCTGGGCAAGCGCCTTTGCAATTGCCTCGCTCAGTCCGGGGATGTTCGACACACCGTCGCCTGTCATACCGGGAACACCTGCACCGGAACCATCCCCATTCAGGCTATTCAGCCCCGAAAGCCCGCCCAGTCCAAACTGAGACATCAGTTCCGGATTAGTTTGCAGCTGCTGCATGATCAAGGGCAGTAATTCACGCATCTGCGGCGATGAAACTTCGGGCGAATTTGATCCGCCACCGGCCGGGTCAAGACTAAGCCCCTGCGCCGTGGCCTCACCACCCGTGATCGGATTTAACCCGGGAACCAACGCAGCCCAGGAAAATGCACAACCCATTAATAGAATGGCAGCTTTTATCCGCAACAATCGCTTCCTTCGTTTCACTGACGCTGCCCCGCGCCAGAAGAC
>NZ_DCAO01000005.1:4575-20228 GCF_002311515.1 Thalassospira sp. UBA1131
ATTCCGGTTTTTCGATGGTCTTCCCATGGGTCCCCATGGAACGGAATTGGGATTTTATGGGCAGAAGATGGATCGCCGCTGGTTTTCCCGCATTTTTGGCCGATTTCAGCCTTTCTGCATATACCGCGGAAACCCTCGGGAAGTGCCAAAACGTCACATTCTTGCCCATCAAATCCCATTGACCCCCATGATTTCCCATGGTACCCCATAAAGAGGCACAAATTCCGTGCCATGCGGGGCATATCCATTTCAGACACACGTTGGTCGCAAGACAGCCCATCAGGGCCAGTGTTCTGAGATCGGTTTTTTGATCAGGGGAATGGCGAAGTGCTGTTCACAGGGACGCACATTCACAAGCTGGACCGGAAGGGACGCGTATCCGTCCCCAAACGGTTCCGTGCGGCCCTCGATACCGAAGAATTCGCCGGCATCTACCTATATCAATCCCACAAGGAAAGCGCGCTTGAAGGCTGTAGCCACAGCCATATGGAGCGCATTGCCGCATCGCTTGATGAACTCGACATGTTTTCTGACGAGGCCGACGATCTGGCAGACACCATCCTTGGCTCCTCGCATATGCTTCCTTACGACGGCGAAGGCCGCATCATTCTGCCCGCAGAATTGATCGAGTTCGCCCGCATCGAAGATCAGGTCGCCTTTGTCGGCCGTGGTCGCACCTTCCGCCTGTGGAACCCTGACATCTTCAAGCCCCTGCAAGAAGCCAGCCGGACCCGCACGCTTAACCGTGGTGCGACATTGAAGCTCAAACCGATGAGTGAACTCCCCAAAGGTGCACGTCCCGGCACCGCAACGGAGGAGGACGCATCATGAGCAAAAATGACCTAAGCTTTGCCACCGAAGATCGCCCGCACAAGCCGGTCTTGCTCCGCGAGGTCCTAGAAGCCCTTGCACCGCGTGACGGCGAGATCATGGTTGATGGTACCTTTGGCGCAGGCGGTTACTCCCGCGCCATTCTTGACTCTGCCGACTGCGAACTTTACGGCATCGACCGCGACCCGACCGCTGTTGCCACCGGCAAAAAGCTTGAAGCCGAATATGACGGCCGCTTCCACATGGTCGAGGGCTGCTTTGGCGATATGGCGAAACTTCTCCCGGCGGCAGGTGCGCCGCAGGTCGATGGTATCGTTCTTGATATCGGCGTTTCGTCGATGCAGCTTGATCAGGCCGATCGCGGATTTTCGTTCCGCGAAGACGGCCCGCTGGACATGCGCATGTCGATGTCCGGCCCGACGGCGGCTGATTTCGTCAACACCGCCGAAGAAGAAGACATCGCCAACGTCATTTACCGCTATGGCGAGGAACGCGCATCGCGCAAGGTCGCGCGCAAGATTATCGAAATGCGCGCAGAGGAACCCTTTACCACCACATCCCAGCTCGCCCGTGCGGTGCGTTCTGTGGTGCGTAAATCCAAGGATGGCATTGATCCCGCCACACGGACGTTCCAGGCGCTGCGAATTTACGTCAATGACGAACTTGGCGAACTTGAACGCGCCATGGATGCCGCCGAAACGTTGCTGAAACCGGGCGGACGTCTGGTGGTTGTGACTTTCCATTCGCTTGAAGACCGGCAGGTCAAAACATTCATGAAGGAACGCTCTGGCGATCCGAACAAGATGTCGCGTCGCCTGCCCGGCGAACCGGAAGTCGCCATCCCGACCTTTACGACCATCACACGCAAGGCCGTCACCGGTCAGAAAGATGAAATTCGCGCCAACCCGCGCGCACGTTCGGCCAAGCTGCGCGCTGTTGCGCGCAACGACCAACCGACCACATCGCAGGGAGGTCGCAAATGACCCGTGCGGTAACCATCATCGGCCTTGTTCTGACCATCCTGATCGGCACCGGCACCTATTGGGTCAGCCATCAGGTCGAACGTCTTGAAAAACGTTATGCGGATATTCAGTCCGACATTCTGGCCGAACAGGAAAGCATCCATGTTCTCCAGGCGGAATGGAGCTATCTGAACAATCCGGAACGGATCGAACGCCTGTCCAAGCAGTATCTGAGCCTTGCCCAGATTGACGTGCTTCAGATGGCAAGCATTGATGACCTGCCCGAAGACGCCGATCTGCATCAGTATCGCATCAACAAGTTCGGCGAGGCGGTTGCCTTCATGCCCGTCCCGCGCGCCCGTCCGGGTGATCTGATGTATGACGAGGCGGCCGATACCATGATCATTGACGCCCCGTCCGTCGCGACCGAAACGGGGGGCGCACAATGAGCCTGACCCGTTTTTCATACTGGCTGCGTGGCGACCGTCCGGAACTAGGCCCGGATCAGCGCGAACGTCTTGCGCTTGAAACCGCGCGCAACCGTATCTTTATCACCGGCGCGATGTTCATCATCGGTTTTTGCTGGATAACTTATGGCCTGATTGATGCATCGGTTCTGCGTCAGGGCAATGAACCGGCTGTTGCGTCGGGAACAGATACCCGCGAACTCAAAACCGAGCGCGCCGATATCGTTGATCGCAACGGCATGCTGCTTGCGACCGACCTTCCGACCAATTCGCTTTATGCCGATGCCCGTGTCGTCAAGGACCCCGTTGAGTCCGCCGATCTTTTGTTGACCGTACTGCCCGATCTGGATCGCGATTCACTGATCCGTCATCTGAGTTCGCGCAAGGCATTCGTATGGCTGCGCCGCAACCTGACGCCCGAACAGCAATATGACGTCAATTCGCTTGGCATTCCGGGATTGAATTTCCAGCGTGAAGAACGCCGCGTTTATCCGCATGGGCGTCTTCTGTCACATGTTCTGGGCTTCACCGACATCGACAATAACGGCATCGCCGGGGCTGAGCGCGAATTTGACAACGAATTGCGCATCAATAACGGCCCCTTGGAACTTTCGCTTGATACCCGCGTGCAATACGCGCTTGCCGAAGAAGTCGAAAACGCGATGGAAACCTACAGCGCGGTTGGGGCGGCAGGCCTTGTGATGGATGTCTATACCGGCGAAGTCGTTGCGATGACATCGCTTCCGAACTTTGACCCTCATCGCCCGGGCCAGGCACCAGCCGATGCACGCTTTAACCGGTCCACACTGGGCGTTTACGAAATGGGTTCGGTGTTCAAGCTGTTTAACACGGCCATCGCCCTTGAAACCGGCACATCGACGCTGAACTCGGTCTATGACGCGACTGAACCGCTGGCAATTGGCGGGTTCCGCATTCGTGACTATCACGGCGAGAATCGCTGGCTGACCCTGCCGGAAATCCTTGTTCACAGCTCGAACATCGGATCAGCCCGCATGGCAATGGCCTTTGGCGGCGAGACCCAGCAAAAATACCTTAAAAAGCTTGGCATGCTCGACAAACCGCAGATCGAGCTTCCTGAAGTTGGCGGACCGCTTGTGCCCAACCCGTGGCGCGACATCAACACCATGACGATTTCGTTCGGTCATGGTCTGGCCGTGACCCCGCTTCAGGTTGTCAGTGGCATTTCCACCCTTGTGAATGGTGGTATTCGCCGCCCTGCGACCATCCTCAAACAGGACGGCGCACCGGCAGGCGAACGTGTATTTTCCCAGAAAACGTCGGAACTGCTGCGTCGCCTGATGCGACTGGTCGTAACTGACGGTTCTGGCAAGAACGCCGAAGTGGCGGGTTACTTCCTTGGCGGGAAGACCGGGACTTCGGAAAAACTCGTGAACGGGCGCTATGTCAAGAACGCCCGCATGTCGACCTTTGTCGCCGCCTTCCCGATGCAGGACCCGAAATATGTGGTTCTGGTGACGTTGGACGAGCCCAAGGGCACTAAAGAAACTTATGGATTTGCCACAGCAGGTTGGGTGTCCGCCCCTGCGGTTGGCAAGGTTGTGACACGTATTGCTCCCCTTTTGGGTATTGAACCGGCGAATGCGAAGGCGCCGGAGATTGAGCAAGCGCTGCAGATCGAACTTCGCAAGGGGGAACGCAAACTTGCGTCTTTCTGAGCTCATGGCAGGTGATCAAGCGGCATTGAAACATGCCGAAGGACAGGACCCGGATATCACGGGCCTGACAGCAGACTCACGCACCGTGAAGGATGGCTATATGTTTGCCGCCCTGTCCGGTGCACGTGATGACGGTTCCAAGTATATCGCCGATGCGATCAAGCTTGGTGCTGCGGCCATCCTTGCAAAGGATGGAACGCCAAGACCGGCAGCCCCAACGGTTCCGCTGATCCCGGTGGAAAACCCGCGCAAACGTTATGCCCAGCTTGCCGCCCGTTTCTATGGCAAGCAGCCGGCAAACATCGCGGCGATCACCGGCACCAACGGTAAAACATCCACGGCGATCTTTACCGAGCAGCTCTGGACAATCCTTGGCAACATGTCGGGATCGATCGGAACGCTTGGCATTCGGGCCGCTGGGGCAAAGATCCCAGGTTCGCTGACCACGCCCGATCCGGTTGCCCTGCATCAAAGCCTTGATGAAATGTGTGGCATTGGGGTTACCCATGTCGCGATGGAGGCAAGCTCGCACGGGCTGGATCAATACCGCCTGGATGGCGTAAAGGTCACCGTTGCCGCCTTTACCAACCTGTCGCGTGATCATCTTGATTATCACGGCACGTTCGAAAAATATTTCGCAGCCAAGGCTCGCCTGTTCTCCGACCTTCTGGTTGTCGATGGCACGGCTGTGCTGAATGCCGATGTTGAACAGTTCGATCTTTTGAAAAAACTTTGCGCCAAGCGCGGTGTGAATGTCCTGTCCTATGGCGAGAACGCCGATGACATCAAACTGATCAAGGCTACACCGGACAGCACCGGCACCAAGCTCCGCCTGATGGCAAACAAGGGGGAATACAACATCCACCTGCCGCTTATGGGAAGCTTCCAGGTGATGAACGCACTGGCAGCCCTTTCCATCGTGGTGGCATCCGGTGCCGACCTTGATCAGGCAGTTCTGGCCCTTGAAAAACTTGAAGGTGTCCGTGGACGTCTGGAACTGGTTGGCAAAACCAGCTTTGGCGCGCCGGTATTTGTTGATTACGCCCACACGCCAGATGCCCTTGAAACCGTGATCAAGGCGGTCCGTCCGCATTGCAAAGGCCGTATCGTTTGTGTATTCGGGGCCGGTGGAGACCGTGATACCGGCAAACGCCCGTTGATGGGGCAGGTTGCGCACGATTTTGCCGATATTGCCATCATCACCGATGACAATCCGCGCAGCGAGGACCCAGCCACCATTCGTGCCGCCATCAAGGCAAAATGCGAAGGTGCTGTTGAGATCGGTGATCGCGCCGAGGCCATCAAACGCGGCATTGGCATCCTGCAACGTAACGATGTCCTTATTATTGCCGGAAAAGGCCATGAAAGAGGCCAAGTTGTCGGCGATACGGTTCTTCCATTCGATGATGCATCTGTCGCCCGCAGCATCCTTGCAGGTGGCAACTGAACATAAATACCGTTACGGCGCTTTGGCCGTAATGGCCTGACCGGAAAGAAAGTGACGTTATGACGAAGGCTGTTTTATGGACGGCAAAGGATGCCGAAACCGCAACCGGTGGCAAAACCACCGGGGACTGGACGGTAGCCGGCATTTCAATCGACAGCCGCAAAGTCAGCGAAGGCGATCTTTTCATCGCCCTTAAAGGCCCGAATTTCGACGGTCACAAATTCGCCCAGGCCGCCCTTGATGCCGGTGCACATGCCGTCATGGTCTCGGATGCCAAGGGCATCACCGATACCGACAAGGTTCTTCTGGTCGATGACACGATGGCCGCCCTTGAGCGCCTTGGCCTCGCCGGTCGCGCCCGCAGCAAGGCCAAAATCGTCGCCATCACAGGCAGTGTCGGCAAAACCGGCACCAAGGAAGCACTTAAATACGTGCTGTCCCAACAAGGGAAAACCCATGCCAGCCCAGCCAGCTTCAACAATCATTGGGGCGTGCCGATAACTCTGGCAACCCTGCCCGCCGATGCCGACTTTGGTGTTTTTGAAATCGGCATGAACCATCCGGGCGAAATCAGCAAGCTTGTCAAAATGGTCAAGCCAAGTGTAGCCGTGATCACAACGGTGGTCGGCGCCCACACCGAATTTTTCAAGGACGAAGCCGAAATTGCCATGGCCAAGGCCGAGATTTTCGATGGCCTTGATCAGGATGGCACGGTCATTCTGAACCGTGACAACATGCATTACTTCGCCCTTGCCCGACGTGCCAAGGAACTTGGCCTTGGCAACATCAAGTGCTTTGGCACCGATGCCATGGCGAACTATCGCCTGTTTGAAGCCAACATCGTCACCGATGGCAGTGCCGTCCGCGCACGTGTCGGTGGACGCGACCTTGAATATTTCATCGGCTGCCCCGGTGAACACTGGGTTCTGAATTCGCTTGCGGTGCTGGGATGTGTTGATGCGATTGGCGCGGACCCGGTACGTGCCGCGCAGGATCTGGCGGATGTCACGCCGCCTGCCGGCCGCGGTGAAACACACACGGTAAAGCTGCCCTCCGGGGATGGTACCTTTACCCTGATTGATGATGCCTATAACGCCAATCCGACCTCGATGATAGCGGGGATCAAGGTCCTGTCCCAGACCAAACCGGGTGACGGCGGACGCAAGATCGCCGTTTTGGGCGAGATGCGCGAACTCGGCGATATTGCGCCCAAAATGCATGCCGATTTGCATCAACCGCTGACCGCACTTGAAATTGATCGGGTTTATTCGGTCGGGCCGATGATGGCTGAACTCGACAAAACCCTGCCTTCCGAACGAAATGCCGGCCATTTTGACACAGCCGACGACGCAATTGAGCCAATAAAGGCCGATTTGCGCGATGGCGACGTGGTTTTGGTCAAAGGATCGCTTGGCATTTACGTTTCGAAAATTGTATCGGCCTTAAAATCCTGTGGCGTGGTGGAATAATCCACAACCGTAACAGGATAAGTCGCAAAAGGAACGACCAGAGCAATGCTCTATAATCTGCTTTATCAATTTGCTGATCAGATGCCGGTACTGAACCTGTTTCGGTATATCACCTTCCGTACGGGTGGTGCGATCATCACGTCGCTTGTGCTTGCCTTTGTGATCGGCCCGCACCTGATCAACTGGTTGCGTTCCAAACAAAGCGAAGGCCAGCCGATCCGCGAAGACGGCCCTGAAAGCCACCTTTTGACCAAAAAAGGCACGCCGACCATGGGCGGGCTTTTGTTGTTGCTGTCAACATCGATTGCCACCCTGTTGTGGGCCGACCTCACCAACCCTTATGTCTGGGCGGTTTTGCTGGTCACCATCGGCTATGGCTTCCTTGGTTTCCTCGATGACTTCCTGAAAGTTTCCAAGCGCAACACCAAAGGCCTTCCGGGCAAGCTCAAACTTCTTGGGCAGTTTTCCATCGCGGCCCTTGCCGCCTGGTGGATTTCGTATAACACCGCCGATCCGCTTTCGACCGCACTTGCCTTCCCGTTCTTCAAGAATTTCCTCTTGGATCTGGGCTGGTTCTTTGTCCCGTTTGCGATGTTTGTCATGGTCGGTGCCTCGAACTCGGTGAACCTGACGGATGGCCTTGATGGTCTGGCGATTGTGCCGGTGATGATTGCCGCGGCCAGCTTTGCGCTGATTACCTATCTGATCGGTAACGTTCAGTTCGCCGAATACCTGCAGGTCCATTACGTTGCCGGTTCTGGCGAATTGACCATTTTCCTTGGCGCACTGGTTGGTGCCGGCCTTGGTTTCCTTTGGTACAACGCCCCGCCTGCGATGGTGTTTATGGGTGATACCGGATCCCTTGCCCTTGGTGGCGCATTGGGTGCGGTTTCGGTTGTCACCAAACACGAACTGGTTCTGGCGATCATTGGCGGCCTGTTTGTTCTGGAAACCCTGTCGGTGATCATTCAGGTCGGGTCCTACAAACTGACCGGCAAACGCGTGTTCCGCATGGCGCCACTTCATCACCATTTCGAGAAAAAGGGCTGGCAGGAACCGACCATCGTGATCCGGTTCTGGATCATTGCCGTGATCCTTGCCCTGGTTGGACTTGCAACCCTGAAACTTCGTTAAGGACATACTGAATTGATTGATCTTTCACATCTGCGCGGCAAAACCATCGCGGTTCTGGGTCTTGGGAAATCCGGACTTGCCAGTGTGAAGGCATTGATCAATGCAGGTGCTGTGGTCTGGGCGTGGGATGACAACGCATCGTCGCGTGAACAGCTTGAACCGCTTGGGCTTGCGCCGATCAATTTGGCGGAATGTGACTGGACAGAACCCGACATGCTGGTGATCAGCCCGGGTATTCCGTCCACCTTCCCGACCCCGCATCCGGCGGCTGAAAAGGCACGCCGTGCGGGCAAGCCGATCATTTGCGACGTCGAATTGCTGTGTGTGGCGCAGCCTGATGTCCCGACGCTGGCGATCACCGGCACCAACGGCAAATCAACCACCACAGCGCTGACCGCCCACATCATCGGGCAGGCCGGGATCAAGACGCAGGCGGGCGGCAACCTTGGCAATGCAGCCCTTGGGCTTGAGCCTTCTACCGCAGATGATTGCCTGGTTCTTGAGCTGTCATCCTATCAGCTTGAACTACTTGAACATGCGGCCTTTGATGCCTGCGCACTTTTGAACATCACGCCGGATCATCTGGATCGTCATGGCGGACTGGATGGCTATATCGGTGCCAAGCATCTGATCTTTGCCCGTGCAAAGGGCCCAAAATGGGCGATCATTTCCATTGATGACGAGCCATGTGCGAAGATGTCGGTTGAACTGGCCCGTGAAGGCGGTCGTCACATTATCGAGGTTTCGGTCAAACAACCGGTCGATCACGGCATCTATGTTGATGCAGATGGCTGGCTGATTGATGACATGACCGGTGCGCAAACCCGTATTCTGGACCTTGCGACCGTCACCCACATGCCCGGACGCCATAACTGGCAAAACATTGCCTTTGCCTATGGGCTGTGTCGTGCGCGCGGTGTGGATGCCACCCGGATCATTGACGGGATCATGTCCTTCCCGGGTCTGGCCCATCGACAGGAGTTGCTCGGCAGCATTGATGGCGTTGTGTTTGTCAATGACAGCAAGGCTACCAATGCCGAGGCATCGGCAAAGGCGCTTTCGGCCTATCGCAACATCTACTGGATTGCCGGTGGCAAACCCAAGGAAGGCGGGATTGAGGGATTGCAGGAATTCTATCCCCACATCAAGAAGGCCTATCTGATTGGTGCTGCGACCAACGAATTTGCCGAAACCCTTGGCGGTGATCTGCCATGGGAGAAATGCGAAACCCTTGATGTGGCAACCAAAAAGGCCTTCGCCGACGCCAAGACCTGCGGCGATGACAAACCGGTGGTGATGCTCACCCCGGCCTGTGCATCGTTTGATCAGTTCAAAAGCTTTGAGGCGCGCGGCGATGCATTCCGCGTTCTGTACAACGCATTGGCGGGTGGTGACATGACCGGGAAGGCAAACGCATGAAGTCCCTGTTTGGTCATAACACGAATATCGCCTTTTCGCGTGCCGATACCTCGGTTCTGGGGGTCTGGTGGTGGACGGTCGATCGCTGGTTGCTCGCCGCCATCATCCTTCTGATGGGGATTGGCGCGCTTCTGGTGATGTCGGCAAGTCCGCCGGTTGCTGATCGCATTAATGTTGACAGTTTCCACTTTGTCACCCGCCAGTTCGTTTTCCTTGGCATGGCAACGGTTTGCATGTTTGCCATTTCGCTATTGCCGGTGAAATGGGTGCGACGTCTGGCCTCCTTCATGTTCTTGGGGGTGCTCTTTTTGCTGATCATCACCCCGTTCATCGGATCAGACATCAAGGGCGCAGTACGCTGGATCAACGTTGCCGGGATCAACCTGCAACCGTCCGAATTCCTCAAACCGGCCTTTGCGGTCGTCATTGCCTGGATGTTTGCCGAAGGACGTTTGAACCCGAACTTCCCGGGCTATATCGTTTCAAGCCTGATCCTTGCTGTTTGCATCTTCCTTCTGATGATCCAGCCGGACTTCGGCCAGACAGTTGTGATCACCTCAATCTGGTCAGTTCAGATCTTCCTTGCGGGTCTTCCGATCATTCTGGTGTTTTGTCTTGGACTTGGGGCGGTTGGGTTGGCAGTAACGGCCTATCTGATCATGCCGCACGTCCAGTCACGTGTGGATCGCTTCCTTGATCCGGCATCGGGTGACAGTTATCAGATCGAACGATCCATGGAAGCCTTCATGAATGGCGGCATTATGGGCCGGGGCCCGGGTGAAGGCTGGGTGAAGAACTCCATCCCCGATGCCCATTCCGACTTCATCTTTGCCGTTGCCGGCGAGGAGTTTGGTCTTCTGTTCTGTGTGCTGGTGGTTGGTGTCTTTACCTTCATCATCATGCGCGGTCTTTCGCGCCTGATGGGGGAACGCAACCTGTTCGTGGTTCTGGCGGTCACCGGCATTCTGGTCCAGTTCGGTTTGCAGGCCGTGATCAACATGGCATCGACCCTGCAATTGGTCCCGCCAAAGGGCATGACCTTGCCGTTCGTATCCTATGGTGGTTCAGCGACGATCGGCATTGCGATCGGCATGGGATTTGTCCTTGCCCTGACGCGCAAGCGGCCCGGTGAATAACCAAGCTGCTTCCCAAAAACTTTCTGCATTAAAACGACAAAATCAGGCCTTATTCAGGAACCGGTTTGAAGGGATATTAACCTTTGTCGGGTTCTGATGGGGGTAACTGTCGGGGACCATCCCTGCACCGCCGTCGTTTTACATGTGGACAAGATGACTGACTTCGCAAATCCAGAACTTTCTGCCGCCGAGACGCCGCTGGCAGGTCAGGTGATCGCCGTAACATCCGGTGGCACTGGCGGGCATATGTTTCCGGCTGTTGCCTTGTCCAAATCACTCGTGCGTCGTGGCGCACAGGTACTGTTTTTCACCGACGCCCGCGCGGCCCGTTATACCGAGGATGTTGAAGGTGTTGAAACCGTCATCTTGCCTGCTGGCGGCATTGCCGGCAAAGGCATCAAGGGGCGCCTGACCGGGGCCGCCCGCCTTGGCCTTGGCACGCTTAAAGCCAGAAGCCGTATCAAAAAGGCCAAACCGGCGGCTGTGATCGGATTTGGCGGATATGCCTCTATCCCCGCGACAATGTCGGCCAAGTGGCTGGGCATTCCATATGCCATTCATGAACAAAACGCCGTTCTTGGCCGCGCAAACCGTCTGGTGGCAGGAAATGCACAACGGATTGCCACATCCTTTGCCAAGGTCAGGATGATTGCACCGGGTGACGAGGCCAAAGTAATCTGGACCGGCAACCCGGTGCGTGCCGAAGTCGCCGCCCTTGCAGCAAGTGAGTATGACGCGCCAACCAATGACGGGCCGATCCGGCTTTTGATCACAGGCGGGTCACAAGGGGCGCGCATCCTGTCTGAAGTCCTGCCGACTGCACTGGTCAATCTGCCTGAAGGTTTGCGCAAACGTCTGGTCGTAACCCAGCAGGCACGTGAAGAAGATCTTGATGCTGTTCGCAAGACCTATGACGGATCGCAGATCGACGTAACACTGGCATCCTTCATTGAGGACATTCCCGAACGTTTGCGCGACTGCCATCTGGTGATTGCCCGTTCAGGGGCATCGACGGTTGCCGAGCTGACCGCAGCCGGGCGCCCCGGTTTTCTGGTGCCGCTTCCCCATGCCATTGACGATCATCAGCGTTACAACGCCCAGCAAGTCGAAGATGCCGGTGGCGCATGGCTGATGCCACAAGACCGGTTTGGCAGCGAGGCGGTGACGGATCGTTTGGCAAAACTTTTGACCAACCCTGCCGCCTTGACGCGTGCCGCAAAGGCCGCCAAAAGCAGCGGAAGGGCCAACGCCGCCGAGCGGTTGGCCGACATGGTGCTTGATATGCTGGGACTGAACCCGGCAGGAAGCCCGGATAACAAGAACATGAGCAAAGACCGAGGAGACATGCAATGAACACCCTGCCGCTCAACATCGGCACCATCCACTTTGTCGGTATTGGTGGCATCGGTATGTCCGGTATTGCCGAAATCCTCAACAACCTGGGTTATTCGGTGCAGGGCTCGGACATTTCCGACAATGCAAACGTGCAGCGCCTGCGCGCCCTTGGCATTAAAGTCTTTGTCGGGCACAAGGCCGAAAATGTCGAAGACGCCAAGGTCGTTGTCATTTCAACAGCCGTCAAACCCGACAATCCCGAAGTCATCGCCGCACGCGCGGCCATGATCCCGGTCGTGCGCCGTGCCGAAATGCTGGCCGAACTGATGCGCCTTAAGGCCGCAATCGCGATTGGCGGAACCCATGGCAAAACAACCACCACGTCACTGGTGGCCACCATGCTGGATGCCGCCGGGCTTGATCCGACCGTTATCAATGGCGGGATAATTAATTCATATGGCACCAACGCGCGCCTTGGCGAAGGTGACTGGATGGTGGTGGAGGCCGATGAGTCTGATGGCACCTTTGTCAAAGTGCCATCCACCATCTCGGTTGTGACCAACATTGACCCCGAACATCTTGACCACTGGAAAGATTTCGATCAGCTGCGCGAAGCCTTCAAGAACTTCGTTCAGAACATCCCGTTTTATGGCTTTGCGGTTCTGTGCATTGATCATCCCGAAGTCCAGGCCCTGATCGGGCGCGTGACGGATCGTCGTATTTTCACATTCGGTTTTTCACCGCAGGCCGATGTCCGCGCGGTAAATGTGCGGACCAATATCGGCGACAGTGTCTTTGATGTTGTTATCCGCGAACGGGTTGATAGCGAAGAACGCGTGATCAAGGATGTCCGCCTGCCAATGGTTGGCGATCATAACGTGTCAAACTCGCTGGCGGCGATTACGGTCGCGCTGGAACTTGGCATCCCCGATGAGAAAATCGTCTCCGCCTTTGACGGCTTTACCGGCGTTAAACGTCGCTTCACCAAAACCGGCGAAGTTGATGGCGTTACGATCATCGACGATTACGGTCATCACCCGGTTGAAATCAAGGCAGTGCTAAAGGCCGCCCGTCAGGCAACCCAGAACAACGTGATCGCAGTCGTTCAGCCGCACCGTTACTCACGCCTGCATGACCTGTTCGAAGATTTCTGCACCTGCTTTAACGATGCGGACAACGTCATTGTCGCCGACGTCTTTGAGGCCGGTGAAAGCCCGATTGAGGGTGCCTCGCGGGATGCACTTGTCGAAGGCCTGCGCAACCGTGGCCACCGCCACGTGAGCGCACTCGAAGGCCCGGAAAAACTGGCCGAAGTCATCAAAGCCGAAGCAAAACCGGGCGATCTTGTCGTTTGCCTTGGTGCTGGTTCAATCAGCGCATGGGCAAATGCCCTGCCCGCCCAACTTGAAGCGATCAAGAACTGAGGCAGATATGAGCACGCCGAAACACCATACGCCCCTGATCGACCGCCTGCCAAAAGTGCGTGGCAAGCTGCGCGAAGGCGCACAACTTGCCAAAGTCACCTGGTTTCAGGTTGGTGGCCCGGCAGATGTTATGTTTCGCCCAAAAGATGAAGCCGACCTTGCTGATTTTCTGAAAGGCAAACCCGAAGACTTGCCTGTGACCGTCATTGGCGTCGGCTCGAACCTGTTGGTCCGTGATGGCGGCATTCGTGGTGTCGTCATCCGCCTTGGCCGCCCGTTTACCAATGTCGTGGTCGAGGACGGTGCGGTTCACGCCGGTGCTGGTGCACTTGATCTCAATGTTGCGCAAACCGCCCAGATGAATGGCATTGCCGGTCTGGAATTTCTGTCTGGCATTCCCGGCACCATCGGTGGGGCGTTGCGCATGAATGCCGGGGCCTATGGAACCGAGATCAAGGATGTTCTTGTATCGGCAACCGCAATTGACGGCATCGGTAATATCCATACCGTCACCCCCGATGAAATGAACATGACCTATCGGCATTGCGGCGTTCCAGAGGACTGGATTTTCACGTCTGCAATCTTGCGCGCATCGTCTGGTGATCCTGAAGACATCGCCAAACGCATGGATGACATCCAGAAGTCGCGGGCAGAATCGCAACCGATCAAATCGCGTACCGGTGGCTCAACCTTTGCCAATCCGGTCCCAAAACGCGCATGGGAAGTCATTGATGCGGCCGGGTGTCGCGGACTTAAAATCGGCGGTGCGCAAATGTCCGAGCAGCACTGCAATTTCATGATCAATACGGGCAACGCCACAGCCCTTGATCTTGAACAGCTTGGCGATGAAGTCCGCAGACGGGTCAAAGAACATAGCGGCGTTGAGCTGCGCTGGGAAATCCGGCGCATTGGCGAACGCCTTGGCCACTCGATCATAGGAAAAGACGCATGAACAAACATGTCGCTGTCATTCTGGGCGGTTGGTCAGCAGAGCGGGAAGTCTCCCTGTCCTCGGGCCGCGAATGCGCCAAGGCGCTGCGCGAAAAGGGCTATAAAGTTACAGAAATCGACGCGAACCGTGATCTTGCCCATCAATTGGCGGCCATTGACCCCAAACCGGATGTGATTTTCAATGCCCTGCATGGCCGCTGGGGCGAAGATGGCGCGGTTCAGGGCCTGCTTGAAATCATGAACATCCCCTATACCCATTCCGGTGTTCGGGCATCGGCAATTGCCATGGACAAGATGTCCGCCAAGGCAATGTTTGCCGAATACGAAATTCCGTGCGCCCGCCATGTCTGGGTCACGCGCGAAGACATCGCATCGGGCAAGGCATTGCCGCCGCCCTATGTTTTGAAACCAAATAACGAGGGATCCTCAGTCGGGGTTGAAATCATCCTGACGGCCGAGGAAGAACAAAACATGCTGGCCCGTGATTGGGTCCATGGTGAAGGCGTGATGCAGGAAGAATTCATTCCCGGGCGCGAAATGACCGTTGCCGTCAAGGATGGCGAGGCGATGGAAGTCATCGAAATCCTGACCGGCAATCACGCCTTTTATGATTTTGAATCCAAATATGCCCAGGGCGGCTCCGAACATATCGTTCCTGCCGACATCGAAGGCGGTTTACGTGATCGACTGCAACGTCACGCCGAAGAGGCCTATAAGGCGCTTGGCTGCCGGGGTGTTGCGCGCGCCGATTTCCGCTATGACCCGGAAAGCGACCGTTTGGTAATCCTTGAGATTAACACCCAACCGGGCATGACGCCGACATCACTGGTACCGGATGCCGCACGCCATGAAGGAATGAGCTTTGCCGACATCGTTGCATGGATGGTGGAGGATGCATCTTGCGAACGCTAGAAGAACAGGCCCGCGAACGGCGCGAAAAGCTTGATAAACAACATAGCGTTGGCACCAACGTCAAAAAGATCGCGCGGGTCATGTGGTGGACCGGCTTCATTGGTGCCATCGTGATTGTTCCGACAGCTCTTGTTTATACCGGCAAGGCCGATAAATGGATGAGCATGGCTACGCAGGAAAGTGTTCGGCTTTCTGCCGCGTTTGGCATGACGGTCAAGAACATCGAAGTTTCAGGGCGCGAAAAAACCGACCCGAATGCCCTTTTGGCAGCCATCGGACAGAAACCGGGCACGCCGATCATTACCTTTGATGTCGATGCCGCCCGCGAACGCATCGAGGAGCTTTCATGGATCCGAAGTGCTACCGTCGAGCGCCAGTTGCCCGACACCCTCATCGTTTCGGTTGTTGAGCGCAAACCACTGGCGATCTGGCAAACCGAGGGCCGCGATCATGTGTTGATCGATGGCGA
>NZ_DCAO01000005.1:20492-25133 GCF_002311515.1 Thalassospira sp. UBA1131
CTTGCCAACGGCATGTTCATTCGCCTGCCCGAAGAAAACATGGAAAAGGCATGGCAGCGCCTTGAAGTCCTTGATCGCGAACACAGTATCCTTGATCGCGATGTTCTGATTGTTGATTTGCGCCTGCCCGACCGGACATTTGTCCGCCTGACACCCGGTGCCGCAGAACAAAGGCGCAATCCGCCAAAGAAGGAGGGCGCGGTCTGAACTGACCGCCCCGACACCCCACCCATCCTGCGCCCCGTTTCAGACGCGTAAGGCACTGACTTGCGCAATATCATGATTGTTTTTCCACATTCTTTGCGTAGTTTCGCATGAAGATGCGTTATGCGACGGTCTGCCTTAACCAAATTGCAACCGCTTTTGGTCGAAAACAGGCTTAATAAGGTACGGTCAAAAAAAGTCCGACCACATAACCCATAAAAATTCAGAGCATTCAATTGGCACGCGGCAAAACCAGATCAGGATTGATTGCGGCATTGGACATTGGAACGTCCAAGGTCTGCTGCTTTATTGCACGACGTGAAAAGGACCAACCGCCGAAAATCATCGGCATTGGTCACAACATGTCCAAGGGCCTGCAAAGTGGATCAATTTCCAATCTTGATGCCGCGCAGGAAGTCGTGCTTGCCGCGGTCAACGCCGCTGAAAAAATGGCGGGTCAGACCATCGACTCAGTCATTGTCAATCTGTCTGGCGGTCGACCGGAATCCGAAACCCACACGGTTGAGCTTCCGCTTGGCTCCCGCCCGATTGGCAATCTTGAGATCCGAAAACTCAATGACCAGAAGGAAGCCCTTCTGCGTCAGGCCGGTGATGAGCTGATCCATACTGTCCCGTTGGGGTTCCGCCTTGACGGCGCCAACACCATGAATGATCCGCGCGGCATGTATGGATCGACCCTTGGTCTTGATCTGCATTTTGTCCGAACGCAAACAGCACCGCTGCGCAATCTTGGCACCCTTCTGGCACGTTGCCACCTTGCGATTGAGGAAACAGTCGTCACCCCGCTGGCATCGGGTCTTTCGGCCCTGACAGCCGATCAGCGCGATCTGGGCGCGACCGTGATTGATATGGGCGCAGGCACCACAAGTGTGGCAGTCTTTAATGCCGGTCAGGTGGTCTACACCACGTCTATTCCTGTCGGTGGCGCGCATGTCACGCGCGATATCGCCTATGGGCTCAATACGTCGCTTAACCATGCCGAACGCATGAAAACCCTGCATGGTAGTGCTTTGACCTCGCCGTCTGATGATCAGGAAATTCTTGCGGTTCCGACAATCGGCGATGAAGACGAAAACAATTTCAATCATGTGCCGCGCTCGATGCTGATCAACATCATCAAGCCGAGACTTGAAGAAACGTTCGAATTGATTCGCGATCAACTGGAAGAACATGGTTTGTCACAAATCGGTGGACGCAGCATCGTTCTGACCGGTGGCGCCAGCCAATTGAACGCCATTGCCGATCTGGCCAGCCAGATGTTTGAACGTCCGGCCACGATTGCCCTGCCGCACGGTGTTTCGGGCCTTGCCGAAGCCACCGCCGGACCGGCTTTTTCGGCCTGTTCGGGGCTGCTGTTGCGGGCTGTTGCCCAACAGAACGATCCCCTGAGCGAAGCCATGGCGCAAATCCGTCAATCGGGTGGGCGTTGGGGCCGTTTGGGTGCCTGGTTCAAAGAGAACTTCTAGTTCGCACGCCCAAACGCACTTTTTTATCCATTTTCCCGAAAACTTTTAGCCGCATTAAGAAGGCAATAACTCTTTGCCAGCTAAAACGGACTCGGAGGTCTTTGTGCCCGAAGCATTTCTGGCACGCACAGGCAAAGGGAAGGCCTGTGTGATCTTTAAGCTCTAAAGCGCGGAGAGGAAGAGCAAACAATGAGTACAATCAGTTTTTCCGTTCCTGAAACGGAAGAAAACCTAAAACCAAAGATCACCGTTATCGGTGTCGGTGGTGCCGGCGGCAACGCCGTTAACAACATGATCGCATCCGAACTTGAAGGATGTGACTTTGTTGTTGCCAACACCGATTCTCAGGCCCTGACCCAGGCAAAAGCAACACGCAAGATGCAGCTTGGTCGCAAGATTACCCAGGGTCTGGGTGCAGGCGCACGTCCGGATGCGGGTAGTGCCGCCGCCGAAGAATCCATTGAAGAAATTCAGGCGCAGCTTGAAGGCAGCCACATGGTATTCATCACCGCCGGTATGGGCGGTGGTACGGGTACAGGTGCCGCCCCGGTCATTGCACGTGCGGCCAAAGAAGCCGGCATTCTGACCGTTGGTGTTGTTACCAAGCCGTTCCATTTCGAAGGCACGCGCCGCATGCGCACCGCCGAACAGGGCATCGAACAGCTTCAACAGTATGTCGACACCCTGATTATCATTCCGAACCAGAACCTGTTCCGGGTCGCGAATGAAAAAACAACCTTCGCAGATGCCTTCCAGATGGCAGACGACGTTCTGCGCAACGGTGTGCGTTCGATTACCGACCTTATGATGGTCCCGGGTCTTGTGAACCTTGACTTTGCCGATATCCGCACTGTCATGAGCGAGATGGGTAAAGCCATGATGGGCACTGGTGAAGCGTCGGGTGAAAAACGTGCACTTGAGGCTGCCGAAGCTGCAATAGCCAATCCGCTTCTTGAAGATGCATCCATGAAGGGTGCCCGTGCGGTTCTGATCAACATCACCGGCGGCATGGATATGGCGCTGTATGAAGTTGACGAAGCCGCCAACCGCATCCGCGAGGAAGTTGCATCCGAAGCCAACATCATCTTCGGTTCGACCTTCGACCCGACCATCGAAGGTGCGCTTCGCGTTTCTGTTGTTGCAACCGGCATAGACGCCGAAGAAGTTCGCCGTCCGCAGCCGACCACTGTTTCTGTTGCACAGCCTGTTTCCCAGAAACCGGCAGAACAGCCCGCCGCGGCACCGTCCTTCGCACAACATGGCGCAGGCAACGCAGCAGCCGCTGCTGCCCACAACACGGGTGCTGGTGACTATGCGGGTGGTGCGTCGGTTGATCACATTCCTGCTGATCGTTTTGCTGCAACCGGTAGCGCACAGCAGCCGGAAATCAGCCATCAGGCCGAAGCACAGGAAACCGGTTCGATTGAAATGGGCCAGACGGTCCTGAAACCGAAGCCTGTTCTGCGTGCAGACAAACCGGTCCAGAAACCCACCAGCAACGGCGACATGGCTTTCATTCCGCCGCGTGCTGTAACGCCAAGCGAAGCCGAGCATGCTCAGCATAGCCCGGACGTATTCGAAGCAGCCGATGCCCAGAATGCAACCTCGCCGCGTTCGGTTCTGAGCAGCCTGTTTGGCAAGAACAAGACCGCCAAGGAACCGCATAACTATGCGGAACCGAAAGTCTCGCAGCCGCAGGCACCTGCGCCACGCCAGACCGAGATGCCGCTTGGCGAGGACAGCGAACATGTCATGAAGAAGGAGCCTGCTTCCCGGGGCAAGGCGCAAGGCGCGTCTGACGACCTTCTTGAAATTCCGGCCTTCCTTCGTCGTCAGGCCAACTGACGACGATCTCCGCGCGAAGATGGGGAAGGCTTAATGCCTTCCCCTTTTTTTTGGACGCACCAGCTTGGATGACGCTGTAATTCGGCAATTGTGACCAAAGTTCGGAAACCACACGGTTACAACCGGCGCCAAATGCCCTGCAGAAATGCATTTTACCTTTCAATTTCAAAGCACTATGAAGTTTACAAAGCGTAACAAAGAGTGATTTGAGTGATTGCTCGATCAACAGTAGTGTTCCAAACTAACAAAGCAGGGGCCAACGAATTTGAAGATGGCTTTGAACATGCTTTGACGTTGATTGATGACAAACTGACTGACCTGATTTGGGGGTTCCTGTGAACAATATTGCCGATCTTGGTTCTGCTATCACGCAGACTGGCTTTTCCGGCGACGGTTATGTGCTCCAGCGCACGCTCAAAGCCTCTATCGGCTGTGCCGGTGTTGGTCTGCATTCCGGTCAGAAGATCCGCATTACCCTTCACCCTGCCCCTGCCGATCATGGCATTGTATTCCGCCGCACGGATCTGGATGACCAGCCGCTGTTTCCGGCACGTTACGATGGCGTGATCGATACCCGTCTTTGCACCTGCCTTGGTGATACTGCCCGGGGCATCAAGATCGGCACCATCGAACATCTGATGGCCGCGCTTGCCGGGACGCGCATTGATAACGTCCTCATCGATATCGATGCCGATGAAGTTCCGGTCATGGATGGCAGCTCCGCCCCGTTTAACTTCCTGATTGATTGCGTTGGCATCGAAGAACTTGATGCCCCGCGTCAGGTCATCGAAGTTCTGAAACCGATTGAAGTCGAATATAACGGCTGCACCGCACGGGTTGAACCGGCCAACGGGTTCGAGATCGATTTCGAGATTGATTTCGCCAGTAAGGCCATTGCCAACCAGCGCATGTCCGTAAAGTTCGATGACGGCGTGTTTGTTGCCGACATCGCACGGGCCCGTACCTTTGGCTTCTTGCATGAAGTTGAAGCCATGCGTTCTGCCGGTCTTGCCCGTGGTGGTTCGCTTGATAACGCGGTTGTTCTTTCCGGTGACGAAGTCATGAACGAGGAAGGCTTGCGTTACGAAGACGAATTCGTCCGCCA
>NZ_DCAO01000022.1:0-4064 GCF_002311515.1 Thalassospira sp. UBA1131
CGGTTTTGTACGCTCAAACTTTTCCTTGGCCATTGCCCTCAGATCCTATTATCCGAACCAAAAAAACACGTAGTAACCCACCGCACGAGCCGACGGGTTGCATCATAAGAATATTGGAGCGGGTGAAGGGAATCGAACCCTCGTCGTAAGCTTGGAAGGCTTCTGCTCTACCATTGAGCTACACCCGCATATTTATGCTGCGAGCTCTCGCGAGGGCGAGAGAGTGGTGGAGGGGGCAGGATTCGAACCTGCGTAGACTAAGTCGGCGGATTTACAGTCCGCTGCATTTGACCGCTCTGCCACCCCTCCATCAGGGTCGTAACGCCATCCGGGTTTGACCCCGGCCTCGTTGCGGCGAGGGAGGGAATACGGCGAAGGCACCTACCCTGTCAACAGCAAAAAAAGCACGAAATCGTATTTCCTTTCCTATATGTTCGCCAAGTTTCGCCGATCAAACGAAGCAAACTGCATTCAGTCCCCTACGGCCCGGAGGTTTCCGCCATATGTCGCGTCGCAATAAATCCCGTTCAGGAAATCGTCATCAAGGTGACGGGGCACCCGATGCCCTCCCGCAAGGCGATGAAAACCGTGAAGGCAATTCGCGCCGCGGACGAAAACGCGGCCGTGACGGCGGCGGATCGGGTGGCAATTCGCGCCTGATTCTATTCGGGCGTCACCCGGTGATGATGGCAATTGCCAATCCGCAGCGCACGATTCACAAAATCTGGGCCACCGAAAACACCCGTGATGAAGTCATGGCCGCCCTTGCCGACGCCGAGCGCGATGACATCGCGGTAGATTCGGCAGGACGCACCGACCTTGATGAAATGCTGCCGCCGGGCACCGTGCATCAGGGCATGGCCATGCATTGCGCCCCCCTGCCCCAGCTTTCGGTCGAAGAACTGATTGCCGATCACCGCGATTCTGAACAATGCACGGTCCTGATCCTTGATCAGGTGACAGACCCGCATAACGTTGGCGCGATCCTGCGCAGTGCGGCGGCCTTTGGCGCATCAGCGGTTATTGTGCCCGACCGTCATGCGCCGCCTGAAACCGGTGTGCTTGCCAAATCGGCCAGCGGTGCGCTTGAAACCGTTCCCTATATCCATGCCGGCAACCTGAACCAGACGCTTGATAAACTTAAGGGCGCGCATTTCTGGCTGGCGGGTATGGATGGCTATGCCGAACAGACACTGGCCGAAGCCAAACTGCATGGCCGTGTCGGGATTGTCATGGGATCCGAGGGTGAAGGCCTGCGTCGTCTGACGCGCGAAAGCTGCGACTTCCTGGTCAAGCTTCCGATGTCGGATCGCATCGAAAGCCTTAATGTTTCAAACGCAGCCGCCGTCGCGCTTTACGAGCTGTATCGCAAGTAGGTCACAGCCCACGAACACGCGCGTTTGAGGGGTTTTCACGGGATGTAAATTTCCGTGCTTCAAACTCTTGCAATCATCAGCGGCCCGGATTATGTTCGCGCCGCTCACGCCGGCATAGCTATAATTGGTAGAGCAGCTGATTTGTAATCAGAAGGTTGGGAGTTCGAGTCTCTCTGCCGGCACCACTCAAAGAAAACCCCGCAAGCCATCGGCTGCGGGGTTTTCTTTTGGCGTTACATCGAAATGCTATCTGGGCATGCCTTCAAGGCGCAAGATTTCACCAAGCCCATCCTCCCAGCTCGCCTTGCTGCCCAGCATGATGTGGGCGTTCGGGCGTGTCGAGACGGGCGTTTCAAGGCTGCCTGCCGGTACGACCAACAGCTTGCCATCCATCTGCGTATAGGGAACGGCCGCGCCGCATGTTTTGCAAAACGCCTTTTGATGGCGCGTTTCGGGCACGGTGTAGGAGTGGATGTGATCCTGGCCATCGATCCAAGACAACTTTGCCTTGCCTGAAAACAGGTTGGCCGCATGAGCCGAGCCGGTGTCCTTTTGGCAATATTTGCAGTGGCACAGGAAAAACGCATCGAAGTCACCCGTGACTTCGTAGCGCACAGCCCCACACAGACAGCCGCCGTGATGTTTATCAGCCATGACCATTCCCCTGCCCTAGCCGTCGCGTCTTGACGATGCGTAGCGTTCCGAAACGTCGTAATAGTCGTCAAAGCCGATGCGTTGGCGCAGGTCAGACCAGCTCATCAGTTTGTCATCCCGCGGCTGGCCGACCTTCATGGTTTGCAGGCATTCGACCATGGCCTTCATGGCGGCTGCCATCAGCGAGAGCGGATAGGCCGCGATCTGATAGCCGATTTGTTTGAGTTCTTCGGGCGACAGATCCGGGGTTTCGCCTCCTTCGACGATATTGGCCATTTTGGGACCGGGCAGTTCGGCACAAAGGGTGCGCATCTCATCGACAGACTTTGGGGCCTCGACAAACAGTATGTCGGCACCGAGTTCCTTGAACTTCGCGGCACGGTCAATGGCCTCGGTCAGGCCATGCTGATGACGGGCATCGGTGCGCGCCAGGATCAGGATATCTGCCCCGGCCTCGCGGGCATCGACGGCGGCCTTGATACGGTCAAACGCCTCATCCCGGCCGACGACTTCCTTGCCCTTGGTATGGCCGCAGCGTTTGGGCGCCAGTTGATCTTCGATCATGACCGCCGCACAGCCTGCCTTGGCAAAGCCTGTGACGGTCCGCCTGACATTCATTGCATTGCCATAGCCGGTATCGCCGTCCCCGATCACAGGGATTGATACCGCATCGGTGATGTTGCGCGCCTGATCAAGCACTTCGCCATAGGACATCAGGCCGAGATCAGGTTCGCCAATCCGTGCGGCAGAGGTCGCAAAGCCCGACATAAAGGTCAGACCGAATCCTTCCTGTTCGATCAGTTTGGCAGAAAGCGCATCAAAGCAGCAGGGCATCGTGATCAGATCACCGGTGGCAAGCAGCGCGCGCAGGGTATCGGCAGGTGATTTTACGTTACTCATCGGTCTTTACAGCTTGAAGGGAATATAAAGGGCGAGATCGTGCCACACATACAAAAGGGCGGCACAAGCAAACATCAGCAGCAGGAACGGTGCAACACCGCGGGCAACCTCGCCCAGTCTGGCCTTTGCCACCGACTGGATCACATAAAGGTTAAGCCCGACGGGCGGTGTAATCAGGGCACATTCGACCATGATCACCATATAAACACCGAACCAGATCGGATCGAATCCAAGGGCAAGGGCGGCTGGCAACAGCACTGGTGTCATGATCAGCACCATCGAAAGCGCTTCAAACACCAAACCCATCACCAGCAGAACCGCTGTGACGATCAGGATGAAGCCAAGTTCGGTATCGACCCCTTGGGTGATCATTACCGAGATATCCTGCGGGATGCGATAAAGCGTGATCGCCTTGCCAAAGACCTTGGCCCCGGCAATGATCAGAATGATCGCAACCGTGGTTGCCATGGAATCGAACACCGCCTTTTTCAGCGCATCCCATGTCAGGACCCGCATGATCGGGCCGGTGATGATCAGGGCTGCGGCAAAGCCGATGGCCGCGGCCTCGGTCGGGGTGAAGGCCCCGGAATAGATGCCCGAAATGATCAGCACGGCCAGAACAACCGATGGCAGTGCGCGGATGGTGGCGCGTTTGCGTTCGGCCCAGTCTTTTTTCGGTTCAAGTTCCTGTCCGCCCATGCGGGCGTAAATCATCGAGAAGATGATAAAGAACACCAGAAGCGCGATGCCCGGACCGATACCGGCCAGAAACAGCGAGATCACCGATTCTTCGGTGACAAAGCCATAAATGATCATCGGGATCGATGGCGGGATCAGAATGCCAAGCGTGCCGCCCGCGGCCAGCAATCCATAAACAAACCGCTTGTTGTAACCACGATTGATCATTTCCGGGATGGCAACCGTGCCAATGGTGGCCGCCGTCGCAACCGAGGACCCGGAAATGGCGGCAAACACGCCACAAGACAGGATGGTCGCCACCGCAAGCCCGCCCGGCCAATGGCCGACCCAGGCACTGACAGCGGCAAACAGGTCATTGCCGACACCGGCACGCAGCAGGATGTTTGACATCAAAAGGAACAGCGGCACGGCCAGCAGGATAAAGCCATCAAGCGT
>NZ_DCAO01000022.1:4150-13781 GCF_002311515.1 Thalassospira sp. UBA1131
AAGGCAACCGGCACACGCATCAAAAGCAATGCGAACATCGCAGCAAGGGTCAGGACGATTGTCATTCGTGCGCCCCTTTCGGAATATCCTTGCCGCGTGCAAGGCCGATAATCTCGATCACCGCCTGAATGGCAAGCAGCGCAAAGCCGATGGCGACCGGCAGTTCAGCAACCCATGCCGGAAGATCGAGCATGGTGCCGCTGGTGCGGCCACGCTCGAAGCTTTCATAAAAGATTTCCCAGCCCTTGATCGTCACCATCACTGAAAAGGCCAGAATGCAGGCCATGGCAATGATTTCGACAAGGCGCTGGACCTTGGGCGCGAGAAGACGGGTAATGGCATCCACCGAAATATGGCGGCGTGCAGCCAGTGCCCAAGGCATCCCCAAAAGCGATCCCCAGATCAGACACAGTTGGGAAAGCTCGGCCGCCCAGATGGTCGGACGCACGAAGAAATACCGTGCCAGCACTTCGTAGGTCAGCATGCAGCCGGCAAGCACAAACAAGATGGCCGCGACCCACGCAAGAATAAGCGTCAATCGATCAAACATGATTTAAACAGTGCATGTTGGAAAACGGGGCGTCATCACCACACAGTATGGGCATTGGCCCGAGCATGCGCGGTGATGACAACAAATCAAAATACGCCCCGGTCGGCGTCCATGGGCAATCATGCAACGCATGGCGCATGGCACCCGACCGGTGACGTCAAATCCTTAGAACTTCTGGGCGGCCTCGAAGACCTGTTTGCCAAGATCACCGGTGTTGGCAAGGAATGCCTCGTAAACCGGTTTGGCAGCTTCGCGCCATGCAGCCATTTCTTCCGCCGTCGGGGTGTAAATGGTCATGCCGTTGGCTTTGGCTTCGTCAAATGCCTCTGCCTCGATCGTCGACATGCGATCACGCACATCGTTCTCGGCATTGATGGCCGCGGTTGAAATGATGTCACGCTGCGCATCGGTCAAACCGTTCCAGAAGTCGGTATTCACAACCACGATGAACTCGATATCGGCATCGTTGGTGGTGGTGACTGTGTCCATGACTTCCCAAAGCTGACGGGATTTCACACCTGACATGCCGGTCATGCCGACATCAACCGTGCCACGCTGATAGGCGATATACTGCTCGGAGCCTGAAATCAGGGTCGGTGCACCACCGGCAGCGGAGATGAAATCACCCTGGGTTTTCGAGAACACGCGGACTTTCTGGCCTTTCAGACCATCCGGGCCTTTGATCGGGCCACCGTTCGACAGCATGATCGACCCACCATAAGCCTGCCACCACAGAACCGTCGAACCGGTTTCACCAATGGCTTTATCCAGCGGCGCACGTACCGGGGAATCCGGGGAAACGGCCTTACGAACCTTTTCTTCGGTGTCGAGCAGGAACGGCTGATAGAAGATATCAACCGCCGGGACATCACCGACATAACGGGTCAATGACGCGACACCCATTTCAATCGCACCTGATCCCACGGCCGCAGGAACTTCCTTGTCCTTGTAAAGCTGGGCGGAATCGTAGATCTGGACTTCGATATCGCCGTTTGATTTTTCCTCAACCTCGTTCTTGAACATCAGAAGGTTCTGACCGAGGTGACTTTTCATCGGCAATTGCAGGGAAATACGCAATGTCAGGTCTGCGGCCTGAACCGTGCCGGAAAATCCGACGGCTGCCATCAGTGCGGCAGCAAGGGCAAATTTTTTCATGATGGACGTCCTCCGAGAACTTTTATTCTGTTTCTTTATTCAGGACGGCAAGGATGCGCCCATTTTTCGGCGGTGTTCAACATGTTTTGACTACGGCGAAACCCTGACCGGGCGGTTCACAGTGCGGCGCACACAGCACCAGAACTCAGCAAGCCGAAGACATACAGACGACAATTGCAGCCTTGATAACGGCACTGCGGTATTGAAATAATTTGCGATGGAAATATCCATGCGTCTCGTCTGGCATGCCAGAATGATCGTTCTGAATACAAAACCGGGAATCGCAAGCCGTTTCAAAACACTATCTGATAATGCGCTTATACATCACAGTGGTGCCGCTGAGCTTTTCGGAGTCCGGATCACGGGCAAAGTCCGGGATGACGCCGGTGGTCTCGAACCCGAGCGAGGTATAAAGAATCTCGGCACTGTCGCCGGTTCTGGTATCAAGGGTCAGCAAGGTCCGCCCAAGATCACGCGCGCGGTTTTCGGCCGCCTGCATCAACAGCCGGGCAATACCACGCCTGCGACAATCGGGGCGTACCATCAGTTTGCTGATATCGCCACGATGGGCCTGATTGGGCATGGTGTCATAATCAAGCTGAACCGTGCCAACCACGCAATCCTGATCAAGGGCGGCAAACAGGACCCGTTTTCCGCCCTTAAGTGCCGGGATGGTTTTATGGCGCCAAAAAGCTTCCGCCTCGCCGACCGGGAAGGGTTCGATAAAGCCGATGCTGGCCCCGTCATGGACACAGGCGTGCAGCATGTCGGTGAACTGATCCAGACGCGCTGTGACGCCATCAGCATCAAGGGTGACGATATCGAGATCGGGGGCGGTGTGCGTCGTCGATTGCATAACGGTTCTTTCGCTTAGTCGATGATAAACAGGTGATATTTCGCGCTCTGATCGTGGGGTGTTTGAAATACGTTGCCACCGCGCAACTGATAGCGCAGGCAATCGCCCGCCTTCAGGTGATGGGTTTGGCCATCGACTTCCATTGAAAGCGCGCCAGACAGCATCACCAAATGATGTTCAAGCCCGTCCCGCGGCGATCCGTCATATTCAATGCGCTGGTTCGGGCCGATTTCGACTTCGATCACCTCGCCCGACAATTGTTTGGATGTCGGGGAAACCAGCCGTCTTTGATAGCCTGTATCGGGATCGGTCCAGACTTCCTGATCGGCACGCGCGACAAGTGGCACAAAGTCGTCTTCAACCATCTGCATCAGGCGTGACAAGGTAACGCCAAAAGCAACACACAGCTTTCCTAGGACATTGGCCGTCGGGCTAACCTCGCCCTTTTCGATACGCGACAGGCTGGCGCGACTGACCGCACTTTTTTGGGCAAGTTCATCAAGCGACCACCCGCGTTCGGCGCGCAAAGCGGCCAACCGTTGGGCCAGTCGTGTTTCGATTTCATCCATGGCAACATCCTTTAATCTCTTATTTGGGATATTTTTCCATTTATGAGAAATCGTCAAGATGAAAAAACCGGCCCCGCTTTCTTGGCAGGACCGGTTCATCATCACATCAGGGCATTGCCGCCACAGATAGATGGATCAGGCGTTGGCCGCAGGGACGCGTGCAATCACCTTGATTTCGAAATCGAAACCGGAAAGCCAGGTAACCCCGACTGCTGTCCAGTTCGGGTAAGGCGCCTGATCAAAGATCGCGTCCTTAACTTCCATGATGTCTTCAAATTGATTTTCCGGATCGGTGTGGAAGGTCGTCACGTCAATGACGTCATCAAAGCTGCATCCGGCGGCCGCAAGGATCGCCTTCAGGTTATCGAATGCGAGTTCGACCTGCTTTTTGAATTCTGGTTCCGGGGATCCGTCTTCGCGACTGCCCACCTGGCCAGAAACAAATAACAGATCACCGGATTTGATGGCCGGGGAATAGCCATGCGCGTCATAAAGCGCATGGCGGTTTGGCGGAAAGACGGCTTGGTTTGCGAGGGCCATGAAGACCTCCTTGTTCGGGTAAAATTCGGTATCTGTGGTATTTCGAAATCAGTTCAGATACGCTGCGTATGTGAAGTAGATATATTCACATACATGACGTATGTCAATTCGCATACGTCGCGTATGTTAAATTGGAGTGCCCGATGGCTGCCAAAACGCGCGCTGAAAAAATGGAAGAAACCCGCATCAAATTGATCAAAGCGGGACGCAAGGCCTTTGCCGAAAAGGGATATGCGGAAGCGTCAATGGATGAGTTGACCGCAAGTGCGGGGCTAACGCGCGGGGCGCTGTATCACAATTTCGGTGACAAGCGCGGACTGCCGGCGGCTGTGGTCGATGAAATAGACTCTGCCATGGCACAAGAGGCCAAGGATGCGGGGGATGCCGCAGGCGGCGGTTGGAACGGCTTGATGGCCGAGGGCAGGACATATATCGAACTGGCCCTTGATCCGGAAATACAGCGGATCGTTTTGCGCGATGGTCCGGCCTTTCTGGGCGATCCATCACAGTGGCCGAGCCAAAACCGCTGCTTGCAGGCGACAATCGCAACCCTTACGGAACTGGCCAATCAGGGTGCGATCAAACCGGTCGATATCGAAGCACTGGCAAGGTTGCTGAACGGGGTCGCGTTGAATGCCGCCCTTTGGGTCGCGGCCAGCGATGATCCGAAAGATACCCTTGGCAAGGCAATTGCCGCCTTTGAATGCCTTGCGGCTGGCGTATTGGTGACGCCCAATGCCAACTGATGGTGGCGTGAATTCGACCACCGCGCGCAGTCGAGTACGCAATCACATTCCGGCCCCTGCCCCGTCAAAGAAGGTCGGGATTATTTGCCATTTTCAAGGTCAAAGCCCGCACGGGTCCAGCTTTGAATGCCGCCTTTAAGGTTACTGACGGAGCAATCGACATGGGGCAGAACAGCATTGGCCGCCCCAAAGGAACGCTGACCAACGGCACAGACAAAAACCAGATCGGTATCGCTTTCATCGGTCAGGTCGACCAACGCCGGGATATCGAAGTTCGAGGTCGGAATATTGATCGCGGTTTCAATATGGCCGGTTGCAAATTCTTCGGCTTCGCGGACATCAATAATGGTGACGGCTTCTTCGCCGATCAGTCGATCAAGTTCATGCGGTTCGATAAACTGTACGGTTTCGTCGCTCATTATGAAGTCCTTTGGCGGCTTTTGCGGCCCGATCCTGCCCACCTGTGATAGCTGTCGGCTTGCGGATTTTGCAAATGCAAAATATTTTTGTGCAAGGCTGTGGGAATGAAAGCGGCATCAAAGCTGGACGAGCGGTCACTTACATGTGAACATGAACACACGATTTTACGATGTTCGACAGAAGTATCGTCTTGCGAAATCAGTTCGTTATTCCCACGTCTGAATAACAGGGCAAATTGCCTCGGCAGGCTCAAAGGTCACTTTGAAATTCATTCGACAGAAGCCTGCCCCGACACATTGATGGTCGGTTTGTTGGTCGCCGCAACGGGACCCAAAAAGAGTCTGATCAAGACTGCACTACGGCGCTGACGCCGCAACTGCACAATCGACTTTTCACACGTTTGGCAAGATCCGCCAGAGATTAACCGCGAACGCCATTTGTTAATTCATGACCGTCTGGCGGAGTCCCTTTACAGGAGACCTGCCGACGCCACCAGATCAGGATCGGGTTCGCCCCATCCGTGCAAAAGCAAAACGCAAAAATTGCGCAAAAACAGGATTGAGACAGGAAACGTAAGTTTGACAGTGCGATAACGTTTGAAAGGAGACCGCGCCATGGCTGAGAAGGATATCTTCGAGCTGTATGCGGAAGGCTATGACGGAAAGCAGGAAACTGAACTGACCATCCGCGATTACCTCAATTTGTGTCGCGAAGACCCAAGCGCCTATGCCTCTGCCGCTGAACGCATGATCAAAGCGATTGGCGAGCCGGAACTGATCGACACCTCGACAGATTCCCGACTTGGCCGCATTTTCCTGAACCGAACCATCAAACGTTATCCCGCCTTTGAAGATTTCTTTGGCATGGAAGAAACCATCGAGCGCATTGTCGGTTTCTTCAAATATGCCGCCCAGGGTTTGGAAGAACGCAAACAGGTTCTTTATCTGCTCGGCCCGGTTGGCGGGGGTAAAAGTTCCCTTGCCGAACGCCTGAAAGAGCTGATGGAACGTGAACCGATTTACGTTCTGAAGGCCGGCGATGAAATCAGCCCGGTTTTCGAAAGCCCGCTTGGCCTGTTTAACCCGGCCAAGATGGGCGATGCGATCGAGGACAAATACGGCATTCCCAAACGCCGCCTGACGGGGTTGATGTCGCCATGGGCTGTTAAACGTCTTGATGAGTTTGGCGGGGACCTCACCAAGTTTTCGGTTGTTAAACTGATCCCGTCGCGCCTGCGCCAGATCGCGATAGCCAAAACCGAACCGGGTGATGAGAACAACCAGGATATCTCGTCGCTTGTTGGTAAGGTCGATATCCGCAAGCTTGAATATTTCAGCCAGAACGACCCGGATGCCTATAGCTATTCCGGTGGTTTGAACCGCGCCAACCAGGGCATTCTTGAATTTGTCGAGATGTTCAAGGCCCCGATCAAGATGCTGCATCCGTTGCTGACCGCCACACAGGAAAGCAACTATATCGGTACGGAAAACCTTGGTGCCATTCCGTTCCAGGGCTTGATCCTTGCCCACTCGAACGAGGCAGAGTGGCAGACATTCAAGGCCAACAAGAATAACGAAGCCTTCATTGACCGTATCTCTGTGATCAAGGTGCCCTATTGCCTGCGCGTCACCGAAGAAACCATGATTTACGACAAGCTGTTGCAGGGATCAGAGCTTGAACACGGGTCCTGCGCGCCGGGCACGCTTAAAATGCTGGCACAGTTTTCTGTCCTTTCGCGTCTGCAGGAACATGAGAACTCCAACCTCTATTCCAAGATGCGGGTCTATGACGGCGAAACCTTGAAGGATGTCGATCCCAAGGCGAAATCCATGCAGGAATACCGCGATACTGCCGGTGTTGACGAAGGCATGGACGGTATTTCAACCCGCTTTGCCTTCAAGGTGCTGTCAGAAACCTTTAACCACGACACGCACGAGGTCGCCGCCGATCCGGTGCATCTGATGTATGTGTTGGAACAGGCGATCCGGCGCGAACAGTACCCGGAAGAACGCGAAAAGGCCTATATGGACTTCATCAAGTCCGAACTGGCCCCGCGCTATGCCGAGTTTATCGGGGCGGAAATCCAGAAAGCGTATCTGGAAAGCTATTCCGATTACGGTCAGAACCTGTTTGATCGTTATGTCGCCTATGCCGATGCCTGGATCGAGGATCAGGACTTCAAGGATCCCGATACCGGTCAGCTTCTAGATCGCAAGATCATTGATCAGGAACTGTCGAAAATCGAGAAACCGGCGGGTATCGCCAATCCAAAGGATTTCCGTAACGAGGTCGTCAAGTTTGCCCTGCGTGCACGCGCCAATAACAAGGGCAAGAACCCGTCCTGGACGTCCTATGAGAAACTGCGCGATGTGATCGAGAAACGCATGTTCAGCCAGGTCGAGGACCTGCTGCCGGTGATTTCGTTCGGCTCGAAGAAAGACAGCGAGACCGAGAAGAAACACAACGAGTTCGTCAAACGCATGATCGATCGCAAATATACCGAACGCCAGACGCGTCGTCTGGTCGAATGGTACATGCGCGTCAATAAGGCCGGTTAAGCTCCCCCCTGTCTTTCCCGGCCCAACCGGGCGGCTTCGTCCCTTGTCCGCCCGGTTACCTCTTCGCCGCAGGATGTGGCCACGGCCCGTTTTATCCGGGTCACATCCTGCGGAACTTCAAGGCGCAAGCGACCTGCACAAAGCGCTTTTGAACCGTGCAAGGATGTGACTGCCCATGCTTTATATCGTTGACCGCCGCAAGAACCCGACCGGCAAAAGCCTTGGCAACCGGCAACGTTTCATGCGTCGCGCAAAAGCCCAGATCAAGAAGGCGGTTGAAAGCACCATCCGGTCGCGTGGCATTACCGATATCTCCAGCGGCGACCAGATCACCATTCCCGGCAAAACATTGAAGGAGCCGGGCTTTCACCACATGGGACGCGGGGGCAACCGCAATTATGTCCTACCCGGCAACAAGAAATTCGTTCAAGGTGATCGCATTGCCCGCCCGCAAGGCGGCGATAGTGGGTCTGGCGGATCGCAAGCAAGCCCCGATGGCGAGGGTGAAGATGAATTCCAGTTCACCCTGACCCGCGACGAGTTCCTTGATATCTTCTTTGAAGACCTTGAACTGCCGGACCTTTTGAAAAAGAGCCTGAAGCAGACCACCGCGTTTCGAAATGCGCGCGCGGGCTTTTCGGTTGAAGGCACACCATCAAACCTTAGCCTTGTGCGCACCATGCGCAATTCGCTGGCCCGGCGCATCGGGCTGCGTCGCCCGAAAACGGCCGAAGTCCGCGAACTTGAAGAAAAGATATCCGCCCTTCAGGCCAAGGCGGAAAAACGCCCGAATGGCAAGCTGACCAAAACTGACGAGGATACGCTTCATACCCTGCTGGCTGATCTTGAAGAAGCCAAACGGCGTATGAAGGCGATCCCGTTCATTGATCCGATTGATACGCGTTTCAATCAGTTCCAACAGATCCCCGATCCCAACACACAGGCAGTAATGTTTTGTTTGATGGATGTGTCGGGATCAATGTCCGAACAGATGAAGGAATTGGCCAAGCGGTTCTTCATGTTGCTTCACCTGTTCCTGCATCGCAAATACGAACATGTCGAGGTGGTGTTTATCCGCCATACATCGCGCGCAGCCGAGGTGGACGAGGAAACCTTTTTCTATTCGCGCGAAACCGGCGGCACGATTGTTTCCACCGCACTCGAGGAAATGAAAAAGGTACTGGTGGATCGTTATCCCACTGATCAGTGGAACATCTATGCCGCACAGGCATCCGATGGCGATAACTATTCCAATGACGGGGCAAAGTGCACCGCCCTTCTGGCCCAGGATCTTTTGCCCAAGTGCCAGTATTACGCCTATATCGAAATCACTGACGAGCGCGAGGCCGAGATTTTTGCCGCCGCCGAAGGCGAAACCACCCTTTGGAAATCCTATGCCCCGCTTGCCAGAGACAATCCGCGCTTTGCGCTTAAACGGGTAACCAAGGCAGCCGACATCTTCCCGGTATTTAGGGAACTGTTTGCCAAAAACCGTGCGGAGGCAGGCCGATGAGCACCAAGACCAAATCCGCCGACAAACTTCTGTTCACCAGTGCCGACTGGGACTTCGAGACGTTGAAAGCCACCTATGACGCGATTGAGGATATCGCGCTTAATGAGCTTAAGCTTGATGTCTATCCCAATCAGGTCGAGGTGATCACGTCCGAGCAGATGCTGGATGCCTATTCATCGATCGGCATGCCGTTGATGTATCACCACTGGTCGTTTGGCAAACGCTTCGTGCGCGATGATGTGATGTATCGCAAGGGCTATCAGGGATTGGCCTATGAGATCGTGATCAATTCCAACCCGTGCATTTCCTATGTGATGGAAGAAAACACCATCGTCATGCAGGCGCTGGTGATCGCGCATGCGGCGTTTGGCCATAACCATTTCTTCAAGAACAACTACCTGTTCAAGCAATGGACGGATGCCGACGGCATTCTGGATTATTTGCAATTTGCCAAAAGCTATATCGCCAAATGCGAAGACCGATACGGCTTTGACGCGGTTGAACGGATTCTGGATGCCGCGCACGCCCTGATGGATCAGGGGGTGAACCGTTATTCCCGACCAGAAAAACCCAATCTTGCGGCCGAGCTAAAGCGTGAGCGCGAACGCGCCAAGTATGAAGACGAGACATACAACGATCTGTGGCGCACCCTGCCCCAGCCTGATCAGGGCGATCAGGACATGGACGAGCTTAAACGCAAGATGCGGGTCGAGGAACGCCGTGC
>NZ_DCAO01000022.1:13882-17070 GCF_002311515.1 Thalassospira sp. UBA1131
TGGGAGCGTGAGATTTTGCGCATCGTGCGCAATATCGGGCAGTATTTCTATCCGCAGAAACAGACCAAGATGATGAATGAAGGCTGCGCGTGCTATGTGCATTACGCCATCATGAACAGCTTGTATGACAAGGGTCTGATTTCCGAAGGCGCTATGATGGAGTTCATCGACTACCATTCGCGCGTCGTGTTTCAGGCCGAATATGATGATCAACGCTATTCCGGCTTTAACCCCTATGCGCTTGGCTTTGCGATGATGCAGGACATCCACCGCATCTGTGTTGATCCGACCGAGGAAGACCATAAATGGTTCCCCGATATTGCCGGGAACAATGAGCCGGTCGAGACCCTGAAAGAAGCGTGGGCGCATTACCGGGATGAAAGCTTTATCCTGCAATTCCTGTCGCCCAAGGTGATGCGCGACATGCGGATGTTCATGATCGACGATCTCAGTTCATCACCGCATCTCGAAGTCGCGGCCATCCATGATGATAATGGGTATCGCAAGGTTCGCCGGTCCTTGGCGCGCATGCATGACATTTCAGTGCGCGAGCCCGACATGCAGGTGGTCGATGTCGATATCCGTGGCAACCGTCAGCTTTACATTCAGCATACCGAGCATGAAGGCATCCGCCTTGAAAAGTCGGAAGCGGAAATGACGCTGGGCTATATAGGGCAACTTTGGGGCTATGGCGTGACCTTGCAGGCCGTCGATTATGAAAGCGGCGAAATCCTGCATGAGGTGAATTACACGCCGGATGATCTGGTCGGCAACTAGCCACGACCTTCCGACACAAAACAAAACAAGACCTTTGAAATCCGCGCCCGAAATGGGTGCGGATTTTTTATTTCGGGTTTGGAAACAGCCGAACCGATCAGGTGATGGATAATGATTTCATTAAGTTGCCTGTTATTCCTTCCGCCCGGACTTCCGACTTCATCGAACCGTCATGCATTATCGAGCAACTCCGAATTGATAGATCGGTCAATTGCGGTACAATAGCATCACGGGAGTTTGAAAGAATAATCGTTCCAAATCAGGCGTCTGTGACGGTTGGCACATCGCTTTGGCGGCCAAGCTTTTATCTTTCCGATGTAATCAGCCCCACCCTAATGGGGTACAAGAATAATACTGAGCATCTGCCGCGCCGGGGGACCGCATTCCGGCACGTTGAGGGAGACCACATTATGATCACGCGTCGCGGACTCTTGAAAGGGTCGGCTGCAGCGACCGTTGCTGCAGGCATTGCGCCAATGCCCTGGCTTGTTTCGCCATCGAATGCGATGGAAACAATCGCAAGCCAATCCCCCATCGGCATCAACGACGATTTGCCCAACCCGATGGAAATCCATTCGGTTGATGGGCGCCTGAAAGCCGATTTCTTCATGGATGCCAGCGACTATTCGCTGCCAAGCGGACCTGCCAAGCTTCGCATTTTCAACGCATCCATTCCCGGTCCGACCATTCGCATCAAACCCGGTGACACGCTGGAACTGGCGTTTGAAAACCGCATGCCGCCCAACAAGGATGCCGGCGAGGACGTAGTCACGAATGTGCCCAACCGGTTTAACACCACCAACGTCCATTATCACGGCTTCCATGTCAGCCCGCGCGGCAACAGCGATAACGTCTATTTGCAGATCGAACCGGGGCAGAGCTTTAACTATGTCGTGAAGTTGCCGGTTGATCACCCGGCGGGCAATTACTGGTATCACCCGCATCGCCACGGATCGGTTTCGGCACAGGTCGCATCGGGTGCGGCGGGCATGGCGATCATTGGTGGCACGCTTGACGAAGTCCCTGAAATCGCTGCTGCCCTTGAGCGCGTTCTTGTGCTTCAGGCACCGATCCCGGGCATTGACGGGTTGCTGGAAAGTGAAAAGCCGATCTGGCCTCTGGATGCCGAGCGCGACTTCCTTGTGAATGGTCAATACCGCCCGAAAATCTATATCCGCGAAGGCGAAGTTCAGCATTGGAGATTGCTGAACGCGGGCGATGCGCAGTTCATCCCGCTGCGCGCAGATGGCATGGAAATGCATCTGATTGGTCTGGATGGCAATCCGTTGCCCAAGGCCGAAGAAACCGAGGAATTTCTGCTGGCACCGGGCAACCGCGCGAACCTTTTGATCAAGGGTGTTAAAACCGGCACCTATGCACTGCGCCGCCCGGCCTTCATGCAGGGCAAGGCCAGCCTGCCCGAAGAACATCTTGCCGATATCATTGTCATTTCGGCCGATGATCCGCGTGTTGGCAAGGATGTCAAATTCGGCAAATCAATTCCGACAGATGATTTGCCCAAGAACGAGATTCTGACCGATATCACCGATGACGAAGTCACCAACAGGCGCAAGTTCGTTCTAGGTGTGAAGGATGTGTCAGGCTTCTTTGACGACACCGAATTTACCATCAACGGTCAGGGGTTTGATCCAAGGCGTGATGACGTTGTCGCCAAACTCGGCGCGGTCGAGGAATGGACGCTGATCAACACCACACCCTTCCCCCATCCATTGCATATCCACGTGAACCCGTTTCAGGTCGTCTCGATCAATGGCGAACCGGATGCACGCAAACCCTGGATGGACACCATAGCCGTTCCGGCCGCGGGAACCGTGACATTCCGCACCCGCTTTGTCGATTTTACCGGCCGCTACGTTATGCATTGCCACATCCTGCCGCATGAAGACACCGGCATGATGATCAACGTCAATATCGAGGTATGATGATGCGATCCTTTGCACACACCGCCAGCTTCACCGCGGCCATCATGATCGCATGGTCCGCCTTTTCCGTGACAGACGCCAAGGCCGATGATGCCAAACCCGATGCGATGCCAACCGCGGCTTCGCAATGCCTTTCGTGTCACGGCACCAACGGCAACCCGGCCCTTAAGGATGTTCCGATCTTGTTGGGTCAACAGCCGCTTTATCTTGAAAACGCCATTCGCGCCTATCAGGAAGGTCGCCGCACCGGTGGTCAGGCGCTTGTCATGCATGAAATCGTCAAAGACCTGAGCGATGCGGACATCAAAGCCATCGCCACCTGGTTCGGAGGAACACAATAATGAAACGTCTTATGCTTCCTGCACTTGCCGGTCTGATGATGACCGCCCCGTTGATGCACGCATCGGCAGATGAATTGATTTATCTGACCGATGACAAGGGCACCGAGATTTTCATGGATGCCGAATT
>NZ_DCAO01000123.1:0-22506 GCF_002311515.1 Thalassospira sp. UBA1131
GGACGGCCTTCTGCGCGGGCTTTCTCGCGCATGGCGGTCAGCTCCTCGGGGGAGCAATAGCAATAATACGCTTTCCCGGCATCAAGAAGCTGTTGGGCTACTTCTGCATGGCGGTCGCGACGGGCAAACTGGAAAGTCGGCTCTTCGTCTGCGGTCAGGCCAAGCCAGTTCAAGCCGTCAAAAATGGCGTCTACGGCCTCGGGCGTTGAACGTTCACGGTCGGTATCCTCGATCCGGAGCAAGAACTTGCCACCGGTATGTTTGGCATATAGCCAGTTATAAAGTGCGGTGCGTGCGCCGCCGATATGCAGAAACCCGGTCGGAGACGGGGCAAAACGGGTAACAACCGTCATTCAATCTATCCGTTATTTGGATGTTGTCGCTTGTCCTGAGGACTTTTGGCGTGCAGGCTATAGCACAAATGACACGCTGTTGCACCACAGCGGATGTTAGATAGAAACTATGCGGCAGGCGGGCTATTGGACATTCGTCGTACGGCGACAGGTAAAGTTAAATTAAAACAATTATTTGTGGGTGTTTTCTCACAAATTAATTTTGTTGTAACAAGCCAAAGAAATAAATGGTTTCTGTCCTCGGTTATCTTCTTTGGGTTGGGCTGCGCCGGGTATTTCTTGCTCCCTGCGCGTATCGGGCTTGGTCAAATTGCTCTGGCGGTGATTCTGCTGGGCTGCGGTTTCTGGATGTCGCGGCGGCTTGCCACTCTGGCCTTCGCATTTCAACTGCTTGCCAGTTTGGCGTTCGGGGCTTTGACAAGTGCCATCCATACCGAACTTGGCCCGGATAATATCCCGACAAAAACGCTCTACACGACCGAGGTTACCGGCACCATCATTGCGCTGGAACCGCGGAATGGACGCATCCGCGCCACCGTGCAGCCGTCCGAGATTGTCGGCATTGCCCAAGACCAACTGGACTGGAATGTAAGGCTCAGCTTTCTGGGCGATAGTGCGCTTTCAATTGGCGACCAGATCCGTGCGAACGCACGTCTCTTTCCCTTGCGCGCACCTGCTGTTCCCGGCGACCCGGATTTTGCACGTAATCTCTATTTCAGCGATATTGCCGCTTCCGGATTTGTCTTTGGACGACAGTTCGAAGTTCTGGAAAATCAAAAAGACATAAACAACAACGCATTGCTGGTCGGTATTGAAACAGCGCGTCAATATATCTCAAACGTCATCAGCGATGAAATGACAGGCCCCGAAACCGGCATTGCCAAGGCGCTGATCATCGGCGAACGCGGCGAAGTGACCCCGGATATTGCCGATAACCTCCGCAAATCCGGCCTTGCGCATTTGTTGGCGATTTCCGGTCTGCATATGGGATTGCTGTGCGGGACGGTGTTTTTCCTGATCCGGTTCGGGTTGGCGGCCATTCCATCAATTGCCTTGCGTTATTCGATCAAGAAATGGGCGGCGATGGCGGCCATGCTGGCGGGGCTTGTCTATCTCGGATTATCCGGGGCGACCATTCCGACCCAGCGCGCCTTTGTCATGTTGCTTGTGGTTTGGCTGGCACTCCTGCTGGATCGCCGTGCCATATCGCTGCGCCTTGTGGGCGTGGCCGCGATCATTGTTTTGATCCTGCGGCCCGATGCGGCGCTTGGCGCCAGTTTCCAACTCTCCTTTGCCGCCGTTGGCGCACTTGTTGCGTTTTATGACGGGCCGGGGCGGCGCTGGCTGGATCGGCAGGGGATGCTGTCCTGGTATGAGCGTGCCGGCCTTTATCTTGCGGGCTTGCTGCTGACCAGTCTGATCGTGACGGCCGTGACTGCCCCCATCATCGGCTATCATTTTGGCCGGATTTCGATGCTCGGTGTCTTCGCCAATCTGGTCGCCATTCCGGTCATGGCATTCTGGGTGATGCCCTGGATCGTCGTGACGCTGGCGCTGATCCCGATTGGGTTATCGGGGCTCTCACTGGCCGCAATGAAGCCCGGATTGACGGTATTGTTGGAAACCGCCGAACTGGTTGCCGCACAGGACTGGGGGCTTTGGTATGTCTCGGGCCTTGATATGCTGGCGGTTGCCTTGGGGCTGTTTGCCTTGGCCTGGATCGTTATCTGGCGCGACGAGGTGATGATCGTGCCGGTCCTTCCGCTGATTTTTGCCGCCATCATCTTTCAGGCACTGCACAAAGAGCCCGAAATCCTGATATCGGGCGACCGCGAAAGCTGGGCTGTTTATGATCCCGATGCCGGTATCCTGCATACCTCATCACGGTTAAATGACTTTCAAAAAGGCATCTGGATGAGCCGCTTTGGTATTCGCCCCGAACAGGAACCAAGCCGCGTACAGTCCTGCCAGAACGACCCGTGCTCCCTTGGTGTTAGCGCTAACATCGTTCAGTCACGGATCACTGTCGCAAGCCGTATTGCCAATCCGTTTTATGCCTGCCGTAATGCAGATATCATTGTTAGTCTGAAAACAGATCTACCAACCATCTGTCAGGCCTCTGGCGCGCGCATGGTCATCGATGATGATGTTCTGTGGTGGCAGGGCGGTGTTGCGATCAAACTGCCGTCTGAGGCTGGCGAAAAGCCTGCAATCAACACCGTCCGTGCGGAGACCGGTAATTGGCCCTGGATCATCATCGGCGGCAGAGCGGGGCGCTAATGAAATTGAACTCACTCATATCGGCGAAGAAGACAAACTTCGAAATTTGACTTTTGATCCAATGCGTTCGTAAGGTTTCGTCTGTTAAACAGGGGACCAACATGACATCTGCGATGACCAAAGGCGTTGACCATATCGGCTTGACCGTCAGCGATCTCGACGCAAGCAAGGGCTTCTTTATTTGTGCTTTGGGCTGGGAACAGTTCGGTGGCAATCCCGACTATCCAAGTGCCTATGTTACGGATGGATACACCAAAGTGACATTGTGGGAGCGAAAGGCCGAGGATTACCGACCGTTTGATCGTCATAAGAATATCGGGCTGCACCATCTTGCCTTGAAGGTGCCAACCTCGGACGATCTCAATGCCGTGTTTGCTGCTGTGAAAGACTGGCCGGGTGTGGAAATCGAATTTGCCCCGGAATTTTCAGGCTCAGGGCCCAAAGAGCATTTCATGATCCGCGAACCTGGCGGAACCCGTCTCGAAGTATCCTTTGATCCGCGCTAAATGGTGCAAAGCATCGGTTCGGGAAGGGCTGATTAATGACTATTCCCGCCCCAAACCGCACAAATTAAAAACGCCCGGGCAAAAGCACCGGGCGTTTTTGTTTTTAACGTCGCGCAAGCAATCAGTACTGACGCAGCAGCCCGACCAGACGGCCCTGAATGCGCACACGATCCGGCGACAGGGCGCGGGTTTCATAGCGTGCGTTGGCCGGTTCCAGCAGAACTTCACCGCGCCCGCGTTTCAGGCGCTTAAGCGTGGCTTCGCTGTCATCGACGAGCGCCACCACAATCGTGCCGTCATGGGCCTGTTCGCAGCGCTGGATCAGGACGGTGTCACCATCAAGAATACCGGCATCAATCATCGAATCCCCCGATACTTCAAGGGCATAGTGATCACCGGCACCAAGCAGGGCGGCCGGAACCTGTACCATGGTCGTTTGATCGCGAAGGGCCTCGATCGGTGTACCGGCAGCAATCCGGCCATAGAGCGGCAAACCAACGGATTCTCCGGCTTCGGAAAAGGCGGTTGGCACCGTGGTTGGCCGGTGGGCAGCCTTTCGCACACTGGCAAGCGAGGTCACATTGTTTGGCGTTTCCGGCGCGTCATCATCGCTGTTTTCCGGAAGTCTGACCACCTCAAGCGCGCGTGCCCGATGGGCAAGGCGGCGGATAAAGCCGCGTTCCTCAAGGCCTGTGATCAGGCGGTGAATGCCGGATTTGGATTTAAGGTTCAGGGCCTCTTTCATTTCATCGAAAGAGGGCGAAATCCCGTGATCGCGAAGGTAATTGTCTATATAGACCAGCAACTCATATTGCTTGCGCGTCAGCATGTTATTTCCCGAACCTGTAAAAAGAACAAAAAGGATACGCAGATGTTCTACTTTAGTTCTTTTCGCGGGTCAAGCGGCTCTGTGCGATTTGACGGAAAAACCGAATAATCGCCGCGATCCTTCAAAAAATATGAATAGTCGGCGGTCTAGGGGGACAGGAAGCTAGTCCGCGACGAAGGTGCCCGATTTGCCACCTTCTTTTCGGGTGACCCGCAAATCGGTAATCCTCATACTTTTGTCAACCGCCTTGCACATGTCAAAAACCGTGAGTGCCGCGACCGAGGCCGCGGTGAGGGCTTCCATCTCGACACCGGTCTTGCCGGTTGTCTTGCAGGTGGCGGTGATATCGACCGCATCGACCCCCTCGGCCAGTCCGAGATCGACGGTGACAGAAGTCAGGGGCAGGGGGTGACAAAGCGGGATCAGATCGGGGGTCTTTTTCGCGCCCATGATCCCGGCAAGCTGGGCGATGCCAAGAACATCGCCCTTTTTATGGCCGCGCGCCGCAATCAGCTTGGCGGTTTCGGAAGACATCAGAACCCGGGCCTTGGCAATGGCGGTACGCGCAGTTTCGGCCTTGGCCGAAATATCGACCATCACCGCATTGCCAACGGCATCAATATGGGAAAGCTTGTCTGCCATGATCTAACCTTGTTAATTTAAAATTGCATGATATCAGTAAATTCGCGTTTTAGTATTATTCGGCTGAGCAGCTAAAGTTATGAACACATACATTAAGTTTTTGGTTTGCGGCGCACTTGCCATGCTTCAGGGATGCGTTGTTCAACATAAGCCAGACTGGGTTCTGTCGAAAGACGAAGTTGAAGGCATGTATGCCATTGGTGCAAAGCACCTTGAGAGAGAAGCTCAAGACCCAAATTATCTACCGCCTGGTTACACAAAACTAGATCGCGAAGAAGTTGAGGCGGTCCTTGCCGGAAAAACGTTTACCTTTGTGAACCCAATTAGCGGTTGGCAGTTTCGCGCCGAGATGACAGTCGAGAACAAGGTTGTCGTACGTGGGACAAGCTCGAAATCGTGGTCGGGTGATGCTTATTGGGCTCCCTTCAGTTCCGGCGCCTATCAGAACCGAGACAAGCTGTGCCTCACATCCACTTTCTGTTTTGTTTTCTCACGTTTCGATGACTTGCAAGGCGAAGACATCTTGGGTGCCCGCGTGCATCGCAACGGCAAGGAGATGCTGGGCTTCAATTACCTCTATTGGGTGTTTACCGATATTGCTCCGATAACTGTCCCTGTGGAAACAGTATCCCAATAACGAGGCACTCAGGCCGCAAGGCCGAGCAGGTTGCGGGTGGCGGTTGCGACGTCGTCCTGGCGCATCAGGCTTTCACCGATCAGGAAACACTCAGCGCCGACCTTTGCCATGCGGGCAAGGTCATCAGGGGTAAACAGGCCGCTTTCAGCCACCAGCAACCGATCATCGCCAACCATGCCTGCCAGTTCCTCGGTCGTGGTGAGCGAGATTTCCATGGTCTTGAGGTTGCGGTTATTAATGCCCACAAGGCGCGATTTGAGCTTGAGCGCGCGTTCGAGTTCCGGGGCGTTGTGCACCTCGATCAAAACATCCATGCCAAGGCTGTGCGCGGCATCTTCAAGCTCAGAAGCCAGGCTGTCTTCAAGGGCCGCCATGATCAGAAGGATGCAATCGGCACCAAGCGCACGTGCCTCGGTGATCTGATAGGGATCAACCATGAAATCCTTGCGAAGGGCCGGAAGATCGACCGCCGCACGGGCGGCGACCAGATAGCTGTCATCGCCCTGGAAATAGGGGATGTCAGTCAGAACCGACAGGCAGCTTGCCCCGCCAGCCTTGTAAGCCTTGGCGAGTTCCGGCGGATTGAAGTCCGGGCGGATCAGCCCCTTGGAGGGCGATGCCTTTTTGATTTCGGCAATCAGGCCATAACGGCCATCGGCAACACTGGTTTCAAGGGCCTTGATAAAACCACGCGGGGCTGATTGTGCCTTTGCCTCGGCCTCGAGGGTGGCAAGCGTCTTGCGCGCCTTGCAGGCCGCAACGTGATCGCGTTTGTCATTGCAGATTTTGGCTAGTACGTCGCTCACGCCGGGGTTCCTTCATTGGTAATCTTGACAAGCCCTTGCAGGGTCTCGGCAGCCTTGCCGCTATCAATGGCGTCTGCGGCCTTTTTGATGCCGTCGGCCAGATCGCTGGCGATGCCGGTGACCACAAGTGCCGCCCCGGCATTCATCAGAACGATGTCGCGGTACGGGCTTTTCTTGGCGGCCAAAAGGTCGGTAATCGCCCTGGCATTGACATCGGCATCGCCGCCCTTGAGATCGTCAAGCGTTACGGTTTCAAGGCCGAAATCACTTGGGCTGATTTCAAATGTGGTGACCTTGCCGTTCTTGACCTCGGCAACGTAAGTCGGACCGGTGGTCGAGATTTCATCAAGGCCGCTGTGGCCATGAACAACCCATGCATGCACCGATCCCAGACGGTTGAGCACATTGGCAATCGGTTCGACCCACTGTTTGGCAAAGACGCCAAGAACCTGACGTTTGGTCTTGGCCGGGTTGGCCAGCGGTCCCAGCAGGTTAAAGATGGTGCGCGTGCCCATTTCAACGCGGGTCGGCATGACATGGCGCATCGCCGAATGGTGACGGGTTGCCATCATGAAGCAAAGATTGATGTCACGAAGCGCCTTTTCCAGAAGCTTCATATCGGCATCAAGATTGACACCAAGCGCCATCAAAACATCGGCAGACCCGGATTTGGATGATGCGGCGCGGTTGCCGTGCTTGGCAACGGTGGCACCCGCGGCGGCAGCGACAATCGCAGCCCCGGTCGAGATGTTATAGGTGCCGCTGCCATCACCACCGGTGCCGCAGGTGTCGACCGCATTTTCCGGGGCAATGATGCCGGTTGCCTTTTCGCGCATGACACGGGCGGCACCTGTGATTTCATCAACGGTTTCGCCACGAATGCGCAAGCCCATCAGGAAAGCCCCCATCTGCGATGGTGTCGCCTGACCGGACATCAGCACGTTAAAGGCCGCCTCGGCAGCGCTTTCGGTCAGTTTTTCGCCATCTGCGACTTTGGCCAGAATTGGCTTCAGATCATGATCAGTCGACATCGGGTCTTCCTTGGTTTGCGGTCCGGTGCGGGTTACGCACCGGTATAGTCGATAAAATTCTTAAGCAAGGCGTGGCCATGTTCCGAAGCGATGCTTTCGGGATGGAACTGGACACCATGAATTTGATGGGTTTTGTGACGCACGCCCATAATAAGACCATCTCCGCTTTCGGCCGTTATTTCAAGGCTGTCGGGCAAAGTTTCGCGTTCAATCACCAGCGAGTGATAGCGGGTGGCCTCAAACGGGCTGGGCAGGCCTTTAAAAACGCTGGTGCCAGCATGTTTCATCGCATCGGTCTTGCCATGCATGCATTCAGGCGCACGGATTACTTTGCCGCCAAAGGCCTGACCGATCGATTGATGACCCAGACAGACGCCAAGCAATTTGACCTTGCCCGCGGCGGCCTTGATCAGATCAAGGCAGATACCGGCCCGTTCCGGATCGCAAGGACCGGGTGAAATCACAATGCCTTCAGGATTGAGCGCCATGGCCGCATCCACGGTAATCTCATCATTGCGGCGCACTTCGACCTCCGGGCCGAGTTCGCGCAGATAGTGCCACAGATTGAATGTGAAACTGTCGTAATTGTCGATGAGGAGATACATCGGAGGAAAGGCCTGTGCACATTAAAGTTGCCAGAGAATAAACGCCATTGTCGCTACGTCAAGCAGAAGCAGAGCAAGGCTTTTTTCGCTATTTGATGACATTGGTGAAGATGGTTACGATCTTTTAACCGTGCGCTAACCAGAACCGTTTTAAAAACGTGAAAACACAAACCGACTTGATCGGTGTATAATCACAACATGGGAAGCGGTCGTTCAGTGAACGAAACAGCCGCTACGAGCATCCCAACAAACGAATACTGGAGACCACAGCGTGGCACGCCGGGCAACCCGGGCACCGACCGCCAAACGTAAGAAGGCGGCACCCAAGAAATCCACTCGTAAAAAGACCGCCCCGAAAAAGAAATCGGGTGGCATTGGTCGCCTGATGCTGGGCGGGGCCTTTGTTGCGGGTACGCTGTCGGCCATTATTGCCGTTGGCAGCATGCTTGAACTTGATCGCGCGTCGGATGAATTTGGCCGCGCAGCGGATCAAAGCGCACCGAATTATGCCCTGGCCGAGCCGGAGCCGACCCCAAAGCTTCGCAAGGATTACAAGCTTTCGGAAAATGCCAACGTATCCGAGCGTGGACGCACGGGATATCTGGTCGGCGAAAACAGTGAAACCACCCGATCCACCGGACAGGGCGGGCAGGGGCTGACGGACTTCGTGCCGGCACCGGCCGCACGCAAACCGGACCAGGGTGGGGAGATCCTTCCTGGCGATAGTGGCAATGATGTTCCGGTCGCAACCGTTGGTCCGACAAATCAGCCGTGGCAGAAATATGCCGCGCTGACACAGGATACCGGCGACAAGCCGGTGATTGCGATTGTGATTGATGATGCCGGCCTTGATCAGCCGCGCACAGCCAAGACGGTGGATCTGCCGGGCCCGATCACGATTTCCTATCTGCCCTATGCCCGTGATTTGCAGGCGCAGGTCAACGCCGCGCGCAAGGCTGGCCATGAAGTGATGCTGCATATGCCGATGGAGCCATCATCCGCATCGGTTGATCCGGGGCCGCATGCGTTGCTGGCAAGCTATGACCGCCAGAAGATCCTGAACGAGATGTCCTGGATGCTGGATCGCTTTGATGGCTATGTCGGTGTGAACAATCACATGGGCAGCAAATTTACCGCCGATCCCGAACGCATGCGCATTGTCATGGAAGTCATGAAGTCACGCGGCCTGATGTTCCTTGATAGCCGTACCAGCGCAGACTCGGTCGGGTATTCCACGGCCAGCAGCTTTGGCGTCCCGGCAATCACGCGTGATATCTTTATTGATGATGCCGATGATGCGGCCAAGATCGCCGATATGTTGGCCCGCACCGAAAATGTCGCCCGCAAACAGGGCTTTGCGATTGCGATTGGTCATCCGCGCGATCTGACGATCGGGGCGCTTCACAAATGGATCCCCGAAATTCAGGCCAAGGGATTTGTTCTGGTGCCGATTACAGATGTGCTGCGCCGGTCGATGCAAAGTGTGACCGGCTAGGGTTCGCTGACGGACATGAAAAAAGGGCTGCAGGATGACTGCAGCCCTTTTTGTTTGCGCAATACCGGATCAGGCGAAGCGATGGGCTTCGCGGGCGGCGGCCATAAGGGCACCGGCCTTGTTCTGGCATTCCTTGTGTTCAAGTTCCGGTTTGCTGTCGACGACGACACCGGCACCGGCCTGAATATGGATTTTCTCGTCCTTGATGACAGCGGTGCGCAGCGCAATGCAGGTATCCATCGAGCCATCGGCCGAGATATAGCCGATACAGCCGGCATAAATGCCACGCCGGACCGATTCCAGTTCATCGATGATTTCCATGGCGCGGACTTTGGGGGCACCCGAAACGGTGCCGGCCGGGAAGCCGGCCTTCAGCGCATCCATGGCGTCGTATTTGGTTTCGTCAATCTGGCCGACCACGTTTGAGACGATATGCATGACGTGGGAATAGTATTCGATCTGTTCGCGGTCGGTGACGCGCACGGTGCCCGGTTTGGAGACGCGCCCGACATCGTTGCGGCCAAGATCGAGCAGCATCAGATGTTCTGAGCGTTCCTTGGGATCATCGAGCAGGTCTTGCGCCATGACTTTGTCGTCATCGGGCGTTTTGCCGCGCCGACGGGTTCCGGCAATCGGGCGAATGGTGACTTCGCCGTCGCGGAGCCGCACCAGGATTTCCGGGCTGGCCCCGACGACCTGAAAACCGCCGATATCAAGATAGAACATGAAGGGCGACGGATTGATCCGACGCAATGCCCGGTAAAAGGCAAAGGGCGGGAGCTGATAGGGCAGCGTGTAGCGTTGTGACAGGACCACCTGAAAGATATCGCCCGCACGGATATAATCCTTGGCCTTTTCGACCATGTCGTGGAATCCTGCCTCGGTGACGCTGACTTTTGGTTCGGGCAGGGTATCGGGTACGGATTTGGAGCGGCGGTCGATAAACAGATTGCGCTGGAACTGCTGGACCACGTCATTAAGCCGCGCACAGGCCAGATCATAGGCCGCATCAGCCGAAATGCCGCTTTCCGGGCGCACCGGCGTCACCACGGTTACCGTGTCTTCGATGGTGTCAAAACTTGCCGTCACGGTCGGGCGGATGAAGATGCCATCGGGCACGTCAAGTTCATCGGTGTTGCTGTCGGGCAGCTTTTCCATCAGACGCACAGTGTCATAGCCCATATAGCCGACCAGACCGGCACTCATCGGCGGCAGGTTGGCGGGCAGTTCGATATGGCTTTCAGCGATCAGTTTCTTGAGGCTGTCAAGCGGGGCGTCCGGCTCGGCCACAAAGGCGTCGGCATCGGCCATCACACGGCGATTGAGTTCGGCCTTGTTGCCAAAGCAACGCCAGATCAGGTCGGGTTTGAGACCGAGGAAGGAATAACGCCCGCGGACCGATCCGCCTTCAACAGATTCAAGCAAATAGGTGTTTGGCATGCCTTCGGCGATCTTGAGAAAGGCCGAGACCGGCGTATCAAGATCTGCGGTCAGCGAGGTCCAGAGAACCTGCGAAATGCCGTTATCGTAGTTTTGCTTGAAACTGGTGAAATCCGGTTTGATTTCCATGATCTGTCCGATGGTTGGGCTTGGTCGGTTTGGCGATGGCGTCGGTGAGATAGAAAAAGGGCGACCGGATTTTCCGGTCGCCCCTGGATGCGTCTCAGTTTGCAGCGGTCGGCTGATAAAGCTCGTTGATCACGCTGTTATTGACGCTGACCGAGATTTCCTCGTTCAGGTAGTTGAGATACTGCGCAAGGATGTCCTCGTTAAGGGCTTCCTTGAGCTCGTCATTTACCGGCGCGGCATCGGCGGTGTTGATGTCGGCGGCCTGAATTTCATCAAGCTTGACGATCATGACGTCTTCGCCGGTCTGGACGGCTTTGGCCTTGCCGTCTTCAAGGGTGAAGAGGGCAGCGGCAACCGCCGGGTTGACGTCTTCTGCAAGGCCACGGCCGGTACGGCGCGTCAGGCCGGTTTCACGAACATCTGCGCCGTCTTCGGTCGCGAGGGCTGCGAGATCAGCACCGGAAGTGTTGATGTTGCCAGCCAGTTCTTCGGCCTTTTCCATCATCAGGCGTTGGCGTTCTTCGGCGGTCCATGCGGCAACAACTTCGTCGCGGACTTCGTCAAATGGACGCAGGGCCGACGGGGTTACGTTTTCAACACGAACGACATAACGCGTGCCCGAAGCGGTTTCTTCAAGGAAGCTCTCCTCACCGTTTTCGAGCTCGAAGATTTTGGCGTTGATTTCGTCTGCGCCGTCAACGTTCTGACCTGCAAGGCCTTCGCCGCGGACGATGCCGTCAAGCTTGTAGGTCTTTGCGCCAACATCGCGTGCGGCGTCTTCGATCGGGGTGCCGGCACCGAGTTCTTCGTCAAAGGTGGCCGCCAGATCATAAATGGCGTCTTCGGCTTTGAACTGTTTGAGGCCGTCAACAATGATGTCGCGAACTTCATCCAGGCTTTGCGTGCTGCCCGGGGTGATCGACGGCACACGGATGATGTGCCAGCCAAGGGCGGTTTCAACCGGCTCGGAGATGCCGCCTTCGTCGAGCGAGAAGGTCGCATCGCGGAGATCGGGCAGGATGTCATTCGCGGTGAACTGGCCAAGTTTGACCATGGCTTCGTCCATGTTGGCGTCTTCTTTGGCAACCGTCATGAAGTCTGCACCTTCCGTCAGGCGCTTATAGGCTTCACGGGCGGTCTGTTCTTCGTTCGGCGAAAACAGGATTTGTTCGACGGTGCGTTTTTCCGGGGTCTGGAATTCCGGTTCGCGCTGCGCATAGGCGTCGGAAATTTCTTCGTCGGTTACGGTGACGGTCGCAATCAGGTCAGCGGCACTCAGCGTTGCAAGGGTGACATTGCGGCTTTCCGGTGCGGTGAACTGGGCCGCGTTTTCTTCGTGATAGGCACGAAGGGTCGCGTCATCAGCCGGTGCGATGTCTGCAAAGGCGTCCTTGTTCAGCGTAAAGAACGAACCGCTGCGCTGTTCATTGCGGTAAGCGACGATCTGACGCGCCATGATGTCTGGCACCGTTGCCGGGTTGGTCAGGCTGCTGACGACCTGCTGGCTCATCATGTCGCCACGGACACCGTTGATGAATTCGTTTTCGGTGTAGCCAGCCTGATACAGGGCCTGCAGGAAGCGGTCACGGCTGAACTGGCCGGTGGTCGGGTCCTTGAAGCTGTCAGAAGAAAAGATCTGATCACGAACGGCTTCGTCGCTGATGCCGATACCGATGTTTTTGGCATCTTCACGCAGGATCTTCTGGGATACGAGCGACTGCACCGTATTGTTCAGAAGGCCCATCTGAATGGCCTGCTGCTGGTTGAAGTTCGGTCCGAACATGTTTTGCATATTCTGCACGCTACGCTGGAAGGCGCGATCCAGTTCGACCGGGGTGATCCGTTGGCTGCCGATTTCGGCAACTTCACGCGAGGTGCCCAGATTGAGCATCGATGCGTTCAGGCCCCAGATCACGAAGCTCAGTGCAATCACGCCAAAGATAATCTTGGCGAAGATTGATTTCGAAAATGTGCGAATGCCAGCAAGCATATGATAAGCCTAACAATCCGTGGTTTGACGCCAAAATCAGGCTTTGACGTCGTTTCATTATGGTTGCCCGGACGACGCGATACACGAAAAGGCCCGAGCAAATTTGCCGCGCATCTTAATGGCGAGTGTTATCAGCGGCAACAGGCGATTGTATAGAAGATGACTGCAATCACATCCTAAATACGTGATCGGGCGTTTTCGGGTACTTGGCCTCGCTGGCATGGCATGCTAAAACCCGCGTCGAAACAGGTCCTGTAACAAATCGTATCAACCGCAAACCGGTTGTTATGGTCTTGAAACAAAGACACTACACGGACAAAATGTGAACCTGATCAGCACGAGGTAGCTCCCATGACCCAACGCCGTCCCCTGATTGCCGGAAACTGGAAAATGAACTGTTTGCGTGCAGACGGTCTTGCGCTGGCTTCAAGCCTGGCGGCAAAGGCGTCTGAAAAAGGGGCGCTTGGTTGCGATATTCTGGTCTGTCCGCCGGCAACGCTTTTGTCCGAGGCAGTTGGTGTGACCAAGGGAAGTGCGGTTGCCGTCGGTGGGCAGGATTGCCATGCGGCGATTTCAGGCGCGCATACCGGTGATCTGGCGGCCCCGATGCTGGCCGATATTGGCGCACAATATGTTCTGGTTGGTCATTCCGAACGCCGTGCCGATCATGGGGAAAGTTCGACCGATATTCGCAAAAAGGCGATTGCGGCCCATGATGCTGGTCTGATCGCGGTGGTTTGCGTTGGCGAGACCGAGGAAGAACGCGATCTTGGCGCGACGTTGCCGGTGGTGAACGGGCAGGTGGCGGTATCGCTTCCCGATGGGGCGACGGCGAAAAACACGGTTGTTGCCTATGAGCCGGTCTGGGCGATTGGCACGGGCCGGACTGCCAGTGTCGAAGAAGTTGCCGAAGTACATGCTGCGATCCGTGCAGGTCTGATGGCACGGTTTGAGGATGGTGATCAGTTCCGAATTCTGTATGGTGGCTCGGTCAAGCCGTCGAATGCCAAGGAATTGATGGCTGTCGAAGATGTCGACGGTGCACTTGTCGGCGGGGCCAGCCTTAAGGTTGAAGATTTCTGGCAGATTATTGAATCTTGTGCCTGACCGACTGCGGTGCAGATTTTGTTTAATATGGTCTAGCCAACAGCCATAAAACGCGTTAAATACGCATCAAATTTATGCCCGATCCGGGCCGAATTGCGTTTGGATCGGTTGATTAGGACAAGAGTTTCGACACCATGCAAACAGTCATTCTGGTAATCCACCTTCTTCTTGCGCTCGGCTTGATCGCTGTGATTCTCGTGCAGCGCAGCGAGGGCGGTGGGCTTGGTATCGGCGGTAACAGCGGCGGCGGAGGCGGCGGCGGTGGTTTCGGCGTGATGAGCTCACGCGGCGCTGCGAACCTGCTGACCCGTACTACTGCTATTCTGGCAGGCGCATTCATGATCACCAGCATCATTCTTGCCCTTCAGTCGAATACCCACACCCAGCCGGCTTCGATCCTTGATCAGGCGCCGGAACCGGCCCCTGCGGTCACCGAGCCTGCCGAGGACACCGGTCCCGCGGCTCCGACCCGCTAAACAAATTAACCGACGACCTGAGGCGGCAAACTTGCCGCCTCAATTTTTGATTGTTGAATTCCCCGGTTCGTGGTGCACTGCACGGAACCGAGGCTTTGTGCTTTGAGATGAGGCCAAGATAATGACTCGTTTTATCTTTATTACCGGTGGCGTGGTTTCCTCGCTGGGCAAAGGTCTGGCTTCCGCTGCTTTGGGGGCATCCCTGCAGGCACGCGGCTTTACAGTTCGTCTGCGTAAACTTGATCCGTATATCAACGTCGATCCGGGCACCATGAGCCCGTACCAGCATGGCGAATGCTATGTGACCGAAGACGGTGCGGAGACCGACCTTGATCTTGGCCACTATGAACGTTTCACCGGCGTATCATCGCGCCGGTCGGATAACGTTACCACCGGTCGTATCTATTCCAACGTGATCGCGCGTGAACGTCGCGGCGATTATCTTGGCGGGACTGTGCAGGTCATTCCGCACATCACCGATGCGATCAAGGAATTCGTCATGTCCGATGCGACCGAGGATTTTGTCCTGGTCGAAATCGGCGGCACGGTGGGCGATATCGAAAGTCTTCCGTTCCTTGAAGCCATCCGTCAGATGGGCAACGATCTTGGCGATGGCCGGGCCTTGTTCATGCACCTGACACTTGTTCCTTATATTTCGTCTGCCGGGGAGCTTAAGACCAAGCCGACCCAGCACTCGGTCAAGGAACTGCAGAGTGTCGGTATTCAGCCTGATATTCTTCTGTGCCGTTGCGATCGCGAAATTCCGATCAATGAACGCCGCAAGATTGCGCGTTTCTGTAACGTCCGTGAAGCGGCGGTTATTCCGGCCTATGACGTTGACAACATCTATCAGGTGCCGATCAGCTATCACCAGTATGGTCTGGATAACGAAGTGCTGTATCACTTCGGCCTGCAGGCGCAGGAACCCGATCTGCAGCCGTGGGAAGATATCTGCAACACCATCCGCAACCCGGAAGGTGAGGTCACCATCGGTATCGTTGGCAAATACATCCAGCTTCCTGATGCCTATAAGTCGCTGACCGAAGCATTGACCCATGGCGGCATCGCTAACAAGGTGCGCGTCAAACTGGAATGGATTGCGTCTGACGAGCTGGAAAAAGAAGGCAACGTCAACGAAATCCTGTCCAAGCTTGATGCGATCATGGTCCCGGGCGGCTTTGGCGAACGTGGCACCGAAGGCAAGATTGCCGCGGCCCGCTATGCGCGTGAAAACAAGGTGCCGTATTTCGGGATTTGCTTTGGCATGCAGATGGCGGTTCTGGAAGCAGCCCGTAACCTTGCCGGGCTTAAGGATGCGTCCTCGTCCGAATTTGGTCCGACCAAGACGCCGCTTGTCGGTCTGATGACCGAATGGGCGAAAGATGGTGGCTCGGTCGAGCGTCGTTCTGATGACGATGATCTGGGCGGCACCATGCGTCTGGGCAACTACGAGTGCAAACTTGTTGATGGCACCCGTGCACGCGAGATTTATGGCAGCGAAACCGTTCTTGAACGTCACCGCCATCGTTATGAGGTGAACGTCAACTTCATGGGCCAGCTTGAAGAGAAGGGTCTTAAATTCTCGGGCCTCTCGCCGGATGGTCGTTTGCCGGAAATCGTCGAATATCCGGATCATCCGTGGTTCATCGGTGTTCAGTTCCACCCGGAACTGCGTTCGCGTCCGCTGGATCCGCATCCGCTGTTTGTTTCCTATATCAAGGCCGCCAAAGAGCGCAGCCGTCTGGTATAAGCCTCGTATCTGATTGCCAGAACAAACAGCCACAAGTGATCGACAGAAAGTCAGTGCAATGACCGAAATTAAAACCGTCAAAGTCGGCAATATCGAAATCGCCAACGACAAGCCGTTTGCCGTTCTGGCAGGCCCGTGCGCGATCGAAAGCCGTCAGCACGCCCTTGAAATGGCCACAGCACTTAAGGAACTGTCCGAAGGGCTTGGCATCGGGCTTGTTTATAAAAGCTCGTTTGACAAGGCCAACCGGACCAGCACCACGTCCAAACGCGGTGTTGGCCTTAAGGAAGGTCTCGATATCCTGGCAGAGGTCAAGGAAGTCACCGGGCTTCCGATTGTGACCGACGTGCATTTGCCCGATCAGTGTGCGGCGGTGGCCGAGGTTGCCGATATCCTGCAGATCCCGGCATTCCTGTGCCGTCAGGCCGATCTGTTGCAGGCGGCTGGCAAAACGGGCCGTGCGGTCAATGTCAAAAAGGGTCAGTTCCTGGCCCCTTGGGACATGGTCAATGTGGCCAATAACCTGGCTGCGACCGGCAATGAAAACATCATGCTCTGTGACCGTGGGACCAGCTTTGGTTATAACACGCTTGTCACGGACTTCCGTGGACTTCCCACCATGGCCCGTCAGGGCTATCCGGTTGTCTTCGATGCCACCCATTCGGTTCAGCAGCCGGGCGGACAGGGCACCTCGTCAGGTGGCCAGCGCGAATTCGCGCCAGTTCTTGCCCGTGCGGCCGTTGCGGTTGGTATCGCAGCACTGTTTATCGAAACCCACGATAACCCGGCGACGGCCATTTCCGATGGCCCGAACCAAATCCCGTTGAACAAGCTTCCCGAAGTTCTTTCGGTTCTGATGGAACTGGACAAAGTGGCAAAAGCCAATCCGGTCCGTCTGGATATGTTTGACGCGTAAATAACAAATGCCGCCAGCACGTGATTGGCGGCATTCTTTTTTGCTGTAACCTGCATGCCTGATGATCAGGTATGGTTCCTACCAGTGAGGAGAACGTTTCTGTCATGACCGCTATTATCGATATTCGCGGCCGCGAAATCCTTGACAGCCGTGGTAACCCGACGGTCGAAGTTGATGTCACCCTGGAAAATGGCGCCTTTGGTCGTGCTGCCGTTCCTTCGGGCGCATCCACCGGTGCACACGAAGCCGTCGAACTGCGCGACAAGGAAGACCGTTACCTTGGCAAAGGTGTGACCAAGGCGGTTGCATCCGTAAACGGTGAAATCTTTGAAGCGCTGGCGGGCATGGATGCCGAAGACCAGCTTGCCGTTGACAACGTCATGATCGACCTTGATGGTACTGAAAACAAAGGCCGTCTGGGCGCAAACGCCATTCTGGGTGTATCGCTGGCGACTGCCAAGGCAGCCGCCGAAGATGCGGGGCTTCCGCTTTATCGTTATGTTGGTGGGTCGTTTGCCCGCACGTTGCCGGTACCGATGATGAACATCATCAATGGCGGCGAGCATGCCGATAACCCGATCGACGTTCAGGAATTCATGATCATGCCGGTTTCGGCCGAGACGTGCTCGGACGCGATCCGCATGGGTGCGGAAATCTTCCACAACCTGAAAAAGGCATTGTCAGCAGATGGCCTGAACACCAACGTTGGTGACGAGGGCGGCTTTGCGCCGAACATCGCATCGACCGAGGCTGCCATCAGCTATGTCATGAAGTCGATCGAGGCTGCTGGCTATCGCCCGGAAGAAGACGTTGTACTGGCCCTTGATGCGGCATCGACCGAGTTCTTCAAGGACGGCAAATACGTTCTGGCCGGCGAGGGCAAGTCGCTTGATCCGAGCCAGATGGTCAAATACTGGGCCGACCTGGTTGGCAAATACCCGATCCTCTCCATCGAAGACGGCATGGCCGAAGACGATTGGGATGGTTGGGCAGAACTGACGTCCGCCATCGGTGCCAAGACCCAGCTTGTGGGCGATGACCTGTTTGTCACCAACCCGAAACGTCTTGCGGACGGCATCAAGAAGGGCGTTGCCAACTCGATCCTGGTCAAGGTCAACCAGATCGGCACGCTTTCGGAAACGCTGGAAGCGGTTGAGATGGCACACCGTGCCGGTTACACGGCTGTGATGTCGCACCGTTCGGGCGAAACCGAAGATGCGACCATTGCCGATCTGGCGGTTGCCACCAACTGTGGTCAGATCAAAACCGGTTCGCTGTCGCGTTCTGACCGTATGGCAAAATACAATCAGCTGATCCGCATCGAGGAACTTCTTGATGCTGGCGCACACTTTCCGGGTCGTTCGATCCTGAAGTAAGGGCTGCTGATATTTCGACTGCATAACAGGCCGCTTCCCGATCCGGAGGCGGCCTGTTTTGTATGGGCGCCAAGTGATAAATTCGAATATCAGGATTAGTGAATTGAGCGTAATCGCGCAGCTTTGCGCAGATTGCTTAACTCTATTTTTACCCGAATATGCGCATGGTAACGGGTAATCTTGCCGGTTTTCCCGACTTGTCCGATGGTAAATCATTGTCAGACAAGCGAAATAACGTATGTGGTTTTTACGTTATGCAGCCGGAATGAGATATTTGGTCATCACGTCGCACAGATGTGCAAGGGGCATAAGGTAAATGTCGTCCAGTTCACCGGTCATTCTTCGCCTGAAACAGGCTGTCGCACCGGTAATCGCATTTACCGTGATGGCGTATTTCATTTTCCATAGTGTTGAAGGCGAACGCGGGCTTTTGAATTATTGGTCGATGCAAGACCGCGTCAGCCAGATCACCCAGGTTCTTGAAGAAACGACCGAACGCCGCAAGTTGCTTGAACAGCATGTGCTTTCGCTGCGTGCGAGCCACCTTGATCCGGATCTGCTTGATGAGCGGGCGCGTGCGATGCTGAATGCCGCCCATCCCGACGATGTGATCATCTTCCACCATGATGGCTATAGCGATGTCATCACGGCTGCGGCTGCCGATGCCAACTGAAGTCCCGCACGGTTCCCATCACGGAAACATGATGGATCGCCGTGTCAGGAATGGCTGTTTGGGACGTGACCCACAGGGCTCGATCCGTCTGCGAGTTAAAGATCAGGCGCGCTTTGCCTCTGCATGAAGTTTTCTTGCTGCTGCCACCATTTCGACGGCGTCCGGGCCCCACATCATCCGTAGAAAGTAGCTTTCAATCGGGCGCTGCTGGAGCAACCAGACAACAGGGAGAAGGAATACTCTGGCAGCCAGGACCGCCTTTTCCTTTTTGGGCGAAAGGCCGCTGTTCTTGCGCGCTTTGGCAGAGACGGCAGCCATCGCAAGTAATTTGAACAGACCTTCCTGGAAGAAGAGCTGTAATTTCACCTTTCTTTGTGAAGGGTGGTAGTTTTTTTCGATTGAGTCTTTCCAAAGTTGATGGAAGTTCTGACCCGTTGCCGGGATGGTCGCCAGTGTCTTGGTGACACCGAAAAGATCATCATATTTCTTATAGAGCTGTTTCAGGTCGGCCATTGATTTTGGAAGTTCGTTTTCGTCATGCGGGAAAAGTCTGCAATATTCGCTGACTTCTGCAATGTAACGATCACGAAGATTGTCGGGCAATCTGCGCGGAAGCGCAAGGCCGTGAAATCCGAGCCGCTCGTATACCCAAAGCATTGAATGCATTTCAGTCAACGCCGCCCACATGGATTCCCGGGGGGAGTTTGCTTGGTATCCGCCGATTTCGGGTGCGCCGACATCAATCACATCTCCCTCAACCTTCTCATGGATACGGATCAAGTGCTGCGCGACACGTGTGGCAGTATCTTTGTCTCCGAGCCACATCGGTGCGTGAATGCCAGAATTTCTCTGACCCCGGTCAAAGACGTCGAACAAGGTCAATTCGCCGCGGTGAGCTTTTTTTGAAATGGGATCCCAATCCCGAACCCCAGCGACGACCGGCTTGTAAGTCAGTTGCAAAATAAACTGTGCAGGAGACTGAAAGACGATGACAGCAGGATGGAGAAGGACATCCCAGGCGAGGGAGCCGGGACCAAAAACGCCCCGGTGTTCTGAATTTTCGTTGGTGGCAACGTTAGGTTCGCCGTGGCGTCTCCAGCGTTTTGCTGTTCCCAGCAGCCGTTCCTGGCTAACAACGATATTTGGGTTGGCCGCGCGCATATGATCATTAGACGTCATTCTTTCCTCTTTATTCCCGAGCGGGAATATAATTAAGCTCCTAGTTTAGAATTTTGTCAATATGGTCTTTCCTTCATGTTCTGCGTCGGGGGAGGTTGCCGCTGCGAACTTGCCAAGGGGCAAGGATAAAGACCATTATGTGCAGCGAAGAGGCCCGTTTACGCGGCGGATTTTAACAACAGAAGGATTTGAAAAGATGGGAGCGAGGTGTTCGCGGCGCCCGGGCAAACGAGCAGGGCTGAATGTAGAGCAGATCGTTGCTGCGGCCAGAACGCTTCCATGGGGAGAGCTTTCAATGCAGTCTCTTGCCGACATCCTGAAGGTAGATCGCAAGGCGCTGCATTATCATGTCAAGGATCGCCAATCGCTGCTTGAGCTTTTGGCGCACGACACATTTTCCAGACGGCTATCGCAAACCACGGTTTCCGAAGCCTCGGACTGGAAAGAAGCTTGCAGGATCTACAGCCGCGATCTGGCTGACAGTGCCCTGGAACTCGCTGAGCTGGTGGACTATCTGTGGTTTGGTGATCTAATAAATGATCTGACGTTGAAACCCGTTGAAATCCTGTTTGGAAAACTGAATGCTGCCGGTTTTACCGATGAGGAGGCAATCCGTCTAATGACGGTGCTGGGGACACTTTGCTTGGGGCATGCGCGTGATCTGGCTCAAGCGCAAAAAGAAATCGCCAGAACTCGTAAAAACCTGCTGATAGCCGTACTCGGCACCCAGAAAAGCGAGGACTTCCCAAACCTAGAACGGATATCGTCTCTTAACGTTGATACATATAGTGCCCAACAGCTGAACTTTAGCGTGGAGTTAATTCTTGAGGGCGCGGAGCACATGCTTGCAAAGCGTCAAAATCTGGCCTCGAATTCTGTGATCTTGGCCTGAGGCAGGTCATTGCACCGTTAATCGCATTTCCCGTGATAGTGTATTTCATTTTCACAGTGCCGAAGAAGAGGACGGATTGCTTGATTTCGGGACGATGCAAACCCGGCTCGGCCAGGTGGCCGATGCTGAACGCAGCCCGTCCTGAAGATGTCATCATCGCCGTCGCAGACGCAAACTTAGCCTGTCGGCGCCAGTCTGACCGGGCGTGCGTGATTTGCTTCGAAAGAATCCGCTGGCAGCACAATCGTATTTCTCTGCGTAAAATGGCTCTGTACTGTTGACCAGATCACAGTTTGACAGAAATTTTGGGTTGTGAATTGTGTTCAGCAATAATCGCAAACGGGTAAGTCGTTGTTTAAACTGACTTCTGGTTTAGGGCGCTATTTTGCCAAACCGAGTAGAGGTCATTGATATACAATGCATTCTTTCGGTTGTTTTCCGTTTTGCGCTGCTATGCGGTATTATCCCCGCGAAAGCATAGCATTTGTGACGCAGGGGAATGAACGAGTTTTAAAGCAGGCGTCCAAGGTGCTGAAAATCCTGCAACTCTGTAAAAACGCGTAAACTCAAAGATTAACTTAAATCAGGTTTATTTGTGATTGTGCGTTGCAAAACAACAGTTTAATCGAGGTTAGATTGCTTGCCCTTGTGGTCTGTTTTCGGTAGTCATTTCGGTGGTCCAGTACCGAATTAAGCACTCATACATGATGCTTAAGCGATAGCCATCCACCGGGAGGAAACATGGCGACCACACCAAAACGCAAACGCGGCACGACGCGCGCCGACAATCAGGCGAGCAGTGACGATCTCCTCAAATATTACCGTGAAATGCTTCTGATCCGTCGCTTTGAAGAAAAAGCCGGTCAGCTGTATGGCATGGGTCTCATTGGCGGTTTCTGCCACCTTTATATCGGGCAGGAAGCCGTTGTTGTCGGCATGCAGGCCGCCGCATCGAACGAAGATGGTGTTATCACCAGTTATCGCGATCACGGACATATGCTTGCAACCGGCATGGATGCCGCCGGTGTGATGGCCGAACTGACGGGCCGCGAAGGCGGGTATTCCCGCGGTAAAGGCGGCTCGATGCACATGTTCTCCAAGGAAAAGAATTTCTATGGTGGTCATGGTATCGTGGGTGCGCAGGTTCCGCTCGGAACCGGTATTGCCTTTAGCTACAAATACCGTGGCGAAAACAAGGTTTGCATGACCTATCTGGGTGACGGTGCCGTCAACCAGGGCCAGGTCTATGAAGCATTCAACATGGCAGCCCTTTGGCAGCTTCCGGTGATTTATTGCATCGAGAACAACCAGTATGCGATGGGCACCTCGACCCAGCGTCACTCGTCGAGCCCGGATCTGTATGAACGCGGTAAGGCCTATGGCATTCCCGGTGA
>NZ_DCAO01000123.1:22678-36337 GCF_002311515.1 Thalassospira sp. UBA1131
ATGTCCGACCCGGCGAAATACCGTACCAAGGACGAGCTCGACAAAATGCGTAAAGAGCACGATCCGATTGATATGGTCAAAAAACTCCTGATCGACGGCGACATCATTGATGAATCCGGTCTGAAAGACATCGACAAGGAAGTTAAAGCCGAAGTCGCAAAAGCGGCCGAGTTCGCGCAGAACAGCCCGGAGCCGGATGTTTCCGAACTGTTTACCGACATTCTGATCGACGCGTGATCGCAAGCTCTGCGAACCGCTTTTGAACGATATTTCCCGGGAGAGAGGGAACAATGCCGATTGAAGTTTTGATGCCGGCCCTGTCGCCGACCATGACCGAAGGCACACTTGCCAAATGGAACGTCAAGGAAGGCGACACTGTTGCATCCGGTGACGTGATCGCAGAAATCGAAACCGACAAAGCCACGATGGAAGTCGAGGCCGTAGACGAGGGCACCATTGGTAAGCTCGTTATCGAAGCCGGTACCGAGAATGTCGCGGTCAATCAGGTGATTGCCTATATCCTTGAAGAAGACGAAGACGCGTCCGCACTTGATAACGTTTCTGCGTCCTCTGAACCCAAGAAAGACGCCGCACCGGCAAAAGAAGAAGAATCTTCCAAGGAAGAATCATCTGACAAAGCCCCGGCATCGGCATCTTCGAATGCCGCACCGGTTTCTGCCAGTGGTGCGATTGAACGTTCTGACGCTGAGCCGCGCGCAATGAGCGTGATGAACGCGACCCAGGACGAAAAGACCTATACCAGCTTTAAAACCCAGACCGTTCGTGAAGCCCTGCGCGATGCAATGGCCGAAGAAATGCGTTCTGACGAAAACGTCTTCGTCATGGGTGAAGAAGTTGCGCAGTATCAGGGTGCCTACAAGGTTACCCAGGGACTGCTTGATGAATTCGGTGACAAGCGCGTGATCGATACCCCGATCACCGAGCATGGTTTCACCGGCCTTGCAACCGGTTCGGCCTTTATGGGCCTTAAGCCGGTTCTGGAATTCATGACCTTTAACTTCGCAATGCAGGCGATTGACCAGATCATCAACTCTGCTGCGAAGACGCTGTACATGTCCGGTGGCCAGCTTGGTTGCCCGATCGTGTTCCGTGGTCCGAACGGTGCCGCATCGCGCGTCGGTGCCCAGCACTCGCAGTGCTATGCATCCTGGTATGCACATTGCCCGGGTCTCAAGGTTGTTGCACCGTGGTCGGCCGCAGACGCCAAAGGCCTTCTGAAGGCGGCCATTCGTGACCCGAACCCGATTGTCTTCCTTGAAAACGAAATCATGTACGGTCAGAGCTTTGAAGTGCCTGACGACGAAGATTTCGTCCTGCCGATTGGTCAGGCCAAGATCGAACGCGAAGGGACCGATGTCACCATCGTTGCTTTCTCGATCATGGTGGGCAAGGCGCTTAAGGCGGCCGAACAACTGGCAGAGCAGGGCATCTCGGCAGAGGTCATCAACCTGCGCACCATCCGTCCGCTGGATGTGAACACCATCGTTCGTTCGGTCATGAAGACCAACCGTCTGGTGACTGTTGAGGAAGGCTGGCACTTCTCGGGTATTGGTGCGGAAATCGCGTCTGTTGCGATGGAACATGCATTTGATTACCTCGATGCACCGGTTGCCCGTGTAACCGGCGAAGACGTTCCGATGCCGTATGCTGCCAACCTGGAGGCGCTTGCGCTTCCGCAGGACAGCCACATCGTCGCCGCGGCCAAGGCCGTTTGCTATCGCTAAGTAAGACGGACAGGGGCTGGTCGCGGGTTACTCCGCGCCGCCCCGTTACCGGGAGAATGCGTTCATGCCTGTAAAAGTATTGATGCCGGCCTTGTCGCCGACCATGACCGAAGGCACCTTGGCGAAATGGCACGTCAAGGAAGGCGACACCGTTGAATCGGGTGACGTCATCGCCGAAATCGAAACCGACAAAGCCACGATGGAAGTCGAAGCCGTCGACGAAGGCAAGATCGGTAAAATCCTTGTTTCTGAAGGCAGCGAAAACGTTGCGGTAAACGAAGTTATCGCGTTGCTGCTTGAAGAAGACGAAGACGAAAGCGCGCTTGAAGGTGCGGACACGTCTGCTGCCAGCACGTCTGGTGGCGGCGAAAGTGCGCCGGCCAAGGACGACGCCAAAGAGGAAAAAGCACCCGCAGCGGCCGAAAAATCGGCCTCTGGTGACGACAAGCCGGCACCGGCTGCCCCGGTTTCCGGTGGCAAGCGCATCAAGGCAAGCCCGCTTGCGCGTCGTATTGCCGCCAATGAAGGTGTCGAGCTTTCTGATGTTTCCGGTTCCGGCCCGCGTGGTCGTATCGTGAAACGCGATATTGAGGCGGCTCTGTCGTCGAAACCGGCCGAAAAATCGGCTGCATCCGAAGACAAGAAATCGGCAGATGCACCGGCAGCAGCAAGTGCACCGGCCGCATCTGGCTGGAACCCGGATCTTACCGGTCTTCCGGAATACGAAGAAATTCCGAACAGCGGCATGCGCAAAACCATCGCGCGTCGCCTGACCGAATCCAAGCAGCAGGTTCCGCACTTCTACCTGACGGTGGATTGCGAACTCGACAATCTGTTGGCAACCCGCAAGCAGCTGAATGAAAAGGCGGGCGAGGGCGTTAAGATTTCGGTCAATGATTTCGTCATCCGTGCGGTTTCGCTGGCGCTGAAAAAGGTTCCGGCTGCGAACTCGATCTGGACCGACAAGGCGACCCTGCAGTGCAAGAAACAGGATATCTCGGTGGCGGTTGCCATCGAAGGTGGCCTGATCACGCCGGTTGTTCGTGATGCCGGTTCGAAAGGCCTTGCTGAAATCTCAGGCGAGATGAAGGCACTGGCTGGCAAGGCACGCGACGGCAAACTGAAGCCGGAAGATTATCAGGGCGGGACTTTCTCGGTCTCCAACCTTGGCATGTTCGGCATCAAGGACTTCTCGGCGATTATCAATCCGCCGCAGGGCTGCATCCTTGCAGTGGGTGCGGGTGAACAGCGCCCGGTCGTCAAGGACGGTGCACTGGCAATCGCCACTGTCATGACCTGTACCCTTTCTGTTGACCATCGCGCGGTCGATGGCGCAGTCGGTGCGGAATTCATGGCCGAATTCAAAAAGCTTATTGAAGATCCGCTGAGCATGTTGCTCTAGGGTCCAAAGTTGCGCGGGGGCTTTAACAAGTCCCCGCAAGCATTTGAAGTTAAAAGACCTGTAACCATTATTGGGCAGGCGAAGGAGATCCTACGATGGCGGATAACAATTTCGACGTAATCGTGATTGGCGCAGGCCCGGGTGGTTATGTAACCGCAATCCGTGCGGCCCAGCTTGGCCTGAAAACGGCTGTTGTCGAACGTGAACATGTTGGCGGTATTTGCCTGAACTGGGGCTGCATCCCGACCAAGGCGCTGCTGCGTTCGGCCGAAGTTTATCGCAACATGCACCACGCAAAGGATTATGGTCTTTCATGTGAAAAGCCGTCCTTTGATCTGGATGCGGTGATCCAGCGTTCGCGCGGCGTGTCCAAGCAGCTTGCCGGTGGTGTTGGTCATTTGCTGAAAAAGAACAAGGTGACCGTGATCAACGGGGAAGCCAAGTTCGACGGCCCGAAAAAGATCGTGGTCGAAGGCAAGGACAAGGGCACCTATACCGCGAAGAATTATATCATCGCGACCGGTGCGCGTGCCCGTTCACTGCCAGGTCTTGAGGCCGATGGCAAGGTTGTCTGGGATTACAAAAAGGCGATGACGCCTGACAAGATGCCCAAAAGCCTTGTTGTGGTGGGGTCCGGTGCCATCGGGATCGAGTTTGCCAGCTTCTATCACACCATGGGTGCGGATGTGACCGTGGTGGAAATCATGCCGCAGATCATGCCGGTTGAAGACAAGGAAGTTGCAGGCCTGGCACAGAAGATGATGACCAAGGACGGGATGAAGATCCTGACCGAAGCCAAGGTCGCAAACCTTAAGCGCAATTCCGATAACGTTGTTGTCACGGTGGAAACCAAGGACGGCAAGAAACAGGAATTGACCGTGGATCGCGTGATTTCGGCCGTTGGTGTGATTGGCAATACCGAAGGTCTTGGTCTTGAAACCACCAAGGTCAAAGTTGATCGCAACGTGATCGGCACTGATGAATATTCGGCAACCGCAGAGCCGGGCATCTATGCCATCGGTGATGTTGCTGGTCCGCCGATGCTCGCACACAAGGCAGAGCACGAAGGTGTTGTTTGCATTGAAAAGATTGCCGGTGTCAAAGGCGTTCATCCGATTGATCCACGCAAGATCCCGGGGTGCACCTATTGCCATCCGCAGGTGGCAAGTGTTGGTCTGACCGAAGCCAAGGCCAAAGATGCCGGTTATGAAGTCAAGGTCGGCAAGTTCCCGTTCATCGGCAACGGCAAGGCGGTTGCCCTTGGCGAGGCAGAAGGTCTGGTGAAGACCGTGTTTGATGCCAAGACCGGTGAGCTGCTTGGCGCGCACATGGTGGGCGCGGAAGTGACCGAGCTGATCCAGGGCTTTGTGGTTGCGATGGGTCTTGAAACGACCGAGGAAGATTTGATGCATACGGTCTTCCCGCATCCGACGCTGTCGGAAATGATGCATGAGTCGGTCCTTGACGCCTATGGCCGTGCGATCCACTTCTAGAGCTTGAGATATTGTGTCGTGCCGGGCGGACATGCCCGGTATGATCACCTTTTTACGAATGTCGGTTTGACAAATGCGCGGCGTGGCGGCAAATTGCCGCCCGTCCAATCCTTCGGAGGTAACTCTATGTCGACGGCGCCCAGCGAACAGAAACCCGTTCGTCACCCGGAAAAGCAGAAACGGCCAGACCGCCCATCGGGGCGCAAACCGTCCTGGATCAGGGTCAAGGCTCCGACCTCCAAGGGCTATCAGGAAACCCGCGAGCTTGCGCGTGGCCTGAACCTTCATACCGTGTGTGAAGAAGCCGCATGCCCGAATATCGGCGAATGCTGGCAGAAAAAACACGCATCCTTCATGATCATGGGCGATACCTGCACGCGTGCATGTTCGTTCTGTAACGTCAAAACCGGGATGCCGAACGCGCTTGACCCGTTTGAGCCGGAAAACCTGGCGATGGCGGTTGCCGACATGCAGCTCAAGCATGTTGTGATTACGTCTGTTGACCGTGATGATCTGGCCGATGGCGGGGCAGCACATTTTGCCCGCGTGATTGAGGCGATCCGTCACAAGTCACCGGAAACGACGATTGAAATCCTGACGCCGGACTTCCGTGACAAGCCGGGTGCGGTTGAAATCGTTGCCAAGGCGCGTCCGGACGTGTTCAACCACAATCTTGAAACCGTTCCGCGGCTTTATACCAATATCCGTCCAGGGGCGCGTTATTACCAGTCGCTACGTATTCTTGATCGCGTCAAACAGATTGACCCGACGATCTTTACCAAATCCGGCCTGATGGTTGGTTTGGGTGAAGAACGCAAGGAACTGGCACAGGTAATGGATGACCTGCGTGTGGCCGATGTCGACTTCCTGACGATTGGCCAGTATCTGCAGCCGACCCTTAAGCACGAGCCGGTCCACAAGTTTGTCACGCCCGATGAATTCAACGAATATGCATCGATGGCACGTGGCAAGGGCTTTTTGATGGTGTCGGCAACGCCGCTAACACGGTCTAGCTATCACGCGGACCGCGATTTCGAGCAGCTTCGTGAAGCGCGCGAGAAGAAGCTGGCTGCTGCGGATGCGGCCAAAGCCAAGGCGGAACAGACCGTAACGGCGGCACAATAGTCCTTTCACCCGTTTAGCCACATACCACGACGATCAAGGGAGATATCGCGTGCCGACGCATGCAGAGCGCAGGAAACTGCCCTATACGCCGGAACAACTCTTTGATCTTGTCGCGGATATCGATTCCTATTCGGAGTTCCTTCCGTGGTGTGTCGCATCGCGGGTGCGCAAGCGTGAAGGCAATGTGCTTAAGGCGGATCTTGTGATCGGCTTTAAGATGTTTCGCGAAAAATACACATCGAAAGTCACCCTGCAGCGCCCGGATCGGGTCGATGTGGAATATCTGCAGGGGCCGTTCAAGTACCTTAACAATCACTGGGTGTTTGAAAAGGATGAAGACGGCGGCACGTCGCTTGATTTCTTTGTCGATTTCGAGTTTCGATCAGCACTTTTACAGAAAATGATCGGCGTTGTGTTTAACGAGGCCGTCAAGATGATGGTGGGGGCGTTTGAAACCCGCGCACGCGAAGTGTATGGCGAGCCGAACTTGCCGACATCGGAAAATCAGGCCTGAGTCCCAGGCCTAGCGATCCAGCATTTCTTCGATCAGGGCAAAGGCCTTAAGGACTGTTGCCTTGCGCACGGTATGGCGATCGCCCGGAAAGACCGTGTGGGTCGTGATGGTTTCACGCCCCTTGGCCGCACAGCCAAAATGAACGAGCCCAACCGGTTTGGTGTCGGTGCCGCCGCCCGGACCGGCAATGCCGGTAACCGAAACGGCGATGGTGGCTTTGGGCGCGCGATCAAGCGCACCTTCGCACATGGCACGTGCAACCTGTTCCGATACCGCACCATGTTCGGCGAGCAAGTCATTGCCAACGCCAATCAGGCTGTGTTTGGCCTCGTTCGAATAGGTGACAAAGCCGCAATCGACCACCGATGAGCTGCCATCAACACCGGTCAGGGTGCCTGTGATCAGACCACCGGTACAGGATTCGGCCGTGGCGATCATTTCGCCCTTGGCCTTGCAGCGCGCGATCAGGGCACTTGCCGCATTCAGAAGATCAGGGTCATTCATCATCACGATCATCCGTCCATCAGGTGTGCTCGTCAGGAGCCTGTCAGGTCGCCAGTCAGGTAAACAACGCCGACAAGCGCAATCATGGCAAAAACGCCGGCCAGGACATCATCAAACATGATGCCAAACCCGCCGCCCACACGCCGGTCAACCCAGCGTATCGGCCAAGGCTTGATGACGTCAAATATGCGAAATGCCAAGAAGGCAATCAACAGCCACACGGCATCCATCCAGACCGCACCAAGCGGCACGACAAGCAGACACATCCATTGGCCGACCACTTCGTCAATGACGATCTCGCCGGCGTCATGGATGCCCAGCATATTGCTGTAAAGATGGGCGACCCAGATGCCGATGGCAAAAACGGCGATGCTGGCGATGATCAGTGCCGTGTTTCCGCCATAGGCCCAGATCAACCAGCCAAAGGGCAGGGCGGCGAACGAACCGGCCGTGCCGGGTGCCTTCGGGCTTTTGCCGCTATAAAACCAGGTTGCGGCAAAGGTGATCATAAATCGGGAAAACGCCATTCTCAGCAAACGCATATGATGTGGAAGATGGCCATAGGTAACACAGCATATGAGCAGAAGGTGAAAATTTTGCGATTAAGGATGTGTTAACGGGCTTGCTTGCAGGCCGAGTTACAGGTAGCGTAAAGAAAAGGCGAAAATGTCTCAGGCGGGGTCAAAGAAACTCTGCATAACCGGGGTAACCGGACGTGCATACGGGCAACTAGGGGTTAGACACTGAATATGTCGGCGTTTGAACGCATTCGTCGGTTGGTGGATAAATGGTTTCCGGATCGGCAGTTGCTTATCCGTTCCAATGATTCCGTTTACCAGCTTCGGCTTGGAAAATACGCGCAGGTCGCACTGGCCTCATTCGGGGCAGCAGCCATAACCTGGACGGTCGGCGTTACAGGTTATAGCTGGTACCTAGATCAGCGCCTTACAATGCGTGAAGAGCAGCTTTTCAGAAGCGAGCTGTCGTACAACCGTCTGATCGCCCGGGTTACCGAAAGTCAGCGCCGTTTTGGCGAGATTACATCCCAGATGGAAGATACCCATCGTAATCTGTTGTCGATGGCGGAAAAGAACCTGCAGCTTCAGGCGCGGGTACAGGATTATACCTCCAAGCTTGCTGATAGCGAGAAGGAGAAAGTCCGGATTTCATCGCTTCGCACGTCGATGGATAACCAAATGAATGCGTTGCAGGGCCAGATTGACGGGATCACCAACCGCAACCTTGCACTGCGCGACGAGTTGGAAACGGTTGAAACCGTCATGTCGCGTGTGATGCGCGAACGTGATCAGGCTTTGCAGCGGTCCAAAAAGCTTCAGGGTGAACTGAGCGAAGCGCGTCAGCGTATTGCTGATTTGCACTCGATCCAGCAACAAGCCATGCAGCGGGTGGCCCAGACGGCAGATACCACCATTCTCGAGCTTGAGAATGTGCTTGAGATGACCGGCCTGCAGCCGGAAACATTTGTTCTGCCGCCGATGAAGCCGCAGCAGCCCGGTGTTGGTGGTCCGTTCGTGGCGTTTGAGCCCGAACACCCGCAGGACGAGGAATTTGTCAATACGGCGTTGGCGTTGAATGATCGCATGGATCACCTTGCCAACCTGCATGACAGGATCAAGAAGACGCCAATCGGGGAACCGGCGGCGAAATACTATCTATCGAGCTCGTTCGGTAAACGAAAAGACCCGATCAATGGTCGCTGGGCTTTTCATTCCGGTGTTGATCTTGCCGGACCGATCAAGACACCAATTCTTGCAACCGCACCGGGCAAAGTGGTGCATGCGGGATGGAGTGGCAAATACGGGAAGATGGTCGAAGTTGATCACGGAAACGGTGTTCGAACCCGTTATGGCCACCTATACAAGGTCCTCGTAAAGAAGGGCGACGAAGTGCAGTACCAGGACCATATCGCCTTGATGGGAAGCACGGGCCGCAGTACCGGTAGCCACGTGCATTATGAAGTTCTGGTCAATAATAAGCCGGTCAATCCTGTAAAATTTATTGAGGCGGGACATCATGTTTTCAAAAGCGAGCAAGACGACACAAACAACGAATAAAAGTGGTTCACACGGGGCCGAGAAAAAGGGTGGCCTGTCGGTCATCAATGCCGATCTTCGTGTGACGGGTGATCTGATTTCGGAATCCGATGTTCAGGTTGATGGGTCGGTCAATGGCGATATTCGCACACGAACCCTGACAATCGGTCAAAGCGGCGAAGTCCGCGGCGAAATTGTTGCCGACAAAGTCCGCATTTGCGGCACCGTTATCGGTCAGGTAAGGGCAAAGGATGTTTCCCTTTCCGATACCGCCCGCATGATCGGTGATATTCTTCACGAAAGCCTTTCCATCGAGCCGGGTGCCCATATCGAGGGCCATTGCCGCCGCATCGAAAGTGCTGCCGACGAAGGCGGCCTGACGGTAATCCAGGCGGGGCAGGTGGTTGCTGCCAACGTGAAGAAAGAAAACAAATAATCACTTAAGTGATTTGTGTTGCGGTTTTCAGGTGGCGAGTCCGGCCATGCGCAAAACCGACAGAGAAACCAAAAAAGGCAGGCACCGATTTCGGGCCTGCCTTTTTCATGTTTGGGCGTGATTGAAGCTGTCGGACGTTATGCCTTTTGCGGTTCGCCAACCAGGGGCAGCAGCTCATCAAGGCCATTCAGCACCACATCGGCGGTATGCGACAAGCGTTCGGCCGGGCTATGCGCGCGATTGATCCAGGCGGTACGGAAACCGAAATGCCCGGCACCAGCAATATCCCAGCCGTTTGACGACTGGAATGAAATCTCGGCCGGTTCGACTTCAAGCTTGTCGACGGCAAGCTGATAGACATCCGGATGCGGTTTGTAGGTTTTGAGATCATCGACACAGATGATCTGATCAAACAGTGACAGAATGCCCGACGATTTGGCCGCCGAGATCAGCATATGCTTGGCACCGTTTGAGAGGATGGCAAGCTTGTGCCCCTGACTTTTCAGGGTTTTCAGCGTTTCGACCACTTCGGGGAAGGTATCAAGCGACAGATAGGTTTCCATCAGCTTGGCACGCAGAACCGGATCCTTTTTGCCAATCTGATCAAGTGCATAATCGAGCGCATCACCGGTCACGGTCCAGAAATCGGCAAAGTCCCCCATCAGACTGCGCAGCCAGGTGTATTCAAGTTGCTTTTGTCGCCAGAGGGATGAAAGGCGGTCTGCCTCGTCGCCGACGCTGTCACGTAGTTTTGCGACGGCGGAGCCGACATCAAACAGGGTGCCATAGGCATCGAAAACAAAAGCACGGCAGGAAGACAGTGCGTTATCGGACATATTGCTGACCTCTTCTGACAAGCAGTGTTGATCAAATATGGGGCAATTGCGCGCAGGCGCAAATCAGGACAGGCGGAAGAGACCCCCGACTGTCCTTATTCGGTATCCTGTGCTGCGTCGCTTTGGCCCATTGCGATCTCGTCCCGGGCAAAACGCCGGCGATAGACATAAGTTCCTTCCATCACACGCTGAACGTAATTTCGGGTTTCGCTATAGGGAATCATTTCGATCCAGTCGACCAGATCGACATCCGGATCACGCGGATCGCCATATTCGTTGATCCATTGGCGCACACGGGTCGGCCCGGCATTGTAGCTGGCAATCGTCAGGACTTCCTGACCATCCCAACGATCAAGAAGGCGGCTGAGATACGCGCGGCCAACCGCGATGTTGAAGGACGGATCCTCGATCAGGCGATCGGTGTCGTAATCAAGCTTGAGCGACTGTGCCATGCGCTTTGCCGTGGCGGGCATTAGCTGCATCAGACCACGCGCGCCAGCAGACGAGACCGCCTGCGGATTAAACAGGCTTTCCTGACGCATGATGGCATGGACCAGTGCCGGATCCGGGGCACGGCCAAGCGGGACCTGTTCATGGATCGGGTAGGCGGCATCAAGATAACCGCTGCCAGTCCGGATGCTGCGTTTGGCGGCAAGAATGCCCAGATCGGTGCGGCCATATTCGCGCGCCAGATCGGTCGCCATGGCGAGGTATTCCGGTTCATCATGTTCGTAAACCAGTGCCATGATGAAAGGACGAATGATATTGCCAAGCCCCATTGCGCCAAGCTTGCGAACGACCTGGGTCAGTTCCTGTGCCTCGAATTCGGCGCGTTGTTCGGCGGTTGGGACGGGTTGTTCAACCGAATAGGATGGCTTGCTGCCCAGTTTGTCGATGGCAAGCTGGCCATAGAAGGTATGGGCATGTTCGGCCGCGATTGCGTACCATTCCTTGGCGCGTTTTTGATCGCCAAGCGCCTCGTTGGCGCGCCCGGCCCAGTAAGAGCCGCGCGACAGGCTGATCGGATATTGAACGACATCATAAAGGTTCTGGAAATGGGTCAGCGCGATGTCGGCATCACCCAAAAATTCAAGCGCGATCCAACCCGCATACCATTCGGCCTCGGCGATATCGCCCGGATCAACCTGACCATGGTTGGCGACCAGCCGATAGGCATCGGTAATATGGCCCTTTTGCAGGGCGCGGCGGGCCAAAATGGCCTTTTCCAGCCACCAGTATTGCGGGCGGATCGAGATATAGGCGAGATCATTGGCCTGCGAGAGCAGAAGATCACGCGCATCCTGATCGCGGTCCTTCTTGCGGCGCCAGCGCACACGTTCGTAAATCAGGCCGGGATCGTCGCGGTATTTTTCCGGAACGCGATTGATCGCACCGTCAACACCGCCACTCATGGCGCGCAGGGCGGCGCGGGCCTCGGCCAGGCGGCGGTAATCGTCGCTGACATATTTCATCATGCGCGCGGCAGTCGTCAGGCGACCTTCCCATAACAGGCGATCAAGGCGCTGTTGATGGGTTTCCTGATCAATATATTCGCCGTAGCGATCAAGGAAGCGGCGTTCTTGGCCGCTGCCGAAATTCTCGTTGATCCAGCTGTGGCGGACCAGTGCGATGGCCGCCGATTCCTGTCCTGCACCCAGCAACGCCTTGATCTGGCGGGTTGCGCCATCAGCCGTCACGGGGGCGGATCGTTTGAACCAGGCCAGGATTTCGTCATCGGGTACGGCATCGGTCATGGCTTCTTCGGCGCGCTGTCGCAGCAGCGCCTGATTGGGCCATTTCGGATGGGCATCGATGAAGGCGGTGATTTCTTCGAAGCTGTGCCCGGAATTGGGGGCGGTCAGCAGCATCCATTCCGCTGCCTTTTGAAGCAGGGGATCATCAAAATTGGTCAGGAGTTGTTCGAAAATGTCGGTCTTGCCATCTTCAACCGCGTCCAGAAAGGCGTTCAGACGCGCCCGGCTGACAGCAGAATACAGCGGCGAGGGCGGCTGCGTCTGAAGAACGTTGTCTTCATTCGTTGCGGCCTGCACCTGATAACTGCCTGGTATCAAGATCGAAAAGCCCAGTGCCAATGCGCAGATCGAAATCTTGCGGAAAGACGCTTGCGCCATGTGATGTTCCCCTTGTGCCTTGCGGCAACGAATGCTCTCTCGAGCCGGGCATTATGGCAGCGAAATTGATAAAAGCCAAACAGTCCTGACGGGAATTTTCAGACCCGATCCCGGATCGCCCGGATTATTGGATACAGTGCTTGCGGGAAACCCCAACAGCGGCTATTTTCGCGACCGCTTTTAATATATCCCGAATTTGGAGATCTCTATGTTTAAGGGTTCAATCACAGCTTTGATCACACCATTCACGCAAGATGGTGCGATTGATGAAAAGGCGTTCCAGTCTTTTGTGGATTGGCAGCTTAAACAGGGCACGACAGGTGTTGTGCCTGTCGGAACCACCGGTGAATCTCCGACCCTTAGCCATGCCGAGCATCATCGCGTTGTCGAACTGGCACTTGAAGTTGCCAAAGGCCGCGGTCCTGTGATTGCCGGCACGGGGTCGAATTCGACCGCAGAAGCGGTGTCGCTGACCCGTCATGCGCAGAATGCCGGTGCGGATGCCGCACTTGTAGTAACGCCGTATTACAACAAGCCGACCCAGAAAGGCCTGTATGCGCATTTCAAGGCGGTTCATGACGCGACCGATATCCCGATTGTGATTTATAACATTCCGGGCCGTTCGATCGTTGATATGAATGTCGACACCATGGCGCAGTTGGCCAAATTGCCGCGCATTGTCGGTGTTAAGGATGCGACCAGCGATCTGGAACGTCCGGCATTGACCCGCCTGGCTGCGGGTGCCGATTTCTGCCAGCTGTCGGGGGAAGACGGCACGATTGTGCCGTTCCTGGCACAGGGTGGTCATGGCTGCATTTCCGTCACATCGAACATCGCGCCGAAATTGTGTGCTGATCTGCATGCGGCCTGGGCTGCGGGGAACATTTCGAAGGTTCAGGAGTTGAACTATCGACTGATGCCGGTTCACAAGGCGATGTTCTGTGAATCCAGCCCCGGACCGGTGAAATACGCAGCAGAGCTTCTTGGCCTGTGTGGCAGCCATATGCGTTTGCCGATGGTCGAGATTGCCGAAGAATCCAAACGCAAGGTCGAAGCCGCACTTAAGAATGCTGGTATTCTCGGCCAGTAAGCGATAACAAGCGTCTTATGGCACCCAAGAAAGAAACAAGTAACAACAAGATTGTCGCGCAGAACCGGCGGGCCCGCTTTGACTTTTTCCTGACGGAAACGTTTGAAGCCGGCATCGCCCTGCGCGGTACCGAAGTTAAATCGCTGCGCGATGGCAAGGGAAATATTCAGGAATCCTATGCCGAAGCGAAGAACGGCGAAGTGTGGCTGATCAACGCTTATATCCCTGAATATCAAAGCAAAATGCCGTTCGGCCACGAAGAGCGCCGACCGCGCAAGCTGCTTTTGCATAAGCGTGAAATCACCAAGATGCATGATGCCCTGAACAA
>NZ_DCAO01000123.1:36465-39108 GCF_002311515.1 Thalassospira sp. UBA1131
GCGGTCAAAGAGCGTGACTGGCAGCGCGACAAGGCGCGTTTGATGCGCGACTTTGGCTGATTGAAAGATCGGTCGCGGGCATGTGACTTGCCGTCGCCCTGTGAAAAGAGATTAAATGGCGCTGACATGGTGAACATGTTGGCGCCATTTTTCGTATGTCGATCATCAACCAAGGAATATCCAGTGACCGAGAGCTTTTCAGGCAAGATCAAAGACAAACTGATCGCGGCCAAGCGCAAGTGGGCCGAAGACGGGCGCTTGATGACCGGCGCACCGGATACTGAGCGTGCGAACCGTTTGCCGCCGGGCCAGCGTCTTGTCAAGGATTGGCCGGTTCTGGATCTTGGCATCACGCCGCATGTGTCAGCGGATGACTATCAGCTTGAAATCAACGGGCAGGTCAGAAAGCCGATGACATTAAGCTTTTCCGATCTGCTTGATTTGCCGCATGTCACGGCCAAAAACGACATTCACTGTGTGACCAGTTGGTCGCGATACGAAAATCATTGGCAGGGCGTGTTGGCCACAACGCTGGCAGAGCTTGTTGATCCATTACCTGCTGCGCGTCACGTCCTGTTTACCGCCCATGACGGCTATACGACGAATGTCCGGATCGAACAGTTTTTGGATGATGATGTGCTGTTGGCCCATCATTGGGAGGGCGAGCCGTTGAGTGAAGAACATGGCGGGCCGCTTCGTGTTGTGATCCCGAAGCTTTATTTCTGGAAAAGTGCCAAATGGGTAAAAAAGATCACCTTTGCCCGCGATGACAAGCCGGGTTTCTGGGAAGAACGCGGGTATCACAACAATGCCGACCCATGGACGGAGGAGCGCTATGAATAGGCGGCAATTCGTTGTATTCTTTGTCTTTACTATTGTTGTCGTGAGTTTGTCCTGGAGGGAGACAATGGCATCGGATGATGCGCCATCTGCATACGACTTTTCTTTCCCGGCGATTGATGCCGGTGAAATCCATCTTTCAGAGTATAACGACAAAGTCGTTTTGCTGGTAAATACCGCCTCGATGTGCGGGTTTACACCACAATATACCGGCCTGCAGAAACTGTGGGAAGATTACCGTGACGAGGGGCTTGTTGTCCTTGGCGTCCCGTCGGCAGATTTCGGCGGGCAGGAATATAGCGAGGATGCCGATATCCTTGATTTCTGTGAGGTCAATTTTGATGTCGACTTCCCGCTGACATCAAAAACCACGGTCAAAGGCCCGGATGCGCACCCGTTCTATAAGTGGGTGGAGCAGGAATTGGGGGCGGAAAACGCCCCGCAATGGAATTTCCACAAATATCTGATTGGCCGCGATGGCAAGCTTATTCAAAGCTTTGACAGTCGTACCAAGCCGGAAGATGAGGAAATTGTCAGCGCCATTCGCGCAAGCCTTTAGGGCCAAATTGCCAAAAGACGATCTGATGACGGGACGGCGGGTTACCGCCGTCCGTCCATGACATCAAGAAATGCCAATCCGTACTGATCAAGCTTTTTGACGCCGACACCGTTGATGGATGCCATATCTTCAAGGGTGCGGGGCTTGAAACGCACCATTTCCCATAGTGTCCGGTCACTGAAGATCACATAGGGCGGCACATTCTGGCTGGTGGCCAGTTCGCGGCGTAGCGTGCGCAAACGTTCCCAAAGATCGCGGTCTTCCTCGTTTTCGAATTCGGTATCAAAATCGCGCAGACGTTTGGTCATGGCGCGTTTGCTTTCGCCGGGGTCCTTGCGCATTTCGACGACTTTTTCGCCGCGCAGCACCGGTCGGGACTCCTCGGTCAGATAGACGCCGCCGTGTCCTTCGACATCGACTTCGAGATATCCCATGGCAAGGAGCTGTCGGAAGACCGAGCGCCATTGCGGCTGGGCGATATCCTTGCCAATGGCATAGACAGAAAGCTTGTCATGGCCGTTTTGGCGGATTTTTTCGGTCTTGCGGCCCATCAGGACTTCGATCACATGCGCCGGGCCAAAGCGTTGGCCGGTGCGATAAACCGCCGACAGCGCCTTGCGCGAGGCCTGGGTTGCATCCCAGGTATCAACCGGTTCAAGGCAGGTGTCGCAGTTGCCGCAGGGTTCATGGCGATCTTCACCAAAATAGGACAGGATCACCTGACGTCGGCAACGGGTGGTTTCCGCAAGACCAACCAGCGCATCGAGTTTTCGCGATTCAATGCGTTTCTGGGCTTCGGGTGCGTCGGATCCGGCCACCATGCTTCGGATCGAAACGATATCGGACAGATCGTAGTTCATCCAGGCATTGGCCGGCAGTCCATCACGCCCGGCACGCCCGGTTTCCTGATAATAGGCTTCCATGCTTTTGGGCAGATTGAGATGGGCGACAAAGCGGACATTGGGTTTGTCGATCCCCATGCCAAAGGCCACAGTGGCACAGATGATCAGCCCGTCTTCACGCAGGAAGCGATCCTGATGCAATTGGCGTGTTTCCTGTGCCAGACCCGCGTGATACGGCAGGGCTGGACGACCATTTTCCGAAAGCCATTGCGCGACGTCTTCGGTTTTGCGCCGTGACAGGCAATAGACAATCCCGGCATCCTTCGCATGTTCGCGATTAAGGAACGACAGCAGGCGTTGCTTGGCATTGCCCTTGGTTTCAATGCGATAGGTGATGTTCGG
>NZ_DCAO01000123.1:39331-44177 GCF_002311515.1 Thalassospira sp. UBA1131
AGAAGATCGATATCACCATCGACGGCACGCGTTTCAATTTCGCGCGCGGCATCGGGGGCAAGGGTCGAATTGATAAAGGCGGCCTTGACGCCCAGCTGATTAAGGGCATCAACCTGATCCTTCATAAGCGCGATCAGTGGCGATACGACAACCGCCGTTCCCGGACGGCAAAGGGCGGGCACCTGATAGCAAAGCGACTTGCCGCCGCCAGTCGGCATCAGGACCAGTGCATCATTTCCAGCGATGACATGGTCAATGATTTCAGCCTGTTGGCCGCGAAAGCTGTCATAGCCGAACACTTCTTGCAGAACGTCAATCGGCTGACGTTGTACAGGTCGGTCGAGAAGGTCGGGCATGGGCAATGTATCGGGCAAATTAACCGTCCAGATGTGCGCGAATTCCGGCAAAGACGTTTTCAAACATCTCTGGCGTCAGGCGATAGGTCTGGGTGTTGTAGCGCGAACAGTGATAGCTATCAAACAATGTGATGCCATTTTCCATTTTATGCGACGCGCCATGGCCAAATTTCAGTGATGAAAGCTTGAGCCCGAAAGTGCGCAGCATCGCCTGATGGGCCACCTGTCCAAGGCAAAGAATAGCCGACAGGTTCTTCATGGCATCAAATTCGCTGATCAGGAACGGGCGGCATGTATTGGCCTCTGGCCCGGTGGGCTTGTTTTCGGGGGGCACGCATTTCACCGCGTTGGTGATGCGGCAATCAAGCAATTCAAGGCCGTCATCCGGGCGTTTGTCATAGGTGCCCTTGGCAAAGCCGAACTTTTTAAGCGTGTCATACAACAGATCACCAGCATAGTCGCCGGTGAAAGGGCGGCCAGTGGCATTGGCCCCCTTAAGCCCGGGGGCAAGGCCGACAATCAGAAGACGCGCATCAAGCGGCCCGAACGGACGCACCGGCCCGTTATAGAATTCGGGAAATTTTTCCTGATTCTTGCGGCGGAATTCAACAAGGCGCGGGCAAAGCTGACAGTCGATATCGGGTTGCTGATAGGCGGTCATGGCAAGTCTGACGTTTTGCCGGTTACAGTGCGGACTGTAACCGGTGGTGATCAGGGCAGGGTGACGGGCGACGCAGTGTCGCGATCAATCGTAATCGAATTCTTCGAGATCGGGATGTTCCGGATGATCATCGATATCGGGATGGTCGTCGTCGCGGCGTTGCTGAACCTTGCGCGCAATCGTACCTTCAAGGGCGGTCAGTTCGATAAAGTTATCGGCCTGACGGCGCAATTCGTCGGCAACCATCGGCGGATTTGATTTGACGGTCGAAACAACAGTGACGCGCACACCTTTGCGCTGGACGGCGTCAACCAGACGGCGGAAATCACCGTCTCCCGAGAAAATAACAACATGATCAAGGTGTTGCGCCATTTCCATGACGTCAATTGCCAACTCGATATCCATGTTGCCCTTGATCTTGCGGCGACCGGCGGCATCGGTGAATTCCTTGGTCGGTTTAGTGACCATGGTGTAGCCGTTATAGTCCAGCCAATCGACAAGCGGGCGGATCGGGGAATATTCCTGATCTTCAATCAGGGCGGTGTAGTAGAAGGCCCGGATCAACTGACCTTTCTGGGCAAAAAGGTCCAAAAGACGTTTGTAATCAATGTCAAAACCAAGGGCACGGGCAGCGGCATAAAGATTGGAGCCGTCGATAAATAACCCGATGCGTTCTTGCGGGTAAAAAATCATCGTTAAATTCCTCAAACATCAAATTTAATTATGCAGTTCCTAAAATACGGAACTTTCAAATACAGACCTTTCATGTTTACCGTGGGTGCAGGGACAAAGAAAGGCGAAAATATCGTGGACAGAGCAGGGTGGCTCCCTTAGATATGCCGTCTTTCCGAACCTTGTCATACGCCCAATCACCGAACCGAAGGTCTTCTTTGTGCGCAATTCTTCACCGTCAGACACCAGCATGATCGCGGATGACGCTATCGTGATTGCTTTCGGTGCAAATTTGCCTACCGATGAATATGGTGCGCCTGCACAAACATTGAAAGCCGCACTGCGTCGATTGGCCGAAAATGGCGACATTTCGATCGATCAGGTTTCATCGTTTTATGAAACCGCACCGGTGCCGATTTCTGATCAGCCCTGGTATGTGAACGGTGTTGCACGCATTTCGACGGAACTGTCTGCGCACGATCTGCTTGAACGTTTGCACGAAGTTGAGGCCGAATTCGGGCGTGTCCGGCGGGAACGCAATGCCGCGCGCGTCATTGACCTTGACCTGATTGCTTATGGCCGGGAACTGGTGCGTGAAGAGGGCGGCATTCAGGTGCCGCACCCGCGCATGGCCGAGCGGGCGTTTGTCTTGCTGCCCTTGCGGGATGTGGTTGCCGACTGGGTTCACCCGGTTTTGAACCGCACAGTGGACGATCTGATTTCGGATCTGCCGGCCGATCAGCAGATTCGCAAACAAACGAATGGCTGATAAAGCATGCGAAAACCTGATCGAAAGAGTGGTTTCGCTGTTGCAACACAAGTGATCCGACGCTATAAAGCTCGGTCTGGACACCCCAAAAGTATTTCTGGAGACATTTATGGCGCGCGTTACCGTCGAAGATTGCGTTGACAAGATTCCGAACCGCTTTGAGCTTGTAATGCTTGCAGCTCAGCGTGCACGCAACATCTCGGCCGGTGCAGAACTGACCATTGATCGTGACAACGACAAGAACCCGGTTGTTGCGCTGCGTGAAATCGCCGAAGTAACGGTTGATTTCGACGATCTGCGCAATGGCATGGTGCAGGGTCTGCAGCGGCATGTTGAAGCCGATGAGCCGGAAGAAACCGAAGACGATTTCGGTCCGAAACTGGTTGCTGAGGCTGTTGAAGAAGCTTCCGCTGGCGTTGTTGCTCCGTCGGAAGACGAATAAGGTCAGACTGGTTTTGATCTGAACCTTTCCAAAAGAAGAGCCACGGTGTTTATCTTCCGTGGCTTTTTTTTGTCCAGATCGTACTATCTTATTAAAGGGGATGGATTATATCCCCTTGAGAAACTGCGGAGACGCCCCTGAATGATGCGGCAATACGAACTTGTTGAACGGGTTAAGGCATACGACCCCGATGCGTGCGAAACCACGCTGAACCGGGCCTATGTCTATGCGACCCAGAAACACGGTTCGCAAAAACGCGCATCCGGTGACCCGTATTTTTCCCATCCGATTGAAGTCGCAGGCATTCTGACCAATTACAAGCTTGATTGCGACACGATCATCACGGCCCTTCTGCACGACACCATCGAAGATACCGATGCGACGCCCGAAGAGATCACCAAGCTTTTCGGAACCAACATCATGAAGCTGGTCGATGGTGTGACCAAGCTGACCCAGATCGAGCTTAAATCAGCCGATTCCAAGCAGGCAGAAAACTTCCGCAAGTTGCTTTTGGCGATGTCCGAAGACATTCGCGTGTTGCTGGTCAAGCTGGCCGACCGACTGCACAACATGCGGACGTTGCATTACATCTCCAAGCCGGAAAAGCGCGTGCGTATCGCTGCTGAAACGCTTGAGATTTATGCCCCGCTTGCCGAGCGCATCGGTATGCACGACATCAAGGAAGAGCTTGAAGACCTGGCCTTCCAGCATATCAATCCCGAAGCACGTGATTCGATCCTTGCCCGTCTGGAGTTCCTGCGTGAGAAGGACGACAACGTCGTCAGCCGGATTGTATCCGAATTGACCGAAGTGATTTCGCGTCAGGGGCTTAAGGTCGACATTTACGGGCGCGAAAAGCGGCCCTATTCGATCTGGCAGAAGATGCAGCGCAAGAACATCACCTTTGGTGAGCTGTCTGACATCATGGCGTTTCGCGTTCTTGTCGATGACATGCCCAATTGCTACGAAGTGCTGGGCTATCTGCACGCCAATTACAAAGTGGTGCCGGGCCGGTTCAAGGATTATATCTCGACGCCCAAACCCAACGGATATCGTTCGATCCATACCACGGTGCTGGGCCCGGAAAATCACCGGATCGAGGTTCAGATCCGCACCCGCCAGATGCACGAGGTCAACGAAAACGGTGTGGCCGCGCATTGGGCCTATAAACAGGAAGCACCGACCGGGCAGCAGAAGGAAGGGGTACAGTATCGTTGGCTGCGTGACCTTCTTGATATTCTGGAACATGCGTCCGAACCGGAAGAATTCCTTGAACATACCAAGCTTGCGATGTTCCAGGATCAGGTGTTCTGCTTTAGCCCGAAGGGCGATGTCATTGCCCTTCCCGCCCGCGCAACCCCGGTCGATTTCGCCTATATGATCCATACCCACATTGGGGATACCTGTGTCGGGGCCAAGGTCAATGGGGCGATGGTGCCGTTGCGCACGGTGCTTAATAACGGTGATCAGGTCGAGATTGTCACCTCCAAGGCGCAGACGCCGAATCCGACTTGGGAACGGTTTGTTGTTACCGGCAAGGCGCGGGCGCGAATTCGCCGCTTTATCCGCCAGCAGCAGGAAGACCAGTACAAGGATCTTGGCAAGGCGATCTTGCAAAAGGCGTTCCGACAGGAAGGCTATGACTATTCCGACAAGGCGCTTGAAGGGGTTCTTAAAATCTTCAAGCAGCCATCGGTTGATGCGCTTTTGACCCTTGTCGGGGCCGGGCATCACACCGGGCGTGAAGTTGTTCATGCCGTGTTCCCGGGCACCAAGGATAAGGAAACGGCGCGCAAGGTTGTGCCACTTGATAAGGTGCGCGCACGCAAACATGATCACGCCATCCCGATCAAGGGCCTTATTCCGGGTATGGCCGTGCATTATGCCGGCTGCTGCCACCCGTTGCCGGGGGATCGCATTGTCGGGATTGTTACAACCGGCAAGGG
>NZ_DCAO01000119.1:0-3150 GCF_002311515.1 Thalassospira sp. UBA1131
CGGAATTCAGCCACCCCGATTGACGCCGTCGCCTTGCTGATGATCGTCTTGCCGCTTTTGGTCACGACCTTGTGGCTTTCGATATATTGACGCAGTTTGTTGCCAAACAACACGGCATTGCCAAGCGACGTGCTTGGCAGGATGATTGCGAATTCCTCGCCGCCGTAACGGGCGGCAGTATCCTGGCCTTTGATATTGCGTTTCAGCGATTCTGCCATCAACCGGATCACCTGATCACCGACCTGATGACCATAGGTGTCGTTGAACTTTTTGAAGTGATCAATATCAAGAAGCAGAAGGCAAAGCGGTTGACCGTCTTCCATGGCATGCATCATGCCATCGCGCAGTTGCATATCGAACGCCTTGCGATTGGCAATGCCGGTCAGCCCATCGGTCATGGCTTCGCGTTTCAGGTTTTCCATATCTTCGCGCAGACGGTTGATTTCCGACGAACTGTTTGTCAACCGGCTTTCAAGGCTGCGGTTGACGCCCTCCATCTCGCGGGTGGCGCCCAGAAGGGTATGAAGTGCCTGTTCAAGATTGCTGAGGTTACGGTTCTTGTCCCCGACATAGGAGCAAAAATGATCAAGCGCCTTTTTGTATTTCCGTGTGTCGACGCCGACCTTGTTCACGGTATCAAGGATGCTGCCCAGCTGCGCGCGCAAGTCGTTTGAAATGCGTTCGATGATTTCGTTTTCGCGCTTGTCGCTGAAGAAACGGGTATGGAGCTCTTCGCACTGTGCTTCATCAAATTCGCGATGGTTGCTGCGCAGAATGTCGATCGTGCGGCAAAGATCGAAGTTCGTATGCGCGACATAGGTGAAAAACAGCTGGAAATTGTCCGGATGCGAAACCACACCCAACTCTGCCATCAGTTTGTGGGCAGCGTTGCTGTGCTGCTGAGCTGTTCTGTGATTAAACCCGTACGCGCTCATCAATTGCCTGCAGTAGAATTATGTCGCCATAAGTTTCGGCACCATCCTATGCAAACGCATATGCGAAAGGTTTGATTTAAATCATCGAATCTCCCGGATTGCGGGGGATTTTTGATTTCACATGATAAAACAGGTCAATTGTGAAGGCGGGACGCTTATGCGCTTTCTGCGCGATTGATCGGCTGGGTCAGAAGATCATTCTGGTTCATCACACAGTTTCGACCATTCGCCTTGGCGAGATAAAGCGCCTGGTCGGCACGATCTATCACGCGGGTCAGGGGTTCACCCAGCTGATATGTCGCAACCCCGACAGATGCCGTGATCCGGCCCAGATCTTCGCTGCGATTGAAACTTCTCAGATGAAGAGACTCGATTGATGCGCGAATGTTTTCCGCGACCCGCATGGCGTCCGCAAGCGTCGTGGCCGGAAGGACGACGGCAAACTCCTCACCGCCATAGCGCGCGGTGGTGTCGCGTCCCTTGACATTCTGCTGCAGGGTCTTGGCCAATGTCCTGATGACTTGGTCGCCAGCTTGATGACCATGTTTGTCGTTGACTCGTTTGAAATGATCGATGTCGATCAGAAGGATGCTCAGGGGCTCACCCCGTTCCATCGTTGTCATTGCCGCGTCGCGGAGGCTTTCGTCAAAGGCCTTGCGATTGGCAATCCCCGTGAGCCCGTCTGTATGGGCTTCGCGTTTCATTTCCTCAAGATCAAGAAGCAACTGGGTGACCTCGACCGGTGCCGGATCGGCATCGTTCACGCCTTTTGCGCCTTGTTGCGCGTTGGCCCGGTTTTCCATTCCCAAAAGATCGTGGGCGGCATTCCTGAGTTCGGCAGTGCTGATGACGTCCTTGCCTTTTGCCAGTCGATCAATCAGATCGGAAACCTGCCGGTGCATATCATGGGACATGGTTTCACGCAGAAGCTCGGCCCGGCTAGGATCGATAAATCGCTGATAAAGCTCGTGGCATTTGACATCATCCAGCGCACGCTTGTTGCCGCGCAGAATATCAATCAGCGCAACAAGGTCATCGTTTGATTTTTCGACATAGGCAAAGAAAACAGCATAATTGATCGGGTTTGCACTCAAACCCAATTCATTGATCAATTCCAGCGCTTCACGCGACATCGCGTATGACCGCTGCCGGTATTGTTCTTGCTGAGGCATTCCTGGGAACCTGAAGGAGTGATATCGTCGGATGTAAAGGCACTTCTTTAAGTCTGGGCCGCGCATTTCGCACACGCAGTATATCAGCTTTCCCACATGCGCGTACAGAGCGCAGCGGTTGTAGTTTTATTGGTTTGTTCACGTCTAAGCCCTAGGGTCCAAACTCATTCAAATGACCGACCTGGCAATTGATATGAGAGAAATGGCAAGGAAAAGCCCGCAGATCGGGGTGCCCCCCGGTCAAGGGATTTGACGCAGAGGCTTTCTCTCATATCAATTGTCCTTTGGATCACCCGGATTTGCACGGGCCACTTTGTCGCAAAACCTTGAAAGATACATATCTTCCTGCGGTTTTGCTTCGCGTATCCGCACAAATCCGGGTGACCGGGACGATTATTTGAATGAGTGTGGACCCTAGTCTGCCTTTGTCAGGAAACGGCTTCGATCCGGAAAAGAAAACGGGATAAAAAGATGCAGAAACTATCGGCTTTGATGGCTGCTGTTGTGGTGGCGTTGGGCTTTGTTTTGTCAGGTGACGTTGCAAACGCCCAGACCAGCGGTTCAACAGACCAGACGACGGTCAATGGTCAGGTCACCGACAGCACGACCGATGTTCCATCGATCGACTATCGTCCCCTGTCGGCCGAGGAACGGTCAAACATGCCGCCTCTGATGGAACGCTATGTGCTTGATGAGTTGAAAAACTTGCGTACCGAAATGCAGGGCATGCGTGCCGAATTGCTGCGTGAGGTTGTGAACCGGCAGCTTGAGGCCATCGACAAGGCGATTTCCTATTCATCGAACACCGTGACCTACTTCTTCTATTTCGTGGCGGCCGTCGGTGCACTTTTGACCATGCTGGGATGGCAGTCTCTGCGCGAATTGAAATCAAGCGTGCGCAATCTGGCTAATACCGAACTGCAACGTTTGTCGCAGGAATTCGAAGGGCGGCTCACCTCGCTTGAAAACGAACTGCTGTTGAAATCCAAGCTGATCAACGAACATCAGCACGAGATCGAACGCACCCAGACCATTCATGCCCT
>NZ_DCAO01000119.1:3302-11785 GCF_002311515.1 Thalassospira sp. UBA1131
GCCTTGCAACTCGGGGATCGTGACTGGGCACTTAGCCTGTGCAATCGGCTATTGGCCGAGGCCCCCGAAAACGCCAATGGTTATTATCAGCGTGCCTGTGCCAATGCTGGCCTTGGTTTCAAGGAAGCCGCCCTTGCTGACCTGCAACGTGCTGTTGAATTGTCCGATACCATGCGCCAGCCCGCCTGGGTCGAGGAAGAATTCGAACCGCTGCGTGACATGCCGGAATTCACCCAGATTCTCGGCAAAAAGGAAGACCTGCCGCCAGCCGAGTAACCCGGGAAATATAAGTCACATACGAAAAAGCCCTGCAGGATTGCCGCAGGGCTTTTTTTATATCTTCAGTTCTTAGAAGTCGCTTAGCTGCTTGGCAGTTCGTTCCACAGCGGGTGGATCGGTGCGACGTCTTCTTCGATCTTGGTAAAGCGCGCATCGCAATCAAAGAAGTAGTTGTCGGTCAGATCATCATTGACCTGCGACACTTCGCCGACGATCACCGGACCCTTGCCCTCTTCACCATAGAAGCGGTGGATCAGCGTACGTGGCAGGGTGACACTTTGACCCGGTTCCAGAACAACCTTGCCTCCAGCGGGCAGGATGTTGAGTTTGCCGTCGGTGCGGACACGAACTTCGTTTTCGCGGTCCATCTGGCCGTCTTCGGTCAGGTTGCACAGCTCAATCACCAGATTGCCGCCACCACGCACGATGATGTCTTCCATTTTGACCTTGTGGTAGTGCCACGGACATTCCTGATTTTCGCCAACGATCATGATCTTTTCGGCATAGGGCACTTCACCCGGCTGGCGCAGGATACCGTTGCGCAGGCAAAACAGGATCAGGCCGCGCTTTTCAAAATTGCCTTCGCCGTAATCGGTGACATCCCAGCCCATCTGATGGTTGCGGCACCATTTTGCCAGATCAGGTTCGGTTTCCCATTGCGCCGGGCTGTAATGGGCCCATTCCGGCAGTTTGAACGCGATGGATGCATAAAGTTCCTTGGCATGCTCGATACAGGCATTGATTTCAGAACGCAGCATGGTTGACCTCTTGTGGCATTTGGCATGATTGATTGGGCCGGGTTTTACCACGCCCGAATGGTGAATGCGATAGTTTTTGAATGCATTCAATGCATTTCGATTTCAGAGTGCGGGTGTTGGCGGTTCGCATCACAAGCTGCCCCGCAATCGCCGTTTTTCAGCGCAATACAGTGAAAACCATACAATGTGATATCATGTTTGCGATATCGCCCGAAACCGGACAGGGGAACTGCATCATGTCGCAATCATCGGGATTTGCCAAAGTTGTCGCGGCAATCGTTGTCGCCGGCGGACTGGCCGCATCGGGCTGGCTGGTCGGAACCGGCATTGAAAACATGCGTGCCCTTGATCGCTATGTCACGGTCAAGGGACTGGCCGAACGCGATGTAAAGGCCGACAAGGCCGTCTGGCCGATTACCTATGTTGCGACTGATGATGTGCTGCAAAATGCACAGGCCAAGATTGATGCTGATACCAACACATTGTTTGAATTTCTTGCCAGCCATGGCATCGGGCGAGAAGCGACCGAGCTGCAAAACCTTCAGGTAACCGATCAGCTTGCGCAGTCCTATCGGTCGGGGCCGATTGAAAGCCGCTATATCGTCAATCAGACCATTCAGGTCCGCACCGATGATGTTGATGCGGTGGTTGCCGCGTCACAGGATATCGGTAAATTGTTGCAGGGTGGTGTTGTTCTGGGCGGGCAGGGCTATAACCCGGGGCCGAGTTATCTGTTCACCGGTCTTAATGACATCAAACCGGAAATGATCGCGGCTGCCACCGCCAACGCCCGCGAAGCAGCCCAGCAATTTGCTGCAGACTCCGGCGGTGAACTCGGCGGTATTCGTCGCGCGACACAGGGCCTGTTTCAGATACTGGCCGCCGATGGCGCCCCCAACATGATGGAAGCCAACCAGATCAACAAGACCGTGCGGGTGGTCACCACCATGGAATATCTCATCCGCGATTAGGGGCTGAACTAAGTTGACAGCCTCGTCAAAGCTGGTTTTATGCGCGCCATGGCGCAACTGATCCTGTTTAACAAACCCTATGGCGTTTTGACCCAGTTCACCGACCGTGAAAACGGTCGGGCGACCTTGGCTGACTATATTGATCTGCCCGGCGTTTATGCCGCTGGCAGGCTTGATCGCGACAGCGAGGGTTTGTTGCTTCTGACCGATAACGGGCCGCTGAACGCCCAGATCGCCCATCCGAAATTCAAGAAACCCAAAACCTATCTGGTGCAGGTCGATGGCGAACCAACTGACGCCGCACTTGATGCCCTGCGCCGCGGAGTAGAGCTTAAAGACGGCATGACCTTGCCCGCCAAGGCCCGGCGTATTGATGAACCGGCCGGGCTTTGGGAACGTGATCCGCCGGTGCGTTATCGCAAGGCGATCCCGACAAGCTGGATCGAACTGACCATTACCGAGGGCAAAAATCGCCAGGTACGCCGCATGACCGCCGCCGTCGGTTTTCCGACCTTGCGTTTGATCCGGCATGCCATCGGGGACTGGACGCTCGATGGTCTGGCGCCCGGCGAATGGAAGGTGATCGAGGTCGATGCACCGCCTGCGACCCATCGCAGGCTATCCCCCGGTTCGGCCAAACCGCCGCGCCGCAATCAGTTGCCCAATTGTACCAATGCACCCAATGCCGACGACAAAGCCAATATCGCGCGTGAAGGCGCAAAGGCGGGCAAAGGTCAACGCAAGGGCGGGTATAAACCTGCACGCCACCGTTCGCGCCCGAAGAAAGGATAGCCGCCATGCTGAGTTACCTGCACGGCTTTCATGCCGGGAATTTTGCCGACATGCACAAGCATGCGGCCCTTTGGCTGGTGCTTGAACATTTGCGCAAAAAGAAGAAACCTTTCTGTGTGATTGATACCCATGCCGGATCGGGCTGGTATGATCTTGGCAGTGAACAGGCCGCCAAAACCGGCGAGTGGAAAGACGGTTATGCGCGCGCCAAGGACGGTGCCAATGCACCCGAAATGCTGCAGCAATTCTTAAACTATGTCGCCACGTTTGATCCGGTCGCCAGGGGCCGCGACTATGGCGTGCGCGAAGGCGATGATTACCAAGGTCCGTTTTACCCGGGATCACCGTTTATTATTCGCGATATGCTGCGCGACGAAGATGAGCTGGTCCTTATGGAACTTCATCCGCGCGAACATGAAATGCTTCATCACCGGGTCAAGCGTGATGCGCGCATTCATCTGCACAAACGCGATGGCTATGAGGGTGTTGTCGCCATGATGCCGCCCGCCATCCGCCGCGGACTGGTGCTGATGGATCCAAGCTATGATGTGAAACAGGATTATCAAAAGGCGGCCAAGGCAATCCGCGAAGCCTGGGAAAAATGGCCAACGGCGACTTTCATGCTTTGGTACCCGATCCTGTTGGATGGGTTTGATGCCGACCTTCGCAAATCGTTTTCCGCGATCAAGGCATCTGGTGGCGTTCTATGTGCCGAACTTGCCACCGATCAGGGTGGGGCCAAGGGCCGCATGCGCGGTACGGGCCTTCTGGTCATCAATCCGCCGTGGCAGTTTGATCAGCAACTTGGCGATATCGGAAACTGGCTTGCGAAAACCTGCAAACTACCGGGGCCCGCAAACCATCAGATGCGCTGGCTGGTTCCCGCCGCATAGACCCGCTGCAAAGAAAAGAGGCCCCGAAGGCGTGTTGCCAGCGGGGCCTCGATGCGTTGGGACGCATTGGTAACAGGCATCAGATGCCAAAGAACGGCTGCAGCAATTTCGGCAGTAGACGATTGAACTTCATCGGTGCATCGGTTGCGATCAAACAGATGCATTCCTCGGCAGTGTCGGCAATCGGTTGGTGATCGACATCATCATCAAGGTCTGCTACGTCACCGGCCCGGAACCGGCCGATCTCGTCGATATAGGATCCTTTGATCAACAGGGTCATTTCATGACCATGGTGCCCGTGATCGGGGATCGAAACACCCGGGGCGATCTTCATCAGGCGCACGGTGCCCTTGCTTTCGATGGATTTCAGCTGGAAATGCTTCACACCCGGTGCAAGCGATTTCCACGGAATATCATCAAGCGACGTCACATCGTCGGGCAGCAAATCGGCAAGCGGCCTTGGCAGGGCGCTCATGGCACTGCCGGTAATGCTTTCGCCGACCGCAACGCGACGCAATGATGGCAATTCTTGCGCAACGATGTTTTCGTTCGCTGTTTCACGTTCAAGCATCGCCATAACGTGATCAAGCGAATGATCCGCCATCGACATGCTGTTCGTGGTTTCAAGCGCGGCACCGCCCATGGTTTCGTACCCACTGACCTTGTCACGGCAATGCGGGCACACGGTCATGTGGGTTGCCACCAGAAGCTCCATCGCTTGCGACAGCGAACCACTGGCATATTCCATCAATGTCTGATCGGTTGGATGATGCTTAATGTTCATGCGACACCTTCCAGTCCGCCACGCAACTTGCCAAGCGCAAGCCGCAAACGGGACTTCACAGTTCCCAGCGGGATATCAAGACGCTCGGCAATTTCACTGTGTGAGCAATCTTCAAAAAACGACAATTCAACAACTACCTTTTGGTCGGCGGGTAATTCTTCCATCGCGGCTTTGACAAGGACGGCCTCCTGGTCGCGATTGACTACGTCATCTGCCAGCGGATCTTCGTCGACAATCAAAGTCGGGTCGGAATCATCTACCTCGATATGTTTGCGTTGCCGGAACCGGTCAATCCGAAGGTTCCTGGCGATGGTAAAAATCCACGTACTGGCGGCTGCCTTCGCAGGATCAAACAGGTGCGCTTTGCGCCAAACCTGCATCATTGCTTCCTGTGCCATTTCCTCGGCGGTCTCGGGATTGCCGCCAAACCGGAACATGTAAGCTTTCACGCGCGGGGCAAAATGCGCAAACAATCGCGCAAATGCTTCCCGATCGCGTGTCGCTGCGACGGAAACAATCCAATCGGCACATCTTTTCGCTTCGACCGGATCGGCTGGCCCGGTGCGTCGTGGTGTGGTGCCGCTCATTTTTGTTTCAGGTCCCTGTTGGGGCCGCGCCAGAATTGTGTTCATCATGCAATTCCTACGTCGGCCGCGTTCATTCGGATCAAATAAAAATGTATGTTTCCTACCAGACACTTACAATCAGTTCAGGCAAACAAATCCAAAATAATCCGAGTGATCCGCGAATTACAGATCCGCGTACTCATATAAATAATGTCACACAGTAACAGTAAGCGGGCTGCGCCGATATGAACATTGTCACCCCGGGAAAACTCAATATCGCCGTTGTCGGGTCTGGGATATCTGGCTTGTCTGCTGCCTGGCTACTGAGCCAGTCACACAACGTGACGCTTTATGAAAAGGATGATCGCGCAGGCGGTCATTCCAACACGGTTGATGCCGGGCAAACCCCGGTCGATACCGGTTTCATTGTCTATAACACCCGATGCTACCCCAACCTGTGTGCGCTGTTTGATCATCTGGGCGTTGAAACAACCTCGACAGACATGTCCTTTGCGGCCTCGATGGATGAAGGCGGTCTGGAATATGGTGGTGGTGATCTTTCGGCCCTGTTTGCCCAAAAACGCAACCTGTTCCGTCCGCGTTTCTGGAAAATGGTGCGCGATATTTTGCGGTTCTATCGCGAAGCCCCGGCCGCCCTCGAAGATGGCACGGCTGAACATATCAGCCTTGGCGATTACCTGCGTGACAATGGCTATTCCAAATCCTTTATTAATGACCATCTGCTTCCGATGGGGGCGGCCATCTGGTCAACGCCGGTTGATACCATGATGGCCTATCCGCTGGCGGCGTTCGTTCGGTTTTGCCAGAACCACGGCCTGTTGCAGATCAAGGATCGTCCGCAATGGCGCACCGTGGTTGGCGGATCACGTGAATATGTGAAACGCATGACGGCACAGATCTCTGGCGGTGTGGTTCTTGATCGCGCCATTGCCAAGGTCGGCAAGACCGCATCTGGTGGCGCGTTTGTCGAGGACCGCTATGGCAAGCGCGAAGAGTATGATCACGTCGTTCTGGCCTGCCATGGTGATCAGGCGCTGGCGTTGCAGGAAACACCCGACCCGCGTACTGCCGAATTGCTTTCGGCGTTCAAATACGAACGCAATCTGGCGATCCTTCACAATGACGCCAGCCTGATGCCAAAAACCGAGAAGGTCTGGTCAAGCTGGAACTATCTGGCCGAGGATCACGACGGCGAACAGAAAGTCTGCGTGACCTACTGGATGAACCGCCTGCAGCATCTTGATCCGGGCCAGCCGCTTTTTGTGACCTTGAACCCGCCACGCCATCCGGCAGAGGGCAGTGTGATCAGATCCTTCCTGTATGATCATCCGCTGTTTGATGCGGGCGCAATGGCAGCACAAAAGGAACTCTGGTCTATCCAGGGGGTGGATAACCTTTGGTACTGCGGCAGTTACTTTGGCTATGGCTTCCACGAAGATGGCATTCAGTCCGGTCTTGCGGTTGCCGAGGCCCTTGGCAACGTGCGACGCCCGTGGAATGTCGAAAATGAAAGCGGCCGTATCCATGTTGGCGAAACAGCTCGTTCGCAATCAAGCGAGGCTGCATGACACGTCCTGTTGCGACAAAACCGGCATCGGCTCTGTTTGAAGGGGTGGTCACGCATCATCGTTTGCGTCCGAAAAAGCACAAACTGCGCTATCGGGTGTTTTCCTTCCTGCTTGATCTCGACGAGATTGACGGCCTTGCTGCCAAGCTGAAACTGTTCAGTCGCAACCGCTTTAACCTGTTTTCATTCCATGACCGCGATCACGCCGACGGGGGTGCCACCGATTTGCGCACCCGGTTGGAGGCAATTCTGAGTGATCACGGGCTTGGTGATTGCGCGGACAAGATCCGGCTGTTGTGCTATCCGCGCTTGCTTGGTTTTGTGTTCAATCCGCTCTCGGTTTATTTCTGCCATCGTGCTGACGGATCGGTGGGCGCTGTTCTGTACGAGGTATCAAACACCTTCGGGGATCGGCACAGTTACCTGATCCCGGTAAGCGAAGGCGCACTTGATGACAAAAACGTGCTGCGCCAGTCCTGTGCGAAGGGTTTTTACGTCTCACCCTTTATCGACATGGTCGCGGACTATCATTTCCGCATTCGTATGCCCGATGAAAATGTCGCGGTTGCCATTCGCGAAACCGACGCAAAGGGTCTGTTTTTGAATGCTGCCTTTGTTGGTGATCGAACCGAACTTTCCGACCGTAAACTTTTAGGAGCGTTCATTCGATACCCGCTGATGACCCTGAAGGTCGTGGCAGGTATCCACTGGGAGGCGCTCCATCTTTGGCGCAAGGGTATGACATTCCATAAACGACCAGCACCGCCAGAGCAGCCTGTAACCTATGTGCTGGAAGCCGGGACAGCAGCGGCCCAATCAGGGAAGAGATAAAAACAATGCCAAACCGCAATCGTAATGCATCCGTTTCCGCCTTTTCACTGCGTGACCGCATTCTGCCGATGCTGGGCAGCATGACCGGCAGCCGCAGCCTTCTTAAGGCGATGCTCAAGCGCGTTCTGGCGCATCTACATTACGGTCGTTTGACCATTGTTTTGCCCGATAACGACACCCTGCATTTTTCCGGCGAACATGAAACCAATTTGCGTGCGGCCATCCATATCCATGACTGGCAGGCAATCCGCAAACTGGCCACGGGCGGCGATGTTGCCTTTGCCGAGGCCTATATGGATGGCAGTTGGAGCAGCCCTGATCTGACCCATCTGATGCACTTTGCCATGCACAATGAAACGATCGTGCGGGCCCGTCTGGCCGCGGGATTTCTGGCGCGCACGGTGGCGCGGATCGGACATCTGCGCAACGCCAATACGCTTGAGGGATCAAAGCGCAACATTGCCTATCACTATGACCTCGGCAATGATTTCTATCGCGCATGGCTTGATCCCAGCATGACCTATTCATCGGGCCTCTATACCGCGCCCGACATGACCCTGGATGCGGCGCAATCTGCAAAATATGAACGTATTTGCGAACTTTCCGAACTGAAATCAGGTGAAGATGTACTGGAAGTGGGATGCGGCTGGGGCGGCTTTGCCGAACTTGCAGCGGGCAAGTATCGTTGCAATGTCACCGGTCTGACCCTGTCCAATGAACAGCACGCCTTTGCACGCGAACGCCTTTTGATGCAGGGGCTTAGCGACCGAACCGAAATCGTTCTGCGCGATTACCGCCACGAAGAAGGCCAGTACGACAAGATTGTCTCGATCGAAATGTTCGAGGCGGTCGGTGAAGAACATTGGCCAACCTATTTCGAGATGATCCGCAAACGCTTGAAACCGGGCGGCAAGGCGGTGTTGCAAATCATCACGATTGATGATGACCGGTTTGAAACCTATCGCCGCGGGGCGGATTTCATTCAACGCTACATTTTCCCGGGCGGCATGTTGCCATCGCC
>NZ_DCAO01000119.1:11946-13722 GCF_002311515.1 Thalassospira sp. UBA1131
AGCTTCCAGCATGCCTGGGATGGCATTGCCAAGCAGGGATTTGATCTGCGTTTCAAACGCATGTGGGAATACTACCTTGCCTACTGCGAAACCGGATTTGATCAGGGCTCCATCGATGTCGGGCTGTTCGTGATCGAACATCGCGAAAATGCGACAGGCTGAATACCCCACCCGTATTTCGGTTCTCTATGCGCTTCCGGCGATGGCAGCAGCCGTGCCGACCATCCCGGCCTATGTGTTGTTGCCAAGCTATTATGGCGATGATCTTGGCCTTGGGTTGGCGATCACGGGTGTTGTTTTGTTGCTGGTCCGCATGATCGATATGCTGACCGACCCCGTGGTTGGCTGGCTTTCCGACAAGACCGGCAATCGCAAAATCTGGACCGGTGCCGGGGCGGTGATTGCCGGTATCGGGCTTTGGTATCTGTTCAGCCCGCCATCCCAACCGAGCGCGATATATCTCCTCATCTGGGCAAGTGTGCTGTTTCTGGGCTGGACGATGTTTCAGGTGCCCTATCTTGCCTGGGGGGCGGACCTTTCGGGCGATTACAAAAAACGCACAACGCTTACCGCCCTTCGTGAAGGGGCGGGCTTGATCGGGATTGTATTGGCCGGGGCCATTCCGGTGCTGATCAATGCGCCTGATCGCGCCGCCGAAATTCAAACCCTTGCCACCGTGACGCTGACGCTCGGCGCTGTATTTGTTGCCCTTCTGGTCTGGAAGGTACCCGATCCGGTTGCGCAACATAAACGCACAATCCGATCGAGCTTTGGCACAGGAAGCCTTTGGGCCATTTTGCGCCTGGGCGCCCGAAGCCTGCGTGACAATGGTCTTTTCATGCGCCTGCTTGCGGCGTGGATGATCAATGGTCTGGCGGCCGGATTGCCGGCCGTGTGTTTTCCATTGTTTGTGCGCTATTACCTCGAACTTGATCAGGACAGCGAGAATATCCTGATCCTGCTTTATTTTGCTGCGGCGATCATTGCCATTCCGCTTTGGGTTGTGATGGCCGGCCGCGTTGGCAAGCACCGCGTCTGGTGTTTTGCCATGGTGATGGCGATTGTCGCCTTTGCCTTTGTGCCGATCCTTGATGCTGGGGATTTCGGTGCCTTTGCGGTCATATGCCTTGTTACCGGGGCGGCACTGGGCGCGGATCTGGCTTTGCCACCCGCCATTCAGGCCGATGTCGATGACTGGGATCGTTACCGGTTTGGGGTACGGCGCACAGGCCTTTTATTTGCCCTTTGGAACATGACCAACAAGCTTGCCATGGCGCTTGCCGCCGGGATTGCCTTCCCGATATTGGGGGCATTTGGTCTGACCGACGGCGGAGACGAAAAAACTGGCGCATTGGTTGTGCTGGTTTTGATCTATGCGGTGATCCCCATCGTATTGAAGGCAGGAGCAATCGGGATGATGTGGCGCTTTCCGTTGGACAGCACGCATCAGGTTGCCATTCGTCGGCGCCTTTCACGCCGCAATGATTGATCTTGGGATTGTCAGGACAGGAGAAAATCGATGCTGCGGAACTTCATGGCGCTGTTTGTTTTGGTACTATTAGCCGGATGTGGGTCGATGAAACCGCAGGATTTTGCGCAAAAAGAACCCCGCTTCGACGTGTTTGACTATTTCGAAGGCGACAGCTGGGCTTGGGGCATTTTCGAAGATCGTTTCGGAACCCTGCGTCGTCAGTTCACCGTCGAAATAACGGGAACCGTTGAAGATGGTGTTCTGACACTTGAAGAAGACTTTATCTATGACGACGGCGAAACAGA
>NZ_DCAO01000027.1:0-4816 GCF_002311515.1 Thalassospira sp. UBA1131
CGGCGGGAAAAAGCACGCGAAAAGGCGCTTTGATCGGCAAACCCGACCGCATTTGCCAGATCGGACATCGAAAGGCGAATTTCAGGATCACGCAAAAGCGCCATGGCCATTTGCAGGCGTTGCTCGGTCAGCCAGCGCATCGGGCTTGTCCCGACATGTTTTTGGAAGGCACTAAACAGGCTGCTCTCCGATTGGGCCGCGATGGTCGCCATGTCACTAATCGTGATGTCTTCGCCCAAGCGGGCCTCCGCCCATGCCATGGTACGGACGAGCCGTGATGGCAGCGCCGCCATGCCAAAGGTATTCCCGCCACGGCTCTTACGGCTGCGCAGTAAAAGCGTTTTCAGGCAATCGAGCATATCTGTTTGGGATTCGTGATCGTGTAGCGGTGCAATAGCCTGCAACAGCGCGACCAGCCCCCTCTGATGCCCCAGTCCCACTTCAAGATACGTCGCTGCACTGCCATGGCGATGCCAAAGCGCCTCAAGACCGGTGCGATGGGCCAGATCTGCATCGACATCAAGGACAAGGAACCGGTTTAGTCCCTCCGCACGATAGGCATGGGTTTTACCCGCCTCGACAAAGGCCAGTTGGCGACCGCACACCTCACCACCACGCCCTTCGACCTCCATCTCAAGCTTGCCCAGCTCGGAAATGATGATCTGGTGGAAATCGCCGTGGCTATGGCTTTGTGCTTCGGGGCGGTATTGCCGCATGCTGTAATGCATCAGATCCTCGGTCTTACAGATTGACGGGCAAAGTTTATCAGTGCTTTTCGCAATGATAAATCCTTTCGCGCAGCGTCTTGATTGATCGCCTGCCGTAAACATCGCCGTACAGGATAAAGTGCCGTACAAATGTATTGATTGACGCAGGATTTATTGTCGCTGCGCACCATATGTTACAGTATGTTAATCAGAAGAATTGCCGATCAGGAAAAGCCACCGGCACGAATAAGGACCAGACGGGGAGATTGAGGTGACCTATTGTGAAAAATGTGATGCGGTTCCTGAAATCGCACCTGCAAACGGGACACTCTTTCTCTGGCCGCCAGTTGCCCATACCACCGGCAAAATCCTGGCCGGTGCGAAATCAATCGGCATAGAGGTCGAAAAAACACCGTCTGTCGCAACACTATCCATCCATTACACCCGTCCGGGTCTGCGGGCGCTGATTGATGCCATATCAGGCAATCTCCTTCCCGAAGAACTGTCGGACACCAAGGCATTGATCATGCCCGGCGTTCAGCGCCCCGAAATCGATGACATCGCCCAGATTACAAGCCTTGGCGCGATCCGTGCGGCAATCGGTGCAGAATGGCTGGGTGATCTGTTGCGCGACAACCGGTTGAATTCGGTATTTCAGCCGATTTTTGACATCAACGACCTTGGTAAACCCTATGCCCACGAATGCCTTGTCCGCGGTGAAAGTGCCACCGGCGATGTGATCAATCCGGGCCAGCTTTTTGATGCGGCCCAGTCCGCGACCCTGCTGTTTCAGCTTGATCGCGCGGCACGTGCGGCCAATGTCCGCAATGCCCACAAGGCTGGCGTGAAAGGTAATCTGTTTATCAACTTCACGCCGAGCTCGATCTATGATCCGGATTCTTGCCTGCGTTCGACCATCGAAGTCGTCGAGGAGTGCAATCTTGATCGCAGCAATGTTGTGTTCGAGGTGATTGAAACCGAAAAGGTCCGCAGTACGGCACATCTGAGCGCCATTCTTCAGTCCTATCGTGATTCGGGTTTCCGGGTTGCGCTTGATGATGTCGGATCAGGCTATTCGACGCTAAACATGTTGCCGGAATTGCGCCCCGATATCATCAAGATCGACCGTGAACTGGTTGATCACGTCGATCATGACAAATTCAAACAGGCGATTGTCAGCAAGCTGATCGCGCTGGCCAAGCAACTTGATATCGAAGTCATCGCCGAAGGTATCGAACGCCAGGAAGAACTCGATTTCCTACGTGATCACGATGTTGACTATGTGCAGGGCTTCCTTCTTGGCCGCCCTGCCCCGACCCCCTTTACCGCCAAGGCAGGCTAACCACGCGCAAATGACCTAAACCCGGGCCATATCAGCCAGTTCGCGGCCGACCATCCGCTTGTAACTTGCCACAATCTCGCGGCCCTCGTTGCGCGGGACAGCGATGGCAAGCCGCATGGTAGCTTCGCCGGAATACATGATCAGCAAACACCGTGCGGCGATTGTTTTGAAATCACCATCATTGTCGCGCACGCGCAGGATTGCCTTGGCGAGAAGGTCCGCATTGGCACGGCTGACCTCCATTTCCATATCGCGCAGTGTCTTGTCAGCTTGGGTGCCGGTCCAGATATCGCAAATCACCGGTTCGGCCAAAAACAGCTCGTAATAGGTGTCAATCAACCGGTCAAAGGCTTGAAGCAAAGCATCAGGCGAGTTTACCTCTGCAAGTGCCTCTTCGATGCAATGGAGGGATTCGGCATTATAGCGATCGGCAAGCGCATGAATGATCGACGCCTTATCGGGGAAATACTGATAGAGCGATCCGATGGAAATCCCCGCCTTTTCTGCGACCTCCCCCATCTTGATGGCATCGCTGCCGTGGACTGAGATCAGCTCGCAGGCGACTTTCAGAATGGTATCGACCCGTTCGCGACTTCTTTTTTGGGTCGGTGCGCGGCGCATTTTTTTCACGTTATCAGACAACGCGTTAGATCCTTTATCCTCGAAATATCCCGGCATCGTGGCACAGGTTTCACAGGCTTATGATGGGTCAAAGCTCTTGACGATCAAAATATGAGGATTTATCACATTTGGCAAATGTGAGGATTCCTCACATTTTGAAAACCCATTCAGGAGCCAATTTGATGCCAACCAATTCCCGCTTTCTTGTTCTTGGTGCGACGGCGAAAACCGGCCGCCGCGTTGCCGAAAAACTCATTGCCCTTGGTCATGATGTGCGTGCTGTTTCACGCAGCACGACACCCGCCTTTGACTGGACCGATCCAACGACATGGGATGATGCCCTGCGTGATCGCGATGCGGTCTATGTCACGTTCCAGCCCGATCTTGCCGTTCCGGGATCAGATGACACCATCGCAAGCTTTGCCAAGCGCGCGCTGATGCATGGCGCAAAACGCATTGTGATGCTATCTGGCCGCGGCGAAGAAGCCGCCCACCGTGCCGAAGACGCCCTGCGTCATTCCGGGGCGGATGCGACGGTGCTGCGCGCCAACTGGTTCTTCCAGAATTTCAACGAAGACCTGTTCCTGCCCTATATCCAGCAAGGCACCCTCGCCCTGCCCGCAGGTGACACGCCCGAACCGTTTGTTGATGCCAATGACATTGCCGAATGCGCGGTTGCCTGCCTGCTCGATAACAGCCATATCGGCAAGACCTATGAGCTTTCCGGGCCGAGTGCTGTCACCTTTGCCGATGTGACTGAGATGATTTCCAGTGTTGCCAACCACCCGGTCAATTTCGTGGCCATCACCGTTGATGAATTGGATGCCGGACTTGAAGCAGACGGCATGCCCGACGAAGTCCGTGGCCTGATGCGCTATCTGTTTTCCGAAGTCCTTGATGGCCGCAACAGCCAGCCGACCAGCGATGTATATGAAATTCTCGGCCGTCAGCCCAACAGCCTGCGCAACTTCGTCGAAGAAGCCGCGAAAACCGGCATCTGGGACGTCGCCAAACGCGCCTGATACAACGCAAACGGCGCGCTGCAATCATGCTGCGCGCCGTTTGGTTTATCTTATGCCTACTTGCCGGACGGCCCTATTCCTCACCGCCGCGCAAAGATCAGGAAAACAGCGTTTTGTTTTCTTCGATGATCTGGGGCAGACGTTCCATAGTGCCTGAAAGGTGCTTGCGCATTTCCAAGCTCGCCAACGCGCCATCACCGGACTGGACGGCATCAATGATCGCCTTGTGACCTTCAAGCACCGAAACCATTTTGCCCGCCCGCGGCAGATCAAGGGTTCGTACACGCGCCAGATGACCACTGCGTGCGGTGATCTGCAAATGCAGGTTTGACTGGTTCACCCCGTTAAACAAAGCCGCGTGGAAGGTTTCATCAAGTTGTTTGAACAGGTCGATCTGTTCGATATCGCCAACCAGTGCTTCCTGCATTTTGACAATGCCCTTGGCCTTGACGACGGCCGGGGAATCCTTCGCCTCGGCCAATTGGCGGACGACCTCGCATTCCGCAGCAACCCGGAGGAAATGTTCCTCGCGGATGCGGGCAACATCGATCTTGGTCACAACGGTACGCGACTGCGGATAGGACACCACCAGACCATCTTGTTCAAGGCGCAAAATGGCTTCTCGTACGGGGGACTGGCTGACATTGAAACTTTCAGCCAGTTCCGCCCGAACAAGCGTGGTTTCCGGAAGCAGGGACAGAGAAACAATCTGGTTGCGGACTTCTTCATAGACCAGCGCAGATGCCGGAACATGCATGCTGGTTTTCACCGATCCGTCATGCATCGAAATCAGTCCGCCCGTTGATGTGTTCATGTTTTTGTGTCTCCCTGGCATTTGCCTACATGCCCCTGTTGGACTGAAGTTGTCATTACATCAATGTATTGGGCAACAGCAATGTCAAAGCGGGTATTGCTGCCAGCAGAACGAAGAACAGCGCCATGGCAACAAAGAACGGAATGGATGCACGTGTGTATTCCCCGGTCTTAACACCCAAAATGCCGCAGACCGTAAACATGATCACGCCCACTGGCGGCGTCAAACCGCCAAAATTGATCAGGGTGACAATCAGAATGCCCATATGCACCGGATCATAACCGGCACTGACCAGAACCGGCATGACGAT
>NZ_DCAO01000027.1:4965-15642 GCF_002311515.1 Thalassospira sp. UBA1131
ATCTGTTGCGGCGCGCGTTCAATCGTCATGGCATAGCCAAGCACTGCTGCCATGATGATCAGCAACATCACCATGCCAAGATCAGAGATCGAGCCAAAGATGGCTTCCTTGAGCCGGGCAAAGTTCAGTTCGCGATAGACAAACAACCCGACAGCCAGCGCATAGAACACCAGAAACGCCCCGGCCTCTGTCGCAGTAAAGATACCAAAGCGGAACCCGACGATCAGGATAACCGGAAAGGCAAGTGCCCAGATGCTTTCAAAGAAGCTGGCCGTCAGTTCCTTGGCCTTGGGAAGTTCCGGCAGATCCGGCGTGTAGCCGTTTTTACGCGCAACAAGCCAGGATGTGATCATCAAAACGATGGTCAGGAAAATGCCCGGCAAAACACCGGCCAGGAACAGCCGCCCGATGGAGACTTCATTCACAAAACCAAACAGGATCAAGCCGATGCTGGGCGGGATGGTTGCAGTAATGATCGAGCCAAAGGCCAGAACCGCCGCCGTATTGGCCTTGGAATAGCCTTTCTTGATCATGCTGGGGCCCAGCAGGCGAGCCTCCATCGAGGCATCGGCCACGGCTGATCCCGAAATACCGCCCATCATGAAACTCAGCACAATTGAAACCTGTGCCAGACCGCCTGCCATCCAGCCCGTCAGAAGACTTGCAAACTTGACAAGGCGATGGGTGATCCCCGTCACGTTCATCAAATTGCCGGCCAGAATAAAGAACGGCACGGCCAGAAGCGGGAAGCTTTGTGTTGCGGTGACCATTTTCTGGATCACGACCGTGGGAGGCATCGCACCCGTCATGACAAAGACCGGAATGGAGGCAAGGCCAAGCGCAAAGGCAACCGGCATCCCGCAGACGAGGAAGACTGTGAATAAACCTGCAATCAACAACAGCATCAGTTGATCTCCCTGTTGCGAATGCGTCGAATAAGTTGGGCAACCATGGTTCGGATCATCAACAGAATGCCGACAACCATCGAAGCATGGATATAAGAAGCATTAATTTGTGCGGCCCCGACTAGGCGCGGATGCATCAAAATCATGTTTGTCCACGCATAGTTCAAAAGGAACGCAAGAAACCCGATAATCACCAGAATATTGATGATTTCCACCCATGCGCTTGCCCGTTTGGACAGGATTTCACGCAATATCTGAAGACCGAAATGCCGGTCTTCCTGCATGGCAATGTCGGCAGCCAACATGCAAAGCCAGGCAAAGATCAGTTGCGCCATCTCGACTGACCAGATGATCGGCGATCCCATGGCGCGCGCCACAGAGGCCACCGCCACAAGAATGACCACAGCGACAAGCAATATGCCGCCACAGGCAAACTCAATCCGCTTGAGCATCAATTCAATTTCCATTGTGAAGTTTGAAGTGCGTTGCCCGGTATAAAAGCAACGCACTTTCGCTAGGCTACCAGAAGGTTCGTGGTCTTAGCGACCAAGAACCTTGTTAACGACAGCGGCTTCTGCTTCAAGTTCGAGCATCTGGTAAACAGGTTTGACGGCTTCCTTGAACGGAGCCAGATCAACTTCGCTGACCTCAACACCACTTGCAGCAACGTCTTCCAGCGCCTTTTCACCGAGCTCAATGGTCAGGGCCGAGGCATAACGACCATTTTCCACTGCCAGATCACGAACGATTTTCTGGTTTTCCGGTGAAATTTCGTCCCAGGCTTCTGCACCGACAACCAGCGCAGTGACAAGCTGGATATGGCCGGTTTTGGTGACGTTTTTGATCACTTCATAAAGCTTGGCGTTCCAGATCGCGGTCGGCTGTGCTTCCGCGGCGTCAATCGTGCCAAGCTGAAGGGCACTATATACTTCGCCCCAGGCAATCGGGGTCGGTTCTGCACCCATCGCACGGATGGTTTCAATCCAGACCGGTGCACCGATGGTACGCATACGAACACCCGAAAGGTCGGCCGGGCTTGAAATCGGCTTTTGCGTCAGGGCATGGCGCGCGCCCTGATACCAGTTCGAGGCAATCATCACGAGGCCGGATTTTTCGCGCAGTTCTTCGCCCCAGGAGATGTATTCATCCGAAAGGGCAAATTTGTCAGCCTGCTCATAGGTATCAAACAGGAACGGTGCCGACATAATCGCAAGCGACGGTACGAAGCTCGACAAACGGGCGACATCGGTCACGGTGCCGACAGCAGCACCCGCACGGGCCTGATCGATCATTTCAGTGGTGTCACCAAGCTGCGAGTTGTGGAAAATCTCGATCTCCACGTCGCCGTTGGTTGCCTTTTCCACGTCCGCTTTGAACTTTTCAAGTCCCTGTCCCATCGGATCATTCGGTGCCAGAACGGTCCCGATCCGAAGGGTTGTTGCCGCGTTTGCCGGCATGACAGCGGCCAGTGCGCCTGCGACGACTGCACACAGTCCAAGTGATTTCATAGTGAGTTTCATTAGAGACATCCTCCCGATGGATTGGCTTTTACCAAAATTGATATTTTAGTTGCTTTGAAATTCTAGGTATCTCAGCTCTATCTTGTCAACGAATTTCTCAAGCCTGTAAATTTGTTCATTTTCAATAACTTGAATAAAAATCACCCTTCGCCACTGGGCAACTTGTTAGTGACTGGGCAATGATCGCCGCAGACAAACGCGCCTGAAAGCACGCCAATCAGACGCCCTGCTCAGCGGGCGCGTTCAGAGCGCGAGACAGCAAAAAGCCGCCTGATCAGATGGTTGGATCAGGCTGCTAAAAGAACGATGGGGAGATGTTATTGGGAAATGCTGCGATATTTCGCAGGTGTCAGCCCGGTAAAGCGGCTAAACCGCGTGGTCAGATGAGCCTGACTGGAAAATCCGGTTTCAAGTGCGATTTCGGCAACCGGGGCGCTGCCATCACGCAACATATGCATTGCGCGTTCGATCCGGCGGCGCAGAACGAATTGATGTGGCGCTTCACCCACGGTTTTGCGGAACATGCGGGCAAAGTGATAGGCCGACAAATCAGCAACATCTGCCAATTCTTCGATCGTTAGCGGCTGGTCAAGGTTGGCATCGACAAAATCAAACACCCGGCGTTTGATCACCGGCGACAACCCGCCGCGGACCTTGAAGCCAAGATCACGGCGCGTTGAGTAACTGCGCAGCATATGGCCCATCAAAAGCTGCCCGGCATTCGACATCGCCATTCGATCCGCTGGCACATCCCAATCCAGTGGCAGCATCGCCTGCCGCACAGTCTGCTCGATCAGCGGATCAAGGAAGAACGTCTTTTCCGGGACTTCGACCGCATTGGGTTCAATGTCAAAGGCCTCGACCACGGCGCGTTCCCAGGCGGCATGCGGAATATAAACGTGAAACAGCTCCACCTCGCCATGCACCAGCCAGTCCGATGTCAGATAAGCCGGCATCAAACAACACCGACCGGGGCCACCGCCACTCATCGGGTCTGCGCCGATCTTGCGCTGAATGCCCGTACCGCCATTGACATAGAGGCTGATGGTGTGGTGATCAGGATCGGTATAGCGGGTCAGGACATCTGCCTTGCGCCGCCAGTGGGCCGCCGAGATGCTTTCGCCGAAATCACCCGCGCGCAACAGGTTCGCATCCCCAATCAATTGATTGAAGACTTCAAACTTCTGATAGCGCCCGTTGGGCTGAAAGGCTGATGCGGTCTCTGCCATTTTCTGTTCCTGACATGAAGACCACATCATCGCATTGTGTTTTGGATTTGCAAAGCAATGCGCATGCAACCCTGACCTGTTTTGCGCAAGAATGTGAAAACGCCGCCCTTCCGCATAACGATCAAATGTCGAAATGCCGCAACCAAATCCGCGCCCGGTCCGCATCCCGCGCTTCGTAGGCGGCAAGGACCTGATCCAGATCATCAAATTCCGGCATTTTCATCCGCCCTGCCAGCGCCGTCAGTCGCATGGTGTACCATGCCGTAATGCCGCCAGCCGGCGCATGATCAAAACGGGGAAAGACCGGATCATGGTAATCATCGCGTTGCCAGATATCTGGCAGTGCGGGCTCAATTACCAAGGCACGCGCCAGTCCGACGATATCAATGACGCCGCTATTCAGCGCCTGCTCTGCCTGTGCACGGGTCTTGAAGCCACCGGTCAACATCAGGGGCTTGGTGGTAACCTTGCGGGCCCGCTTGGCAAAATTCATGAAATAAGGCCCGCCGCCAGCACCGTCAGAGGCCGCCTTTGCCCCCGGAAAATAAGTACCGCCACTGATATCGATCAGATCGATTTTGGTTTGATCAAGCGCGGTAACGACGGCCAGTGCATCATCTTCGCTTAGGCCACCTTCCAACTGATCGGTGGCATTCAGTTTGACTGCCACGACGAAATCGGGACCGACGGCTGCGCGCACGGCACCAATGGTTTCAAGAAGCAACCGCATGCGATTGGCAATCGGCCCGCCATAGTCGTCGCGTCGCTTGTTAAACAGCGGTGAGAGAAACTGACTAAGCAAGAAGCCATGGGCCGCGTGAATTTGCACCCCGCCAAACCCGGCCTGCTCAGCAAGTTTGGCAGTTCTTGCAAATTGGGCCGGGATTTTACGGATTTCATCATCGGTCAGTGCCGCACATTTCAGCCCCGGAAGATCAAGCGCACTCGGCCCCTTTGGCGCACTGGTCGGGGCATAGGCAAGTGCCCCGGCATGCCCCAGTTGTAGCCAAAGATTACTGCCTTTTACCGAACCCTGCCGGGCAAGCGCGCGGAACCGATCAAGGTCGGCGTCGTCATCGAGCACAAGATTACCGGGCTTTTCGGCATATCGCGGTTGCGCCTGTACTTCGCCGATGATCGACACACCCACCCCACCCTCGGCCCAGCGGCGGTAAAGCCGGTTCTGGGCCTTGGTCGGGTGGCCGGTGCCATCCCCAAGCGAGTCCGACATTGCCGATTTCGCAATCCGGTTCTTGAGGATGACACCGCTTGGCAGTTCAAGGTGGCAGAACAACGGGTTTTCCAAGATCAGTGATCCTTGCGCGACGGGGATGGCCAATTCAGAACCAGTCCCGACAGGACATCCCCCGGCTCAGTGATGTAGGTGCCATGCGTGCGTCGGCTTTCATGCCGTTCAGCTGCACTCAGATGAGATTTGTTGGGTGCGGCGGGGACATCACGCGAAGATTTGGCGGCGATGGCCTTCTGGATCGCGCGTTCATTTTGCCAGGCTTCGATGGCGGCACGCAGGTGACCGACAAGGCCCAGCGGAGCATGTTCGAAAGATGTGATGGCTTTCATGATGAGAATCTCCAATCTGTGTTTATCCAAGATTGAGGATTCCTCATTGATTAATCAAACGAGAAGATCTAACCTCATCTATTAGAAAATCTCACAGCATAAGTTTCGCGCTATTGTTGCGAAACGCTCCCATCGCGTTCCTTTTGCCAAGAGGCCGATCATGAATTCCCCGACAAGCGTTGTTCATAATCTTGATCTCGATCTTGCCAGAACGTTTGTCGCGATCTGCGAGACTGGTAATTTTTCACGCGCCGCCGAAAAGGTTCATCGCAGTGCGTCGGCAATCAGCCTTCAGGTCAAAAAGCTTGAAACCATGGTCGGACGGGAATTGTTCAAACGCGAAACCCGCAAGGTCACCATGACCGAGGATGGCGAGGTTTTGCTGGGTTATGCGCGGCGTTTGCTTAAGCTCAATGACGAGGCGATGTTGCATTTCCATGCCCCGGAATTTGCCGGCACCGTGCGGCTGGGCGTCCCCAATGACACCGGCATTGTCGCCATTCCCGAAATCCTCAAACGGTTTGCGCAAACCCATCCGCATGTTGATATCGACGTCAATCTTGGTCCGACCCGCACCCTGCGTCAGGCCATCCATAAAGGCGATCTTGATATCGCGGTGTTCAGTTTTGATGCGGAGCTTGATCGCCAACCGCCGATCCACGCCGAACCACTGGTCTGGCTGGGTGTGCGTCATGGCAGTGCGATTGACAAACGCCCCCTGCCGGTATCGATGGCCGAACCCGGTTGTTACTGGCGGACCATGGCGCTTAAGGCGCTTGATGATGCCGGGGTAAATTACCGCATCGCCTATACCAGCGAGTTTTGCCAGGCACAGATAGCCGCTGTGCGCGCCGATCTGGCGATTGCGCCGCTTCCGATCAGTGTCATTTCAGATGATCTTGTGCATCTTGGCCCGTCGCATGGCCTGCCGGAAATCGGTGAATACCGCATGACCCTCGCCAAGCGTGATGGTCATGGCGCGGTCGAGGAGGCATTGGCCGAACATGTCATTGCCGGGTTCCGCAAGATTTCCGAACGCGGCATGCGGGTGTTTGCCTGATCACCTGGCCATCAAAGCCCCTTGTTGTGCCCCATATATAGCGGTCGTCGCCCGCCGTGACATCAGGAAGATGACGCAATCACAGGTGTGAACTCACCCACACCTGCGTCCGTCCGTTTGGTCGCGAAACCTGCCGCCACCCGCCCAATATGCAAGAGCGATTTTGTAACTTAAGGTTAAGAAACTGGAAACGCGTTGTGTTTTCTGTATACTGCCCCACGAATATAAAGGCCCAATAAAACAGGGAAGGCTACACTATGGGAAAACTCTCTACCCTCCTCTTCTCGGCAGCCCTTTCGACGGCTGTCGTCGCAGGCGCATCTGCACAGGAACAGGTAAAGATCGGCATGCTGCAAGGCTTCACCGGCCCGACGGAATCACTCGTCAAGCCGATGGCACTTGGCGGCGAATTGGCCATTAAGGAAGTTTCCGACAGCGGCCTGCTGCTTGGCGGGCGTGAAGTTGTTTCGATACGCGGTGACAGTACCTGTATCGACGCAGCAGCAGCCACCGCGGCGGCTGATCGTCTTGTGACGTCTGATGGCGTTCACGGCATTAACGGTGCAACCTGCTCTGGTGCGACCACGGCCATCCTGAACAACGTTGTCCGCGCAAACGGCATCGTCATGATTTCGCCGTCGGCAACCTCGCCGGCGCTGAGCGAAATCGAAGATGACGGGTACTTCTTCCGTACCGCACCGTCGGACGCACGTCAGGGCCAGATCATTGCTGAAATCCTTGATCGTCGCGGCATTAAATCGGCTGCGCTGACCTACACCAACAATGACTATGGCAAAGGTCTTGCTGACGCCATTCAGGCGGCCTACGAAGCAAAAGGCGGCAAAATCACCGCCGTTGCAGCCCATGAAGATGGCAAAGCCGACTATTCTGCTGAAATCGGCACCCTGGCATCTGCCGGTGGTGAAGTTCTGATTGTTGCCGGTTACCTTGACCAGGGCGGCAAAGGCATCATCCAGGCATCGCTTGATACCGGTGCGTTCGACAAGTTCGTCCTGCCGGACGGCATGGTTGGTGAAGCGCTGACCGACAACTTCGGTGATATGCTTGATGGATCGATCGGCACCAACCCGGGTACTGACAGCCCGGGCGCGTCCATGCTGGCCGAACTGGCGTCAGGCAAGGGCTTCAAGGGTGATGACCCTTATGTCCCCGAAGCATATGACGCATCTGCACTGCTTCTGCTGGCCATGCAGTCAGCTGGTTCGACGGATAGTGCTGTCTACAAAGACCACATCCTGAAAGTGGCCAATGCACCGGGTGAGAAAATCTATCCGGGTGAACTGGCCAAGGCGCTTCAGATTCTCGCTGATGGTGGTGACATCGACTATGTCGGTGGTACCGCGCTCGAACTGATCGAGCCGGGCGAGTCCGCTGGTAGCTTCCGTGAAACGGAAATCAAGGGCGGCAAGTGGGAAACGGAGATGTACCACTAAGCCGATCATCCTTTGATCGTTAACGACGCAGGAACTGTCAGAGACTTCGGTTTCTGGCAGTTCCTCTATTACCGGGTCGTCACCGCAATATATCGTTGATTTCCACGGTACAGAACGCATGACAAGGGTCAAAAACTCCCAATGATACGGGTCGAAAACATCGCCAAGAATTTCGGCGGCATTCAGGCAGTCGATGGCGTATCGCTATCCATTGAAAAAGGTTCCATCACCGGCCTGATCGGGCCGAATGGTGCCGGTAAAACAACATTGTTCAACATTATTGCTGGCGTCTTTCCGCCGTCTTCGGGAAAAATCTTCCTTGATGACGAAGACGTAACCCACCTTGAACCGCACGAACTTTTCCACAAGGGCCTTTTGCGAACCTTCCAGATTGCGCACGAATTCTCGACACTGAGTGTGCTGGACAATCTGATGGTGGTTCCGGGCAACCAGCCGGGCGAACAATTGCGCCATAGCTGGTTTAACTATTCCCGCGTCAAAGAAATCGAAGCCCAAAATTACGAGCGTGCGCTTGAGGTGATCGATTTCCTTGAGATTGACCATATCAAGCACGAGCTGGCGGGCAATCTTTCCGGCGGGCAGAAAAAACTGCTGGAACTGGGCCGCACCATGATGGTCGAACCCAAGATCGTCTTCCTTGATGAAGTCGGTGCCGGCGTGAACCGTACGCTGCTTAATACCATTGCGACCTCGATCAAGCGCCTCAATGAAGAGCGCGGCTATACCTTCTGCCTGATCGAACATGACATGGATTTCATTGCCAGCCTGTGTGATCCCGTGATCGTTATGGCCGAGGGCAAGGTCCTGACCCAGGGGACGATCGAAGAGGTCAAGAATAACGAGGAGGTCATCGAGGCCTATCTCGGCACAGGTCGCAAGCATGAACGGAAGGTGCCGTCATGAGTTTCTTAAGCGCAACCGGCATGACCGGCGGCTATGGCGGCAGTGATATCCTTCATGACTGCACGATTACCGTTGAAAAGGGCGAGATCGCCGTTGTCGTCGGCCCCAATGGTGCCGGCAAATCAACCGCGATGAAGGCAGTGTTTGGCATGCTGAACCTGCGCGAAGGGTCGGTGGTTCTGGATGGCAAGGATATTACCAACCTTGCCCCGCAGGAACGCGTGCCCGAGGGCATGGGCTTTGTGCCCCAGAACCGCAACGTGTTCGTTTCGATGACGGTCGAGGAAAACCTCGATATGGGGGCCTTCATCCGCAAGGACGACAAGATCGAGGAAACCAAGCAACAGATTTTCGATCTGTTCCCGATCCTTGGCGAAAAACGCAATCAGCCCGCAGGCGAGCTTTCCGGTGGTCAACGCCAGCAAGTGGCGGTTGGTCGCGCACTTATGACCCAGCCAAAGCTGCTTATGCTCGATGAGCCGACTGCGGGTGTTTCGCCCATCGTGATGGATGAATTGTTCGACAAGATCGTGGAAGTCGCCAGAACCGGGGTCGCCATTCTGATGGTTGAACAAAATGCCCGTCAGGCGCTTGAGATCGCCGATCACGGTTTTGTCCTGGTGCAGGGACGCAACCGGTTCACCGATACGGGCGAAGCCCTTCTCGCCAACGAAGAAGTTCGCCGCTCCTTCCTGGGCGGCTAAGTGGGGACTTGAATGGAAATTCTTAACGCACTCGCGCTGTTTACCAATTTTGTGGTCGTTCCGGCGACTGCCTATGGTGCACAGCTCGCCCTTGGGGCGCTTGGCGTCACACTTATTTTCGGCATCCTGCGCTTTGCGAACTTTGCGCATGGCGAGTTGATGTCATTTGGCACCATGATCACGATTTTGGTCACCTGGTTCCTGCAAAATATGGGCGTTTCTATCGACCCCTTCCCGACCGCCCTTCTGGCGTTGCCGATTGGGGTACTGGCCGCCATCAGCATGGCGCTTGTCATGGATCGGATGGTGTTCCGTTTTTATCGCAAGCAGCGCTCAAACCCGATTGTCTTTGCCATTGTGTCGGTCGGCGTGATGTTCCTGATTGCCGGTATTATCCGCATTGTCATCGGCCCGGCCGATCAAAGCTTTGCAGATGGCGAACGCTTTATTATTGGCGCGATTGATTCACGCCGCGCCTTGGGCCTTGATGAAGGTATCGCGATCAAGCAAAGCCAGTTGATCACGGTGGTTGTCACCGCCATTGTCGTTGCCTGGCTGTTCTGGTTCTTGCAGAAAACCCGGTCGGGCAAGGCCATGCGCGCCTATTCCGATGACGAGGATCTGGCACTGCTGTCGGGGATCAACCCGGAACGTGTGGTGATGATCTGCTGGGTTATCGCAGCGGCACTGGCGGCCATCGCCGGCACGCTTTATGGCCTTGATAAGACCTACAAGCCTTTCATCTTCTTGCAGATCCTGCTTCCGATCTTTGCCGCCACCATTCTGGGCGGTATCGGGCAACCGGTCGGCGCGATTCTGGGCGCGTTCATTGTGGCCTTCTCCGAGGTGACGGTGACCTATGCCTTCAAGAAGTTCCTGACCTATCTCGGCCCGACGGATTGGGCGCCGGACGGGCTCGTGCAACTTCTGTCGACGGACTACAAGTTTGCAGTCTCCTTCATCATTCTGGTCGCAGTTCTTCTAATCCGGCCAACCGGTATTATTCGTGGGAAAGTGATATGACGAAGAGAGTTGCGCTCCTATATGGCCTGATGTGCCTGGTGTTGATCGCGATCGGCTTTCTTCAAAGCTGGAACGTCGCCTTTGGCATCTTCAATCTTTGTGTGATTTCTGCGGTGATGGCGCTCGGCGTCAATATGCAGTGGGGCTATGCCGGCCTGTTCAATGTCGGGGTGATGGGCTTTACAGCACTTGGTGGCCTTACCGCCGTTCTGGTCTCGATGCCGCCTGTGGGCGAGGCATGGGCTGCTGCCGGTGGGGATATTGCCCTGTCCTTGCT
>NZ_DCAO01000027.1:15839-16702 GCF_002311515.1 Thalassospira sp. UBA1131
GATTATCTGGCGATTGCCACCCTTGGCATTTCCGAGATCATCATTGCGATCATCAAGTACGAAGAATGGCTGTCGCGCGGGGTTAAGAACGTCACCGGCATTCCGCGTCCGGTGCCCTATGAAGTCGACCTGATCGAAAGTGAATGGTTCATCAGCCTGGCCAATTTCTTTGGCGCAGCCGAGATTTCCGATGCCGCCAGCCTGTTTGTCAAACTGTGCTATGCGGTGCTGTTTGTCATCGTGCTTGCGATCATCATGTGGTTTGCCGAACGCGCACTGAAGTCGCCGTGGGGCCGTATGATGCGCGCCATTCGTGACAACCGCGATGCGGCGGCCGCGATGGGCAAGGACGTCAAACGCCGCCACCTCCAGACCTTTGTTCTGGGCTGTGCGGTGTGCGGGATTGCCGGTGCGATGCTGACCACCCTTGATGGTCAGTTGACACCAACCAGCTACATCCCGCTGCGCTACACCTTCCTGATCTGGGTGATGGTGATCCTGGGTGGGTCGGGCAACAACTGGGGCTCGATCCTCGGCGGCTTTATCATCTGGTTCCTCTGGGTCGAGGCAGAGCCGTTTGGCAACTGGTTCATGTCAACAATCACCGCCCCGCTTGGCGAAGGATCGGAGCTTGCCCAGCATCTGGTCGCTGGTGCGGCCTACATGCGCTATCTGATGATGGGGGCGATCCTTTTGATCGTCATGCGGTTTGCGCCAAAGGGGCTGATCCCCGAGGCCACCAACCGATCAACGGCAATGACGCGGTCTTCCTGACCAATCATTCAAAAACGGGGGGGGGAAAAAACACAAACACCCCCCCCTTTTTTTTTTTTTTTCCCCTCCCCAAAAAACCACAAAAAACC
>NZ_DCAO01000133.1 GCF_002311515.1 Thalassospira sp. UBA1131
CGCGGTTCATCCATGGATCATTTATAAGCGTGCGGGTGAAACCAAATATACCCGCTATGACGTGGTGGGGTGGGGCAGCGGCAATGTGGTGCGCCAGAATTACGCGATCCCGGATGGTCTTTGGTATGGCTCGAAACCGGAACTTCTCGCGGCTCATCAGGGCGAGGCGGCCGAAAAGCTGATCCCCGAAATCGAACAGGCGATCAAATCCTATCCGTTCCCGCGCGAATATCGCAGTTATCCGGGCCCGAACAGCAACACCTTCATCGCCCATATCGGCCGTGAAGTGCCGGGGCTGAACCTTGATATGCCAGCCAACGCAATCGGCAAGGATTATCGCCCGATCACCAATCCGGTTGGGCTTTCTTCAAGCGGGCAGGGCGTGCAGGCGAACCTGCTGGGTGTTCTCGGCATGTCGCTTGGTCTGGAAGAGGGGATCGAGCTTAACCTGCTGGGTCTGAACTTCGGGATTGATTTCAACCGTCCGGCACTGCGTTTGCCATCCATCGGTCGCTTGGGCATGGATAGTGTTGCGCAAACAACCGAAGCTGCGGAGCCCAAAAGTGATCGTGCGGCGAAGGAAACGGCAATTGATGTCGTCGCAGAACCGAGCAGTTAATTAAGCTGCCAGATCGCGGCATTGAGCAGGGTGGCAAATCCCACCCAAAGGGCATAGGGCACCAATAGCATCCCGGCCAGACGGTCAATCTTCCAGAATGCAACCATGTTGGCGATGATCAGGCCAAGCAGGATAACGATATCGATCAGGCCAAGCAGGGGTGACTGCGCGCCAAAGAACAAAAACGACCATGCAAGGTTAAGCGTCAACTGACCTGCATAAAGGCCAAAGGCGCCTTTGGCGTTGGCGATGCCCACCTTAAGCCAGGCGCGCCAGCCGCTAAACGCGATCATGAAATAAATGACGGTCCATACCGGGCCGAAAACCCAGTTGGGTGGGCGGAAGGACGGCTTGTTCAGTGCCGCATACCAGTCATTGACGCTGGTGGCTGTCACCGCCCCGCCAAATGCCGATATGATCAGACACAACACCAGAAACGCAATCAGGGCAAAGACACGGGTGCGATGGTTGGGGTGATGAATGTGCCCTGCACTCATCGTTTCCTGTTCGCTGTTGGTCATGGTGTTGACGGGTCCTTTGGCCTAGTTGGTGACGTCGCCGATTGCGTCGATCAACGCATCGAAATAGGGGTTCCAGGTCAGGCGGGCATGGTACTTGCCCGGCTCCATATATCCCCATGCACTGCGCCAGAGCAGTGCGCGATCCGCTGGACGTTCGATGTCTTCCTGACCGTTCTCGATGAAGACAAAGCTTCCCTTTGCACCGTAATACGGATTGTCGGGCGAGAACAGGGCGCTCAGATGTGAGAAACTGCTGATCTGTTGATCTGGCAGACTGCTGTTGAGGTTCTCAATCCGGCTGTCGTTGCTTGGTGCGTTGACTTCATCATACCAGACCAGACGTGAAGTCGGGTTGGTGAAATGCGTCTCAAAGCGACGAAGCATCGCAATTGGATCGAGCACACTGTCGTCCGCGCTCATGGTAACAAGGGCGGGGCGGTCAAACGGCTTTGCGTCAAGCGCATCATCAACGTCGGTGACGCTGCGGTAATAAAGTGCCGATGCCTTGGTCGACAGGGACTGATAGTTGATCACGTTGTCTTCCGGATCAGCATCGACCCAATCCCACAGATACTGGACCAGTGGTGTCAGGAATAACAGATCACTGCCCGGCTCGATGCCCGGCGAAAACAGCAACAGCCCGTCAATGTCCGGGTTTCGCGCAGCGTAACTGGTGACAAGGTTGCCACCGGTTGAAAAGCCACCCAGCCAGACTTCATCCACCTCGCGTTCCAGAAGCGCAACCTGATGGGCGACCGATCCAGTCCAGTCCTCATAATCGGGCAGGCTGAGATCCCCCGGGCGGGTGCCGTGGCCGGGCAGCAACATCGACCGCGCAAGCCAGCCATCCTTTGCCATTGCCACTGCAATATCGTGGAAGTACCAAGGACTTGATCCCAGACCATGAACGAACAAAACCCCACGGCTGGGCTTATTTGCGTCCATTGGTTCTGGCCGAACTTCAAATGGAATATTGCGCGCAATCTCCATTTCGTGGTCATCGGTCAGAAAAACCCGATGGGAGGCGATCCAGTCACGCGTTTCAGATACGTAATCCTCGAAATTATCCTGCATGTAGGGCGGGATATCGGGTGACTGGTCATAAAGCGCGTTTTCCGGCGGGAATGCACAGGCCGCAAGCAGGCTTGCCGGGATCAGGGCCAACAGGATTGTGCGAAGTGGGCGCATGAGATGTCCTTTGGCCATGATGCTGAGAAATTATGTAAATCACTGAAATGGCTACGTCAAACGGCGCACTGCAGATCACTTGTTTGGGGCGTCTTATCGTGCGTTGGTGTGCCCGGATAGCGATAGGAAGATTATCGGATGCCAAGCTGAAATGGCAAGCAGCTGTGATGGCCGTCACAGCAAAGAGATAATGCATAATATATGCGATTCAATTGGTATGATGATTTTTGACATGGTCACGGGCCAGCGACTTCAGTGTTTGTGAAGTGGTTCTAAAACAAGAAAACCTTGCCGCCACCTTGGCAAGGAATATTCAAGGGGATTGGGATGTTATCATTGAGTTCGGTGAAAATCGGCACACGTATGCTGATTATTGTCGCGGGCGCGGTTCTTGCGGTGTTGCTGGTCGGGGCGTTCGGTCTGACCGAATTGCGCCAAAACATGCTTGAAGACCGCAAAACAAAAACGAAGAACCTTGTTGAATCCACAATCAATTTGATTGGTCATTATCATGCGCTGGAACAGTCCGGCGAAATGACCACCGAAGAGGCGCAAAATGCCGCCAAAGGCGCTGTTGCATCCCTTCGTTATGATGAAAAGAACTATTTCTTTGTGTTCGATCACACGCCGGTTCTTTTGATCCATGACATCAAGAAGGATCTTGTCGGCAAAAATCTGACCGACAATGTCGATGGATCGGGCAAATTCCTTTACCGCGAGTTCGTGCGCGTCGCCGAAGAGAAGGGCGAGGGTTTTGTCGATTATACCTACAAGGTCCCGAATTCGGATGATCTTCGTCCGAAGCTTTCATTCGTCAAGGATTTCAAGCCATGGGGCTGGATCGTCGCCACCGGTATTTACATCGATGATGTAAACGCTGTTTTCATGCAAATCATGCTGGTGATGGGTGGTGTTGCCTTGGCAATTCTGGTCGCGGTTGTCGGCGTGTCGTTGATGATCAGTCGCGGCATTACCCGCCCGCTTTTCGATATTTCGGAAAACATGCTGCGTCTGTCGCAGGGTGATCACAATATCGAAGTCAATTACACCCACCAGAAAAGCGAGATCGGCGATCTGGCGCGGGCGATGGATATCTTCAAATCGAAAACCATCGAAATGGAAGAAATGCGCACCCAGCGTGAAGAGCAGGAACGCATCGCCGAAGAAGACAAACGTGCGGCCCTTCGCAAAATGGCCGACAGTTTCGAAGCCAGTGTCGGGCAGGTAGTCGCCCAGGTGATCGAGGCATCGGGCAATATGCAAAGCTCTGCCAATGCGATGACCGATACCTCCAAACAGGTCGGCGAACGTTCAACGGTTGTTTCGGCAGCATCGCAGGAAATGTCGACGAACGTGGAAACGGTTGCCTCGGCGGCAGAGGAACTGAGCACGTCTATTGCCGAAATCAGCAATCAGGTTGCACAGTCCGCAACCATCGCCAAAGGCGCTGTTCAAACCTCGGAAGAAACGCATCAGAAGATCGAATTGCTGGCAGAGGCGGCAAACCAGATTGGTGAAGTTGTTTCGCTGATCACCGACATTGCCGAACAGACCAACCTTCTGGCCCTGAACGCAACGATCGAGGCCGCGCGTGCCGGTGATGCCGGCAAGGGCTTTGCCGTGGTTGCCAACGAGGTCAAGAACCTCGCAAACCAGACGGCAAAGGCAACCGAGGATATCCGGTCCCAGGTCAGCGACATTCAGGTTGCCACATCCAATGCAGTCAATGCGATTGCCGAGATTGCCGAAACCATCCGAAGCCTCGACGGGGCGACGACGACAATCGCGTCCGCTGTTGAAGAGCAGGGGGCCGCAACCCAGGAAATCGCGCGCAACGTTGAACAGGCCTCACATGGCAGCCGCGATGTATCTGAAAACATCTCGGGCGTGTCGACGGCGGCCAATGACGCCGAAAAGCTCTCGGGCGAGGTGCTTGGCCTTGCAGAAGACCTTGGACGGCAGGCAGCTGTTCTGAACGAAGCTGTTGAATCGTTCCTGGCCGAAGTGCGTAACGCCTAAGCCTGAGACGATCACGCAAAACAAAACCGCCAGTCCTGTAACAGGGCTGGCGGTTTTTTCATGATCTTGTGGTTTGGTTTATCTGGTCAGGATTTCTGGGTGCTTTTCGCCGTCTGACCAAACAGGACTTTTTTGTCTTCTTCACTCATTTCGCCAGCGCGCAGACCTTCGCCCGCCTTATAGGCGGCAATCGTTGCCGGACGGGACTGTATGGCTTCGAACCAGCGTTTCAGGTTCGGGAACTCATTGAGGTCCTGCTGCTGTTTTTCGTGGCTGACAATCCATGGATAGCAGGCCATATCGGCAATCGTGTAGTCATCACCGGCAATGAATTTGCGGCCCTCAAGACGCTTGTTCAGTACGCCATAAAGACGATTGGTCTCGTTGACATAACGGGTAATCGCATACGGGATCTTTTCCGGCGCGTAGGTGCCGAAATGATGGTTCTGACCGGCCATCGGGCCAAGCCCCCCCATCTGCCAGAACAGCCATTCCATCACTGTCTTGCGTCCGCGCACATCGGTCGGGATGAACTTTCCGGTTGTCTCGGCCAGATATTGCAAGATGGCGCCGGACTCAAACACCGTAATGTCCTCGCCACCATCGGCGGGGTCGTGATCAATGATCGCCGGCATGCGGTTGTTGGGCGAGAAGGCCAGGAATTCCGGTTTGAACTGATCGCCCGTGCCGATATTGACCGGCACGATCTTGTAGTCCAGTCCGGCTTCTTCAAGGAACAGTGTGATTTTATGGCCGTTGGGGGTTGGCCAGTAATACAGATCAATCATGGGCCAAAGGCTCCTTTAAACTATTCGTGATGGCGAATTCGATAATCGAAGCTTGCCAATCAGGTTGTTATCGGTCAATTTAAAACGATCATTCCAAAATGCAAGAGCCGGTCACGCCATTGTGTAACGGCGATACTTGGCAAGGAGACGTGTCATGATCCGCTTCTATTACCACCCCACACCCAACCCGCAAAAAATCTCGATGATGCTTGAGGCATGCGGTTTGCCGTATGAGGTCCTGCCGGTTGATACCCGTAAAGGTCAGCAGCATGACCCGGCCTTCCGCGCCATCAACCCGAATGGCAAGGTCCCGGCGATCGTCGATACCGACGGACCAGGGGGCAAGGAAGTACGCGTGTTTGATTCAAACGCGATCCTGCTGTATCTCGCTGAAAAGTCCGGTAAGTTCCTGGGTAAGCCTGAAGATCGCGGTGAATTCCTGTCGTGGCTGATGTTCATTGCCACCGGTCTGGGCCCGTTTTCAGGCCAGGCAGTGCATTTCCAGCACGTCGCACCTGAGGGCAGTGACTATGGCGTAAACCGTTATCGCAACGAGATCGCCCGCCACTATCAGGTGCTGGAAGACCATATGGCAGGTCGCCAATTCATCGTCGGCGATGAACTGACAATTGTTGATATCTCGGCCTGGGGCTGGATCGACAAGGCCCCGTTCGTGCACAAGAACCCGGATGTCTGGGACAAGTATCCCAACATCAAACGCTGGTTTGATGCGATCAATCGCCTGCCGGCAGC
>NZ_DCAO01000104.1:0-23953 GCF_002311515.1 Thalassospira sp. UBA1131
GGGCGATCAGATCATTCATATCCGATCCGGTCAGGGTAATATTGCCTTCTGTCGGGCGATCCAGCCCGACCAGCATGCGGGCCAGTGTCGACTTGCCACAACCTGATTCCCCGACAATGCCCAGTGTTTCACCCTTGCGCACCGCCACATCAATGCCGCGCACGGCATAGACCATGGGTTTCCGCCCGCCCAAAATCGTGCGGCCGCCACCAAAGGTGCGCACAAGGTCGCTGGTTTGCAAAACGACGTCAGACGTCTCAGACATTTGCCGCCTCCATCGGTTTGATACAGCGCACACCATGGCCGTTGCCCAAATCATCAAAGCTGATCTCACCAACCCGGCATTTATCCTCTGCCCGTTCGCAGCGATCAGCAAAGGCACACCCGGCTGGCAGGTTGTTAACGGCCGGTGGCAATCCCGGAATGGCCGCAGTGCGACGGTCCGGCTCACCCAGACGCGGCACGCAGTCAATCAGACGCTTGGTATAGGGATGCGCCGGATGGCCAAGAACCTGTTCGGTCGTGCCCATTTCAACAATGCGTCCGGCATACATCACCGCCACCCGGTCACAAATTTCCGACACCACGCCAAAATCATGGGTGATGAACAGGACCGAAGTCCCGTGATCGGTGCGCAGATTGTTCATCAATTTCAAAATCTGCGCCTGCACGGTGACATCAAGGGCCGTCGTCGGTTCATCGGCGATGATAAGTTGCGGCTCATTGGCAAGGGCCATGGCAATGCCGACACGCTGGCGCATACCGCCTGACAGTTGATGGGGATAGTTTTCCGCCCGGCGTTCAGGGTTGGGAATACGCACCATGCCCAGCAGCTTGACCGCCTTCGCCCAGGCATCCTTGTAGCTCATGGCGTTATGGGCCCGGATCGCCTCGACCAGCTGATCGCCAATGGAAAACAGCGGATGCAACGTCGAAAGCGGATCCTGGAATACATAGGCCGCCTTGCCACCACGAATGTCGCGGACCTGACGTTCGGACATGTCAAACACATCCTTGCCATCAAACATCACACGTCCCCCGGCGATCGTGCCGGGTGGGGATGCCACAAGCCCCAGAAGCGAAAGTGCGGTTACCGATTTGCCCGACCCGGACTCGCCCACCAGACCAACGCATTCATTCTTGCCGACCGAGAAGCTGACACCCCCCACGGCCTTGTAGATGTCATCCCCCAAAACGAATTCGGTGCGAAGTTCATCAACGGCCAGAACGGTGTCATCGGCAACCGGATGACCTGTGCCCTCGTCGCTGCGATCAATCTTGGTCAATGGTGCTGGACGTGCAAGCGCGCCCGATTTCAAACGCGGATCAAGCACATCGCGGATGCCATCACCCAGCAAGTTGATGCTCATCACCAGAATAAAGATCATCGCACCGGGAATGGCCGAAAGGTGCTGTGCGGTCGTGATCAGTTTGCGCCCCTCGCCCAGCATGGAGCCAAGGTCGGCCTGTGGCGGCTGCGCACCAAGCCCCAAAAAGCTCAAGCCCGCCGTCTCAAGGATCATCCAGCCAACTGTGGTCGAAATCGTTATCACGATCACCGGCATGACATTTGGCAGGATTTCCGTCACCAGGATACGGATATGCCCCTTGCCAGACAGCTTGGCGGCATCAACGAATTCACGATGCGCAATACCCACCGTCACACCGCGAATGTTACGCGCAAAGAACGGGATGTTGACCACCGCAATTGCATAAAGCGCATTCATCAGTCCCGGCCCAAGGGCCGCGACAATCGCCAGTGCCAGAAGGATATAGGGAAAGGCCATCAACATATCGATGCCGCGCATCATGATGTTGTCTGTCCGCCCGCCAAAATAGCCCGACACAATCCCGATGGTCGATCCGAACAGGGCCGCCACCAGGGACGCCGAAATCCCGACCGCAAGACTGACCCGTGTGCCCCAAAGCAAACGCGACAAAAGATCACGTCCCAGATGATCAGTGCCCAGAAAATGCCCCTCCGAGAACGGCGGCAACAAACGTTGCGCCGGGTCTGTCACATCCGGATCGGGCAGCGGAAGGATCGGCGTGATCAAGACAAGCGCGATGACAAGCGCAAGGATTGCTGCCCCCATCAGGGCCAGCTGATTGCGGGCCAAAAGCTTAAACGCCGAGGGGCGCGCAGAACGCTTTTTGGCTTTGATATCCGGTGCTGTTGCTGTGTTGCTGGTCATGCCTTCACCCTCGGATCAAGCAGATGCTGCAACACATCGGCAAACAGATTGAAAAGAACATAACTGCCCGCGACCAGAACCACGCCCCCCTGCACCAGCAGGATGTCACGGGTTGAAATCGCATTGACGAGCATGCGACCAATGCCGGGCCACTGGAACACGGTTTCAATATAAACCGCCCCGCCCAGAACAAAGCCCGCCTGCACCCCGATCACCGGAATGACGTTGACCAATGCCGCCTTGAAGGCGTGGCGATAAATCACACGGTTTTCATCAAGTCCCTTGGCGCGCGCTGTGCGAATGAAATCCTGACGCAGGACTTCAAGCATGTTCGATCGGGTCAACCGTGCAATAATCCCGGTCGCCACCACGGCAAGCGTGACCGACGGCAAAATCAAATGGCGGATCAGATCGGGCAAATCACCGCCACCATAAATCGCATACATGCCGCTGACCGGAAGCCACCGCAATTCAACGGCAAAGAACATCATCAATAAAAGACCCAGCCAGAAACTGGGCACGGAAATGCCAATCAGTACCGCAAAGGTCAGCGCCTTGTCCGCCCAGCCATATTGACGCACGGCGGAAATTACCCCGGTCAAAAGGCCAAAAATCGTACAGAGGACAAGCGACGTACCCGCAAGGATCAGGGTCGCGCCAAACCGTTCAAGGATTTCATCCAGAACTGGTCGGTTCAGGCTATAGGATCGCCCGAAATCGCCCTGAAGCATATTGGTCAGCCAGATCCAGTATTGTTCGACCATGGTTTTGTCCAAACCAAGATCGGCACGCAACTTCTCGACATTATCCGGCGTGGCATAGGATCCAAGGATCGCCAATGCCGGATCGCCGGGGATCATCGACATAATCAGAAAAACGATCACGGTCAGGCCCAGTAAAACCGGCACCATCAGGATCAATCGACGTAAAATATAGACGTGCATGGCAAGGCTCGTCTGGCTATGTGCGGGAAATGGGATTTAAAGCAAAAATGCCGGGGCTGGCAGGCCATGCCCCGGCATTGATGTATCAGATCAGTTCTTTACGACATCATCAAGCAGCAGGAAGAAGGACGGCTGCAATTTGAAACCATCCACCATCGTGCTTGAAACCGCATTCTGTTTCCAGTTTGCGATAAAGGCCCATGGCGCATCGTCATAGACGATTTCCTGCATCTCGCGATACAGCTTGGCACGTTCGGCCTGATCGGTCGAAGAGCGGGCTGCTTCAAGAAGCTTGTCCACTTCCGGGTTGGAATAGTAACCGGAATTGAAGCCCCCCTTGTCCGGCCACGCATCGGTGCGCAGTGCCAGATATGGCAGGGTGTCAGGATCATTGGTCATCCATGCCATTTCTGCCATGTCCGCCTTGCCTTCAAGACCCGGGTTCACCTTGCCAAGGAAGGTGTTCCATTCGTAGGTCTCGATTGCAACCGTCAAGCCAACCTGTGCCAGATCGGCCTGAATGGCTGCCCCCATCGGGACCGGATCAAGCATGCCCGAGCCACCTTCGGTGACATAGAAGGTAACTTCTGCCCCTTCGGCACCGGCTTCCTTGATCAGTTGTTTGGCCTTTTCCACATCATGCGGATAAGGCTGGAGCTGTTCGTTATACGCCCATGCAAAGGCAGGCGGGGTCGGACCCGATGCAATTTCAGCTGTCCCCTGCAGGACGTTTTCCACCAATGCCTTTTTATCAATGGCATAGTTGATCGCCTGACGGACTTTCTTGTCCTGGAACGGGCCTTCTTTCAGATTGAGGATCAGGAACCACAAGTGTGGGCCTGCCTGTTCATAGACGCTGAAGTTATCGTCGCCCGCAAGCTGGGTCAGGCTGTCTGGCGGGACTTCGACCATCAGGTCAATACCGCCAGCCATCAATTCAGCCACACGGGTGTTAGCATCCGTAATCGGACGGAACACAACTGCTTCAAGCTTGGCCGGATCTTCCCAGTAATCGTCATTGCGTACGACAACCACCTTGGCGTTGCTTTCCCATTCGGCAAATTTGAAAGGACCGGTGCCCACCGGGCTGCGGCCAAAGTCTGCCCCGTTTTCCGCAACAGCCGTCGGCGAAACAATCAGGCCGGTCGGATAGGCAAGGTTGGACAGGAACGGCGCATAAGGTGCATTCAGCTGGAACTTGACGGTCAGGTCATCGACGACTTCGACCTCTTCCACCGCGCTAAAGAAGAAGGCAAGCGGGAAAGGACCGGTGTCATGTTCAGGATGATTTTCATCAAGCATGCGGTCAAAATTGTATTTGACTGCCTCGGCATTGAATGGTGTGCCGTCATGGAAGGTCACACCATCCCGCAGATTGAAAGTGTAAACCGTGCCGTCATCAGAGATCGTCCAGCTTTCTGCAAGGGCGGGCTCAACTTCGAGCGTGCCGTCCTTATAGCGGACCAGACCATCATAAACATTCATCAGAATGCGGAAATCATTCACGGCGGTCACTGCCGCCGGATCAAGTGATTTGGGCTCTGCAATCTGACCGACCACCAGGACACCCGGTGGCGTCTGGGCTTCGGCCGGGCCGAAACCGATTGCGGAAACCGCAAGGGTTGCTGCTGCAAGCACCCCTTTAAACAGGCTTTTCATTCAAGCCTCCCATGTTGAAACCTTCCTGTTACCCCCGGCTCATACCGAACCGACCGACAACGCACCGTATGTGAGGTGTTCTTTTTGATTGGACGTTTCCTGAATTCCGAACCCGTTGTCGATGCTTTCGGATGTCACGGTTGCAAAACATATTTATAATGATAAATTTGATTTCGGCAATTATTTATCATGATAAATTTAAGACAGCACATTCAACAAGCTGTCTGACAGGCGGGAAACATGACCTTCACAATCGTCGCCAGAGACCCGAAAACCAATGCACTGGGCATCGCCAGCGCGACGGGAAATCTGGCCGTTGGCGGGTTTGTCCCGCATATTGCACCGGGTATTGGTGCCATCGCCACACAGGGTTTCTCGACCAATTTTTGGTACGGCATCAATGGTCTGGCACTGCTTGAACAAGGAAAATCTGCGGAGTCGGTCCGTGAAAAACTGACCGGCGATGACGATGGTCGCAATTGGCGACAATTGATCGTCCTTGACCAAACTGGTGAAACGGCTGTCTGGACGGGGGATAAAAACCGATCAGAAACCGCCGAAATCACCGAGCACGATTTGGCGATTGCCGGAAATATGCTGGCCCACAGCAATGTGCCCGATGCCATGCGTGAAAAGTTCACCATGATGCGCAAGGCACACGAGCCATTTGAGAAATGCATTCTCGAAGCGCTCGTCGCAGGTTTCAAGGCCGGGGGTGATGTGCGTGGCACAACATCGGCAGTGATCAAGGTCATGACGCCAAACCGCCTGCCCCTTGATCTGCGTGTTGATGATCATTCTGATCCCGTGCACGAACTGATGCGCCTGTATGGCAAAACACAGGATCCGGAATACCGTTACTTCTTTGATCGTCTGCCGACACCTGACAAACCTCACCAATACTAGAACCAGGGCAAAAATCGCCATGCTTGGCCAACTGATCTTTGACCGCCTTGAAGAGGCCGCCATCCACAGCCAACCCGGTCCGGGTGTTACCCGTCTGTTCTTGAGTGACGAACACCGCGCCGTCACGCCGCTGATCCGCGACTGGATGACCAAGGCGGGCCTTGTCAGTGAAATTGACGCCGCAGGCAATATCGTCGGGCGTGATCAAAAGGCACTGGATGGTGCGCCTACCCTGATCATGGGATCCCATCAGGACACTGTTGTTTCAGGCGGGAAATATGACGGAATGCTGGGCGTTGCCCTGCCAATTGCGGTGATCGAACAACTCAATAAATCAGGGATCGACTTGCCATTCGGCATCGAAATTGTCGCCTTTGGCGATGAAGAAGGTACGCGCTTTCAATCAACACTCGTCGGTTCTCGGGCGCTGGCGGGCAAACATGACCCGAAATCGCTGGAGGCCACCGATGATAAAGGCATATCTGTTGCAGATGCCTTGCGCGCATTTGGTTGTACGCCCGAAGATATCGCAGGCCTCAAACGTGACAAGGCCAATGTACTGGGCTTTATCGAAACCCATATCGAACAGGGTCCGGTTCTTGAAAAGCGTGATCTGCCCGTTGGCGTTGTTACCGCACTGACCGGCATTGAACGCCACCGCATTCGTATTCAGGGCAAGGCCAGCCATGCGGGAACAACCCCGATGAATGACCGACACGATGCCTTGGTGGCAGCCGCCGATATCATCCATCAGGTGGAAGGCATCTGTTCGATGACCGATGGCATGGTCGGTGTCGTCGGCAAGATCGAAGTCAGCCCGAACGCGGTCAATGTCATTCCCGATCATGTCGATCTGACCATCGAACTGCGCGCACCTGAGCGGATTGTTCGGGTCAATGGTCGCGGGCAGATCCTGTCGGCACTGCCCAATATCGCGACCAATCGCCGTGTGGAAATATCGGCCGACCTGACCTATGAGGCAGAAGGCGTGCCGTGCGCCAACTGGATCATGGATGGGCTGGGTCAGGCAATTGGTGAACAGGGCATAGAACCCTTTCGGCTGTTTAGCGGCGCAGGCCATGACGGGCTTGCCATGCATGATCTGTGTGACATTGGCATGTTGTTTGTGCGGTGTCGCGACGGGCTAAGCCACCATCCCGAGGAAGCCGTCACGCCAGAGGATATCGATGTTGCCACCCGTGTGTTGATCGACTTCCTGCAAATGGTCGGTCCCATCAAAGGAATTTCTGGCACACAAACGGCCTGACCTGGCCGGTCGTACGCACTTTTTTTAAGCGTTCTTGCAAAACATTCCCACGCGCGCTGAAAAGTTCGGCGCGTTTTATTTTGTTTGGCCGTCAAATAGCACGCCAAAACAGAACATCTTATTTTTATACCTCAACTTTTTGGCGAATTCGTTTCAGTTTTATGTATCATTCCCCCATGTCGTTTCATTTGGCGCTGGAAATGAAATTCGGGGGAACCGTCGTGTGCTGGCGTCAAATGCGACATGGTACAGGCCGACACCTGTATTGCGAGAGGAAGTGGGAGAGTCTTATCCGACATTTCAGTCTCTGATCAGGAGAAGCACATGACCGATCAGCCAATTCTTGTGGGCTATGACGGAACAGATGCCGCACGGCGTGCCGTGGAATTCGCGGGCAAACGCGCAACAGCCGAAGGCTGCGCAATTCATCTGGTTTACGTTCTTGAATGGTCCCCCTACAGCTTCCTGTCGACACAGGAACTTGAAGAACGCCATCAACGGCGAACAGAAGAACTGTCGCGGGCGGAGGAGACCCTCAAGCCCGCGTTGGATGCGCTTAACAAACTTAAAATACCGGTAACTTCGGAAGTCCGCTACGGCCATTCCGGCGAGTTGATCTGCAAGATCGCCGAAGACAAAGGCGCCTGTCAGATCATTGTCGGCAGGAAGGGTGGATCGACATTGAGCGCACGGCTGCTGGGCAGTTTGCCGCTTACCCTGGTTCAGGCGTCGCCTGTTCCGGTCACTGTCGTTCCGTAAGGCAATCACGAAGTTAAACCGGAGAACCATCATGTTCTGGAAAAAGACAGCAGCGGCCAGCGCCGTTGCAATGATGTCGGCCACCCTGCCGCAAATCGCACTCGCGCAGGAAGTCGGCCTTGATGAAAGAATCAATCAGGCGATCGCACCGATTTCTAACGTGATTGCCGGCACCATGTTTTATTCCGTGCCCATTGCCGGCACGGAATTTCCCCTTATTGTCGGCTGGCTTGTTGTTGCCGCCACCATTTTCACGCTTTATTTCGGCTTTGTTCAGTTCCGTCGATTTGGCCATGCCATTGCGCTGGTCAAGGGCGACTATTCCCACCCCGAAGATGCCGGTGAAGTTTCGCACTTTCAGGCCCTTGCCACCGCCCTTTCGGGCACGGTCGGGCTTGGCAATATTGCCGGTGTGGCCGTTGCCGTTTCCATTGGCGGACCGGGGGCAACATTCTGGATGATCCTTGCCGGGCTTTTGGGCATGGCATCGAAATTCACCGAATGTACGCTGGGCGTTAAATACCGTAACGAATATGACGACGGCCGCGTTTCGGGCGGACCGATGTATTACCTGTCCAAGGGCATGGCTGAAAAAGGCAAACCGGTATTGGGCAAGGTCTTGGCTGTCGTCTTTTCGATCTGTTGTATTGGTGGCGCTGTTGGCGGCGGCAATATGTTTCAGGCCAATCAGGCCTTCCAGCAGGTGGTCAATGTCACCGGCGGTGAAAACAGCTTCCTGGCCGGATCGGGCTGGCTGTTTGGCCTTGTCATGGCAATCATTGTTGGCGTCGTGATCATTGGCGGCATCAAATCCATCGCCAAGGTGACCGAAAAGATCGTCCCGCTTATGGCGGTGATTTACGTCACCGCCGGCATGATCATTATTCTATCGAACATCACCATGGTTGGTGATGCCTTTGCCCAGATCTTTGTCGGTGCCTTTACCGGTGCCGGTGTTGCCGGCGGTGTGATCGGTGCGCTGATTCAGGGCTTCAAACGTGCAGCCTTCTCGAACGAAGCCGGCATTGGCTCAGCCGCCATCGCCCACGCAGCCGTCCGCACCAAGGAACCGGTGACAGAGGGCTATGTCGCCCTTCTCGAACCGTTCATTGATACGGTGGTGATCTGCACCATGACCGCCCTTGTGATTACCATCAGTGGCGAACTTAATTCCGGCCTGACCGGGGTTGAGCTGACCTCCGCGGCATTTGCATCGGCCTTTACGTGGTTCCCGCTGATCCTGGCACTGGCGGTTGTGCTGTTTGCCTTTTCGACCATGCTGTCATGGTCCTATTACGGTCTTAAAAGCTGGACCTATCTGGTCGGCGAAGGCAAGGGCAAGGAGATCATTTTCAAACTGTTCTTCTGCCTGTGCGTGATCGTCGGTGCGTCCATGAGCCTCGGCCCCGTGATTGATTTCTCGGACTCCATGATCTTTGCCATGGCGATCCCCAACATCATCGGCCTTTATTTCCTGATGCCGGTGGTGCGCGGTGAGGTCAAACAATACTGGGCCAAGATCGAAAGCGGCGAGATCAAAAAGGTCAAATAAGCCAAACTTTGAAACGATTCCAAACACCCCTGCCCTCTGGCGGGGGTGTTTTGGTTGGCGCCCTGCAAGTCCGGCATGGCAGCTCATCACGGCCATAGCTATGCAAGGCTTGCGAAATATGCGATTTTAATCGGCACCGGCAGCAGGCTGTGATAGAAGCCGCGCCAGAGAGATTTCCCGCAGACGACCAAAAGAAAAGACCCGCAAGTGATGAGCAATCAATCGCGCCGTTCCGAATTGCTGATGCCCGCAGGCTCGCTCGAAAAGCTGAAAGTTGCTGTGCTCTATGGCGCAGACGCCGTTTACATGGGCACGCCGGACCTGTCGCTGCGCGTTAAAAGCCAGATGTCGCTTGATGACGTGGTCGAGGGCATTGATTTCGCCCACAGCCATGGTGTGCGCGTTTACCTCACGCTGAACCTGTTTTCGCATAACAAGGACATCGACAAGCTTCCGGAATATGTCGATACCGTGCGCAAGGTCCGCCCGGATGGCCTGATCGTTGCTGATCCGGGTGTCTTCATGTTTGTCCGCGAACACGCGCCGGAACTTGATTTGCATGTCTCGACACAGGCAAACGTATGTTCCTGGCAGTCCGTGAAATTCTGGCAGAGCATCGGGGCCAAGCTGGTCGTTCTGGGCCGTGAAGTTTCCTACGAGGAACTGACCGAAATCCGCGAAAAGTGCCAGGACATCAAGATCGAGGCCTTTGTACATGGCTCGATGTGCATGACCTATTCCGGTCGTTGCCTGCTGTCGAACTTCATGGCCGAACGCGGCGCCAACCAGGGGGCGTGTGCCAACTCGTGCCGCTGGAAATACAAAGTCCACATGAAGCTTAAGGACGGCACGGTCAAGGAACTCAAACTGACCGAAGAAAACCTCGAGATGTTTGACTTCTTCCTCGAAGAAGACATGCGTCCGGGCGAGCTGATGGAAATTCAGGAAGACGAGCGCGGATCCTACATCCTGAACTCGCGCGATCTGTGCATCATGCCGAAGCTTGAAGATTACCTGAAAATCGGTGTCGACAGCCTCAAGGTCGAAGGCCGTGGCAAAAGCCCGTATTACGCCGGCCTTGTTGCCCGCGCATACCGCATGGCGATTGATGACTGGTACAAGGATCCGGAAAACTGGTCGGCCGAAGAATATATGAAGGAACTGGCGACGATCCCGAACCGCGGTTATACGCTGGCCTTCCATGACGGTCGCCTGACCAACTACGCACACGGTTATGACAGCAACACCAATGTGTCGGATTGGGAATTTGCCGGAATGATCGAGGAAGTCGAAGACGACGCCTTTATCATGTCGGTCAAAAACCGCATGCTGCCTGGTGACGTGATCGAAATCGTGCCGCCGCGTACTCGCCAGACAATTTTCATCCGCATGTATGAATTCATCGATGCCAAAACCGGCAAGGTCGGTGAAGCGGTCCACGCCAACACGCATCCGCGCATCCGTTTGCCTTTCAGCCTGTTTGAACAGGAAGACCCGGAATTCCTGCGTCAGGAAATCCTGCCGATGACCATCGTGCGCAAGGAAAAGGCCCTGTCGGAAGACGAATGGCAGCGCCTGAAACTTGATCAGGAAGGCCACAAGATCGAGATGGGCAAGGGCAACGAAGACCGCTATGACGCGAAACGCGAAGCGCTTCAGACCGCCCTTGATGATCGCCAGAAGGAACGCTCCTTCCGCACCCCGCGTGTTGGCACCAAGGGCTGCTGTGGCCGGGGGTGCAATGGCTGCCTGATCTTCTGGCACGATGAAAGCTACGCCAAGGCACGCGAAATTCTTGCCAAACGCAAACAGGGCGAGATGCTGGAAAAAGACGGCAAGACGATTGCTGCGGAGTAAGCAGCCCATCCATCGCAAAGACAAAAACGGCAGCATTCGATTTCGATGCTGCCGTTTTTCGTTGGATTACTTGATGGCGCGTTCGGCCTGTTGCTCCAGCCGATCAATCCGGCGGAGCGCAAACCAGCCCAGCACAAGAAACACAATCAGCAAGATCGGGCTGAGCATCGCAAGGTTTTGTTCAACCAGTTCGGACATCCCGGCCCCCAGGCTATGACCCAGCCCATAGTAAAGCCCGACCCAAAGCAGGACTGACGCGATGCTAAGCGGCAGGAAGCAAATGAACGACATCGAACTCATGCCGACCGGGAACACCCCAAACGATCGCACCCCATGCGGATAGCGGCACAGCAGGATATAGGCGACACCGTAATGCTCAAACAATCGCAGGGTCTTGCCCATCCAGTCTGACAAGGATTTGGGCAGCTTGCGGACAATCGCATCGCCGTATTTACGCGCAAGGCCAAAGCGCAGCACATCGCCCACAAGCCCACCGGCAATCATCGACGTAACCGCCGGCACGATCATCAGGCTTTCGGCCGCCACCAGCATGCCGGCAAAAACCGGCAGGATGCTGGATTTGCTGACGCAATAGGTGAAGATCAGGATATAGACCAGATCCTGATGATCCTGAATCCACAGATTAATCGTCTCAAACACGGCACGTCCGCCTGCACTTATTGGATGGTGGTTCGCCTTCTAGGCCAATCCGGACACACTTGAAAGTGTGCCCGATCACAGTTGCGGTGATTACGCCAACTCAAACCTGATCGACTGGGCCCCTTCCCACAGCGTCATCTTGCCAAGCTTTTCAAGGTCGGGTGGACTAGGAGCAAAACGCATTCACCCGTCACACACCGGCAAAAAATTAAATCCAAATCACTCCCCAACCAGGCTCTCCCCTTTAGAGGTCCGGCCAGTTGGTGATCGGTCCACGCCAAACTTCATAGGTTCGCGCAAGCTGGAAGACCTGCAAGTCTTCGAAGCGTGGCGCAACGATTTGCAAACCAATTGGCATCCCGCTTTCTGAAAAACCACAATTGATCGAGCATGCCGGTTGCTCTCCCATGTTCCAGGGAACGGTAAAGCAAATATGTTCGAACGGCTTTGCCGGGTCATTGGTCGGCGATGCCCATTCCGCCGGATAACTGACATTCGGATTGACCGGCGACAAAATGAAATCAACATCCTCAAACGCCTTGGCACAGGCTGCACGCATGGCAAAGGTTTGATCAACCCCGGCCGCCACATCGGTGGGCGCAACCGACGCGCCCGCCTCGGCCCATTCATGAATATAGGGCAGGATTTTTGACCGGCTGGCGGGCGAAAGTTTCTGCATCATGCCCCAGAACCGTGCCCGCCAAGCGATATCAAGCCCATCAAGCATCTCCCGGGTCAATACTGGCGGAATTTCAATAACCTCGGCACCATGGGCTTCGAATTCCCTGGCAGCGTCAATCACGGCCTGCCGGACATCCGGCTCAGCATCAATGCCGCATCCCGCATCAAGCATCAGTCCGATTTTCAGGCCACGAACGTCAATTCCCGGTGCATCCCAGTCAATGTCCTGATAGGGCAAGGATGTGGCATCGCGCGCATCGGGCCGTGTGATCGAGGCCATCAAAAGTGCTGAATCATCGACCCGCGGCGTCATCGGGCCGGCACAGCGCCCAGTATAGTATGGATCAATCGGAATACGACCCAAGGATGGCTTAAATCCGAACAAGCCGGTCCAGCCAGCAGGCAGCCGAACGGATCCGCCAATATCCGTACCAACGTGCAACGGTCCATATCCGGCCGCACCAGCGGCAGAAGCTCCGGCACTTGATCCACCTGGGTTCTGGCTCAGATCCCAGGGGTTTCGGCTGAGGTGATGGAAGGTCGACAGACCAGAGCTCAACATCCCGTAATCCGGGCAGGTGGTTTTTGCAAAGATGATCGCACCGTCTTCAACCAGTCGGGCCGCCGTCGGCGCGTCCTGGGCTGCTGGGACAAGATCAATCGCGGCGGTTCCCATCGGCACCGGATCGCCCTTGGTGGCGATCAATTCCTTGACCGTCACCGGCATTCCGTCAAGCAACCCCTTTGGTTTACCTTTCATCCAGCGATCTTCAGACGCGCGTGCTTTTGCCATCGCTGCATCCGGGTCATAAGCATATAGCGCACAGACTTTGGGTTCGCGCGCATCAATGCGCGCGGACAGCGCCGCCATATACTCAACGGGCGATATCGTTTTGTCCTTAAACCCTTTGAGGACATTGCGTGCAGAAAGATCAAGAAGTTCAGACATAGGTGGCACCTTTTGACAGGAATTCAGTAAGGACGAAGGACGTATCCTGTCCGCTTATTGCGCGCGTGCTGCACGCCATGCTTTACGACCGATGTGCTCCAGTGTCGGTTCGGCATTCATCAAACGACGGGTATAGGCTTTGCTCGGGGCGTTCAAAACCGCATCTGTCGGGCCGGTTTCAACCAGCTTGCCATGCTCCAACACGGCGACGTCGTCGCAGATTTCCTCGACCACACCGATATTGTGGGTAATGAACAAGACAGAGATGCCGTGTTCATCGCGCAGGTCCAAAATCAGATCCAAAATCTGTTTCTGTACCGTTAGATCAAGGGCAGATGTCGCCTCGTCCGCGACCACCAGTTTGGGCTTGGTGATCAAGGCACGCGCAATCGCAATCCGCTGACGTTGACCGCCAGAAAATTCATGAGGAAACCGATCCATGTCGTCGGCCTTAAGCCCGACATCTTCAAGCAAGGTCGCAATACGGTCGCGCTTTTGCGCGCCGGTCGGTGCATTTTCTTCAAGATAAAGCGGTTCGGCGATCAGCCGTCCAACCGTGTGACGCGGGTTGAGCGACCCATAAGGGTCCTGAAAGATCATCTGAAAATCGCACCGCGCAGAACGCAAATCCCGTGCAGACAGCTCAAAAAGATTTTTGCCATTGATGTGAACGGTCCCCGACGAAGGGGTATCAAGTGCCATCACGATGCGCGCAAGAGTCGATTTACCCGAGCCGCTTTCGCCAACAACACCCATGATTTTCGCGGCATCAAGTGACAGAGATACATCATCAAGTGCGGCGATCTCACCCGCCCCCAGATCAAACACACGCGTCAGGTTTTTTATTTCCAGAAGCTTAGGCATGCGGTTTCTCCCCGCCGGTTTGATCAAGGCTCTTGAGCGCACGACGCGGCATGGCGGCAAGCAGCTTTCGGGTGTAGTCATGACGGGGATGACGCAGAACTTGTTCTGTATCGCCATGTTCCATTTCATCGCCGCGATACATCACAAGTGTTCGGTCGGCAATGCGGGCAATAACGCCAAGATCATGCGAAATCAGAATGAGGGAAATGCCAAGCTCCGCAACCAAATCATCAAGGATATCAAGGATTTCTGCCTGCACCGTCACATCAAGAGCTGTGGTCGGCTCATCGGCAATCAAAAGGTCGGGCTTCAAGGCAATGGCGATCGCAATCCCCACCCGTTGACGTTGCCCACCTGACATTTCATGCGGATAACTGTCGATGCGCTGGGCGGCATTGGGAATCTGCACCATTTCGAGTAAACGCAAAGTTTCGGCCCGGGCATCAGACTTGGACAATCCGTTATGCAGGCGCAGCCCCTCGGCGATTTGTGCCCCCACGGTCATTGCCGGATTAAGGGCGGACATCGGTTCCTGAAAAATCATGCCGATTTTACGCCCGCGCAGACCGCACATCTGTTTTTCAGGCGCCTTCAAAAGGTCTTGTCCTTCAAACAGGATTTGCCCACTCGCCTGTGCTGTTCTTGGTAGCAAACCCATCGTTGCAAGAGACAACACAGATTTTCCCGATCCGCTTTCCCCGACGATGCCAAGCGTTTCGCCGCGATCCAGATCAAGACTGATGCCGTGCACTACCTCGGTCAAAGCGCCGGTGCTCTGCTGGAAGGATACCCGGAGGTCTTTGATTGAAAGCATTATGATGCCTGTTTCCTCCTTGGATCGCTTAGATCTCGCAGCCCATCACCCAGCAGGTTCAGACCAAGAACAGCAAGGGCAATGGCAATACCAGGCGCAAGCACCAGATGCGGTGCCGTGCCAATATATGTCTGCGCATCGGCAAGCATCCGACCCCAGCTTGGTGTGGGTGGCGCGATCCCCATACCAAGGAAACTGAGCCCAGCCTCGGCCAGAATGCCAAGACCGGTCTGGATTGCGAATTGCACCAAAAGCTGTGCGGAAATGTTGGGCAAGATGTGCTCGACCGTAATCAGCGCCTGGCCCTTACCCGACATTTTTGCCGCCTTGATATAATCGCGCGACCAGATCTGCATCGCAGCGCCGCGCGATATGCGGGTAAAGACCGGGATCATGAAGACGCCAATCGCAATGATGGATGTAAGTCCCCCGGGGCCAAGCAATGCCCCCAGAAGAATGGCAGAAAGGATCGGTGGAAAGGCGAACAAAACACTGTTGACCCAGCCTGACACCTTTTCAAAGGCGCCGCTTTTTGCCGCCGCTGTAACCCCGATCAGCGTGCCGATAGAACCGCCGACAATCGTCGCCGTTACCGCAATACCAAGCGACGTCCAGCCACCCGCCATGATCATCGAAAAAACATCACGCCCGATTTGATCCGCCCCCAGAAGCCCGGCGTCACCAGGGCCCTTAAGACGGTTTAAAATGTTCATTTTAATGGGATCTTCTGGCGTCCAGAACCGGCTTAGAATGGCCGATCCGACAAGCAGAAACGAAATCAGGCCACCCAGCCAAAGATTAAGGGGAATCCGTTTCATTTGTGCGTCCGTAGTCTGGGATCGAGGATCGCGTAGAGACCGTCAACAATCAGATTCACGACAATCACGATAATCGCGAACATCAGAACCACGTTTTGAACCACAATCAAATCGCGTTGCGAAAGTGCCTGATAGGCAAGCGTGCCGATACCGGGAAGGGTAAAGACATTCTCGACCAGAACCGCACCGGAAATCAGAAACGGAATCTGAAGGCCAAGCATCGTGACCACCGGCAACAACGCATTAGGAACGGTATGCAGCCAAAGGGCACGGTTCCGGCCAAGTCCCTTGGCACGCGCGGTCCGTACGAAATCTTCATGGGCGACTTCGATGACAGCCGCACGTGTCACGCGGGTCAAAACCGCTGCCTGCGGTATCGCCAACGCGATTGCAGGCAGTATCAAGGCCGATACAGCCTTGCCAAGGCCTTCACCCCAACCCGGGAAACCGCCTGCCGGGAACCAGCCAAGACCAAGTGATAGGAACAGAATCAAAAGCAACCCGATCCAGAAATTCGGGACCGCAATGCCAAACTGCGCGAAAATGGTTGCCAGACCGTCCGTTACCGCACCCGGTCGGGCCCCAGCCCAAACACCAAGCGGCAAGGAAATACAAATCGCAAGAAAAGTCGCAAACAAGGTCAGCGGCACCGTAACCGCCAACCGATCAGCAATCAGCTCGCCGACTGGTGTGCCATATGTGTAGGACGCTCCCAGATCCCCGGTAAACACCCCACCGATCCAACTGGCATAGCGCACCAGCATGGGCCGATCGAGGCCGAGTTCCGCCCGCAACGCCGCCACGGTATCGAGTTGGGCCGATGTGCCCAACATGATCTCTGCCGGGTCACCGGGGGCTGCTTCGATCAGGACAAATATCAAAAACGACGTGACAAGAAGGATCGCAAGATATCCTGCCGCCCGGCGCATGTGTTTCAGTGCTGGGGTCATGGGTTTTCACTGATTTCAGATGAAGAACATCCACACCTGACCGGCATATAATCCATTAATCGGATATCTATGCCGGTCGGTATTTGTGGCGCGGGGGAACGTTTACTGCGTCCAGCGAACGTCGGTCATGTCGTTGGACGGCACAGGCCCGTTTTCCCAGACGCCGGTCAATTTCGCATCCCAAACACTAAGCTTTGGTGCGGAATACAAGAACAGCGCCGGCATATCATGGGCGATGATTTTCTGCGCCTTTTTGAAACCCTCCGCGCGTGCTTCGGGGGTAACGGCAGCATCAATCTCGTGCATGACGGCGTCGAACTCTGGATTGTTGTAATTGAAATAGTACGGGTGGCGGGCATAGATCCCGATATCCAGCGCCTCGGCATGACCAATAATCGTCATGTCATAATTGGTATCTTTGAAAACGTCTTGAATCCAGGTGGCCGGGAAATCGGAGCTTTCGATTTTCGCCATCACGCCAATCTGCAAGAAAAGAGCCTGAAGGATTTCTGCCGATCGGGTGGCGTAGCTCCGGGTTGGAACTTTCATGGTGAATTCGAATCCGTCGGGATACCCGGCTTCTGCCAGCAACTCCGCGGCCTTTTCCAGGTTCATGCTATATTCGTCTGTCAGATCAACATAGTACGGGCTTGCAGGGGAAAAGTGACTGCCGATGGGGGTTCCAAATCCGCTTTCAACACCCTGGATAAGTGTTGGCCGATCCACCGCCATCATAAGCGCCTGACGCACGCGAATGTCATCAAACGGCGGGCGCTGGTTGTTCATGCCTGCGATGACTTCCATTTCACCGACACCCACATGGGTTGTCAGGCTGTCATCGGACTTGAAATTAGCGAACAATTCGGGGGCTTCGAATTTACCAAACACATCAACGTCATGCGACATGATGGCCGCGGCCTGCGCCTGCGGATCGGAAATGAAACGTGCGGTAACAGCGTCAAGCGCCGGCTTCTCGCCCCAGTATCCGTCATAGGCAGACATCAAAACCCGGTCGCCTTTGCGCCATTCATCAAATTTGAATGGCCCGGTGCCCACCGGTGCGCTTTTGTTGGTTTCAACCGATGACGGTTCGACCATTACAGCCGTCGGAAAACCAAGCCAGTAAAGCAGGTTGGATGACGGCCTGGAAAGATGCAGAACAACAGTTCCGCTGTCTGGCGTATCCACACTTTCGATAACCGTGTAGTAGGCCTTTTGCCCATTGGTACTGTCATCGGAAATGATACGTTCGATGGTGAACTTTGCGACCGAGCTGTCAAATGCCACACCGTTATGGAAAGTCACATCCGGGCGAAGATTGAAGGTATAACTCAAACCATCATCGGAAATGGTCCAGTCGGTGGCAAGTTGCGGGACGATATTGCCGTCACGATCAACAGCAACCAGTCCCTCAAAAATGTTCTGCCAGGTCACCTCGCCAGAGGCAACAGCCGACCCCACAGTCGGGTCAAGACCGGCAGGCTCAACCGGCTGACCGAAAGTAACGCTGCCCGCAGCAAGCGATACTGCCGGTGCAAGTGCAATCAATGCAGCCGCCGAAACGACACAGGCAAAGTTTTTAAACGGCTTGAGGCGATGCGATTTCAAACGATACGGCATAATAGTCTCCCTGATGTGGCGCAGTCTTGTTTTTAAGACTTTTGTATCTCAACAACAGAGACGATTTCTCGGTGAATTTGAAGTCGATATTCTGAGGTCAGGGTGCTACGCTTTCCGTAGCACTTGCCAACATGGTCCCATTTCATGGTAGAAATACAATCCCTTACGGTATTTAACGAATTGATGCGATGCCGATCCATTCGCCAGGCAGCAGACGCACTGAACGTGTCCCCAACCGCCATCGCACGTCAACTCGACAAACTGGAGCACCTGTTTGGCGCGGCTCTTGTGGAACGCAATCCGCGTGGCATCCGCTTGACCGCTGCGGGCGAGGTGCTTGCAGAACGATCGTTGTCGATTGCACGCGAACTCTCGGAAGTTGAACAGATCATTGATGATTTACGCGGCTTGCAGCGCGGATCTGTGTCACTTCATGTCAATGGCGCAGCATCAAGCGCGATTCTGGCACCGGCATTGGCAGAGTTTTCCGAACGGTATCCTGCCATTACCATTGAAGTGACCGTGACCTCGGCACAGGCGGCACTGGATGCCGTGGTAAATGGTCTGACCGACCTGTCCGTTACGATGTTTGCCACGCCGGAAAGCCGAACAGAGACCCGGTTTCGTGCTCCCATTCGTCACGAAGCCATCATGTCGCCCAACCATCCGCTGGCAAAGCTTGATGAAATCACGCTTCAAGCACTTGTTGAACATCCTTTGGCGCTGCCTGACCAAACTTTTGGCGTACGGCGCGCATTTGATGCGCGTCTGCGTGCGGCCGACATTACGCGCAACGAAACCACCTTCACAACATCATCGCTTGAACTTCAAAAAGAACTGGCACGCCGTGAAACCGCGGTTCTGATCCTGCCAGAAATGACCGTCCAGCGCGAGATTGATGCAGGCAGCCTTGTAATGCGTCCTCTTGCGGCAGCGTCGCGGATTGAAACCCATATCGAAATGAACCGGAGTGTTGCTGGACAACGCAGTTTTGCCGCAAAACGGATGTCAGATTTTCTTGAACGGTTCCTCCAGGCCGAATTTTACGGACGGAATAACTGATTTCAAACCAGTTCGAACTTGATCGACTGCGCACCTTCCCAAAGCGTCATCTTGCCAAGCTTTTCTAGGTCTTCGAGATTGCTGGTGACCGTGATGAAATGGTTGCCGGCAAGCTGGCCGACCTTGGAGGCGAAATGTACCCCGCCATAGGCGAGCAGGATTTCGGTTTCGCTGATCCCGCCGGGATAGAGGATGATCTGTCCCGGGGCCGGGAAGCTGGTGTGGTTTTCATAATCAACACCGAACTGATAATCGCCGAGCGGCATCCAGACACCCTCGCCACTCCAGCGGACATGGACCGCCTTGCTTTCAAACGGCATGCGATCAAGGAACGCCTTGCAGGTATGCGGCGCCTTTTCGATTTCGAGCACCGCATCAAAGGTGAAGGGACCGGCGGTAATTTTGATATTGGACATGATGTTTCCTATGAAATCAGGATGACCCAACCCAGCGACAGTGCCAGACTGATCAATGTAACGGGCACGCCAAGGCGCGCATAATCGATAAATGAAATCACCGTTCCGGCCTTTGCGGCCTGTTCAACGGCAATGATATTGGCAACCGAGCCAACAATCAGGAAGTTGCCCGACAATGTCGAAAAAATCGCCAGCGCATGGAACATTTCCGTGCTCCATTCCGGACCGAGCGAGAGCAACATCATCACCAGCGGCACATTGCCAATCGTATTTGACCCGGCCAGCGACACCCCGGCCAGAACACCCGGATGATGGATTTGCAACGTGATCAGGACATCGCGAAACAGGCTGGCAATCACGTCATTTTGCGCCATTGCGCCGGTGACGATAAACAACCCGCAAAACAGGGCCAGCAAATGCCAGTCAACCCGCCCCAGAACCTGATCGGTCGACAGACGTCGACTAAGCAGCAAGGCCCCCACCACCAGAAGCGACCAAAGCGCACGGTCTTCGACAAAGACAAAAATCGCGATCACGGCGATGGTCGCCAAAACCGCCTTGGTCAGGATTGTTTTATCAAGCGGGCGAACCGGTTGATCAACTGATCGCGCATTTGCGTTTGCGCCCGTCCCGGCAGAATGTGTTTGCTCACGCATCATCGGGCTTCGCAAAATCACAACATAGACCACGCCAAGTGCCAAGAGTGCGGGCACAGCACAGGCCAGAACAAAGCCGATAAAATCAAGATTGCCAAACTCGGCAATCATCAGATTTTGCGGATTGCCAATCAGGGTGGCTGCCGATCCGGCATTGGCAGCACACGCCACCGCAATCACATAGGGTTTGGGATCAAGCCTGCGCGCAATCACCCCGGTAATCAAAACCGGCGTCACCGCCCAAACCACAACATCATTGGTCAAAAAGGCCGATAGCACCCCGCACATGACGATCACACCGGCCAGCAACCCGCCCGGACCGCATTTAAGCGCGGTGATCCGATGCCCGATCCAGTCAAAAAAGCCGCTTGCCGCATATTGCGACGACAGCACCATCAATGTCAGCAACACCGCAAGGGTGGCAAAATCAATCGACGCCAGTGCGCCATCGCGGTCAACCGCCCCACTGATCAGCAAGATCACCGCGCCGAACACGGCAATGCCGGTGCGGTTGATCGCAAGCCACGGCCAACGCCCCAGCGCCATGCCGATATAGACCAGAACAAAAACAACGGCGATCAGCCAATTCATAAAATGCCCCTATGACCACGACGACTGCCGGGTTTCGAATAATGGCTACAGCGCCGCCGGGAAACGGTCAATCGGCTTGATATTCACGTTCCGGTTATGCGCAAATTGCAATGCCCCATACCGAAATGCGCCAACTGAAATTCTTGCAAAGCCCGAAGGCGGCCATTTGAGCCATTTTGTGCGTTGCGACATCAGTTCTTCGACGATCCTGCGATTGTTTCATGACAAAACGGGTGAAAATTTCACTTGCGCAGCAAAAGCAACGGGCGTACATGCGGACTTGCCCAAAGTCGCACGTGCCTGTGGTGGTCCTGCTTACTGGAACCCGTAGGACTTACTTAAAGCAACGACGGTGTAGGGCTTTTTTGGTCTCAGGTGGCGTCCAAATCCACCGACACTAAAGAGGCACACCATCATTGCCCACGTGCGGAACGGGAACTCCCCATTCCATAGCGAGGCAGACTTAACTTCGCAGTTCCGGTTGGCCCCGGGGCTAAACAGCACGCAAGTAGTCCGCGTCATTGCGCCTCCACCGCGCACACGCATCAGGTACATGCACGCTGCCATATCGTGGAATGGGAGAACGCCCCAATGGCAACTCAGCGTATTATTGATTTTCTCGCACAGAACCGCCCGGAAGGCCCTTGCCTTGTTGTTGACCTCGACGTTGTTCAGCGCAACTACGAGACCTTTACCCGTGCTTTGCCGAGCTCGCGCATTTTCTATGCCGTCAAAGCAAACCCGGCACCGGAAGTTCTGAGCCTGCTTGCCGACCTTGGCAGCAACTTTGACACCGCATCCGTCCCGGAAATCGAAATGGCGATGGCCGCTGGTGCAAGCCCGGACCGCATTTCGTTTGGCAACACCATCAAAAAAGAACGCGACATTGCGCGCGCTTTTGAACTTGGTGTGCGCCTTTATGCGGTTGATTGCGTCGAAGAAGTCGAAAAAATTGCCCGTGTTGCACCGGGTGCGCAGGTATTCTGCCGCATTCTGACCGACGGCGTTGGCGCAGAATGGCCGCTGTCGCGCAAATTCGGTTGCGCGCCTTCCATGGCGCTCGAAGTTCTTCAGCATGCCCATCACATGGGTCTGGATGCCTATGGCGTGTCGTTCCATGTCGGGTCGCAGCAGTGCAACCTTGACGCCTGGGACACCGCCCTTTCCGAAGCATCGTCGATCTTCCGTACCCTGGCGGAAAAAGGCATTCACCTTCGCATGGTCAATATGGGTGGGGGCTTCCCGACCCGTTACCTGCGCGACATTCCGGCAACCGAAGCATACGGTGCGGCGATTGTTGATGCGCTTCACAACCACTTTGGCAACCACATGCCCGAAACCATTATCGAACCGGGCCGTGGCATGGTGGGTGATGCCGGCGTGATCAAAGCCGAGGTTGTTCTGATTTCGCGCAAGCATGCCGATGATCCGGTGCGCTGGGTTTACCTTGATATCGGTAAATTCGGTGGCCTTGCCGAAACTATGGACGAAGCCATCCGCTATCCGATCACTACGATCCATGATGGCGGCGAAGTTGCCCCGTGTGTTCTGGCTGGTCCGACCTGTGATTCGGCTGATGTGCTGTATGAAAAGACCCCGTATGACCTGCCGGTCTCTTTGACCATCGGTGACGAGGTTCTGATCGAGGCAACCGGTGCCTATACCACCACTTATGCATCTGTGGCGTTCAACGGCTTCTCGCCGCTTGCCGCCTATATCATCTGACCCCATTCGGGAAAGATAGGCCAATGATCACAATTGATCGCGAAGGCGCATATTCGCACATTGAACGCGAAAAGCTGCTTGATCGCGTAATGGGTCAGGCGCGGTTTCAGAAATCGTCTGAAATCCTGCGCCGTAATCGGCTTCCGGCGGACGGTCTTGCGTTTGTCGCCCACGACGGCAAACAAATGATCGGCACTGTCCGGTTGTGGAATGTCAATGCTGGCGATGCAGGGGATGCATTGCTGCTCGGTCCGCTTGCCGTCGACAAGATCTATAGCGGGTCCGGCGTGGGCGCCGGTCTGGTTTATGCCGCCCTTAATGCGGCACAGGCTGCCGGTCACCGTTCGGTTCTTCTGGTGGGGGATCCGGACTACTACGCACGCTTTGGCTTCCATGCGGCCCCCGCAAGCGGGCTTTTGATGCCCGGCCATTTTGACCGTCACCGGTTCCAGGCGGTCCATCTTGGCAACGGCGATGCACTTAGCGGATCAACCGGTATGCTGACCGCAACCGGGGCCATGCTCCACTAAGACATCAAAGCGATACGACAAAAAAATCCCGGCCCGGGTTTCCCCGGCCGGGATTTTTGTTATCCGACCTTTGCCGATCAGATCAGCAGGTCTTTTCCGACAACCAGCCGATAAACACGCCGTTCTGTTCAAGGCGTTCATGGGCAAAGCATTCGCCGCCGGGATAGGCGCTATTGGCCGGGGTGTAGCGCACAATATCTTCGCCGGGCAGAATGTTGGTCGTGGTTTCGACCTGTTCGGTATGGGCGGTGCCCATGCCGTCAGAAGTGACGAGACAATCATAACGCCCGCCATTGCCATTGATGGTTCGGACACCGACCATGCCATGATCCATCGGCCAGGCTTTCAGCACCGACACCAGATCACCGGGATTTTTGGCAAGGCAGGCGGTGATGGCGGGCATCATGTCATCGAAATAGCGCGTCCAGATGCCATCGCCCTGTCTTTTAAGCTCGGCAACCGAGACCACCGGGAAATC
>NZ_DCAO01000104.1:24147-46417 GCF_002311515.1 Thalassospira sp. UBA1131
CCATATCCCGAACCGGTCGGCATCTGTGCCAGACTGATCGGTTCGCGTCCGCGCATTTCGACAATGGCGCGCTCCGCGTCATGATCGAATGTCACGGCAAAGCGGCTTTGATCATCGCAGATAAACAATTCCGGGCCGGTCATCGGATCCGGGGTGCTGTTAAGCTGGCTTAACATCGCCTCGATCCGGCTGAGTGCCACCTTGCTTTGCGACAATGCCCCGCTGATTTCATGTTCATCGGGCTGGCTGGATGTGCCGTTGACGGTTTTGGTGCCACTGGAAAAGCGCCCCTGGGCGAAATCAAGTGTCAGGGTGTAATGAAGCGGTGCGTCACTTTCAGCCCCGCCGTAATTGACCCGCTTGGCGTCCTCGGCAAAGCGCAGCAATTGACCGTTGCGGTAATAAAGTTTGACGTCGCTTGATCCGTAATCACCAAGATCGCGATGTTCATCAACCAGAAGCGGTTCGCCGTCGGTTGTCACATAGGCCTTATAGGTCACGGTGTGGTCCGATGCGGAATACTGGCCGGGAATGACGCGCATGTTGGCCAGTTTGGCCTCGATCGCAGCAATGTCGTCAGGCACATCCGATCCATCGCCATTGCGCGCACCGTCACCCTGAACGCGTGGCACCTGGCGAACGACGATATCAACGTCGCTTGGCGCACCACGGGTCAGGACCGGGTAGCTTTGATCGTTGCGAAACAGAAGATCGCCATTGGCATTGACGATTTTGGCTTCCACCGCATAGCTGTGCTTGGGTTCGATATCATCAAGATCATAGGGCAAGATGAAAACCATCGGCGGATTTGCCACCGGCTGGCGCAGCGATGCGATTTCCACCGATGGCGCGTCAGCGCGCGAGACATCAAGCAACCGCACAACAAGGAAGGTATTGTCCGGCGAAAGTGCGATCCGTTCACGGTAACTGACCGATCCGGTGACGCTGTTGCTTGGTGATTGCAGGGCGGCACAGCCCGACAATATTGCGACCACGCCAAAGGCAATAAGCGCCCTTGCCCACATGGTTGCGGCGGTAACAGGTTTCATTTTAACCCCGGCTTGCTCGTATTTTTGGTGATGTGTTCTGCCACCACATAATGGTGACGCCAAACATACTGAAAACCAAGGCCAAAAATGGGCAAATCGCGCCAATTACCCGATTTAGGGCACCCAAGGGGCTGTTTGGCGCGATTTGCACGTAAGGCGATGCAATCCTGACGGAAAATGCCTAGCCGGCAAACGGGTGGCACAGTTGGCCGGCAACCTCGGTTCGGATCGACAACAGCGCACCTTCAAGTGGATTGCCATTGTCTTCCAGACCGACCGCGGCCGAAGTGATATAAAGCGTCTTGAGGTCCGGGCCACCAAACACGCAACTGGTCGGCTGGGTTACCGGCAGGTCGATGATGCGATCGACACTGCCATCCGGCGCAAAGCGGATCAGGCATCCCCCGCCCCACCGCGCATTCCAGATATAGCCATCGGCATCCATCGCCGAGCCATCCATATTGCCGCGATCCTGCGGCCCAAAGAACACCTTTGGATTGGATGGCACGCCAGTTTTCATGTCAAAGTCATAGACATTGAGTGTGTTGGCGATGGTATCGCCAAAGAACATCTTTGTGCCGTCTGCCGACCACAGCAGCGTGTTGGAAATCCCGATATTTTCGCCAAAACGCGATGTCTCGCCGTCCGCCGTGACACAGTTCAGCGTCCCGGTCGAAATGGTGACGGGCAGGTCTTCGCCATTCGGCCCGATATTGTTTTGCATGGTCCCGATCCAGAAACGGCCCATCGGATCGACCCGGCTTTCGTTCGATCGGTTGCCCGGATGATCGCCATCGGGGGCGACAAACGGGGTGGTTTTGCCACTGTCGGGATCCAGAAAGGCCAGCCCGTCGGCAAGGGCCACCAGAAGCCCGCCCTTTTGCCGCGGCACGATGGCGGCAACCGGCTGATCAAATACCCAGCTGCGCGATCCGCCGTCATCAGGGCGGAGCGCATAGGCCGTCTTTCCGACGATATCGACCCAGTACAGAACGCCATCTTCGGCATCCCAATGCGGGCCTTCCCCCAATGTGCATCGCAGATTTGGCAAAACGGTTTTTACGTTAGACATGGGTTCTCCCTGATCGCGGCGCGTCTGTTTTGGCGCCTTGTAATTGTATGACCATTCTTATCGCGGCAAACCGCCCGATGCGATCAAAATTATAAGCTTTCATTGCTAACCGGAATGATGCCCGCTGAAAAGTAATTTTATATGATGATTGGATCGGCTGCTTTAATTTTCCGCAGGCTGCAATCGCAACTCGGTTGCATTTAGAGAAAGTAATTGATAAGCATTCTCAGACTTTACAGCCCGCCTGCTTGCCGCTATCCGGCGATGGCGCAGTTTCCATTTCCCGGCGCATGAGTTTCCGTCCATGTTCGACCTGAAAGACGTCGCTTTCAAAAGTGATGGCAAAAAGCCAAAGACGCTGCTTGAGGACATCACAGTCGGTTTCCCGACCGGGGCGTTCAGCGCGATTGTCGGCCATAACGGATCGGGCAAAAGTACGCTGATCAAGCTTCTGGCGCGCAAAAACAAACCGGCATCCGGGGCCATCGCACTCGACGGACAGGACCTTGCCGATCATGGCACGCGCGATTTCGCCCGCAAGGTGGCCTATCTTCCGCAAAACCCGGTTGTCCCGCCGCATTTAAGCGTGCGCGAACTGGTGGCCTTTGGCCGCTATCCATGGCGCGGGGCGTTTGGGCGGTATCGTGACGAAGACCACGCCAAGATCGATCGGGCAATGGAACTAACCCACGTGACGGAGTTTTCCGACCGGCTGGTCGCAAGCCTTTCGGGTGGGGAACGCCAGCGGGTCTGGCTTGCCATGTTGCTCGCCCAGGATGCGCCGGTGCTGCTGCTTGATGAGCCGACCTCGGCCCTTGATGTCGGTCATCAGCGCGACATTTTGCAACTGGTCGTCAACCTTAAGGATCAGAACAATCTGACCGTGATTGCCGTCTTGCATGACATCGACATGGTCGGGCGTTTTGCCGATCACATTCTGGCACTGCGCGGCGGGCGCACCTGCTGGCAGGGCACGCCGCACGATTTCATGAATGGCGATACGCTGCGCGATATCTTCCAGACCGATATCGACGTCATCAAACTCAGCAACCCGGACCGCTTCATAAGCTATGTCGCCTAGCTGCTTGTGCACGTCTCCACATCAACAGGGATCAGGGAAATCATGACATCAAAACCTTGGATTGGCAGCATTGCAGCGCGCCTTTTGCTTGTCGCCGGAACGCTTGGCGCATGTGTCACAGCCCAGCCCGTCATGGCCGAGGAAACCTTTACCCATGAGTTGGGCGAAGTCACTCTTGAAACCCATCCGACCCGATTTGCCGCCTCGAACTGGTCCCTGACCGAGAGCCTTCTGGCACTTGGCATTGATCCGGTCGCCATTCCCGAGGCCGATGGATATCGCCTGTGGGTGGCGGAACCCAAATTGCCCGAAAACTTCAAGGATCTCGGCAACCGGCGCGAACCGAATTTCGAGGCCCTTCGCGAAGCCAAGCCGGACGCCATCCTGATCGGCGGCGAAATCTCGATGGCCTATGACAAACTGTCAGACTACGCGCCGACATTTGTCTATTCGATCTATAATACCGGCAGTGACGACCCCGCGATTGACCGGGCAGAAACCCTGTTGCGCAATGTTGCCAAACTGGCCGGTAAACCGGACGCCGCCGAGGATGTGATTGCATCGGTCAATGACCGGATTGAGGCCGCCGCAAAACGCATCCGCGATCATGTCGGCGATGACGCGAAATTCGCTGTTGTTCGCATTCTTGATGAATCGCATTTCCGCATTCACGGCAAGACATCGCTGTTTGGCTCCGTCCTTGGTCGCATGGGTTTTGCCAATGCCTGGGACGGGGATGTGAATGGCTGGGCGTTTCATAATGGCGATGTGTCGGATCTGGCCAAAATGGGCGATGTGCAGTTCGCCTATGTCGAGCCGATCGCACCGACCACGCGCGAAACCCTGTTTAACTCCGCGATCTGGAAGGCCATGCCGTTTGTGCGCAAGGGCCACGTCCATGCCATCCCGGCAAGCTGGACCTTTGGGGGGGTATTGTCCTCGGCACGCTTTGCCGAGTTGCTGGCCGATGCGGTTACGGGTACTGACACCGCCGCAAGCGGTTCGTAAGGGACATCTGGCATGAACATCCTTCGCGCGCTTGTTTGTCCGGTTTTGCTGTGTGCTGCCCTGATCGGTGCAAATGCGTCAACCGCAACCGCCGATCCGATAGAAATCGAACATGAACGCGGCATTTTGCGCCTCAACACCCCGGCCACGCGGGTGGCGACCATCAACTGGGCCTTTACCGAAAGCGTCATTGCCCTTGGCCTTGATCCGGTCGCCATTGCCGACCCGCAAGATTACGTCGACTGGGTTGCCAAGCCTGATCTTCCAGACAGCTTCGTTGACCTTGGCCAACGTTCATCGCCCAATCTAGAGGCGCTCCGTGCGGCGAAGCCGGATCTGATCATTTCCGTTCCCGATCTCGGAATGTCTTATGAAAAACTGGCCGCGATTGCGCCGGTTCTGGAACTCAGACTGTTTGATGGCAAGCGCCCCGCGTTTGAAACCGCGCGCGAGGTCTTTGGCAAAATCGCCAAGGCCACCGGACGCGAGGAAAAGGCCAAAGCGTATCTTGCCGATATTGATCAGGAATTGATCAAATATGGCGACCGTATCAAAACCGCCATCGGGCCAGATCAGACAATCAACGTTGTGTTCTTCTTTGATGAAAGCAATGTCGGCATCTTTGCCGATATCTCGCTCCCCGGTTCGGTGATGACGGCAATGGGCGTGCCGGTCGCCTATGACGGGGAAGTCAACAAGTGGGGCTTTGGCCGCGGCGGGCTGGAGATCCTTGCCCCCTATGCCAGGGAAACGCTGGTCTATACCAATCCGGTGCCCGACGTTGTGCTTGATAAACTTTTGAATTCCCCGATCTGGAAGGTGATGGATTTCACCCGTAACAACCGGGTTTATGAATTGCCGGTGGTCTGGGCCTATGGCGGGGTGCCGTCCGGGCTTCGTTTTGCCAAGCTCCTGACCGAGACCATTGAAAACGGCCCGCAATAATGAGCAACTCGGCACTTCAAGCTTCAGGCAGATCCGGCTTTACCGGCCCGCTGTCCATTCCGGCAATCCTGACAGGCATTCTGGGACTGTTGACCCTTGCCGTGCTGGTAATTGATTTCTGGCCGTATCTTGGCAATGGGCAGGCCACCCAGGCGATGTTCAGCCCGGATGAAACCGATTTTGATCAGATCCTGTTTCATTACAGTACCCTGCCCCGCCTTGCGATGGCGTTTCTGTGTGGTGCGGGTCTTGCACTGGCCGGGGCCGCGATCCAGACAGTTTTGCGCAATCCGTTGGCATCGCCGACAACCCTTGGTGTCGGTGCGGGCGTTGAGTTTGCCCTGACCCTGTTTGTCCTGCTGGCCCCGGCATCGCTTGCCATGTTTCAGGAGGCCTTTGCCCTTGCCGGGGGTCTGATTGCGCTCGGTGCGGTCTATCTGATTGCCGCCAATCGAGGTAACGCGACGCTGTGGCTCATTCTCGCCGGGATGATCGTCAATCTGCTGTTGCAGTCGGGATCGCAGATCATCCTGCTGTTTAACGAGCAATATCTGCAATCGATCTTCATGTGGGGGGCTGGCGATCTGGCCCAGAATGGCTGGGAGGATACGCAGTTTGTCTGGCCGCGTGTGCTGATCGGCATGATTGCCATTCTGGCCCTGTCGCGCCCGCTTGATCTTCTGGCCCTTGGCGATGATACGGCAAGTTCGCTGGGCGCGAAGGTCACGGTTCTGAGGCTGCTGATCCTTGGGCTTGCCGTTTTCATCACGGCATCGGTGATTTCGGCAGCCGGCATGATCGGCTTTGTCGGGCTTGCCATCCCGGCGGCCCTGCGGATTGCCGGTTTGTCACGGTCGCGCGATTTGATGATCTATTCGGTTTTCACCGGCGGTTTTGCGCTGGTCGTGATTGATTTTCTGGTGCGCCAGTTTAACGAATTTGGCGGCGATCCCTTGCCGACCGGGGCCGCCACCGCGCTCTTTGGCGCACCGTTCATCATTTTCATGTTGCGCAAGGCGCGCATCATGCCCGGCAGTCAAAGCGACGATCAGCACAGCGATCAACAGATCGTCTCCAAAACCGCCCTTTCGATTGCGCTTTCCCTCAGCCTTGTCATCGGTGTGGTGTTTTCATTATTCGTCTCGCTGGATGGCACTGGCTTTGCCGTTTTGGGCTGGCAGGACAGCAGCCTTGATATCCTGATCGGCCGTGCAGAACGCACCTTTGCTGCGATGATTTGCGGGGCAGCACTGGCGGTATCAGGCACGCTTATTCAACGCGTCGGTCGCAACCCGCTGGCAAGCCCCGAAATCACCGGGGTCAGTTCGGCCACTGCCCTTGCCATGATCCTGGCACTGGCGATTTTCGGTTTCGGACAACGTGCGGAATTGATGGTGATCGGGGCTGCGGGCGGGATTGCGTCGCTTCTGGTGTTGCTCGCCCTTTGTCGCAAATTCACCCATGCGCCGCATTATATGTTGCTCAATGGTCTGGCCATGACCGCCATTTTGGGCGCGATTGTCCGCATTGTTCTGACCCGCGGCGGCACGCAGACATCGATGCTGATGTCGTGGCTGGCAGGCACCACCTATTTCACCAATATGGACGAGGTGATGATTGTTGCCGGTGTCACCGGTGTGCTTCTGGTGGTGGCAATTGCGCTCAGGCGTCCGCTGGAACTGGCATCGCTTGGCACGGATCAATCCGTATCCTTGGGTCTTGGGATTTCGGGCTTCCAGTTTGCCATGATGCTGCTTGCTGCAATCTTGGCCGCTAGTGCAACCCTTCTTGTCGGGCCGCTCAGCTTCGTCGGGTTGATGGCGCCACATCTGGCGCGGGTCGCGGGATACCGCCTTGCCGGTGGTCATTTGCTGGGCGCTGTTCTGATCGGGGTTAATGTCATGATGGTGGCCGAATGGCTGGCGCGTAACATGATTTATCCGGCACAACTGCCGACCGGCCTGATCGCCGCCCTGATCGGGACGAGCTATTTCCTGATCCTTGCGGTCCGCAAACGGTGATCACAGGCGTCATGGCACTTCATGACGCCTGTCGAAATCTGGTCTGTTCGCGTTAGCCGTTTGGCGGAATGTAGTCGCCGTCAAACTTCAACAGATCATCTTTGATGTCATACCAGTCAGGCTTAGACGCGGTGTGGATATGCAAGGATGGGCGAATTTTCGGATCGTCATCAAGGGCTGATGCCGCCACAACGTAAATTTCGCCCGAAGACAAATCACCAAGCGACGTGCCGCATTCCTTGCAAAAGCAGCGGTCAAACTTTGCGTCCGGCCCCTTATATCGACCAATCACCTCTTCGCCGGTCAAGATATGAAGATCATCCGCCTTGCCAATCACCACGGCAGAAAACACGCCTGCCGCCTTGCGGCAGCGCGAACAGTGACAATAGCTTAGCGATGATGGTTCGCCGGCAATTTCGAACGTAACCTTGCCGCACAGGCAGCTTCCCTTGATCATTTTTAAATCCTGTTATGTGAGCCCTTCAAAAGGAACATAACATGAACATTTATAACATTCCAACCCCGGATCCGCATTCAGTCCGCCCGATCCGTTAGCGGTCCGACGGCGGCCAATCACGGGCAAGGGCAAATGCGGCATCAAGCGATGCAACATGTTTGACGGGGAATGGCAGCATCCGCGCAAAGTTGCTTTGTTCCGGGTCCTCTTCATCGTGACGGTGAACCGCGCCATCGCCGTGATGGTGTCCTTCATCAACCCGGATCAGGCCCTTGGCAAAGACGTTTAGGCGGTCGCGGTTTTGCTTGAACCAGATGGCGGCCTGTTTGCGGATTTCATGATCCTGATCGGCAAACCCCGACACGCGGAAAATCAGAATGGCCGGATCGCAGCGGGCGGCCAGTGCATCAAGTGCTCCAAGATAGGCCTTACCATCCGCATCACTTTGCCGATCAATCATTTCAAACAGGACGATGTCCGGGGCGGAGTTGCTTGATCGAAACATACTGGTTTCCTTTACGCGCAAGAGCCCGGCGGAAAACCGCCGGGCCGTTAATGGGTCTATCCGATGCAGATGCCGTCATCAGAATTCGCGGCGATAGCCGATCAATACGGTGCGGCCATGCCCGGCAACCGAATAGCCACGCAGTGCGGTTGCTGCTGGGTTTTCGTAGCTGGTATCAAGGATGTTTTCGATCCCGAAGCGCGCCATCCCGCCCAACAGCGGATAGTTGCCCGACAGGTTGAAAACAAGGCTTGGCTTGATCTTGGCATCTTCGATCTTGTAACGACCCGCCGTGTAGGTCCCGTCAAAGCGCATATTGAGATCACCCCAAACGTAGCTATCGACATAACCGGTAAAGCGGAACGGCGACGGGATGCGGTTGTTGGGAAGCCAGCTATCAAGATCACCGTCTTCGTTGGTGTCATAACGGCCTTCAACATAGGACGCCAACACCCCGACATAGGTCTCGTCCGAGATGTCGTATTCCCCGGTCAGTTCAGCACCGATGATGCGTTCCTTTTCCTGGCTGAGCTTGTTTTTCGAGGAATCATAGTTATCACCGCGCTCATTGGTGCTCATATAGATCGCACCGGTGGAGCGGAAATCGGTTCCGTCATAGCGGGCCGCCACCTCATAGGTTTTGACCTTAGACGCCTCGACATCAATGTCATTGAAGTTAAGCGGAATAGACGTGCCACTCAGTCCGGCGCGACGGGTATAGGCGCCAACATCCGGAACAGAAAAACCTTCGCTATAGCTAAATGATGTATCGATCCGGTCGGTCCAATGTACCACGGCAGATGCATTATAGGTCACCGCATCATAAGTCGTCTCGCCGCCGGTAAAGGCCGCGGCAAGAAGGATCTGCTGCGGGGTGCCGCCGTTGTAGCGCATATAGCTCGGACGGGTGAAATCCTTGACCGTCAGATCATATTCCTCGTAACGCACACCACCGGACAGATCGACATACCTGGTCACAGGTGCTGAAAGCTGGGCAAAGATGGCGTGACCTTCCTGCTCCATCGGGGCGCCGATATCCCGCCCGCTGACAGTTTCATATTCGACATCGTCAAAGGTCAGGTCCCCACCCCATGTCAAGGTCAGCCCCTCGTAAGCGACATCAAGATTGGTGTCGGTTGACAATTTCACACCGTATTTGACGGTATCAATGACGGATTGCCCCAACGGATCTTCAATCGCACCGTTGCTGGCAAGCGAGACAAGGCCAGGGTTGTGCGACGCGTTATATTCGGCACGCGCAGCCTGTTTGTAGCTGTCATTGTAAAACAGTTTCAGATCGCCAACGCCGATCTTGCCGAAATCAAACTCGTATCCGGCAGTGAAATACTGGCTTTCATCTTCAAGTGGTTGCGCCAGATAGGGGCTGTCATAATTGACCGACACCGGGTCGGTCGAAAGGTCGGCATAATATTCAATGTCCTGACGAAACCGCACGACTTCCGAGGATAAAAACAGGCGATGGCCTTCGGCAAGCGTGACACCTGCCTTGCCAAAGACATTGAGGTCTTCGGCATTATCAAACCCGCCCTGCCCCAGCATCGCATCCGAGGGCACCTGATTGCCATAACCGTCATAGGCATTGCCGGTTTTCGAACCGGTGATGCTGGCCGCCAGATCAACCGCACCAAAGCCGCCACTGCCCGACAAGGTCAGCGAAGGCGAGAAGCTGTCGCCGATGTCATCCGTGTAGCTTTTGGCATGGCCATCCACGACAAACACGTTTTTGCCGACTTCACCGGTCTTGGTGATGATGTTGATGGTTGCTCCGGTCGCACCATCCCCGTTCATCGCGTTCGAGCCGGGAATGACTTCGATGCTTTCGACCTGCTGAATATCGATCATTGAAAGGATGCGGCTGCTGTTGCGTAGCGGCGTGTTGCGGGCCACCCCGTCAACAAGGACCTGCACATCGCGGCCCCGGAAGGTTTCGGTGCTCGAGATCAGGCTTTGATCATCAAACATGAAGCCCGGCACATTGTTGCGAATGACATTGGTGATGTCGCTGCTTTTGGCCGACTGGGCTTCGATCTGATCAGGGCCGATCACCACAACCGACGGCGACATGGTGGCAATCGATCTGCGTGAACGGGTGGCGGTCACGACGACTTCGGGCAGGATCACCTGGCCCTGTGCATCGCCGGTAGTGGTTGTAACCGGCTTGATGATGACGCTGTCGTCAGAGACAAATTCAAACCCGTAACCGCTACCCGACAGTAAGCTTTTCAACGCCTCGCGGGCGGACATGTCAGCGGTCAGCGCACCACTTTCGATGCCCGAAAGATCACCCTGCACGACAAGCTGCAAGCCGAACTGATCGGCAACCTGATCAAGGGCGGTGCGCAGATCCCCGGCGGCGACCGTTACCGGCTGTGCGGTGTCAGACGCGGTTTGCGCCAAGCCTTGCGGAACCGATGCGATCATCAGTGTGGCAAACAGGGCTGTGCTGCCCAAAAGGCGGGACATTCCGAATTTTCTGGTTTCCCCAAAAGTCACGATATTCAAGTTCGAACCCCTTCGCATGAGAATAATAATGCAAATCACTATTATCTTCATGACGAACACCGCCGCGAAATGAGGAGGTGAAATTTTCTATTTTTTTGAAATTATTCTGAACCCGCCCGGAACAGCGCGGTCCGTAAGACCATAGGCCGCAAGAATGGCACCATAGGCCCCGTCCGGTTTGGTCAGATCGAAACTGCCCGAAACCGTAATTTCGCCCAAGCGCGGATCGCGCACGAAGCTGATACCCTCCATCAAAGGCGAAAGACGGGCAAACAACTCGTCAATCGGCATGTCATTGACCACCCAGCGACCATCGCGCCACGCGCCAACCCGATCCGATGCCACCATACCGTAATGCATGTCGCCATCCGCATCCTGCCAGGATGCCCGACCGGCGGTCAGACGGGCGAGTTTTGCGGTGCGGCTTTCAAGATCGACCGTGCCTTCGGATACCTCGACCCGGACATGCCCACCCCATTTTGAGGCGCTGAATGCCGTGCCGACCGCCGTGGCCGTCAGTTTGTTAAGATGAATACGCAGCGGTCGTGTGCTGTCCTTGGCGACTTCGATGAATACACCGCCTTCAAGGACGGTCAAATCACGGTACTGATCGCCATAGGCCAAGGCAACGCGCGTGCCCGGCTCCATCCAGATGCGTGATCCGTCGGCAAGTTCATGCACTTCACCGACAACACCGGGAGTGCTTTCCGCAATCAGGTCGGCATCAGGTTGAAACGCGGAATAACCCCACAGCCCGACCAGCAACAGAATGGTAACAATCGCCAACATCGGACGGGCGCGGCGTTTGGCCGATCGCATGCCCGGCAGGCGGTTATTGCCGCCTTCAAGCGCGCCTAATCGTTCAAGATCACGCCGGACGGCTTCGCTATCAAAGCCGGTGTCATGATCTGGTTTGCGCGACCTGATCGAATGGTCTTCATCGTCTGAAAATTCTGCTGCAGCGATTTCCATGCCCTGCCATGTCTGGCGGGCCCGGATCAGGCGTGCAGGGTTTTTCGGGTCCGCCGCCTGCCAGCGTTCAAAGGCAATTTCTTCAGCCGCACTTAGTTGCACATCATCAAGGCGCACAGCCCAGTAATCGGCAATATCGTCATTGCTTTGGCAGTCGTCGGAATAGCGGAATTCGGTCATGGCAGTGTCGTTACCCGGCTTCTGGCGGAGGGGGCTGTTGTAGGTTTGACGAACGGGCCGCGCAAAAGAGGATGTTTAATTTTCATGGCGCGCCAGCACCTGTTTGCAATGTCCGAGCGCCTGACGCAAATGCTTTTCGACCATATTGCGACTGATACCAAGTTGTTCGGCCACTTCCACGGTACTCAGATGATCGCGCTTGCACAGCAAGAACACCTCACGACAGCGCGGCGGCAGATCATCAATCGCACGTCGGATGATCTCAAGTCGCTGGCGATCTGAACTGATCTGTTCGGGGGTGACGGACTGGCTGCCGGCACCATCCATCTCGCTGATCTCGGTCGGATCGGTGAATTCAACCGGATTGCGATTGTGACGACGCAAGGCATCAATTGCCAGATTGGTCGCCATGCGCATCAAAAAGGCCGGAGGATTGGCAATGTCAGCCGGATCGATCTTGCGATGGCGCAGTTGCACGTAAAGATCCTGCAACACATCCTGGCTTTCGTCGCGCGCCGGCAGATATTTCTGCACCTGTCGCAACAAACGGTCATGATATTGCTGATAAAGACTATCCCAGGAACGGTCACAGACCGCCATAGCTGCACATCCAGAATTCGATAATGATAACTGTTATCATTATCGTTTATGCTTATAGGCAATCCTGACCATACGTCAATTCAAAAAGCATAGGCCCCTTCGACCATTCCCCGTGGGAAAGTCCCGGGATTGAAAACCAGCATCGCTATCTGAAAATCTTGCTGTGTTGGCCACAAAACAACTGCCGATTTAAGCCCTAACCTTGTGTTGGAGCTGTCCTAATGACAGCATGCGAAACCGCCAGACGGTGCGAGTCCCGGCACAGAAACCCCACATGCGGTCTCAGAGCGGCATTGCTTTGCACTCTATTCATCGGAAATTTCCGCCCAAAACCTATTCTAAAGAATAGGATCCTACTGTTTATCTGTCGTATAAATTAGATTTCACTCGACAAGAGGATATTTTACTTATAGTTGTTACTATAGCTTTATCACTAATTGCGAACTTTACACGTAGTAAACCATCGCCACTTTCCAGGTAGGAAATCCAATGGCACTCAACATTATATCCAACTATGCGGCAAATGTTGCGCATCGCAACTTGTCTGCTTCTGACGAGATGGCGACCCGTTCGCTGTCGAAACTGTCTTCTGGTACCCGTGTTGTTTCAGCACGTGACGATGCCGCCTCCATGGCCATCGGTGCGCGTTTGAATGCAACCACCCAGGCTCTCAAAACCGCGACCGTCAACGTTGGCCAGGCCAACTCGATGCTCCAGATCGCTGATGGCGGTATGGCAACCATTGATGATGTTCTCGTTCGCATGAAGACCCTGGCTGTCCAGGCATCGTCTGGCAACCTGTCCGACACCGAGCGCGGCTTCCTTAATGACGAATTCGTCCAACTGCGTGACGAGATCGACCGGATCGCATCCTCGACCAACTTCAATGGCATTCAGCTGCTTGGCGATGGGGGTGATGTTGCAATCAATCTCACACCTGCCACCAGCAACGAAGCGCTCAGGCCCGCTTTCGGCTTTGACCGGTTCGCGATCACGGACAACAATTACTGGGCACAGGACGTAGCTGCAGATGGTGTCGACGATAACGGGTTAGAGATAAGAATTAACGAAGGTTCCGGCGAGCAGGTCATCATGACTGTACTTACCGCGATTGATGGCTCTATCGAGCGGACCCAGTCAATTGATATCACCGATTTTGCCGCGACCGGCGGGTCTCGATCCATTGCTGCTGGCGAGAACACGGTGCTCAATTTTGATGAGCTGGGCCTGTCAATTACAGTAAACACCAACTTCTCCGACACCGTTGATTACGTTAGGGCCGGTACCGCAGGTTCCAATGATTTCGGCTTTGGTTCGGCCAACACCGATTTCATGGGAACTGGCGTCGATACATCCGCTGGCCAGTTCTTTTTCATGGAAGAGGACGCGGGCCAGCAGCTTTCCGACACAATTGAGTTCCAGGTCGGTGGCGGCAACACCGCCAATGATCGTCTTTCGATTAATTTGAGCGCGGTTGACTCTGCGGTACTGGGATCATCTGGTATCGGTCAGGAAACGCTCGAGGATCTTGGTGCTAACGCTATTAACACTGCTGCAGGCGCCCAGAACGCGGTTGAAGTTGTGACGCGTGCGATTGACGACTTGCAGCGCGCACGTGCCGCAATCGGTACATCCCAGAACCGTCTGGACTTTGCCGCCCAGAACCTTGCGTCTACGCAGGAAAATACGGAATCGGCGCGTTCCACCCTGCTTGATCTGGATGTTGCCGCTGAAATGACGGCCTTTACATCCAAACAGATTTTGGTTCAGTCCGGTGTTGCCATGCTGGCCCAGGCCAACCAGATGCCGCAAAACCTGCTGCGGTTGCTGCAAGGCTAACGGACCAAATCCGACAAACTTTTTGACGTGCCTACCTGTTGCAACAATGGCCCGAACGAAACTCGTTCGGGCCATTGATTTTAGGGAGTTCTGAGATCGAATACCGACCTTGGATCAGTCTTCAAAATGGCCCTTGGCGGCAAAACCACCGCCCTGATAAATCACAGCCGGGTCTTTGCGATCTTCGGGCGGGAAGGCAGCCTCGATCTCGGCCCGGAATTGTTCGGAGCTGTCTTGCGGTTTCCAGCCAAGGAAGTCCGCGTGATCATTGCTCCACCATTTCGATGTATTGTCCGAAACCCCGTACATCACGAGATGGCCGGTCATGGGTGCTGCAAAGATCGCCTTCATCAACGAGATAAAATCACGCGGGCTCATCCAGGTTGACAGCATGCGGCGATCCTTTGGCTTCTCAAAGCAGGAGCCAATGCGCACCGATACCGTTTCAACATCGAACTTGTCGAAATAGTAGCTTGCCATCGCCTCGCCGTAACATTTGGTCACGCCATAAAGGCTGTCGGGGCGTTGTTCGGATGTGTCATCAAGCTTGGTCGTGCGCTTATGAAAACCAATCGCATGGTTGGAGCTGGCAAACATGATGCGCTTAACGCCATTCTGACGCGCACCTTCATAAAGGTTATAGGTGCCGGCAAGATTGGCCTGAAGCAGGTCATCAAAGGCCGCCTCGATTGAAATGCCGCCAAGATGAATGATGCCATCAACATCCTTGGTCAGCTCGATCACGGCTGCACGATCCGACAGATCGCATTGCACGACTTCTTCGTTTGGGCCAGCCGGGTCCATTGGGGAAATATCTGACAGGCGAATGACATCGGCATAGCCCTTAAGCCCTTCGCGGCAGATCTTGCCAAGGTTTCCACCGGCACCGGTGATCAGCAAACGTTTCATAATTATCCTCTTTGGTATCGATTTTTCCCACGATCAATTACCGCCGAACACAAGGTTCGGAAGCGTCAATGAAATCGCAGGAATATAGGTTGTCAGCAAAAGGGCCGTCAGGATCGCCAGATAAAACGGCCAGATCGTCTGAACGGCCTTTTCGATTTTCACCCCGCCAATCGCGCAGCCGACAAACAGGCACGATCCCACAGGCGGTGTACACAGGCCAAGGCCCAAATTCATCATCAAAACCATGCCGAACTGGATCGGGTCCATGCCGAACTGCATGGCAAGCGGCAGGAAGATCGGCGTGCAAATCAGGATGAGTGCCGCCATATCCATGATCATGCCAGCAACCAGCAACATGACATTGATCAGAAGCAGCACCATGATCGGATTGTCGGTAATGCCGGTGATCGCATCGGCCAAGGCATCAGGAACCTGATAAAAGGCCAGCATATAACCATAGGCCGACGCACAGCCAACCAGCAGCATCACAAGGGCCGTCGTCTTGGCCGATTGTTTGACCGCGGCAATAAAACCGGCCCAGCTCAGTTCACGATAGACCAACCCGGTAATGATCAGGGCATAGGCCACACCGATGGCCCCTGATTCGGTTACGGTGAACACACCGCTCAGGACCCCGCCGACAATGATCACAGCGGTAAAGAAGCCCGGCAGTGCGCGAACAGCCGTGCGCCAAACCACTGCCCAACCCGGGAACGGTTCCGCCGGATAGCCGTGCTTGATCGCAACCAACCAGGTCGCAAGCCCGAGCAGCAGGCACATGATAATGCCCGGCACCACACCGGCCATGAACAGCTTGGAAATCGAAATGCCGCCACCGGCCGCCACCGCATAGAGGATCATGTTGTGGCTGGGCGGGATCATGATCCCGGCGATTGATGAGGTCACCGTGACATTGACCGCATAATCCGCGCGGTAGCCTTCCTTCTTCATCACCGGGATCAGGATAGAGCCAAGGGCCGATGTATCGGCCACGGCAGAACCGGAAATGCCGCCAAACAGCATCGATGAAAACACATTCACAATGCCAAGGCCGCCGCGCCGACTGCCGACAAGGGCGGTCGCAAATTGCACAAGCCTGGTCGCAATCCCGCCGTGAAGCATCAATTCACCGGCAAAGATAAAGAACGGAATGGCAAGCAACGAAAAGGCCGAAATCCCCGATCCGATGCGCTGAAACGCAATCAGGGTCGGAAGGCCTTCGACGAAGAACGCGCCAAGGGCGGCAAAACCAAGTGCGATGGCAACGGGCATGCCGATCAGAATACCAATGGCAAACACGCCCAGAAGAATGGTCATGCCCATGTTATTTCACGTCCTCGTTCAGCAAATCATCATGGTAAATGCGGGCCTGGGAAATGGTTTTCCACCGCGCCGCGATCTTGAGGATATGAACCACGCTGTAAAACATGATCCCGGCCCCGCACACCGCCATCGGAACGGACCGCAAGCCATCTGAAATATGAATGATCGGCATGGTCTTGGCCCAGTTAAACGCAACCAGATCCATCGCCCCGATCAGCATCCAATAGCCAAACCACGCCGACGCGCCATACCCGATGGCCGCAACAATGGCGGCCATTTTCGGCGGCAAAGCATCGCGGAAAAAGGAAACGGAAAGGTGGCTGTTGTCGCGGATGCCAGCAGCTGCGACCGGAAAGGTAATCAGCACAATCAGAATAAGCGAAACCTGTTCGACCCAGGTCGGTGTTTCATTGAGGACATAACGCCCGAACACCAGCCAGGCGAAACTCGGGATCAGTGCGACAAGGGCCAAACCACCAATCAGGTTCAGCACCCCGGCAATCCCGCCGCCCAAGCGATCAATCACATTAACAAAACGAGAAAACATCTACGCGCTACCAGAAACAGATAAACGACGAACATACTAAGCGCAGCCAAAAAGAAGGGCGACGATATTATCGCCGCCCTTCAGATATTTAAGGCCTTATTTCTGCGCGTCCTGGATCGCCTTGACCAGATCGGCAAGATCCGGGTTGGCTTTCAGGAAGTTGTCATAGACCGGCTGCATGGCATCCTGGAAAGCCTGCTTGTCGGCGATCTCGTTGACTTCGATGCCGGCGGCAATGACTTTTTCCTTGGACTGCTCTGCACGATCGGCCCATGCGGCACGCTGTACGGTCACCGACGCTTCAGCTGCTTCGTGGACGATTTTCTTTTCCTCGTCCGACAGGCTGTCATAAAGCGCCTTGTTCATGCACAGGCATTCCGGAAGGATCAGGTGCTGGGTGACGGAATAGTATTTCGCCGCCTCAAAATGGCCGGAGCTGTCATAAGACGGGTAGTTGTTTTCCGCACCATCGATCACGCCGGTTTTCAGCGACTGATAGACCGAGCTATAGGCCATCGGGGTCGCGTTACCGCCAAGCGCATCAACCATCTGAACATAAAGATCGTTGCTCATGACGCGGAATTTCAAACCGTCAAGGTCAGCCGGGGTATTGATCGGACGCTTGGAGTTATAGAACGAACGCGCACCAGAGTCATACCAACCAAGCGGCTGCAAGCCAGCTTCGATCAGGCCATCGGCAATCTGCTGACCAGCCGGGCCATCCATGACTTCATGCATGGCATCGACGCTTTTGAAGATGAAAGGCAGCGACACAACGTTGGCTTCGGGCGCAACTTCACCCAGCGGGCCGAGGTTGAAAACAGCCCAGTCCAGACCACCGAGGCGGACCTGCTGGATTGCATCAGGCTGATCGCCCAGAACGCCACCGTGGTAAACCTTGGCTTCCAGATCGCCACCGGACTTTTCATTGATCAGCTTGGCGAATTCTTCCATGCCGGTCGAAACCGGGTATTCCGGCGGATGAATGTTCCAGCCGCGCCATTCCTTCGCCTGCGCACCGGATGCCAGCGCCACGGATACGGCAGCTGCCGCAATCGTCAGCGTTGTGGTTTTGATAAACTTGTTCATTTCAGGTCCTCCCAGACAATCTGTTGTCTATTTCATTGAAGCATTTTGCCCTTTTGGGTCTTGTTCTTATCATTTAATCCTACAATTCAGCACTTGTAAACATAACTGTAAGATTTGTTAACAACTAAGTTGCGAACGGCATCAAATTCCCGATCACCGATTGCAGCTTTAGCGTCCCATTCTGCCTCCCGGCAGGCGAACCTGCCGGGAAATAACAAGTCATATGTCGCACGTTGGCGACCCGCCATCAGGCAGCGCGAAGGGCCGCGTCGCCGTATGCCTTGCGGATCACATCGGCCAGCATGTCATGTTCCGCATCCGTCAAATCGGTCAGCGGACTGCGTACCGGGCCGGTATCGCGCCCGATCACGCGCATGCCCGCCTTGACGATGGAAACGGCGTAGCCCTTTCCACGATTGCGGATATCAAGATAGGGATAGAAAAATTCGGTCAGTGCGCGGCTCATCGCGGCGTCATCGTCACGGCCGAGCGCGTCATAGAAATCAAGCGCCTGTTGCGGCAGGAAGTTAAAGATCGCCGATGAATAGGTTGTCACACCGGCTGCCTTGTATGCCTTGGCAAAAACCTCGGCTGTCGGCATGCCGCCGATATAGGACAGGCGATCCCCGATCACGGTGCAAACCTTGGTGACCATTTCGATATTGCCATGGCCGTCCTTGAACCCGACCAGGTTCGGGCAGACGTCACACAGCTTGGCAAGTGTTTCGGCCGTAATGATCGAATTGTCGCGGTTATAGACAATCACACCGATATCGACCGCATCACACACCGCCTTCACCCGGGCAAACAGGCCTTCCTGTTCGGCACCAACCAGATATTGCGGCAACAACAAAAGACCATCCGCACCGGCCTCCTCGCAGGCCTTGGCAAGTTCAACCGCCATGGCCGTGCCATACCCGCACCCGGCGATGATCGGGGTGTCGCCGGCAACTTCCTTGGCCGCACGCACGGTTTCGACCACCTCGGCCGGGGTCAGGGAAAAGAATTCCCCGGTGCCACCGGCGGCAAACAGGGCGGTTGCCGGATATTGCGACAGCCAGCCGACATGCGTGCGATAGGTCGCAAGATCAAGCGCGCCTTCGGCATCAAAAGGCGTCACCGGAAAAGAAAGCAACCCGGCGCCAATCGCCTTTTTCATCTCTAGATAGTGCATCAAGCGTCCCTAATGTCTGAATACGTCAAATAACTATGACGATTCTATAAATTCATCATATCATTTTGTCAAACATAATACTCAGACTTTTTAAAATCACCAGAAACCGCAGAAAACATGGATTTCTTGGTCATTCCGACAATGTACGACTTTGGAATGAATCAGGAAGATCTGGTCGATTTCACCGAATCGCGGCAATTGGTATGATGACTTTGACAACAAAGCCCGCTAGGCTCTGGCGACCAAATCAATTGCCACAAACAAGAAGACCGGGAATGACTGATATCACCGCCGCCAGCCGCATCCTTGCCGATGCCTTTACCACCCACACCCTGATTGATCCCCTGCCTGCTGACATTGCCCCCAAAACCTTTGAGGAGGCCTATGCCATTCAGGACGCCACCCTTGCCGAGGTCGGCATTGCGCAGGCGGGCTGGAAGCTTGCAGTTGCGACCCGTGCGGCACAGGAAAAGATCGGTGCCGATGGCCCGCTGGTGGGGCCGTTGCTGGATGGACGTATTCTTGGCGATGGCGCGACACTGACTACCAAGGACATCCATTTCCCCAATATCGAGGCGGAAATTGCGGTTGTCATGGACAGCACCCCTGCCCCGGATGCGACATCAAGCGACATCCTTGATCATATCAAAAGCATGCATCTGGCAATCGAGATTGCCGATCGCCGCTATCATGAAAAACAGGACCCGATCCAGACACTGGCAGACCTGAATTCGACCAGTCACTTCATCCTGGGCGCTGAAATTGACAGCTGGCGCGATCTTGGTTTTATTGGCGGCAAAGTCACCACCAAAAGTAACGGTGAAGTCCTTGCCAGCAATGATGATCCGGATGCCTGGCCAGAGATATTTGGCGGGCTTGAATATCTGGTCGGGTTCCTTGCCAAGCGCGGCAAAAGCCTGAAGCCAGGAGACGTCATCACCACCGGCGCCTGCGCGCTTCCGACCATTACGCCGCATGGCAAGATCGAGGCGATCTTTGAGGGGCTTGGCACTGTGACGGCTGAAATCAAAAAGGTCTGATCAAACCGACCCCAAAGAAAAAGGCCATGCAGATTTCCCTGCATGGCCTTTTTGGTTTTAGCGGACCTCTTAGCGGGGTTGCGCGCGGCGCTCGCTATTTTCACGGAACTTGGTCACTGGCACACCGGGCACTTCAACGCGCAGCTTGACCAGCTTCCCGGCATGCGGGAATTCAGCACGCTTTTCCGGGCTATAGCCTTCCTGATGGCTGGTGACATACAGCGTTTTCATGTCGGGCCCGCCAAAGCACGGCATGGTCGGATTGGGCATTGGCATCGGGATCGATTTCAAAAGCGTCCCGTCGGGGGCAAAGCGGTTAAGGTTGCCCGCCGACACACCCGCCGACCAATAGCATCCTTCGGCATCCACAGCGCCGCCATCCGGACGGCCAAGCCGATCATCGAGATCAAGATAACGCGTGCAGTTGGAAATATTGCCCGTTGCAACATCGAAATCCCAGCGATTGACCCACGGCCCGCGTGAGTCCGAGTGATACATTTTCGATCCGTCACCGGACCAGGCAATACCGTTGGAAATCTTGAAACCGGTTGCCTTTTCCTCGATCTTGCCATCAGCCGTAATGCGATAGAGCGAGGCAATTGGCATCTTTTCAGGGTTGTCATCCATGGTGCCGACCCAGAACGCGCCATCCGGCCCGATCTTGCCATCATTGGTGCGGCTGTTGATCCCGTCTTCAATGCGACACAGCGGTGCACGCGCATCGGTTTTCGGATCAAGGAAAAGGATATCCTTACGCAGGGCCACGATAATGCGGCCCTGATCGGTCAGCCCGAAACAGCCAAGCTCGCTGTCAAAGGTCCATGTCTTGCGAAGGCCCGTGGCAACATCAAGCGCATGCAGTTTGCAATTAAGAATGTCTGTCCAGTAAAGCCGATTGTTGGCCGCATCCCAATTGGGGCATTCCGCCAAAGTGAAAGTCTCATCACTGAGAATTTCCGGCTGATACATTACACCACCGGTCATCGCACACTCCCAAATTCATATGATTAATTTTTGTTGTGTCTGGTTTGCCAGTCCGGGGCCCTGTTCGTCAACAGGATTTGTGCCCGCCCCTGCCCGTACCCCTCAGGCCGGGCGGCACATCTGATTACTTGTCGCGGGCGTGGTCGGTAACGCGTTGGCGGGCCTGATGCAGGTGATAGCGCATCATCAGTTCGGCACTATTGCCATCATGGCCAAGGATCGCATCATAGATCTGGCGGTGTTCAGACAGCACCTTTTGCGCACGTTCGGCCGAGCCCCCACGTGTGATATTAAGCGCCACACGCATGGATTTCGACATTACTTCATGCAGGGAATTAAGGATGGTCACGAAAATCTCGTTACCGCTGGCACGCGCAATCGCCATGTGAAAGGCCAGATCGGCCTTATCGGCAATATCACCGGCCGATACCCCGTCTTCGAGCAGTTTAAGCGCATTTTCAATTTCGCGATGATGGCGGGGGCTGGCGCGTTCGGCGGCCATGCGGGCCGTTGTGCCCTCAATCGCCGAACGTGCTTCAAAGCAACGCAGAAGCCCCGCGACATCACTGACACCGCCAAACTCGATCAGGCCTTGTGGCGGGCGTTTTTTGACAAACGACCCGACCCCCTGGCGGGCATAGACAAGTCCATCGGATTGCAGTTTGCGCAACGCTTCGCGCACAACCGGGCGCGACACGCCAAAGGATGCACAAATTTCATTTTCCGAGGGCAGCTTCGCACCTTCGGCAAGGTTGCCCGAGATGATCTGTTCAAGGATCTGACCATAAAGCTGATCGGCAAGCTTTTCGCGCTTCTGAACCCTTAAAAGCAATTCCGACATCCGTCCCCCGGACTTGTTATCTTGTAAAACTTACTTGTAAGTTTTTATCGATAAACTTCTGGTCGGTAAAGCCTTTGCCGATCTGCCCGCCGTTTCGGATCAATCCACCAG
>NZ_DCAO01000104.1:46523-49230 GCF_002311515.1 Thalassospira sp. UBA1131
CCGCTATCGGGTGTCTCATGCAAGGTCGGGATCAGCGTCATGGTACCGGTCAGCGTCTGGTTGTTATCAAGCACGACAAGATCGCCGAGTTCCTTGAATTCCGGACGGTTATGAACGTTTGGCACGTGCGATACCGGCTCGACACAGAATGTCTTGCCGTCTTCGGGGATATAGAATTGCACGTTTGACAGGCTGTCGCTTGCCAGCATCTTCACACTGTAACCTGCATCCTGCCAGACCATGTCGGCTTCAAGGTGCCAACCGGCATAATGGGCATCAAGTGCCAGGTTATGGCGGATCATGCGACCATCGGAAAAATCGCGGCCCAGATCAATCACCGTGCGCGCGGTCGGCAGCATATCCTCGTCCGTGGCAAAACTGTCAGACGCGATAAAGGCGACCGAAACATCTTCGCCACCCGGGAACCAGGGGTGCAGGCCAATACCATAGGGCATCGGTGTTCGGCCCAGATGACGCACACCGATTTCGATGGTCACATCCCCCTCGGTGACCTTGATTTCCTGCCAGGCGACATAGACAAAGCCGCTTTGCGGATCGTCATGTTTGTGATTGAAGCGCAGCGTATCAACCGTCGGGCGTTCGATCTGCCATTCCGACGACCGGCCAAAGCCGTGAATGGCATGCGGGCTGGGTGGGCGGTTGGCCGGGACCTTGACGATGCGGCCATCAAATTCGAACTCGGCAAAGGCCAGTCGGTTGGCAAACGGCACCATCGGGAAACAGCCCAAATTTGACGGATTGCCCGATGCAATCGCCTCCGGGGTGACCGGACGCAACAAATTGATAATGCCCTTGCCATCCGGGCGGATCCAGTCAATCCGCGATATCGCCCCGCCCTCTGGGACAATTCCGATCTGAAAAGGACCACTGTTCCAACGGTATTCAGGTTCGCCTTTTTTGGCCATTCCTGTGTGCCTCAAATCCAACCAAAATCATATGATGACTTTACAGAACCACTATCGTTCGATTAATTGAAGATTGTAACTCTGCTGGCGCCAAACAATCCTTAACGCCACACCGCCATTTTTTATCTGGTTGTTTTACACCGGAATTATCGGATACGCAAAATGAACAAACCCCGTGTGTCGGCCGCCCCGCGCAAAGTGTCGCTGACCGAAAAAGTCATTGCCAGCCTGCGCCAAGAGATCGAAAGCGGCCAGCGCGAACCCGGAAGCAAATTGCCGACCGAACCGGTTCTGACCGAACAGTTTGGCGTCAGCCGCACCGTGATCCGCGAAGCAATTGCCGCCCTTAAGGCCGACGGGTTGCTGGAACCGCGTCAGGGTGCCGGGGTGTTTGTTCTGTCGCCGCAAACGCGGGCGAATGATAAATCGATCTTTGCGGTTGATTACGCACAAGTGTCCGACGTTCTGGAAATCCTTGAACTGCGCATGGCGGTTGAGATCGAGGCGGCCGGGCTTGCCTGCACGCGAGGCTCTGTCGCGCAGCAAACCAAGATTTACGAGGCAATGGCCAGAATGGAACGCGCCCTTGAAAAGGGCGAGCCGACCGAACAGGCCGATTTCGAATTTCACAGCGCGATTGCATCCGCCACCAACAATCGCCGCTTTGCCGAGTTTCTGGAACATCTGGGCGATAAAACCATCCCGCGCGCGCAATTGCGCCGCCGCCCGCCCGAGGCCGAAGACCAAAAGGCCTATATGCAGATGATCACCGGTGAACATCGCCGGATTTATGATGCGATTGCCGCGCGCGACGAAGATACTGCCCGCAAGGCGATGCGCGATCACCTCAGCCAAAGCCAGACCCGCTATCAGAAACTTCTGACCCAGCGGTAAGCGGCGTTAAACCGCAATCGCCTGTGCTAACATCGACATGTCGGAAATAACAATATCAGCGCCGGCTTCATAAAGTCGCTGGCTGGCCCCTTCGCGGTCATCGGCATAATGCCCGCCGCCGACAAAGCCGATGCATTTCATGCCAGCGGCCCGTGCCGCCGTCACCCCGGCAACAGAATCCTCTATCACGATGGCATCACCCGGGGCATATCCCATGGCATTGGCCGCATGCAGGAAAAGATCCGGGGCCGGTTTGCCGTTTTCAACGAAATCCGCACTATAAACACGCCCGTCAAACCAAGGGCCAAGGCCCGTGACCTGCATGGTTTTTTCAAGCCGTTCGACAGAACTGCTTGATGAAATGCAAAAGGCAATATCGCGTGCCTGAAGGACGGTCAGGACGGTTTCGATCCCGTCAATCTTGGTCAGGTCGCGGTCATAGCGGTCAAACAGCATTTTGTAGTAATACGGTTTGAATTCCGCACTGACATCGCGCCCCGTCTGGGTTTTGATATATTCAATCGGTGCGGAACTTGATCGTCCGGTAAATCGGTCCGATACGTCGCGCAGACTGAGCGGCGCGTTAAAATGGTCCAGCACATCGACAAGCGTTGCCAGCGAGATCGGTTCGCTATTGACCAGAACGCCGTCACAGTCAAACAGGACAACACGACAGGCGTCAAACAGACCTTGGATCTCTGATGCTGACGTTACGATACCGGCCCCGACATCATCGGCCGGGCCTTGGACATTGTTTCCTCGGGCCATGTTGAACCTGGCTTGTGTGATTTATGTTATCGCTACAGCGTAGCTAAGAGATAAGTTCAGCGTCAACAAAAATGAACATTTGACCAATTAATGAACTTTTGATCAACTCAGGCAAAATT
>NZ_DCAO01000104.1:49353-54430 GCF_002311515.1 Thalassospira sp. UBA1131
CCGAAAAGCCAGGGGATATGCGGAGGAGTACCCGACCATGAGTCCCACTTACCCCTGTTTTGTCGGTGTCGATGTCGGCACCGGAAGTGCGCGCGCCGGCGTGTTTGACGCCAATGGCAAATTGCTTGGCAGTGCCGCACACGCAATTGCGATGAACCGCCCGAAACCCGATTTTGTCGAACAGGATTCTGAAAATATCTGGCAGTCGGTCTGTCAGTCGGTGCGGGATGCCATGGCCAAATCCGAGGTCCCTGCGCAAAAGGTCGCCGCCATCGGGTTTGATGCCACATGCTCGCTCGTGATCCGCGATCAGGATAACAAACCATTGGCCGTCACCCCCAATGGTGCGGACAACTGGGATGTGATCGTCTGGATGGATCACCGGGCCGTGCGCGAGGCCGAGGAATGCACCGCCACCGGTGCGAAGGTGCTGGAATATATTGGCGGCACCATGTCACCTGAAATGGAAATGCCCAAGCTGATGTGGCTGAAACGCCATCACAATGCCGCCTGGCAGAAAATGGGCGCGGCGTATGATCTGGCCGATTTCCTGTCATTCCGCGCAACCGGCAGCAACGCCCGATCCTGCTGCACGGTGACGTGCAAATGGACCTACCTTGCCCATCAGGATGAACCATGGGATCGCGATTTCCTTAAAACCATCGGCATGGAAGACCTGAATGACAAGATCAACATGCATGACAGTGCGCTTGCAGTTGGGGAACTGATCGGATCCCTTTCCGAACAGGGGGCAGCCGACCTTGGCCTGACGACTGATTGCGTGGTGGGCGCGGGCCTGATTGATGCCCATGCCGGGGCGCTGGGCACGCTTGGCGAATATCTTGATGGCAACCTTGATCAGCATTTTGCCATGATCGCGGGGACATCGACCTGCCATATGGCGCTATCGAAAGAACCGCGCTTTATCAAGGGTGTCTGGGGTCCGTATTTCGGGGCGATTGCCCCGAACCTTTGGCTGAACGAAGGCGGACAATCGGCAACGGGTGCGTTGCTGGATCACATCGTTGCCATGCATCCGTTTTCTCATGACATGGGCCGTGATGCCCACAAGCTTGCCGGTGAAAAACTGATGCCGATGATGGCAGAAAAAACCGATCTAGCACCGCGCCTGCATGTTCTACCTGATTTCCATGGCAACCGATCGCCGCTGGCCGATCCGGAAGCCCTTGGCGTGATTTCCGGCCTGACACTGGATCAAAGCGAGGAAAGCTTCCTGAAGCTTTACTGGGCCACCGCGTGCGCGATTGCCTACGGCACGCGCCACATCATCGATGCGATGAATGATACCGGCTATGACATCACCCACATCCATCTGAGCGGCGGGCACACCGCCAGCAAGGTGCTGGTGAAACTCTATGCCGATGTCACCGGCTGCACGGTTGTGATGTCTGATTGCGAAGAGCCGGTGCTGCTGGGATCGGCGATGCTGGCCGCCGGTGCCCTGGATGCAAAAGGCGGTCTTGCCCGGGCCGCGCGCCAGATGGCCGGCAAGGAAACCGCCCATGCGCCCGATCCATCGGCCAAGGCTGATCATGATCGCAGATACGCGATTTTCCATCAGATGCATGCGCACCGTCAGAGCCTTGATAGCATGAGCAAAACCTGATTTTTGCCTGCCCAAAAGTGCGATATCTACGCCGTTCGTGCGGGTTTGGCGCGGCGCACCCTATCCAAAAGGCGCTTGACCTTATTGGGGGTTGCGGTCAAAACAAAAGGGCCGATGCAAACGCATCGGCCCTTTCTTTCGCACGCGCAACGGCGGGGTCGGGGGATCATGCAGAAATTTAAATTCTGCACCGTCACGGCGCGATGCCGTTTAAGGCCAGCCTTTTGATCAAGGCTGGCCTTAAATTTTATTCAGCCGGATGTTCGTGGGCGGCCTGGACTTCGTCCTTTTTCTTCCGGTTCTTGGCAAAGGTGCCAACAATCAGAACAAAGAACAGCGGCACGAAGAAGATCGCAAGCACGGTTGCCGCAATCATCCCGCCCATCACACCGGTACCCACGGCCACACGGGCCCCGGCACCGGCACCGGTCGAAATTGCCAGCGGCACGACACCAAGGGTGAAGGCCATCGACGTCATGATGATCGGACGCAGACGCTGACGGGCGGCCTCGACAGTTGCCTCAAGAAGCCCCATCCCATCGTCATAAAGTTCGCGGGCGAACTCGACAATCAGGATGGCGTTCTTGGCCGACAAACCAATCGTGGTCAGGATCGCCACCTGGAAATAGACGTCATCGGGCAGACCACGCAGCATGGCTGCGATCACCGCACCAAGGACACCCAGCGGCACGACCATCATCACCGAAATCGGAATGGCCCAGCTTTCATAAAGCGCTGCCAGACACAGGAAGACGACGATCATTGACAGAGCATACAATGCCGGTCCCTGTTCGCCCGCTTCGCGTTCTTCATAGGACAGTCCCTGCCATTCCAGACCGATATCGCCTGGAAGCTGCGATACAAGCTCTTCCATCGCGGACATGGCATCACCGGATGCTACGCCAGGTGCAGCAGAACCCTGAATGTTCAGCGAGGACAGCCCGTTGAAGCGTTCCAGACGCGGAGAACCATAGGTCCACTCACTCGTAGAGACAGCCGAAATCGGCACCATCTCGCCCGACTGGTTACGGACATACCAGTAATCCATGTCTTCTGGCATCATGCGGTATTTGGCATCAGCCTGCATATAGACGCGCTTGACGCGGCCATTTTCGATGAAGTCGTTGACATAGCTTGAACCCCAAGCAGCCGCCAGCGTCTGGTTGATATCGGCAAGGTCAACACCAAGGGCGCTGGCCTTTTCCTGATCAATTTTGATATTGAACTGCGGGGTATCATTCAGACCGTTCGGACGCACACCGACAAGACGCGGGTCCTGCGATGCCATGCCCAAAAGCTGGTTGCGGGCCGCAATCAGGGCGTCGTGACCATTGCCACCGCGGTCGACAAGCTGCAGGTCAAAGCCGTTCGCGGTACCAAGTTCGATAATCGCCGGTGGTGCAAAGGCAAAGACCATGGCTTCGCGGATCTGGGCAAACGCGCCATAGGCACGACCAATCACCGCATCAACCGATTGATCCGCACGGGTACGTTCAGACCAGTCTTTCAGGTTCAAGAATGCAATACCGGCGTTCTGTCCACTACCGGCAAACGAGAAGCCGGCAACAGTGAAAATACCGTCGATGTTTTCCGCTTCGTTCTCCATGAAGTGATTTTCGATCTTCTTGAGAACATCAACCGTGCGTTCCTGCGATGCCCCGGCAGGCAGTTGCACCATGGAAAACATGATGCCCTGATCTTCTTCAGGCAGGAATGAGCCCGGCAGACGGCCAAACAGTGCGGCCAGCGCGACAACCAAAATCCCGTAAACGAACAGGTAGCGCCATTTGCGATTCACGACATGACCGACGCTTCCCTGATAGAAAGTGTTGGTCTTCTCGAACCCGCGGTTAAACCAGCCAAACGGGCCTTTCTTCTTGGTCGGATCGGTGTGACCGGGTTTGAGCATGGTCGCACAAAGGGCCGGTGTCAGAACAATTGCCACAACCACCGAAAGCGCCATGGCCGACACAATCGTTACCGAGAACTGACGATAAATCGCCCCCGTAGACCCGGCAAAGAACGCCATCGGCACGAACACGGCTGACAGCACCAAGGCAATACCAATCAGCGCGCCAGTAATCTGGCCCATGGATTTCCGCGTTGCTTCGCGCGGCGGAAGACCGTCTTCTTCCATCACACGTTCGACGTTTTCGACCACGACAATCGCGTCATCGACCAAAAGGCCGATGGCCAACACCATGGCAAACATGGTCAGCGTGTTGATCGAATAGCCAAAGGCAGCAAGGACCCCGAATGTGCCGAGCAAGACAACCGGCACGGCAATCGTCGGAATAAGCGTTGCCCGCCAGTTCTGCAGGAACAGGAACATCACCAGGAAGACGAGAACAATCGCCTCAAACAGGGTGTGCACAACCGATTCAATCGAAACCTCGACGAACGGTGTCGTGTCATAGGGATAGACGATCTCGATCCCTTGCGGGAAGAACGGTTTCAGTTCTGCCAGACGGGCCTTGACCGCATCTGCGGTATCAAGGGCGTTGGCACCGGTGGCAAGGTTGATACCGATACCGGTTGCCGCTTGCGCATTGTACCGCGCCACGATCTCATAGCTTTCGCCGCCGATTTCGATGCGCGCAACGTCACCAAGACGGACCTGCGCACCATCGGTTTCGACTTTCAGCAGGATATTGGCGAATTCATCGACCGTTTGCAGTTTGCTTTGCGCGGTGATGGTTGCGTTGATCTGCTGACCTTCGACGGAAGGCGCACCGCCAATCTGACCGGCGGTGACTTCGGTGTTTTGTGCCTCGATGGCATTGTTAACATCCATCACCGTCAGGTTATAGGACAGCATCTTGTTCGGATCGAGCCAGATGCGCATCGCATGCTGCGCACCAAACACCTGAACCGAGCCAACACCATTCACACGCGCAATCGGGTCTTCCACCGACGACACAACAAAGTCCGAGAGGTCTTCGGCATTCATCGACCCATCGCCCGACACAAAGCCGACAACCATGAGGAACGAGCCACTGGACTTAGTGACGGTTACGCCCTGCTGCTGCACTTCGTTTGGAAGTGACGACATGGCAGCCTGCAGTTTGTTCTGGACCTGAACCTGGGCAATGTCTGGATCGGCTTCGGGCTCAAAAGTAAGCGTAATCGAAGCCTGACCATTCCCCGACGAGGTCGAGGACATGTAACGCAGATAATCAAGACCGTTCATCTGCTGCTCGATCACCTGCGTGACCGTGTTTTCAACAGTTTGGGCCGATGCCCCCGGATAGGTTGCCTCGATCTCAACCGAAGGCGGTGCAATCGAAGGATACTGTTCGATTGGCAACTGCCAAAGCGAGAGCCCCCCCGCCAGCATGATCACCAAGGCAATAACCCAGGCGAAGACGGGGCGATCAATAAAGAATTTTGCCATTGAATAAGTCCTTATTCGGCGGCTTTGGCGGTTTCAACGGGCTGCGGCGCAACCGG
>NZ_DCAO01000104.1:54513-73430 GCF_002311515.1 Thalassospira sp. UBA1131
GCCGTCACCAGCCAATCCTGTCCCTGCGACTGCTCAATCGTCAGATCCTTGGAGGCAACTTTGCCATCCTCGACAACATAGGCATAAGCCGAGCCATCCGGGCGGCGCATCACCGCTTTTTGCGGCACAAGGAATGCATTATCTAAACGCCCCTGGCGGACCTGACCGCGGACAAACATACCTGGCAATAGGTTTCCGTCGGGGTTCGGGAAGACCGCGCGCAAACGCACCGTACCGGTGGTTTCATTTACCGTCACATCCGAGAACTGAAGCGTCCCGGTATGCGGATATTCTTCACCGGTAGCATCAATAATCAGGGCAACCTCGATCTGCCCGTTTTCAACACCCGTGATGCGACCATTGCGGACAGCTTCCTTGATCTTCAGCAACCGGCCACCTGCCTGGGTCACGTCGACATAGATCGGGTCAAGCTGGGTGATGGTGGTCAGTTTTGATGACTGATTGGCGGTCACAAGCGCACCTTCGGAATAATCCGACGAGCTGATCTGACCGGAAATCGGTGCGGTGACCGTGGTATAGGCCAGATCGATCCGCGCCTGTTCAAGCTCAGCACGCGCCGCAGCAACGGCTGCCTTTGCCTGTGCTTCGGCGGCGACCGCATCGTCATAGGTTTGCTGGCTGACGGCCTGCGACTTGATCAGCGGGTCATAGCGCGAACGCGTCTTGGTCGTCTGATCAAGGGTTGCGCGCTGACGCGTCAGTTCGGCCTGGGCTGCATCAACCCGCGCCAGGTACACTTCCTGATCAATCATATAAAGCTGCTGACCGGCTTCAACAAACGCACCCTCAGTGAAGTTGCGTTCCTTGATAATGCCATCGACCTGCGGGCGGATGTCTGCCTGACGGAAGGCGACGGTACGACCGGGCATTTCCTCAATCAGGCCAACAGTCTGCGCATTCAGCGTCACGGTACCGACCGGGGTCGCCTGTGGCTGTTGCTGGGCGGCTGCCTGTTGGTCGCCTTCGTTCTGCTCGCTGCAGCCGGCTACAAGCACGACAAGCGCTGCCATACCAGCGAATTTCAAACAAGATCGCATGGACAAAATGCTTATTCCTTCTAAGTCCGCGCAAAGCCGTGTGGTGTGCGCTTTGCCATTGCTTTTATAAATACTGTACGGTACAGTACACATTGTGCGCTGCACGATCAAGAGCCAAAAACAGCAGAGCCAAGAAAGATGAGTGAAACGCCCGAAAAGCTTGAAAAACAACATTCTCGCGGTACTGCACGCCGTCGCGCAATGATGGATGCTGCATGGGCGTTATTGCTTGAACGTGGCTTTGTCGGCGTGACTCTCAATGACGTCATTTCACAGTCTGGTGGATCGCGTACGACCCTGTACGAAGCATTCGGCGGGAAGGATGGCTTGCTGGCTGCAGTCATGACTGAACGCTGCAAAGAATTCTCTGCCGAACTGCATATTTCACTGGAAACCGATCTCCCTCCCCGTGATGCCCTTACGGACTTCGGTACGAAACTGGCCCAAAAGATTGTAACCGAGGAAGTCGCCCGCTTCACCCAGATTCTGTATTCCGAAGGCCAGCATTTTCTACCCTTGATCGAGAAATTCTTCGAAGTTGGCCCCGACAGCACGCGCAAGCACCTTGCTGATTACCTTTCAAGGCAACAAAAGCTTGGCAATATGATCATCGACGACCCGGATCATTCGGCAGAAATGTTCGAATGCTTGATCATTGGCGACTGGCAATCGCGGATCATGAAACACAATCCGCGCCCGCCAATGACCGATCAGCAGATTGCTGAACGTGTTTCCCGCGCGGTTGAAACCTTCCTGTGTGGTGTCGCAACACCACAAGCGCGTGACACGCTCAACTGCGCAAACAAATAACCCCCCTTCGTCTTCACTGACCGGTTTTATAGCTAGCCCCTCCTGACAGCATCCCGTCAGGTGTTACCTAATCGTGGCGAAAATTGGCGAAAATTCCCGAAGGGTGACCTGCATCACACCTGAATTACTTTGCCCTAACATTACCAAATTTGGGGTAAACTCTGGCCTGCGTTACCAACAGAGGGCGTATTTCTCCCTTCTGGCAAGCAAAAGGATCCCGTCATGCAGTTGCGAAAGGCACTTACCGGCTTTGGCGTTCTGGCAATTTCGATTGCCGGCCTGACCACCCGTGCCGACGCTATTTCCGTCGAAGATGCCCGGACTGCCGTTGATGCGATCCTGATGCAATCGGGCATTTCCGCGACCGAGGTCGATGCCCGCCCCATCGACGGCGATGCGGTCGAACTGGTTTTTGACGCGGTTTCCCTTGATCTCAGTGGCTATTCCAGCCCGCGCCAGCTGGCGATGGATGATGTTCTGGTCACGGTGCGCGATACCGATAGCGCCAATCAGGTTGATCTTGATGTCAAACTGCCCACACAGGCCAAAATGCTGGCCGAGGCAACCACGGATCAACGTGACCTTACGCTGCGCAATGCCGGGGGTTATCTGCGCTGGGATACCGCGCGCAATGTGCCGGTTACCTTTGACGGCTTTGCCGATTTTCTGGTCGGGGACGAGCCGGTTTCACGCAAGCACTGGCTGATCAATGGCCTGATCATTCAATGGCTGCCGGAAATGGCCAAGATCGCCTGGCAGGCGGCCGAATGGACGGGCCCCAACCGCGAAAAGCGCGGCTCGATCAAATCGGCCAACTTCACGCTTTATCCCGGCGACGATGGTGCGACCCATCTCGATTATTCCCATGATGGTTTGTGGCTGCCAAGCCTTCTGCAGCCGCGCACGGTGCGGGTCAAAAGCAGCAGTACCGGTCTGCCCTGGTCTGACGCCCAACCGATCATTGCAAAGGGTTTCAACGATATCCTGACCGGCACCGCCCCGCGCTTTGCCCGCCGCCAAATCGGCGATGCGCTGTGGAAAAAGGCCGCCCAGAACGGCGCCCCGGTCAAGGTTGACGAGTTCTATATTGAATCCCGCGGGCTTGAGGCGCTTGGTTCTGGCGAATTCCTGGCACAGGCTGCGGCACGTTATGGCTTCACCGGTGACTTTGACTTCAGACTTCTGGGTCAGGAAAAGCTGGTCGACCTATTGGGAACGCCAGACAACCCGACCATCCTTGGCGCGCTTGTACCCTTTGCCGTCAATGGCCTTGCCGCCGGACGCCCGGGTCCACAAGGCACGACAGAATATGATGGGCAACTGCTGCCCGATGGGCGGGTTGTGGTCAACGGCCTGACGGTCTTCCGTACTGCTGACGGCAGCTAGGGCTTTACACCCCGTCCCGACACAACAAAACGGCCGCCCATCATTAAGACGGGTGGCCGCTTCTGTTTAAAGGCTTGGCGTTACCAGCTGTATTTCAGGGTCGCCAGAACCGTACGACCTTCACCGTAATAACGACTGCCGAATGTGTTTGAAGAAACATATTCCCGATCAAGCAGGTTGGTGGCGTTCACGGACAGACTGACGTCATCTGTCACGGCATAGTTGATGGCTGCATCAAACACGCTGTTTGACGGCAGGGTTTCGGTATTGCCATCATTGCGCTGACGTTCACCGACAAAACGCACACCACCGCCAAGGGTCAGATCGCCAAGCGCGCCCTGCCCCGGGATGGTGTAATCAAGCCAGGCTGAAGCCTGATGCTTGGGCACGTTTGCCGGGCGGTTGCCGATGTTGGCTGCCGTGGCATCATCCTTGATTTCAGCATCAAGGAAAGTATAGGCCACCGTCATGTTGGTCTGCTCACCCAGCGACATTTTGCCTTCAAGCTCAAGTCCGCGCGAATTGATTTCGCCAATTTGCTTGTAGGTAGCGGACCCGGAATCGTACTGTGAGACGTTTTCCTGGGTCAGATCAAACACCGCCGCCGTAAACAGTGCATCGATTGCTTCTGGCTGGTATTTCACGCCAAGTTCGTATTGCGTTCCTTCCTGCGGCTTAACCCCATCCGGTCGCGACGCCAGGCTGGAATAAACTGGCTGGTAGGATTCCGAATAATTCCCATAAACCGACACTTCGTTGGTCGCCTTATAGGTCAGACCAAAACGCGATGTGAATTTGTGATCATCGCGTTCGTCGGTCGTACCGCTGCTGATTGTGTCGGTGTCGCTTTGAACATAATCGAAACGCCCGCCAACGGTCGCGATCCAGTCATCGGCAATGGTCAGCTGTTCCTGGGCATAAAGACCGTAGGCCGCCTGGGTGATTTCGGTATCAGAGGTGAAGTTCAAGTTGATGCACGAAATGCCGCAATAGGACGGGTTGTACGGATCAATCGGACTGGCCGTGCCGTCAAAGCGGCGTTCACGGTTCTGATCGCGGTTGTAATCCAGCCCAACCAACGTCTTGCTGTCGAAGGTATCGTTGATCGCTGTGTCATACTGGAGCTGGTTATCAATGGCAAAACGGTCAAGTTCACCGTAAATCGCAAAAGCATATCGATTGCCAAGCGGCGTAGTATCGTTGAGATAGACCGTTTCATACGTCAGATCGACATGGGTGTAGCGCGCATTCTGACGAAACTCGAGCTTATCATTGATCTGGTGCGACAGCTCGTAACCGATATTGGTTTCTTCGGTATCGAAATTGTTGAAATTAGGCTCGCCAAAGAATGCATCACGGCTGGTTTCAATTCCGGCCGGGAAACCATAACCAAGGCCGCTTTCCCGATCGCTGTAGCTGGTCAGGATGGTCAGTTTGGTATCCGTGTTCGGGGTATAGCTGAATGCCGGTGCGACATAGATGCGATCATCCTGCGAATAGTCCTGCCCGCGCTCGGCATCCTGCCAAAGCGCCGTCAGGCGGTAGGACCAGTTGCTGTTTTCGCCAACCGGACCCGTCACATCGCCCGCACCGCGCAGATGATTTTCACCAAAGGTGGTCAGAACTTCGCCGCTGGCTTCATCCTGCGGGCGCTTGGTTGTCATATTGACCAAACCACCCGGACCATTCATGCCAAACAGGCTGGATGTCGAGCCCTTAAGCACGTCAACTTGCTGCAAGCCATAGGTCTCCGGCCGACTGGTGGTAAAATTGTAGATCCGCGAAGACAATCCATCGCGATAAGTGCCAAGGTTGGTTTGGCCAAAGCCACGGATACGCACATAGTCATAGCGAACGTCCGAACCATATTCACCCGCTTGCACTCCCGCTGTATAGGAAACCGCTTGTTGAAGATCCTGAACATTACGGGTTTCCATTTCTTTCTCGGTTACCACTGAAACCGCCGCTGAGTCGTCCAAAATAGGGGTATCGGTTTTCGAAGCGGTACGCGAGCGCGATGCAACAAAACTGTCGGTAATGGCCTTGGTGGGATCAGATGCCTCTGCCGCATTGGCCTCGACCCGAAGCGTATCCAGAACTTCTTCGCCGGCACTGCTGGTGACGGCTTCGATCACAACCGTGCCATCGCTGGTCACGTCATAGTCAAGCCCCGACCCGCGCAGAAGCGCCTCAAGGGCTGTGCTGGCGCGCATCGTGCCATTGATGGTCGGTGCATCAATTCCGCGTGCCAGCGCACCATCGACCGTGACCTGCACACCGGCCTGCACACCAAACTGGGCCAAGGCACTGGTCAGTGACTGGGCCGGAATATCAAATGTGTGCTCGGCATTGATCCCGCCCGCACTGACCTGTGCATTTGCGTCAGGTGCAAACAACACGACCGGCGCCAAGGCGGTTGTCATCATCAAGGCACTGGCTATCACCACAACACGACCACGTTTTTGCAGTCGAGCTGCACCCCCATTGTTCATTTTCTTCTATCTCCGTTTCATGTCCTATGTCTGAAACAAATTGAGAATGCAAACGCTTCTCAATTTCGCATAAAAGACAAAACGGATGCCGGTTCTGTTTTTTCAAAAATTTTTATGGGAAATCATCAGGGTGGCTCCAAACCCGCAAAATCCTGCGGATTTGAAAGGCATTATTTTTTCTGGCAAGTGAGTATAAATAGGTGCCGAAATCCGGCCCCAACGCCATCAGGACTTTGAGACAACCAGAACCCACGGGGTGATTTCACGCACCGTTGCCTTTTGCGCCCGTGCCATGCCGCGCAAGGCCGATACCGGATCATCAAGGCGATAGACCCCTGTGACCGTCTGGGCGGCCAGGACCTCATCAGTGATCAGGATGGTGCCATTGAAATAGCGCCGAAGCTGATCAACAACGTCGGATAACGGTTGATCCTGTGCGATCAGCTGGTTCTTGCGCCAGGCACCGATCTGGCTGGTTGGCGAAGGATGACGGATCACCGTGCCGTCCTGCCCGACCCGGACATTCTGCCCGGCTTCAAGAATTTCAAAAACCGCCGGGACATTGGCAGCATTTTCGACCTGTACCCGCCCGTGTTCCACGCCAACCGTCGAAACAGCATTGCCTTCAGAAACAACAAATCCGGTGCCAAGTACCGTGACCATCACCTGATCGGCCCCGACGCGAAACGGCTTTTGCGGGTCCGGGGTAACGTCAAAAAACGCCTCGCCATCGAGCAATTCGACAAAGCGTGTTGACCCGTCAAAATGCACCGTAATCGCACTTTCCGGTGCAAGGGTCACCGCGCTGTTATCAGAAAGCGTGATGGTGCGCATCTCGCCTGTTGCGGTGACATGATCGGCCTGCATATGGGTTGCGATATCCGGCCCGATGATGGCGGCCACAAGGGATGCGGCCACCGCCACCCCGCCAAGCCCGATCCCGCGCCAGGACATATTGCCGCGCTTTTGAAACCGGGTTTGCGCCGAGAGGACTTTGCCCTCGGCAACGGCCTTTTCGTAATCAATATTCAGCAGAGCCGCGACCGCGTCATTCTGTTGGCCGTCAACACCGCCTTTGTCGTTGCCCGTACGGCGCGCCTCAAGGAACTGCTCCCAGTCCGCCGTACCAGACGGTTCGGCCTTCGCCATCAGATCGGCGGTCTTTTGCGTGGCGTTCCAGGCATCAAGATGGGCTGGATCCTCGGCACACCAGTCGGCAAACTGCGCTTGCAGTTCCGGGTTTTCCGGATCTTCCTGCAGGCGGATCAACCATTCGGTCGCCGCCTTGCCCGCCTGTTTTTGAACTGGATCGGTTATCTCTGCCATCACCCTATTGCGCCCCCGTTGCACCACCTGGTGCGATCAGGGCGATATAGCCGATATCACGCAACGCGTCACCATCTGTGCGGGTTATGGCGCAAATTTCTGCAAGGCCAAACTGTTTGATCGGGCAATGAATGATCCTCATGGCCAACCGCCCAACCGTTCACGGCAATGATCAATGCCCTCGGATACAAGCTTATGAGCAAGCGGCACGGAAATATCGAGATAGTCGGCAATCTCGCGCAGTTTCGCCCCACCAACCCGATGCATTTCACACGCTATGCGCGTGCGTTCGGGCAGTTCGGAAAGGGCTTGCATCAAAATTGCGTATTCATCCTTGTACACCGCAACCGTTTCCGGGTCCGGGCTGTCTGATGCGCGCGTTTGCACGGCAACGTCATAATCAGATGCACCGGTTAGGCTGCTTTCACGGGCAATCTGGCGTTTGCTATCAAGGGCCAGATTGCGCACGATCCGGTACAGATAGCCGGTGGTATCATCCAAAAACCGCCCCTTGGTCGCCGCATCAAACCGCAACCATGCTTCCTGCACCAGATCTTCGGCCTGTACACGGCTGCCGATGATGCTGCTGGCATAGTTCACAAGTGCGGATCGTTGGCGCATGAACAGTGCCAATGACGTCACATTTGATGTCGCGTTTGAAGCCAATCAGAATGTCCTTTGCACAATGCGGGCAAGCCCCGCGCCCGCATGGGATGACACGCTTAGCGCAAATGATACTGATTATCAACAGCAATCAAACACCCTATCCATCAGACGATATTCTGGTTCAAGGTTGTCTGGACAACGCCAAACACCCACAGGGTGTGCTTTAGGAAATTCGTTACCTTGGCTTGCTATACAGGCGATTAGAACACATTCAAAATCGCCATCCGGGAGCCCGCCATGCAGAAAACCAGCCTTGTCATCCTGTTGACCGGTGTTGTGGCCTTGGGCATGTGGGGGATCAGCGATTACATGGCGCACAAGGGCGAGGCATATGGCGATGTCGAACGCGGGCAATCAATTGCCGAGCAGACCTGCCTGCGCTGTCACACCAAATTCGAAGGCGATCCCCTGCCCGATCCGAACGTGGCCACCGCCCCGGCCCTTGCCAGTTTCGGGCAACGTTGGCCGCTGGAAAACCTTGAAGAAGCCCTGGCCGAAGGCATCACGGTATCGCATGACAACATGACCATGCCGGAATTTTCCTTTACCTCGCAAAGTATCGCCGATCTGCTGAGCTATATGGAAAGCCTGACAAACGCGGCCAACGCAAAGGCCGCGCAGTAGCCAGCGTCGATTCACGTTCATTCTGCGGCAAAATCCCGCAAACCTCCCAAAATTCAGCTTTGCTTGCGCTGCGAATTTAAAGTGCGATTGAAACTGAGACACTCCTTTAAAACAGCCACTTAACGCATTTTCGCGTGCGCACAATTCACCTGTTGATTGCATTTCCGCTTGACTTGAACCGATTCAAAATAAAAATTGGTCTGACGTCTGATGACTGACCAAAATTTTGCGATAGCGATCAGTCACGCCAGACACAGTGATGACAAGCAAGCAGGTGTAATGTGCCGCAGGCCGCCGGGGCTACCTTTCGACCGATCCAAACATCGGGGCGCCGCGATGCGATCCTCGAAGCGCTAACTGATTTTATCGTCAGTTCAAGCCTGACGCCGGGTGATCGCCTGCCGCCGGAACGTGAATTGATGGAGGGTCTGAAAGTCGGTCGATCCAGCATTCGCGAGGCCATTGGCCATATGCAGGCGCTGGGCGTGGTCGAAATCAGGCGCGGTTCGGGCACCTATCTGAAACGCCCGGTGAGCGAAAAGACCTTGTTCATGCCGCTGTCGATCGCCACCCAGCGCGACGGATTGCTGCAAACCCTTGAAGTACGTCGCGGGCTTGAGGTTGAAGCCAGCATGCTGGCGGCCAAACGTGCCACCCCCGAAGACATTGACGAAATGCGCACAGCCCTTGATGCGATGGAGGCCGAACATCTTGAGTTTGGCACTGCCGGTCAGGCCGACCTTGTGTTTCACCTGTCGATCTATAAGGCATCAGGCAACCCATTGTTCGAGCAGCTTCTGGGCCAGATGCGCGAAGCGTTTGAAAGTTTCTTTGCCCAGCCGTTCAACCGCCCGGATTTTGCCAAATCGTCGTTTGAATTCCACCGCATGCTGTTTGACGCAATCGTCGCGGGCGATGCCGAACTGGCGCGCAAGCACACCCTTGCCATCCTTGAAGTCGTCGAGAACGACATCGTGAGAATGTCTGATGAAGAACAACAATAATCCCAAAAATCACAAGCAAGCTGTCACCGCCCCGGAGAGCGTCGTCGCCTATGACGCCGAGCATTTTGCCAACGCGGTCGTCCCGCCGATTTTCCAGAACTCGTTATTTACGTTCGAGAATTTCGACGAAATGGTCGAAACCTATGCCGGGCGCAAAACCCGTCCGGTCTATTCCCGGGGCCTGAACCCGACTGTGCGTGCGTTCGAAGACAAGATCGCCCAGCTTGAAAAGACTGAAGATGCACTTGGCCTGGCCAGCGGTATGGCCGCCATATCATCCGCCGTTCTGTCAGTCGTCAAACCAGGTGATCGCATTGTCTCGGTCGAGCATTGCTACCCTGATGCCTATCGCTTCTTTGAGATGTTCCTGCGCGACATGAATGTCCGTGTGGATTACGTCGATGGCCGCGACCTTGAGGCGGTCCGCGCTGCCATTCCGGGTGCAAAGATTTTGTATCTTGAAAGCCCGACCAGCTGGACGTTTCACACCCACGACATTGCCGCCCTTTGCGACATTGCGCGCGAACATGGCGCGATTTCAATGATCGATAACAGCTGGGCATCACCGATCTTTTGCCAGCCCGCCACCCTTGGCTGTGACGTCGTCATTCATTCCGCATCGAAATATATCGGCGGACACAGTGATGTGGTCGCAGGCGTGATTGCCGGATCAAACGAGTTTATCGGTCGGGTCCGGTCCAACATTCTGCCCTATCTTGGCGGAAAGCTGTCGGCCTTTGATGGCTGGTTGTTATTGCGCGGTTTGCGAACCCTGCCCGCACGCATGCGCGAACATCAAAGATCGGCACTGATCATTAGCCAAAAGCTTGCCGATCATCCGATGGTAAGCGCCATCCACTACCCCGGTTTGCTGGCCCCCGCCGCCCCCGGCTTAAGTGGTTCATCCGGACTATTTTCATTCGAGTTCACCCAAGAGGTCGACATTCCGACCTTTGTTGATGCGCTGCGCTTTTTCAAGATCGGCGTGTCCTGGGGTGGGCATGAAAGCCTGATTGTCCCCGCACTTGTCACGCGGGCGCAAGTGGGCGGACCCAATTCGGCAATGCGCTTTGGCGTGCCGGAAAATCTGGTCCGCCTGCATATCGGCCTCGAGAACGCCGAAGACCTATGGTCTGATCTGGCGACCGCAATCGAGGCAAGCCTGAAGTAAGAACACTATCGTTTAAAACAGGGAACTTCACAATGAACTGGAAAACAACGCTACTGGCAGGTGTGACGTCTATTGCGCTGACAAGTCAGGCCTATGCCGACACCACACTTAAGTTGGTCGAAGTCATCACCAGCCCGGAACGCACCGAGACCCTTAAAGGGCTGGTTGCCGAGTTCGAGGCTGCCAATCCCGGCGTGACTGTTGAAATCACGTCTCTTCCATGGGGGCAGGCGTTTGAGAAATTCGCCACCATGGTTTCGGCCGGTCAAACCCCTGATATCGTCGAGATGCCCGATACCTGGCTGACGCTTTATGCCAACAACGGCGCACTTGAAAGCCTTGAGCCGTATCTGGCGAACTGGGACGGGGCGAAGACGCTGAATGACCGCGCCCTGGAGTTCGCCCGTTCGGCAGATGATACCGCCTATATGCTGCCATACGGCTTCTATCTGCGTGCGATGTTCTATAACAAAAAGCTGTTCGAAGAAGCCGGTGTCACCGAAATTCCCGAAACGCTTGAAGACTTCCGCGCAGCCGCCGAAAAGGTATCTGCCCTGCCCGGCAAATACGGTTACTGCATGCGCGGCGGTCCGGGTGGCCTGAATGGCTGGGTGATGTTTGGTGCGACCGAAGCCGGCTCGAACGAATTCTTCACTGAAGATGGCCAAAGCACCTTTAATTCGGAAGGCTGGGAAGACGGTCTGGAATACCTGATCGATCTGTACAAGGACGGCCTGGCACCGAAAGACAGCCTGAACTGGGGCTTTAACGAAATCGTGGCCGGTTTCTATTCTGGCACCTGCGCGATGCTTGATCAGGACCCGGATGCCCTGATTGCCATCTCAAGCCGCATGAAAGAAGAAGATTTTGGCGTGACCACCATGCCAAAAGGCCCTTCTGGCAAGGCATTTCCGACCATTGGCTATGCCGGATGGTCGATGTTCTCTGACAGCGAGAACAAGGATGAGGCCTGGAAGCTGATTGCCCATCTTGAGTCCAAGGAAAGCAACCTGACCTGGAACAAGCGCATCGGTGCGTTGCCGATCCATAACGGGGCTGAAAGCGATCCGTTCTTTGCCAGTCCGCAATTTGAAGGCTGGTTTGCTGAACTGTCCGACCCGGACGTCCACCCGACTGTGATGCCAACCCATCTTGAAGAATTTGCCTTCTTCAAGGACAGCCTCGTCATCCGCACCAGTCAGGAAGCAATGCTTGGCCGGATCAGCCCGGAAGAGCTGGCAAATCAGTGGGCTGAATATTTGACCGCTGCACAGCAAAAATGGATGCAGGCAAACCAGTGACCACTGTAACGCAAACCGGAAAACTCCCCGCCGAACGGCGGGGAGGCTTCTCCAAAAAGCTTTCCGGGATCATCGAACCTTATCTGTATGTCTCGCCGGCCCTTGTCCTGATCATTGCGGTAATGTTAATGCCGCTGATTTTGGGACTGAGCTACGCGTTTCGTGACATTCGTATCCTCAACCCATTTAGCGGCGGCTTTGTCGGTACGGCGCATTTCGAAGCCCTGATTTCTGATCAGGCGTTTCTCGGCGCACTTGCCAACACCGCATGGTGGACGTTTGGGTCGCTTCTTTTTCAATTTGGGCTGGGACTGATTCTGGCGCTTTTGCTGAACCGGCAATTTCTTGGCCGTCGCATGGTCCAGGCACTGGTATTCCTGCCCTGGGCGGTGCCAACATTTCTGTCGGGACTGAACTGGGCCTGGATGTTTAATCCGGTTGTCGGGCCACTGCCGCATTGGATGACATCGCTTGGCCTGATGGCGGAACCGTTCAATATCTTGTCTGATCCAGACCTTGCCATGTGGGGTCCGATCATTGCCAATATCTGGTTTGGTATTCCGTTCTTTGCCATCACCATGCTGGCCGCCCTTCAATCGATCCCCAAAGAACTTTACGAAGCGGCCTCGATCGACGGGGCAACCACGCGTCAACAGTTTATCAGCATTACACTGCCCTTCCTTGCGCCCACCATTGCCATCACGCTGATGTTGCGCACCATCTGGATTGCCAATTTCGCCGACCTGATTGTCGTCATGACCAATGGCGGCCCGGCAGATTCGACCCAGATTGTGGCGTCCTACATCTTCACGCAGGCCTTCCGCCGCCTTGATTTTGGCTATGCCTCGGCGATTGCAGCGGTTCTTCTGGTTCTGTTGCTGGCCTATGCGCTGAGTGTGATTGCGCTTCGCCGTGCCATGACGCACGCAGATAGCTAGGGATTTGCCCCATGACCCTGACTGGACAAACATCCACGCGCAAAATGATTTACTGGGGCAGTCATTATCTGATGATTGCCGCCTTTGTGATCTTTGCGCTGTTTCCGCTTTACTGGTTGCTTAAGGTTTCCGTGACGCCCAACGACATCCTTTATACCGAAGGTGTGCGCATGTGGCCGTCACGAACGACCTGGGAAAACTATGCCTTCGTTCTGACTCAAAGCAACTTCCCGAAATATTTCCTCAATTCCGTGATTGTGTCGGGCACGACCGCCATCGTGACAACACTGGTCGCAGCCCTCACCGGCTATGCATTCTCGCGCTTTGCCTTTCGCGGCAAGGTCATCATTGTCGCATTGATGCTGATTACGCAGATGTTCCCGCTGGTGATGCTGATCGCGCCGATCTTTAAAATTCTGGCCCCGCTTGGCCTGACCGATAGCCTGACGGGTCTGATCATTGTCTATACGGCGTTCAATGTGCCGTTTGCGACCTTCCTGATGCAGTCCTTCTTTGATGGCATCCCCAAGGACCTTGAAGAAGCGGCCATGATCGACGGCAATACCCGGTTTGAGGCGTTTCGCGCGATCATTCTGCCCCTGACCTTGCCCGGTGTGGCGGCAACGCTTGGCTTTGTCTTTACGGCCGCCTGGAGCGAGCTTTTGTTTGCCCTGATGCTGGTCAGCAGTGAATCCGCATCCACCTTCCCGGTTGGACTTTTGTCATTCGTTTCAAAATTCAGTGTCGATTTCGGTCAGATGATGGCCGCCGGCGTGCTGGCACTTATTCCCGCCTGTCTGTTCTTCCTGCTGATCCAGCGTTATCTGGTGCAGGGCCTGACGGCTGGCGCGGTCAAAGGATAAGAGGATCCCAATGGCTTCTATTCAAATTGCAAATGCGCGCAAAAGCTATGGCGCAGTTGATGTCCTGCACGGCATTGATCTGAATATCTCGGACGGGGAATTCATTGTGCTTGTCGGGCCATCGGGCTGCGGAAAATCAACGTTGCTTCGCATGATTGCAGGGCTTGAGGACATCACATCGGGCGACATTTCGATCGCCGGGAATGTGGTCAATGACTTGCAGCCCAAGGACCGTGACATCGCCATGGTGTTTCAGTCCTACGCGCTTTATCCGCATATGTCGGTCGCCGAGAACATGAGTTACGCGCTGACACTGCGTAAAACAGCCAAGGAAAAGATATCCGATGCCATTTCAGGCGTGGCAGAAATCCTTGGCCTGACTGCCCTTCTCGAACGTCGACCCAAGGCGCTTTCGGGCGGGCAGCGCCAACGCGTGGCCATGGGCCGCGCAATTGTCCGCAAACCGCAGGCGTTTTTGTTTGACGAACCACTGTCAAACCTTGATGCGCGCCTACGCGAACAGATGCGTACCGAAATCCGCAAGCTTCATCATCGTCTTGGCGCGACATCTGTTTATGTCACCCACGACCAGATCGAAGCCATGACCATGGCCGACCGGATCGTTGCCATGCATGACGGCATCATCCAGCAGGTCGGAAGCCCGGTCGAGATTTACGACAAACCCGCCAACATCTTTGTCGCAAGCTTCATCGGATCACCGGCGATGAACTTCCTTAAAGGAAGTTATGAGATCAGTGACGATAACGGGGCTGGCGTCCGGCTGTCAGACGGGGCTTTGGTCCCGGTCCTGCAGGCCCAAAACGCCCAAAACAATCAGGCGGTTACCCTTGGCTCCCGTCCTGAACACATTTCGATTGTGTCTGATGCTGATAACGGCCTTCCAGCCAAGGTAGAGCTGATCGAACCGATGGGATTATCGACCCTTGTCCATGTGACACTGGCCGGTAAACCGATCAAGATTTTCACAATGGATCGACCGAACTATCCGGTCGACAGCTTTATCCATATCGCCTTTGACATGGCAAAGGCGCATGTGTTTGACACCAGTTCGGAACAGCGGCTGCCACCCACGACGGAACCACATTCCGGTCACAAAGACTAATCCAAGAATTAGGGCGGGGCGCAAAAATCCCCGCCCTTGATCAAACACACACGGATAAACACCGCACAATCGTTTATCCGTGACTGTGATTGACCAGTCTGGCAAAGGCGCCACGCCAGGCCAGGTCCGGCTCGATGCCAAAGATGTCTTTAAGCGTTTGGGGAATATCCCCAACACTGAGCGTATGTTGCTCTTCCTCGCCAGTCACCAGTCGGATGGTCAGGCGGTTATTAAGCAGGGTAAAGCGGGCAAACGGGGCAGATCTGGCGACCATCAGGGTTTTGCAAAACCCGCTTTCGGGGTGATCGGATGCGTACCAGTTCATGACCTCGTAATCGATATCCGAAACCGGCGCGATATCGACCTCATGCACCGGCTTCCACACGCCATCACGTTCCAGTTCAATCCGATAGCTGTGCGCCCCCTTTGTCACGCGGTATGTGTCATGCGGGGTTGCTTGTGGCGTTTCGATATCAAGCAATAACGGCCCGGTTGGCACACAGCCGCCCAATCCAACATCGGCCAGCCATGCTTCGCCATCAATCATCACCCGGTTGGCCATGTGGCAGCGTGGCCGGGGCATATCATTCGGGCCATAACCCCATAACACCCGCCCGGCCAGACCTTCGACCTCAAAGCCAAGGCTGCGCAACACCCGGCGAAACAGGCCGTTTTGCTCAAAACAATAACCACCCCGCCCGTCATGAATAAGCTTTTGATCGACACGCTCCGGATCGATGCTGATGGGCGTGTCATTGAAGACATCAATCGCTTCGAACGGGATGGTTGCCGGATGCATCGCATGCAGGGTTTGCAAAACTTCCAGCGTTGCTTCGCGCGGGCCGTCATATCCGATCCGGGCGAAATAGGCATCCAGATCCACTTCCTGCCTCGGGCGTTTGAGTGGGGCGGCCCAACTGGCATTGATCCGGCTTTGCAAAGTGTCATGGTCTGGTGCGACCGGGGCGTTATGGGCGACGGGCTGGTGGCTATTCATCACAAGGCTCCATTCCTTTGACGATGTCTTTTCATCATCGTTTGATCTCATGAAGCAGGACGATAAAACCTCAACCTATGTTACGGTCAAACGCAAAAAATCGAGAAATTTTAAATCGAATAATCTTCGAATAATATCGGCAATCGCGGCCCCATTCACAGCATTCACCCCATGTTCACGGCCCATTCAAGCAACAATTCACCTTTTACACGCACGATATAGAGCTTTTGCGCGACAGATTGCGTCCCCCTGTGATATTTGAGACTCTAAAGAGCGGAGAAACCGAACAAGCCAACGATCGCGATGGCACTGGCCGTGCGCGAACGGGTCTTTGGAAACGTCGCTTATCCATCCATGACGGATCGCAACGGATCCGCGTGCCAGACAGGGAAATAACCATGCGCACTGTTTATGTGAACGGCGAGTTTTTGCCGGAAACCGAAGCAAAGATTTCGATTTTTGACCGATCCTTCCTGTTCGCCGACGGCGTGTATGAAGTGACCTCGGTGCTTGATGGCAAGCTGATTGACTTCACGGGTCACATGAAGCGCCTCGAACGCTCGCTTGCCGAGCTCAAATTCCAGTTCAAACCCGATATCGATCAGCTTCTCGAAGCCCACCGCGAACTGGTGAAGCTCAACGACATCACCGAAGGCCTGATCTACCTGCAGGTTTCACGTGGTTCGGCCGGTGATCGTGATTTCGCGATCGACCCGCAAACGCCGCCGACCATCGTGATGTTCACGCAAAGCAAATCACTGATCAAATCGGCCCTTGCCGAACGCGGCCAAAAGATCGTCACCTTCCCCGACATCCGCTGGCGCCGGTCTGACATCAAGACCACCCAGCTTCTTTATGCGTCGCTTCTCAAAACCGATGCGGCCGCCAAGGGCAAGGACGATGCCTGGATGGTGCTGGATGGCTATGTCACCGAAGGCTCGAGCAACAACGCCTATATCGTCACCAAGGACGGCACGATCGTAACCCGTGAACTTTCGACCGACATCCTGCACGGCATCACCCGTGCCGCGGTTCTGAAATGCGCCGAGGAGCTTCAGCTCAAGGTCGAAGAACGCCACTTCACCATCGAAGAAGCCCAGAATGCAGCAGAAGCGTTCTCGACCTCGGCCTCGGCCTTTGTCTGCCCGGTTGTCGAAATTGATGACAAGAAGATCGGCGATGGCGTTCCGGGCCCGGTCGCCAAGCGCCTGCGCGAGATTTATATCGACGCCAACCGCAAAATGGCGATCTGATCCGATCAAATAACGTCTGATATGATCGTCTCCTCAAAGCCGATCAAACTGCGAAACGCCGCCCACTTTCGGGCGGCGTTTTTGCGTTGGGTATCTGCGGAAAAAGATCCTACATCGCGGCAAGTTCTTCCTCGGTAAAATCTGCGGAAATGGTGATGTCTTTTCCGGCCTCCAGTACCGCGAGCCGTTCGGTCAGGGCCGCGTGCACACCGTCATAGGCATCTGATCCCAGCAACAAACGAAACGGCATTTTCGGTGCATCTGCCGCCGCAATCATCGCATTGATCATGCGATCCGGATCGCCCTTGATCACCCAGCCACCGCCAAAGGCGGCTTCCTTAAGGTCATGGGCCGGGGTGCCGTCATAATCGCTGATCGGTTCCGGCTGGATGATGGAGCCGATAAACGCGGTGCGCGACGGACCGGGTTCGACCAGCATGAATTCAATGTCAAATGGCGCGACTTCCTTGGCCAGTGATTCAACAAAGCCCTCGATGCCCCATTTGGTCGCGTGATACAGGCTAAAGCCCGGATAGGCGATCTGACCGCCTTCGGACGATACCTGAATGACGCGACCCGATCCTTGCGCACGCAGATGCGGCAAGGCGGCCTTGATCACAACAATTGATCCCAGAAGGTTGGTATCAATAATCTGGCGCATCTGATCAATGCTGGTTTCTTCGGCCGCCCCCAGGATGCCAAAGCCGGCGTTACTGACGATGAAATCAATCCGTCCGAATTCGGCAAAGGCCTTGTCAACGGTCGCCTGCACCGCATCGGGTTGGCTTACATCAAGATAAGCCACACTGAGCCGTTCGCCATATTGCGCAACCAGATCGTCAAGCGATCCCGTGCGTCGCACGGTGGCGATCACACGATCACCACGCGCCAATACCTTTTCCGCCAGTCCGCGACCAAACCCGGACGATGCACCGGTAATCAACCATGTCTTGTCCATGTCAGTTCCTTTCTGTCTTGCTCTGAACATGGGGGGACTATAGAAACCAATGATTGATGCGATAACTGCTCTTAATTCGGATGGGTTAGTGAAAAGATGCCAGCAATCAATCAGCCGACCTTGAATGACATGCGGTTCTTCATCGCCGTTGCCGAACATCGCAGTTTCCGCAAGGCCGCAGATGCGCTGGGTGTCGCGCCCTCAACACTGAGCCACGCGCTGCGCAACATGGAAAGCAACCTTGATATCCGTCTGCTTCACCGCACCACGCGCAGTGTGTCCCTGACCGAGGCGGGCGAACAGCTTTTGGACCGGTTGCGCCCGGCACTACTCACCCTTGAAGAAGCCATGGGCACGGTCGATAGCTTTCGCACAGGCGGGACATCAGGCACGGTGCGCATCAATACATCCGATGGTGCCGCGCGCCTTTTGACCCGCCATGTCGTGCCGGAAATGCGCAAAAGATACCCGGATGTGGCGATTGATCTGGTGACCGAGGGACGGCTTGTCGATATCGTCGCCGGTGGCTTTGATGCCGGGGCACGATTGGGCGAAACCGTGCCACTTGATATGGTGGCTGTGCGCTTTGGCCCGCCATTTCGCTTTGTCGCGGTTGCGTCACCGGATTATTTCAAAACCCGCCCACGTCCCGTCGTACCCGATGATTTGCACAGCCATGACTGCATCCGCCATCGCTTTCCCAGTGGCAAGATCTATCACTGGGATTTTGAAAAGCAGGGTCAGGAAATCTCGATTGATGTGTCCGGCCCGCTGACGCTCGATCGACATGACCTCATGGTCGATGTCGCCCGACAGGGACTTGGCATTGCCTACGTTTCAGAGATTTATGCCGCACGGGCCATCGCCAGTGGTGATCTTGTGACAGTGCTTGATGACTGGTTACCCGAAATTCCGGGGCTTTTCCTGTATTACCCGGATCACCGGCG
>NZ_DCAO01000104.1:73635-97739 GCF_002311515.1 Thalassospira sp. UBA1131
TCACGCCAGAACAACCTTGCCGGCATCATGACGATGTGTGGCGGGGTGGCAGCGCTGTGTATCAATGATGCGCTGGCCAAAAGCCTGATGGATCATTATTCCCCGATCCAGATCATCTTCCTGCGCAACATCATCGCCCTTCCCTTTGCCTTTTTGGTGGCGCTCAAAATGGGCGGTTCTCGCAGCTTGCGTTCAAGCCGGGTTCACGTGCATTTCATGCGTGGTGTCGTCTGGATTGCCGCCACCGTGATGTTCTTTACCAGCATCCATCACCTTGGCCTTGCCGAAGCCACCGCACTGGCCTTTGTCGCCCCGCTATTTATCACCGCCCTTTCGGCAATTTTCATTGCCCGGGTCGGCTGGCGGCGCTGGCTTGCCGTCAGTGTTGGCTTTCTGGGGGTTCTGGTGATTGTCCGACCCGGTGCCGCAACGTTTGAGCTGATATCACTCCTGCCGATTGCGACCGCGTTTACCTATGCGATCCTGATGCTAAGCGCGCGCTTTGTCGATACGCGCGAAAGCATGTGGACATTGTTGCTTTATCTCAGCCTGACCAGTGCGATCCTGACCAGCATACCGGTGATCTTCGTCTGGAGCCCGGTGCGGGCAGAGGACATCTGGCTGTTTCTGGCGATTGCGCTCTGTGGCTCGCTTGGCATGGCCATGATCACCCAGGCCTTCCGCTTTGCCGAGGCTCCGACAGTTGCACCCTTCGACTACACAGCACTCATCTGGGCGACCGCGCTAGGCTGGATGTTCTGGGGGGAAACGCCAGATATTCTGACCTTCGTGGGTGCTGCCATCATTACCGCAAGCGGGTTGTTCGTCATCTTCCGTGAAAGCAAGGTGGCGGCAGAGAGTTAAGAATCAACTCGAATACTGCGCGTATTGCCTGGCCAATTGCACGCAAAGATAGATTTTGATATTCAAGACTTTGATGCCATTTGGTTTTAAATTAGTCGGGCCCAGCGATGCACCATTCTCAGGACACACGAGGCAGAGTGAGCAGAGGAATGTTTGGCCGTTTGGCGAAAATGTTACTTCTTGTACTTTGTGCCTCTCCCGCCAGCTACGCTCAGTCACAGGAACTTTCAGCGCCGTATTCGATCTCAGAAGAGCTTTTCCCTGAGTATCAAGAGCCCCTATTCATTACCGATCACGTTAATCGAATACTCAAAGAGCACGCTGGCAATATCCTCTATCCGGAAGACGTAGCCAAAATCGATCTTTCTGATATTACGCCAAACTTTTCCCGTGTTTACTTCTCGACGACTAGTGGGCGCACCGAAGTGAAATTCAACCGAATAGAAGACGGTTATCACTATTTTACAGTACGCAACGAAGTCTTTCCAAACCGGACAAGCGAGTTTCGGATCAAGGGTCGTATTTACGAATCAGAACTAGACAGCGGACGTTTTCTAAATTTGCGACGTGATTGCTTTTTTGAGCTAGGTCCCTGTGAGCTCAAAGCTAAGCCGGATCAAAAATACGGTGCATTTGATCGCAAGTTTCTCAACGGCGTCTGGGTAAACAAACGGAAAGTCATCGGCACACGCGGCTATGCTTACCAAAACATTATCTTAGATAAAAATGGAATTATACTCTATTCCTCAACAGCATTCGGCTTCGGAAGGGAGGGTTACGATTATGAAATCCTTGAAGAAACATCAAACTAGATGCATCCGACAGCTGCTAACTATGTTCATACTAACAGTTGGCAACGCCGTTTTGTTGACTGGATGCTTCTCTTACAGCCTTACTAAAGGCCCGCAGAATTCTGCAAGCCATGATCAAAAGCTTGCAGAAGTTCTCACCACCAATAAAGGGAACATCTTGTCCCCACAGGACGCCAATGACATCTCGCTGAGCATTTCAGATGTTCCGAAGAATTACCGCCTCATGAAACATGACGGTAAATCATGGAAATATGATTTTCTCTATAAGCTTGGAGAATACTATTACTACAAAATAACCCCTTCATATGCTTCTAAAAAGCCGTATCGCATGCGAACTAACGGCAAGAGCACCTCACATTCCTATTCAGCAGATCCATTTCATCTGAGACCAGCCGAAGCCGATGCTTGCAAATTTGTACTCGGAGAATGCAAGTATATCGAAGATGACGGTGACATCACGACCATCACCAACAGCTATCAAAACGGTGTCTGGACAACCAAACGAGAGATCGGATTAAGAGGCATCGGTACTCGTGTTGATATGGAGGTCTACGACATGCAAGGCTTCAGCCTGTTTTCGTCGACAAGCTATACGTCCGATCCTGGCTCATATAGATATTATTTTATAGAACCAGCATCTTAAAAGATTGCGCGCGGTTCGACGCCATAGGTCAGCATCGCACTTTCGCGCATGTCAGCCTCATTCACGTCCTTTTTGAAACGGTAACTGGGTGCCAAGATTTCTTGCGCTTTAGTGACCGTCACGTCAAACAAGGTCGCTACCCTAAAGGCATCACCCGCCATTTCCTGCAGGATGACTTGACGATCCTCAAACCCTGCATCGCCTTTGCGCATCAGGGTCGCCGCGCCATAAAGCTGCCAGCCGCGTTGTGAAAACACATCAACGAAACTGACGCAAACCTGCGGATTTCGGGCGACATTCTGAACCGATCGTGGGGAGGCGATATTGGCGATGATGATGCGATCATCCCCAAAGCAGGCGAAGATTTCCTTGGGACTGACCGACGGCCCGGCCTCAGAACTTGTCGCCAGCCAGCACAAAACCGAACGATTGGCATAGTCGCGGATCTCATCGGTCAGCATGGCAATCTCCGCCAAAAATCAGGGCTGCTGCCTACCAGCAGAAATCCCCCATCGCATAGGTGATGTGTCGGCCTGTCGCGGCCAGAAGGGCATCAAGCTTTTCGCGTTCCGGCAGCGTGCCACGCGGGGCGTCGAGTTCTTCGGCGTGAATGCCACCGGTGACCAGCACGACGTCCAGACCGGCATTGTTGGATCCGGCAATATCGGTCGAGATACTGTCGCCGACGACCAGAAGCTTTGCATCCGGACCCGCATCGAACATCTGCAGGCAGAAGTCATAGGCACTTGCCAGTGGCTTGCCTTCCCAGCGGACATTGCCGCCGAGTTCCTCATAGCGCCCGGCAATCGCGCCGGCACAGATGATGCGTTTGCCACCGCGGATCACTTCACGGTCCGGGTTGGGGCACAGCACCGGCAGGTCACGGGCCTTAAGCGCATGCAGAAGGTCTTCATATTTCGAAACCGGGTCATGATCCTCGTTCGGGCCGGTAATCAGAACCCAGTCGGCGTCATCGACCTTGGTGACGATTTCGACATCCTGATTTTCAAACATCGACATGTCGCGCACCGGCCCCACCATCAGGACCTTGCGCCCCAGCTTGGCGTACCAGGGATCAGAGCGCGCGACGAGCTGGGCATAGGCGACCTCGCCCGATGCCACCGCCGGGCCATACAGATCGCGCGAAATACCCATATCTTCCATCCGGCCAACCACGACCGATGACCGACGCGGCGCGTTGGACAGAAGGGCCACCGGAATACCGGCTTCCTTAAGGGCCGTCATCGCGGCGATCGAGCTTGGATAGGGCGTCACCCCGTCATGCACCACGCCCCACAGATCAAGGATCACGGCATCATATTTGCCAATCACCTCGGACAGGCCTTTGATCATTTCATAGGGGGCGGTCTTGCTCATGCCGTCCAGATCCTTGTGTTATTTCTTGTTTGATTTGGCGGCCACGGAAGCCTTGGCAGAACGGGCTTCATCGACCGGAATGCCTTTGCCCGAAATTTCCGGAAAGGCAGCACCGACCGCATCCGATACATTGGCAAAGCCATCCTTGCGGAGCCGCCGTGCGAGGTCTTCCTTGATCTCGGTGACAAGCTCCACACCATGATAAACCAGCGAGGAATAAAGCTGCACCAGCGATGCGCCATTAAGGATCTTCTCATAGGCATCCTTGCCCGATGCAATCCCGCCAACCCCGATCAGGGGCACCTTGCCCTCGGTCAGACGATAGAAATCCGCCAGAACCTTGGTGGAGGGTTCCATCAGTGGCGGGCCGGAAAGACCGCCCTTTTCATCCTGATCATAGGAATTAAGCCCGACCGGCCGATCAATCGTGGTGTTTGAAACGATCATGCCATCAAGTTTGACCTTGGTAACCACGGCGGCAATGTCGGATTTGTCTTCCTCGGTCAAATCCGGGGCGACTTTCAACAACACCGGCACACCCTTGGCAAAGGAATTGCGCGCCTTGATCACGGCCTTAAGCAGCTTTTCAAGCGGGGCGCGGCCCTGCAAAGCGCGCAGGCCCGGCGTATTGGGCGAAGACACATTAACCACCAGATAATCGGCATAGGGGCCAAGCGCCTCGACCCCCTTGGCGTAATCATCGGCCGCGTCTTCGGAGTATTTGTTTTTGCCAAGGTTGGCCCCCAAAACGCCACGCCGCGCACGTTTACGCAGGCGTGAGGCCACCAATTCGGCCCCGTCATTATTGAACCCCATGCGGTTGATCACCGCCCGGTCGGAATAAAGCCGGAAAAGACGCGGCTTCGGATTGCCTGGTTGCGGCAGTGGTGTGACAGAGCCGATTTCAACAAAGCCAAACCCATGTGAGAGCATCTGGTTGGGGACTTCGGCGTTTTTATCAAAGCCCGCAGCAAGCCCGACCGGATTGGCAAACTTGCGCCCGAACACCTCGGTTTCGAGCATCGGGGTCGCGTCGGTCGCGTCATCCGCCCGCGGCACCAGATTGTTTTTCAGCGCCCAGATCGCCAGACCATGGGCGGTCTCGGCATCAATCCAGCGGACAATCGGCAAAACCAGTGACTTATACCACCCCACGCGAGACGCTCCGTGCTTGAAAGGACATGCCCTTTTCTTACGCGGCCAAGGGCTTTTGGGCAAGGATCAATGGCATTCAGTGGCGCCATGCGGCCGGTTATTTTCTTATGGCCGCTCCATCAACGAACTCAGGCGCTGTACTGCATAAAATCATGCACCGATGTTTTTATCGCGTGGCCACAGATTGACAGCCGCCATTTCCGGAATATCTAGGAGCGACCAAAACAGAAATTCCGATCAAAGGATATCCAATGTCAAAACCCGACATTCTCTTCACACCTTTCAAGCTGAAAACGCTTGATCTTCCCAACCGTATCGTCATGGCCCCGATGACGCGTAACAAGGCACCGGACGGTATTCCGGGTGCCGCCAATGCCGATTATTACAGCAAGCGCGCCGCAGGCGGTGTTGGTCTGATCCTGTCCGAGGGGACTGTGGTCGATCGCCCGGCATCGCGTAACCTGCCGCACATTCCGCTTTTCCATGGCGAGGCTGCCATGGCCGGCTGGAAGGCGGTTGCCGATGCCGTGCATGCGGCCGGTGGCAAGATGGGCCCGCAGATCTGGCATACCGGATCAACCCGCACACCGGATGGCTGGGAACCGGACGCACCGGTCGAAAGCCCGTCGGGTCTGGTCGGCCCGGATGATCCGCGCGGCAACGCCATGACGGAATCTGATATTGCCGATACGATTGCCGCCTTCGCCAAGGCGGCCCTTGATGCCAAGAATGCCGGTTTTGATACCTTTGAAATTCATGGCGCGCACGGCTATCTGATTGATCAGTTCTTCTGGTCGGGCACCAACCTGCGCACCGATCGCTTTGGCGGCAAGACAATCAAGGAACGTGCCACCTTTGCCCGCGAAGTGGTGGCCGCCATGCGCGCCGCTGTTGGCCCGGACTTCCCGATCATCCTGCGCGTCAGCCAGTGGAAACAGCAGGACTTTACCGCCCGCCTTGCTTACACGCCCGATGAAATGACCGATTGGCTCGGCCCGCTGGTCGAGGCCGGGGTCGATATCATCCACGCGTCCCAACGCCGTTTCTGGGAACCGGAATTCCCCGAGATTGATGGCGAAAAGGGTCTGAACTTTGCCGGTTGGGCGAAGAAGCTTACCGGGGCGCCGACGATTTCGGTCGGTTCTGTCGGCCTGTCATCCGACTTTATCGGTGCGTTTTCTGGCGAAGCATCGGAAAAGGCCGGCCTTGATGAGCTGATCAATCGCATGGAAAAGGGCGAGTTTGACCTGATCGCGGTTGGCCGCGCGCTTCTGAGCGACGCGCAGTGGGCCAACAAGGTCAAAAGCGGCGCCTATGATCAGCTGGAAGACTTCAACGCCTCTGCCCTGGCAGAACTCGCGTAAGTCAGCTCCGACCAAAAACACAAAAAAACAGCCCGCCGAACCATCGGCGGGCTGTTTGCGTATCGGGCGGTTTAATTGGCTGAACGGGTCAGATGATCTGAAACATCAAAATCACGGTACCGAGGGTCATGGCAATGGCGGCGAGCATTAAAAGCCCGTCACTAACGAGGATTGCCAAGCCAAAGGCAGCAATGGCGCTCAGCGGCGCGACGGCGGCAAACGGAACAAGTTCAAACATCGGCATCGACAGCGACAGGATCAGGCACATAAGCGCCGCAATCCGCACAGCAACCCCGCTGATCAGGCTTTCAAACCGCCCACCGAACCAGCGATCCATGCGTTTGGCCACCGGATCAATCTTTTCCAGCCCGGCACGGACCTTGTCACCCCCGATTTCCCGCGCTGCCAAGACGTCGGGCAACCATAAATGTGTGCGCCCGATGATAATTTGCAGGGAAAACACGGCAACGAGTGCGGCCAGAAAGGTCGGCGCAAAGGGAATGCCACCAATCGGCGACACACCAATCAGGGCCGGCACCAGAAGAAACGGCCCCTGACTGCGTTGCCCAAGCTCGGCCACGATATCGCCGACCGAAACATGGCGGTCGCCTTCTGCGCGCTTACCAATCCGCGCAACGATATCCGCGACCTTTGCATTTTTCGGGGCCGTCATGCCCGGGCCTTTTGGCTATGGATCTGAATGGTATGCATGAAACCACAACGCCTGACGGGCGCGCTTGTTTCCGCGCAATTTGCGCCAGAACAATGCAAACCCGCCGCACCTATGCTGAGATCGCCCCATGACACAGCTTGGTCTTGATAAACTCAAAGCAACCCTTGCCGCGCGAAGCCCCGCCCCGTTTCATTTCCATGAAATCTATGGGCAGAGCTGGGACGCGCTTTATATCGGCGACAAGGTCAAACTCGGCCATTCATTCCTGAATGCCGTACGCGCCGGGAAACTCCCCGGCGTGATCAATACCGGCACCAAGAAAGGCGGCGGGCGATTATATCTTTGGAAACCGCGCGGGATTTAAATCCGGCGCGTTGAGGCGGGGCTGGCGCAGATTAGCGCAGATCTTGCGGCAGAATATGAACACCGTTTTCATCAAGGCGAATTTCATCGACCTTGGTCACGTGCTCCACGGACAGAACATCATACAAATGCGGGAACAGCGTACCGCCGCGGGCCGGTTCCCATTTGATTTTCGCGGCAATCGGTGCGACCGGCACCCGCAGCAATTTCAAATGATCCCGCCCGGCATAATGCAGCGCAAGCGTTGCGGCCAGCGTATCCTGGGTCGAGAAATGGATAAAGCCATCGGCAATATCGTGCGGCGCACCGTCATATTGTCCGGCACTGAGCGCTTCTGCCCATTCATCCGAACCCAATACGCGATAGATCATGTCATCAGTTGTATTTGTCATGGCGGGAATTTAGGCAGACAGTAACCAAACGGCAAGCTGAAAGAGAGTTTTCCACTATGTCTTCGCTACCTCCCAATCTGAATTCGCTGCACAAACAAGAAGAACAACTTCGCCAAAAAGCGCTTGAAAATATCGAAAATGACACTGATTTCGCCCTCCATCTGAAAATGGTTGAAGCAGCGATGGATCTGTCAGAGTCTTTCCGGCAATCAAAGGGAGAAGATGAGGAACTGAATGTTCTAAGGGTTCTGTCGATAAGGACATTCAACGCGCTTGGAGCAAGTTTGAAGCTGGCATTTAGTGGCTACAACCAAAATGCAGCTCTGCAGATGCGCGACATATTGGAAACTGCATTTCTGTTGGATTATTTGCTGATGGAGAAAGGGCAAATTCTTGCTTGGTGGAATGCGGATGGCAAAACGCGTAGAGCCAAATACACGCCAGCAAAGATACGAGAAGCCTTAGACAGAAGAGACGGCTTCAAAAACAACAAAAGAAGAGATACTTACTTAATGTTCTGCGACTTGGCCGGTCACCCAAATCGCCACATGACACATATGCTGCGACCAACTCCAGAAAGCGAAATCGCTGCTGGCCCATTTATGGAAATGACAGGACTTAAGGCGACAATTGGCGAAATGGCCAAACTGGCATTTCAAGTCGGCGTGTCCATCAATTCATATATGGACCAAAGATATACTATCATTAACCCGAGCCAAGCCCAGTTCTTACTGGTCAGCACTAATTGGAAAAAAACCTACTTTTCCCAAACATCAGTTAGAAACCGCTAGCAACCAAGACTTGAGGTTGGAAAAACGTTCCGTCTTGGAAAATTCAGGACTGCAGACCAGCCAATAGGCCGATTTCATGGGAACCGTCGGACCAACCGGTGCCAGAAACCCTTGCGCGATATCGCCTTCAATCAGAAGGGTTCGACCCAGCCCGATGCCCATGCCGTTGATCGCGGCCTGCAACACCAGATCGGCACGGTCAAAGGCCAATGCCTTGCGATCCGTATCAAGGCTTAAACCAGCCTGCGCGCAATAATAGCCCCAGCTGAAATCCGTGCCATCGCGCTCCCCCACCGCATCCTTAAGCAAGGTGACATCACGGTTACCAAGAACATCTTCAAGCCCCCTGTCCCCGGCGACATAGCCCGGACGGGCGACCGGCACGATCGCCGCCTTTTTAAGCAAGCTGGAATGCAAACCGGGATAGGGCCCTGCGCCAAAGCGGATGGCGGCATCCATCGTGCCAGCACTGAAATCCACCGGCCGGTCATTGACGTCCAAGGCGATCTCAAGCCCGGCTTCTTGGGCACTCGCCAGATTGGGCAACACCCATTTCATCGCCAGTGCGGATGCCACCGACAGGCGCACCGTGCCTTCTGTCCGGAATTTTTCCAGCCGGTCAAACGCCCCATCCCAGACATCAACCGTTTCAATTGCCGCCGCACACAGCACCCGGCCATATTCGGTCGGCGTGATCTGGCGCGTGGTGCGTTCAAACAACGCAAAGCCAAGCGCCTCTTCAAGCTGGGTAATCCGGTGACTGACGGCCGATTGATGCACACCCAGCTTTTCGGCCGCCTTGCTGAAACTGTTTTCACGCGCAATCGCGGCCAACACCGGGGCCAGGGGGCTCACCCGCGCAATCAGATCGCTCCGCGACATTTCATGAGATTTCTTCATCTATATATGAGTCCAGAATCCCTGTGAGATTTATTAAAACAGCCACAACAGAGATTTTATCAGGAATAGAGTCATGAGTACATCTCAACAAAATACCAAAACCGTCCCGGTGCAGATCGTCAATGCGTTTGTGAAAAATGGTCAGGGCGGCAATCCGGCCGGGGTCGTGCTGGATGCCGATCAATACAGCGACGCGCAAAAGCTGTTGATTGCCCAGAAAGTCGGGCTTTCCGAAACCGCCTTTGTCTCGAAATCCGAGACCTGCGGCATCAAGCTTGATTTCTTTACACCGACCAAACGCATCGCCCATTGCGGCCATGCGACCGTCGCAACCTTTTCCTATCTTGCCGCACTCGAACGCTTTGGCGATGGCGAGACATCAAAGGAAACCGTCGATGGCCCGCGCAAGATCATCCTTGATCACGGCATGGCCTATATGGAGCAACTGGCCCCGACCTACACCCCGGCCAGCAAGTGGGTTGATCAGGGTGTCACGCTGTGTGATGTGCTGCAATCGCTTGCGATCACGTCTGATGATCTTGATGACCGCGCCCGCCCGGTGCTGGTCAATACGGGCAATAACTTCATCGTTATTGCCGTGAAAGATCAGGCGACGCTTGCCAACATCACGCCCGATCAGGACGCCATCAACGCGATTAGTGAGAAACTGGACCTGATCGGCTATTACATCTTCACCACCGAAACCGGTGGCGCAGGTGATACCGGGATTGACGCCACCACCCGCATGTTCGCCCCGCGCTACGGCATCACCGAAGAAGCCGCCACCGGCATGGCCGCCGGCCCGCTGGCCTGCGTCCTTCATGATCTGCTGGACATCAAAAAGGACAGCTTCCTGATCGCCCAGGGCGAATTCATGCCCGAACCGTCCCCCAGCCAGATCAAGGTCACACTGGACCTTAAAGATGACCGCATCACCGGCCTTCTGGCAGGTGGTCAGGGCAAGGTGATGAAAAACCTTAAGATTGTGCTTTAAGCACGGATTGGTGTCAGGACCAAAGTTTGGCGCTTCTGCAAACTCGCAGGAGCGCCACATTTTACCCATAAGTAAAATTTAGCTAAAAATCGGGACACAATCACCGAATTTTACTTACAGGTAAACTTCACTTTACATTCGCAGCAAAACCCCCTAAATTTACCCATAGGTAAATTTGGAGGATACCATGCACATCACCCGCATGGACGAGCTTGGCCCGGAAATCCGTAAGGCCCGCAAGGCGCTTGGCCTGTCGCAAACCGATCTGGCGCTTGCCACGGGGCTTAGCATCAAGTTCCTCAGCCAGCTTGAAACCGGCAAGGCCGACAATCCAAGCTTTGCCAATATCCTGGACATCACCCGCGCCCTTGGCGGTCAGGTGATGCTGGACTGGTCGGATATGGCATCCGAACCCGATCCCGACCAAACGGACGGAGACCGGGCATGACCAAAACCCTTCTGGTCCTTGCCAATGGCCGCGACCGGGTTGGCGTTTTGCGCGCCGATGCACGCGGTTATATGTCGTTTGAATATGACCCGGAATGGCTTGCAAGCCCTGCGGCCTATCCGGTTTCGCAAAGCATTCCGCTTCGGGATGGTGCGTTTGACCATCAGGCCATTGAACCATTCTTTGACGGGCTTCTGCCCGATAAAAAGGATGTCCGCCGCCAGATCGCAGCATTGTTTGATGTCGCACCGACGGACGAGTTTAGCATTCTGGAACATATCGGGCGCGATTGCGCCGGGGCCTTGATGCTGATCCATCCCGATCAGGCGGAAAGCCCCCTGCAATCCGGTGTCCGTCTTTCGGCGATCTCGACCAATGATCTTGCCAAACGCATTGCCGAGCTGCCCCAAAGACCGCTTTTCATCGAAGAGGATGAAGTTGTCCTGTCACTGGCCGGGGTCAATGACAAGGCCGCGGTTTATATCGATCCAGCCACACAGGAAATCTCCCTGCCGTTTGGCGGATATCCAAGTACCCATATCCTCAAGATCGATATCGAACGCCTGCCGGACTCTACCCGGACCGAGCATTTCTGCATGAAACTTGCGCGCAAGATCGACCTTGATGCCGCGCACACCAAAATCCGCCTGTTCAATGATCGCCCTGTCCTGTTCGTCACCCGCTTTGACCGCGCCTACGCCCAGACATCAAACGGCGTCCGCGTTACGCGCCTGCATCAGGAAGATTTCTGTCAGGCACTTGGGGTGAACCCGGATGTCAAATATGAACGTCAGGGCGGACCGGACCTTGCCGCGATGTTTACGCTCACCAAACAGGCATCCACCATCCCGGCGCGCGATATCCCCAAATTGCTTGGGTTTGTGATTTTCAATTTCCTGATCGGCAACCCGGATGCCCACGCCAAGAACTATTCCCTGATCTATCGACAACGCCCGACAAATGCCAATGCGACAAATGTCCACACCGCGATCAGTCCGCTCTATGACGTCAACAATGGTGCGGCATTTCGCGATTGCTTCAAAAGCCAGCGCCCCCGCCTCGCCCAATCCATCGGCGGATGCTTTGACCCGACCGAACTGGACTGGTCGCACTGGGAAGCCCAGGCCCGCATGATCGGAAGCTCCCCCACCGCGCTTCGCAAGGCGTTGCTCAACATGGCAAAGAAAGTCCGCGAAACCATCACTCCGCTGCGCGATGAAGTTCGCGGCACGGATGCCGACAGCCCCCGTCTGGACCATATCGTTGACGATGTGTCGAACCGGTGTGAAGCTTGGATCAGAAAACTGGGGTGATCACATGGATGATGATTTCGAATTGCCGCCGGGCATCGGCCCGCACAATGACCGCGAACTGGAACTAATGCTGGCCGGAACAAAGCCGATGGCAATGTTCTCGGACGCAGTCCACGTCAGCGACTATTTCCCCGAAGCCGACTTTGCCCCGCATGTCAAAGCAGGCCGGATCATCCGCGTTGAGGAAATCATCCCCAAAGAGCCGTACGACATGCGTTACCTGTTCTACGCCCTGCCCGGCGAAGACTGGCGGATTGAGGAAGCGTTGGTGATGTGTCGCAATTTATGCGCCGGAACTGTTAAGGATCACGACGCTGATTCTGCGCGGATGGGTGAGTTGTTAGGGTATTCAGCACAGGATATAACGGCGTTCCTTGAACACCTCCAAAGAGGCAGAAATCAAGAATGACCTCAGATTCTCAAAAGCGTGATGAGCGCAACTTTGTGCTCAAAGCTTCTCAGCTACTAAATACCTCGTGGGAAATTTTAGAACAGCGCGAGAAACCAGATTTTATCATAAAAGAGGGCGTACTTACTTTTGGTCTGGAGGTAAGGGAAATTTTTCTTAATGAAAATCAGAACAAAGGGGGATCGTCCGTAAAACAGACTGAACAACATCGAAGCAAAGAATTGGAAAAATTTGCTCAGGGTTTTGAGAAAACATCTGATTTGACATTGCATGTTCGGCTTCTTAGGAAGCCAGATGCCGGAAATATCTCTGAATGCGAGTTAAAAGAACTGCATCAAGCCTTAATGGCAGAAAACCTTGAAAGCAGAGAAACCGGCTACCGAACTCAATTTTTGCTCCGTTGCGGCACCAAGGTTTGGGTCACCAAAGAATTTCATTCTCGCTGGTACGTTGTAAACGACAGAGTCGGATGGGTAAGCCAAGATCCGGTTGAGCTCATTCAAGCCGCAATCGATACAAAATGCAAAAAGCTGAATACTTATCGTAAGAATGCAGGACCAGATGTACGCTTACTTTTGGTCGCCAACCACCTGAATAACAGTGGGAAAATCACGCTCTCACTAATGACCAGCAGGTCTTTTGATCTGCAAGGCTTTACGAAAGTCTACTTCTTATCTCATCCATTAGAAGCTTTGGAGCTCTGACGTCGGTTGCTTCACCAATATTGCTCATACTCCTTGAGCAAAAGCGCGGTCGTCATCAAACCTCGGCTTTCCGCAAACTGAATGATCTTATCCGTTGTAAGAGCCGGGTTTTGATAGCGCACTCGCATGGCCTTCAATGCGCCAAAGGCTGTTTGCTCATGCAGGGTTATGGTATCTGCGATGAATTCATCAGGTGATTTGAGCTCAACCCCGAACTTCGCCAATTCACTCGGCGGAAAATCTTTGAGGTTATCTGTCACCAGAACCTGCGCGTTGGTGTGAATTGCCGCGGCCAGAACGTGGCGATCATCGGGATCTGGCAGTGACACCGCCGAAATCAGCGCGTCATATCCGGTCACGCAGGCATCTCTGAATGCCCGCTCAATTGCCGCACGCTGCTTGGTCCCATCCGCCTCGCCCTTGGTGATTTTTAGGATCGCCCGTTCGGTTTCATCAAGGATCTGAGGGCTCCAGCGGGGACGAAACAGTTCAGCTCGCGCTAGACTGAGTAACAAGTTCCGCTTGAACGCATCGGCCAGAACACAGGCATCAAGAAGTGCTGTAAAATGGTCTGCCCGATATGTCATCTGCGATTAATATCCTTTCAGAAGAAGCTCTGCATCCATCTTTGCCAATTCAGACAAGGCCTCGTCACGTTCGGCATCCCGCCGGGCTTTATAAGCGAACAAATCCTCAGCCTTAATCCTGCGATGCCGACCTACAGTTGTAAATTTGATATCACCCGCTTCGAGCAGCTTGATCAAGTAGGGCCGAGAAACATTCAACAGATCTGCCGCCTGCTGCGTGGTCAAGTCTACCGAAAGCGGCACCATCTGAAATCCTTGACGGCTGGAAACCAGACGCAGCAAAGCCATCAGGCTCTCCGTCAGCGCCGGGCTTAGCGTGATCGTTTCTGGCTTACCGTCACCGGGCGTAACTGTCAGCTTGGTATCTTCACCTTCTTTTGTCTGCGAAGCAATGATCTGGCGAAGCTGATCCGCTGTCGCGCTTTCAATTTGCGTTGGCAATCTACCGCCAAAATCGTCTTTGCGAATTGCCGACATCTCTTATCTCCATTCCCTTTTCCCACATCGCCAGCCTCTTCGGCCCTTAGATGCAGCTATATCATATGCCACTCCCGCGATAAACGCAATATTCGAAACATCCGAAATATTCGAAATCACGATAATTTCTTATCCGCACTCCTTTTCACAACACTCACGCCCAAAACACCCAACGCAATGCCCCAGATCGGGCTGGTGTTGACGAGTGCTGCGATGATCGCCGGGGCCTGAAGCGGGGTGAGGATGATGGCGTAGGCGATGGCGCCCATGGTCATGATCCAGGTGAGGGCCACGGCGTAGCCGAAGCTCGGGCGCCAGCGCCGGACAAAGGCGTCTTCGCTGGCGACCTCGGCCCGGATGGTGCGGTTGACGGATTTAAGTGTTTCGGTATCACGCGCCAGTTCGATTTCGGCCATGCGTTCGGTGTGGCGGTTGGCCGCGTTGATTTGTTCGGGCGTGACGTCGCCCTTGGTCACAGCCGCCTCTACATGTTTCAGGCCCTCGGCCGCGGTTTTGGCAATCGGGTTGTCGATATGGTCAAGCCCCGCACCCACCGCCTTCATCAAAAGCGGCAGGCCGATCTGGGCGAGCAATGCAGGAATCATTTTGCACCTCTGGCAATTTTTGAAGCCTTCACGATGGTCGGGATTATCGGTAAGACGTGGCGAAAAGAAGTAGTGGTGAGAACCGGCGCGCAGCGTACGTGTCAGTACGTGAGCACCGGAAGCGCAGCCAATGCTTCTTTGCAGTCCGTCTTGGCGGCAAGAGCGGCCATCGGATTAACCGATGTCTTTGTAGAACAGGTGATTGCCGATTTCTGCGACCGGCACATGCCCACGCGCCCAGAACGGATCAACTGCATGGGTGTGATAATGGGTAGCACCGTCGGTTTGATCGGGAAGCTCCCCCACCACCGCGCGCTTGGCGATGCGTTTGCACAGGCGATAGGCCGGGTCACGCGGGCTGAGTGCCAGCAGTTTCTTGCGATTGGGGTCCGCTTCGTTCCAGCAGGAAAACTGTGCCGGTTTCAGGCATACCGATTTGATGTCATTGCCCCACCAATAGCGCCCGCGCCGTTTCACAAACGCAACCCGGTTGAGGATGACCGATGCCACGGCCTCGATCCCGGCAAGCTCCTCGCCACGCGCCTCGCCATAGAGGGTACGGGCAAGAACTTCGACCTCGGGCAGGGCATCGGGATCAGTAACCGGCGTTGATACCGATCTGGTCAGGGTTTGGGGGTCGGTCATAAGCTCAGATCCTTTTTGCTCGGGATGGGGGGCATGTCGAGCTTGGCCTCAATCCGGAGCAAATGGCCGGTCAGGCGCTTTTCGACATCCTTGAGATAGGGGATGGAGACATAGTTGCGCGCGACATCGAGCTTGAAGGCAGCCAAGGCATCGCGCAGGTCGCTGGCATCTGATTCCTCGCGGGTGCGGAGCTGTTCGACGCGGCCAAGCAGTTCGGAACGCATCCGCCAATGCAGCCAGAACAGGCTGGCGACAGCAGGGATTTCAACAGCCGTGATCCACCAGATCACATCAACCGTCTGGGTCACAGGCAGGGTCATGGGGGCCTCGATTTTCAGACAAAGAAAAACCCGCAAACCGATGGTTTGCGGGTCAGGTCGACCTCTTCTCCACCCGGGGCGACATCCCACGGGCTGGATAAGCGGTCAAAGCAGTCAGGAGGCGGGGAAGCTTGGTTTAAGCTGCCGGGCCTTTGAGCTTTTCTTCCAGGTCCTGCCAGGCCTCGCCAGAGGCGACGAGGCAGCTTGGGCCGGACGGATAGGTAAACAGGATGGTCCAGGTCTGGCCATCGGGGGCTTTAAGCACCTCGATCACGCCACCATTGGACGTCACGCCGACCGCGACCGGTTCTTCGGAATATTTTGCGCTCAGGCTGTCGATCACCTTGGATCGATCCCCGCAGACGGGGGATGCCGAGGCTGGGGTATGTGTTACTGCAACGGCACCTGCCACCACAGCAATCAAGCTCAGTGTTTTCAACATGGTCAGGCCTCCTGACAGTCAGGTGCGCCCACATGGACGTCTTGTTTTCCTGGACTGCAAAATCAATCAACAAATGATCTTTGGCCGCTTCCTTGTGCCGGCTTCATGGGCCGGGACCCGTCTTTTTCTGGCTTCGAAAACTCACTTTAGTATAGGAAGAAAAATTACTTACTATGCTTTCATATAATAAACGTAGGGACCAAAGCTGAATTTTCCATGAATATTTCACAAATGTGATACAGACCTGCGCTAACCATTTGGCATTGTGAGAAAGTTTTTTCTTCCCTCACGAATTGAAAGCCCGTTCTCACGGGTTGAAATGGCTATCGGCCCGGAAAATCCCGCTTTGTGCCCGCCAGTCGGCGCGTTTGATCGGCATATCGACCCGCGGCAAACGCACCGGATCATGCAAAATACAGCCCGCCACCGCATCAAGCCCGTCATCGGCACTTTTGTTGGCATTGCTGTTATCCGGATGCCAATCGCGCATCTGGCGCAGGAACGGTGTCTGGCAAACAGCGCGATGGACATGCAGCAATCCTGCCCCCATCACCGCACCAAAGGCATCCTCGATCCGGGTGGCCTTGTTGGTACTCTCATGATGTTCTACGACGCTTGCCGCCCATCCGATTGATTTCAGTTCACGCCTAAGAATATTGGGCAGGAACCGGCCAATGCCATTGGTCTCGACCCGGACCGACGGCAAATGATGGCGCGCCATAAAGTCGGCCACCTGCGCACAAAGCTGGCTGGCTTCATCGCGCCATGGCCTGTCACCGCTTTCGGCCGGATCGCCCGGGTCGGCCGCGCGCAGCCATGCGATATCCTGCAACCAGTATTCCCCCTGATCACAGATATAAACACAGGCCACCACCGCCCCGTCGCCCCGAAGCGACCCGAAACTCGGATCAAAATGGCAGGCACTGGCGACCATGGTTCGCCCGCCAATCCGAAGCGTCATACGGCCATTGCCATGCGTGATCTCGGCCGTGTCGTCATAGAACCGCAATTTTGCGGGGTCGAGCATCCCGGCCACCGGGGCCATCATTTCAAGCATCATCTGGCTTTGAAACTTGCGCTCTGGGGTGCGGATCCGCATGGCATCAATCGCGGCTGCGTCAAACCGTTCCGGCCAATTTGATGTCCCGTCCTTATTGACGATGGGAAGTTCAAAGCGTGAAAAACCGGCCAGGAACGGGGCGACTTCCCCGATTTCAGTTCGCGCTTCATCGGCGTAGATCGAATAATAGCTGTGCGGGGTGCCGACATAAAGCTGCGCACCGCTTGGCCCCAGCACATAGGCAATCTCGCCAAGCTTTTCGCGCAGCTCGGCACGTTTATGGGCGGTATCGCTGTTTTTTGGCACCTCGACATCATCGCAAATCACCAGATCGGCACGCGACCCGGTAATGTTGCCGCCAATGCCTACCGCCTGCATCGATGGATCACGCAACACAGCCGTCCGCGCCACGGTAAAGCGCTCGCTCCCCCAATCGATCAGCTTTTCGGGCAACAGGGCCCCCATCAGCGGATGACGCTCAATCACGCGCTTGACGTTGCGCACCATCTTTTTCGCCAGATCCAGATCGGCGGCCAGCACCAGAATGCGCAAATCGGCATCACGATAAAGCACCCAGGCACAAAACAACCCGACCAGTGTCGATTTCCCAGAATTGCGAAACGCCATCAAAAGCATCTCGCGTTTGCCCGACTGCCAGCAGTCCTCAAGCCAATCGGCCATCCTCCGGTGATGGGTCGGCAGGCTGAGCCCCAACATCTGATCCCAGATCCAGACGAATTCGGCGAAGCGGGCCTGTGCCATTGGCATTTTCCTCACTCCATCAATTTGGTTGTTGCGGTCTGTCACGTTCGCGTCCGGGCGACGTCAAAGCTGTGTCTGAACACCATGACAACAAGGAGAAACTCGATAATGCAGACCTATCGCAGCATGCGTTTTGGCGGCCTGATGGCAGCCTTTCTTTTCCTGACACTTGGTCTTTTGCTGGCCCTGCCTGCACACGCCAAGCCGCCATCGGCCTGTGCCCCGACAACGTTTTCACTCAGCGGCAGCAATGTCGACAATGCGTGGAAACAGGTTACGAACAGCCAGTGGAGCAACATGTTGCCTATGATCTGGCAGGACAAAGGATTTCACTTTTATGCCCGCGTTCGTGAACGCGGGCCGAATGCCGGAATTCAGACCCCGTCAGACCTTGAATCTGAAATCCGCCGCGGCACGGCAACAACCACGACCACGGCAAATCGCTATCAGATCACCCTGAATATCCAAAACGGTAGCGGCAGTTTCATGAAAGTCTTCTACGACTATGCCGGTGGCAAGAACGCCAAATGCGAATTGGTGACATTGTCCTACTGATCTCAGCGCCCTACCATGCTCATTGAATGGTGGGGCGCAGCACCTCAGGCGCCTGCAAGACCACGCTTTGCCTCGGCAATCAACTGATCGACATTGCTTTTCTCAGGTGCGTCTTCATCGACTTCTCCCGCCCCCTCACACGCCCAGCGCAGAAGCTTGATCAGGCTTTCAAGATGCCCAAGGGCTGCCTTGCAGGCCGCCTGATGGGCGGAGAATTCCCTGGCGTCCATGATCCCGGCCGCCTCCCCCGCCAGTCGGTGATAGGCATCGCGCGCCATGGCAATGTCATCGGGCAATTCACCCAGCAGCCGGGTTTGCAGGGCCATGATCGGGTCGGGTGTTTTATCCGTGCTCATGAGGCTTAAACCACCGAAAGTTCAGACAGCCGCGCATTGGATAGCTTTGTCGGCCAATAGGCCAGATTGCGCAGATGGCCGTTGAGTGCCTTGTCGGTGCCGCCAAACGATCCCAGCACGATGTTGGAAAAATTGCGCGGCATGGCAAAGCCATCGGGCGAGGACAGCACCACGCCATCCAGCCCGACCGAGATCACATCGTCATCCCACGCCAGCGCGATGCGATGACGGGCATCCTTGGCAAGCGTGCCATAAAGCGACTGGGTGACGAGCGGCACGCCATCCTTTCGCAGCGAAATGCGGAGCTGATTGGCATCGCTGTCATAGCCAAGATCAAGGTGATCATCATTAAGGCTGAGCGAGTAAAGCTGCACGATCCGCCAGATGCCCGCCCAGTCGGACGCGGTATGAAGATCAAAAACCAATGTCCCGCGCCCCTGCGCGAACCAGTCGCCCGGATCAAGCCGCACATCATCGCACGCCCGCGCGGCCGGGATGCCGTTGCTGATGATATCACTGGTCGGCGCAGGCCCGGCTTCAAGCTGCGCATTCCAGATCAGGACAGAGGCCGGAAGGGCCGAAACTGCCGTACTGATTTTCGGATAGCGGGTCGCACCGGATGCCGGTTCTGCAATCCACACCCGCTGCCAGTTTTCATCCAAGGCAAAACCATGTGTGGAAGCCCCGTCAATTCCGCCAAGCGTGATGTCGGCCGTGCCTGATACCGCACGCATCCAGACGGCAAAGCTATAGGTTTCACTGGCCACAAGCCCGCCGACATTCTGATACAAGCCATCCGCACCCGCCGCACTTCCGGGCAGATCAAGCTGCATCGCGGTTTGGCTGCCATCCGGGGCGGCGATTGTGCTGGCACTTACCACCACACCGCTATTCTTTTCCCAAAGCGCGTTGTCAAAGGTGGTCGAGTAGCGCAGCAGGTTGGTCGCCGCCCCCTCGATCAGAAGGCCCAAGCGACGACCAAGCCGATCATGGTCATAAGCCGGTTCATCAATCGCGCGGGTTTCAAGCAGGCCATTTTGGCCGCGAACAAGCTTGGTGCTGGCGCGCGAAACATTCATGCAGGCCGCAAGCGGCTGATAACGCAATCCCATTGGATGCATCTCCGATCAGTGTGTGTCGATGGATGGCAGGCGCGGGTTGGCGTACTAGCCGCCAATGCGATGAATGTGACACCAGGTCAAAAGACCGCTTGCGCCAATGTCGCGTGTTTGCGCATCGCTATGCGACAGACGCAGGCGCAAACCGGTGCCGGGTGTGGGATTAATCCGGGCAATACCATTCAGGCGCAAACTGTGCGCCGCGCCGCTGCCCATGGCGGTAATGTCATTGGCCTGCAAGTGGCTCGACCAATCGGTGCCGTCAAAGCGTTCGAGCGACAAGGTGGTAGAGACCGACTGGTCGGTAATCGGGAAGCGCACCCCGATATCGACATGATAAAAGCCCGGCGCGAGGCCGGTGATACCATGCACGCCACTGTCATAAAGCCCGTGGCTGTCTTCAATCACCTGATCCCATTCGACCAGAAACGCCCCGCCGGCCGGGATGGATTGGCTGGCCACACGCAAAAGCTTCACCACCGGGCCGCTTTCATGGATCGGAGCGGCAAACCAGCGCGTGCCATCACAGATGAGATCGACCATGTCGCCCCGTGTCGGCAGGGGGTAAACGCTGACTTCCGCCCCGCCATTGGTCGGGCGGATGATATCGCCCGATGCGGTCGTAATATCGACCATCGTGCCATCACCGTTAAACACCCGAAACCGAACGCCATTGCGCGCAACGGACGCCACCGGCAAGGTCAATTGCGCGCCGCTGGAAAGCCTGACCAGCGATCCGGTTTCGCGGATATCCATGATCCGGCTGACCGGCGCATCGATCACCGGCATGCGGCGCTCATCCTCCCACGCCAGAACATCACCACTGCGAAAATCAAGATCGAGCATCGCCGAGGCGCTTGATCGTTCAAACGACGCGACCGCGATTTCAGACCGGCTTTCGGCGGCCTCGGCCCGGTTGGCGGCATCTTGTGCCTGGCTTGCCTTATGGCTTGCGACCGCGATATCATCGGCCGTCGGCCCGTTGCCAAGCCCCGTGCCTTCCGCATTCCAGATCAGCGCCCGACCGGGCTTGATCACCGGAAGCTCTGCCGACGCGCCCTCCCCCTGATCCGCGCCAAAGCGCAAAGCCCCGGAAAGCGCGCGATCCACGTCACCAAGGGCGGCCGTCATGAAATCAAGATCACGTTCAAGCGCATCCCCACGCGGGATCGACATGGCGTCAAAGCTGCTCAGGCGGCGCAAATGCAACTGCCGGGCAATATGGATGGTGCTGCCATTTGCCGGCGGCGTTTCGAACCGCACCACGCCACCCCCGCCCTGATCGGTGGGCATGAGTGCGATGTGAAAGCCGGTATCGGTTTCCGTCCCATTGATGCTGATACGCACATCACCGGCATCAAACACATCAAAATCAAACGGAAAGGTATCGCGTGCGCCATCACCGACAAAGGCAATGGCGGCACGGATCTGATTGGCAAAAACAGCGCCCATAGCTTCTTCCCCCTAATAAACCTCAGCCCAGAACCTCAGCCCCAGCCATCACGCTTGGAGAACCAGGCATTCAGCCGTGCAACCGTGTCATCCTGTGTCGATCGCAACAGCGACTTTTCACGCCAGGCGGCCTGTTGGTTGATGCGGTTGCGGTTTCTCGCGGCGGCATCGGCACTCTGGTCTGCATCCTGCCGGGCGGCTTTTTCGTAACCCGCCAGAACCGCACTGGCCGATCCCGCCCCCCCCGCCATCAGGCCCGATGCCCCTTGCCGGGCGCGCGCGGTTGCCTGACGACGACGCAGGTCTTCTTCGCGATTGGTGGCGTCTTCGCGCTCGCGCGCTGCGATCTCGGCCAGCTCCGCCTGACGGGCGGCTTCGGTTTGATCTATCCGGCTTTGTGCATTGGTCTGGTTGGCGCTAATCCGTTGTCCGGTTTGCAGCACCGATGCCGCCATCGGCACGATTGATGTAAATCCACCCATCAGTCATTCACCCCCATTTCACTGGCCACACCAAGCAACAAAAAAGGCCGGGGCAATGCCCCGGCGATGCGCCAAAGTCCACTTTTCAGTCCCCCGCCACTGCCCCGCCGCCAGCCCAGTGCACGGAGCGTGATATCGCCGCTATAAAGCGCATCTTTGTCATCGGTGGAAACCGGCAGCGCGACATCACGCAATCCCCGACCGGTATCGACGCGCAGCTGCCCGGTTTCCTGCAAACGCAAGGTCACCGAGACCAGCCGCACGGCATTGCCGCCATGCGGGCGACTGCCATCCGATGCGGCCGGCGGCAGGGCATAAATTTCATGGGTAAAGGGCAAGCCGACCTCGATTTCCGATACAGCCCCGATGTGATCAGGCAATGTAATCGTACCCCCGGCAACCGCTATATCTTCGGCAAGAACGCCATCGTGCCAGACACTGATATCAAGCCCATCCAGCGGATCAAGATTGCCCCAATGCCGGCGCGGTGCTTCGCCCGCAACCACCGCTTGGCGACGATAAAGATCAAAGCCGCATTGCGGGTCAAACACACCTAGGAAATAGCGGCCATCGCGTTCCAGCACGACATAGACGTCGCCACCTGACACCGAAACGGATGCAAAGGCACATCCCGCCACCGACTGCGCCGACCAGGCGGTGATCGCCTCGCTGCGGTAAAGGGTCAGTGTGGCAAGCGATCCGTCGCGCATCACCACATGCAAAAGCCGCCGATCCGGATCAAAGGCCTGATCAATCGGATGATGGATCAGATGGCGCGACAGCAACGCCAGATCGGCCGATCCATACGCCTGCTCGACATCGGTAAACAGGAATTCGCGAATTTCGCGCCCGCTCCGCCCGGCAAACAGCGTTGCGCCATCAACATTGACCAGCGGCACGGTGCGATCACTTTGGCTGCCGATCCGGGTCTGGCGCGTGACCTGCACATTGGCCGGTGTCAATGGATCGCCCGTCACCATCCATTCCGACCCGCTGGTAAAGACCTGCAAATGACGCCCGGCGAAAATGCCGGTGATCGCATTGACCTGATCGGCCAGCAGGGCAAATTCAATCGCCTCGTCATCAAGCCCTTCGCCGAGCTCGAAATTAAACAGATCGCCCGATTTCGACATCCACAACCGGTTGGGCAGATCGCGCGATCCGCCAATGATCAATCGATCCTGATGAAAGGTCACGCTGCGCGGCCAACCCCGCACCTCGGAAAAGGCCTGCTCAACAAAATCGACGGTGGCATTCGCGTTTGGCAACGCCTGCTTCAGCGCAATCTGCGCGGTTCGGGCATCGGACACGCTGGTGATCTCACCCTCAACCCCCTGAATCCGCCACAGGGTCCCGACATGCTCTGGCACGAACACATCCATATTGGCCGTGAGCGTGACGGTCCCACTGGTACCCGATGGCGTCAGGGTCGCAGCCGGCTCGACAAACTTGTAATAGGGCTGGCTGGTTCTGAAATTGGTCTCACGCCAGGCCCAAAGGCTGGTTTGCCAGCTGCCATCGCCGGTGCGTGTGATCCGGACCGGCGGAGCATCGGGATGCACGACCAACAGCGTATCCGCACTTTGCGTCCAGTTCAGAAGATCATGGTGCTCTGGCCCAAACGTGGTTTCAAACCAGATCGTCTCGACCCCGTCTTCAAACACCAGTGCGCGGTTATCGCCAAAGGCCAGCAGATAGGTCTGCTCGGTATTGAACTCGAACTGGATCAGGCGCGCGGGTCCCGGCAATTCATCAATCAATCGAATACCGGGACGACGGCGCACCCCGCCCGATGGCTCGATAAACACATTGCGCAGGCGCGCTGCCCCATTGGCATAGGCGCTTAAGTCCGATCGCCCCCACAATTCCGGGGCCAGTTCGCCGGTCGAAAACGTGTTTTTCTCCAGAACGCGGCGTGCCATGGGGTGCTCCCTCAATGAATAAAGGTGATACGCTTGCGGATCGGAATCCCCGCCTTCGCGGGGATGACGGAAGATAAAATAATCTCATGGAACAAACGTCATTCCCGCGAAGGCGGGAA
>NZ_DCAO01000104.1:97821-98226 GCF_002311515.1 Thalassospira sp. UBA1131
GAAATCAGGGAAAAATCATCAATCGCATGCGGGGTCGATTGCTGCGCATCGGCAAGCCGTGCCTCGCGCAACTGGTCCTCGGCCCGCTTGAAAAGGTACTCGGCCCGAGTGCTGCTTTCGGTCAGCGGCAGGCAAAATTCGGCCGCCAGTCGCGCCATCAACGCCATATCAAACCACGCCGGAAAGCTGCCCTCCGGCAAGCGTGCGACATAGCTAAGATACGCACTGTCACCCGCGACCTTGATCGCCTGATCTCGCAGCTCGAAAGACGCGATCTTACCCCCGTCATTTTCGAGCGACAGCAACCGGATAAAGTCCCGCGGCAAGGCAAACAGATTGCTGTTATCTTTGGCTGAACCAGCCCCATCCCCGTCCGCCAGTCGCGACAACCAGCACCCCCGCCCG
>NZ_DCAO01000104.1:98438-101834 GCF_002311515.1 Thalassospira sp. UBA1131
GAAACCCCGCCCCCCGCAAAGGTTCTTGTTCGCAGCAATCAAACCTTGATGATGTAGTTCACCACCAGGAACGGCTGCATGTTGTTGTGCGGTTGGTCGCCGCCCTGGAACGAGCCGGTAGAACGCAAGTTACTGTAGTCCTCAGATCCGGATCCAATACCCTCACCTCCTGAACCAGAGACCCGAACCAAACTGTAGAAGGAGTTTTCCCAAGCGTGCTCGTGATAGGGCATCTCATCAATCGTCAGCTGATGGGTTTCTTCACCACCAGCCGCACCGATCACACGATCCGTCAGGCCATCGCCCTGCCCGGCACCAATCGGCGCCCGACCACGCAGATCCGGCAGTTTGAAACTACCAGCGGCCTGCCCGACACCATAGGTCGTGCCAATCGCGGTAAACAGATCGGCATATTCCGCCGCCAGAAGTTCCGCACCATCGCAAATCATAAAGCCTTCCGGTGCCACCGAACCGGCAAACGGCAGGATGGTCGCAACCGGCACAGAACCACCCCCAGAACTGCCACCCCCAAAAAGGGTTTCAAGTGCCTGCAACAGCTGGGTATCGTCCATACGATCCGGAACAATATCGGCCGCCAGAACAACATTCAGAACTTCACTTTCAACCGGCCTTAAACACTGCATATGAATTCTCCAATTTGGACAAAAAAGAACCCCGGCAAACACGGTCTGCCGGGGATATCGGGTTTGACTGAGAGACTTATGCAGACGTCGGATAGAACGCCTTGATCGCATAGGTCATCGCGATGTTGCGCGGGCGGGTTTCAGATGCAACGCGTGGTGATCCACTCGCACTATCGGTTACCGGGTTCCCCACTCCAACACCGGGCTGGTATGGGCCGATCTGGTCGAAATTCTCGGCACTTGGATGATAGGATCCGCCTACCATCAGTGTTGCTGGGCTTTGAAAGAATTCGTGCTTATGCCCCTGAAACGCATCTGCCTGTGCCGACGCAAACACACGCCCATCATCAACGCCGCGACCATCATCGGAACCACGAATGAATTCGCCCCGCAGGTCCGGAAGATTGAAGGTCGAAACCTGATCACCGTTGCCCCAAAGCGTGCCAATGGTCGCAAACAAATCAGCATACTCGGTACGTGAAACGGCCGAACCATCACAGACCAGCCAGCCAGTTGGCGGGGTTGGCATGGCGAAAGCTGAAACCGAACCGATTTCACTGCCAGCCACGACACTGCCACCACCAGAACCACCGCCAGAAATCAGCGCTTCGATGGCCTGTAGAAGCTGGGTCTTGTCATCGCAATCGGGCCAGATGCCTGCCCCCTGAATAACATTGAGGATTTCACATTCGACCGGGGTATTACCCTGCATAAGCAGTCTCCTTGGTTGAGTAAAAAGAAACCCCGGCAGCGAGATACTGCCGGGGCATTCGAAAGGATTTGATCACGGGCTTTAGATCACGCCGCGGCAGGAACAGTCGCCTTGATCGCGTAAGTTACTGCAACGTTGCGCGGGCGTGTTTCATCACCGACACGCGCATTCGGGGAATCGGCGCTATCGAAATGAAGCCGGTTCTGATTGGTGATACCGGATGTCGCGTCGGTGGTGCCTGATTGAGTGGTGTAGCTAAATACACCCTCGGGCGAGTTAAAGCGGCTCACGACACCGATACTGCCAGTGATCTGTTGCATCTGATCACCCTGATCAGACGCGAACACACGCCCCCCATCCACACCACGGCCAGCATCAAAGCCGCGCAGGAACTCGCCGCGCAAATCTGGGATATTGAAAGTCGTGGTGCCATCACCTTCGCCCCAAACTGTGCCAAGTGCAGCGAAAAGCTCGGCATAGTCTGCGCGGGAAACAGCCGAACCATCACAGATCAGATAATCGGCCGGCACGGTCTGGGTGGCAAAGGCATGGATGGAGGCAATCGGCACCTGCAGGCCCGCAATCTGGACGGCGTCAAACTCGGTGCAGATGGTAATCTTGTTACACATGTTTAGCCCTTTGTTGTCGGTTAAAGAAAAACCGGCAAGGAAACCTTGCCGGTATAAAACAGTCGTCCATTTTTCTCAGAAGTTTTGGTTCCTAAAGCGCGCAACAGATACCGCGCAGCCCTACAATACCGTCCGTTCCCCATGGCCCTGCATCTGAGTGCAAGCAACGAGAACCAGAGTTCTCACCGTAATTGAAGAAGCCCCCGCCGACAAAGCAACGCCAACCCGCGTGAAATACTGCGCCACGTGGTGTCGACAAATCCTGACCGACATTTACAACATAAGTGCTTTGATTGTAGTTCGTGGCACCAAGGTCGAAGTGACCATCAAGCCAATCCCAGAGGTTGCCTACGGCATCAACCACGTTGAACATGGATACTGATTTTTCGACGTTACCAGTGGTTGTCGGCCCGGTATTGGAAGTTGCCGACCAAGCATAGGTATTATTGCCATTTTGACCGGCTGGTGCGCCCTCGGCATAGGTCAGGAATTCCTCAATTGTCGGAAGACGCTTGCCCGCATTGCGCACAAGCAGATGGAAGTCCGAGCGGGCATAAACATCATCCTTGATCGGCATGACGCCATACTTGCTTACCGGTACATTTTCCGGCCACGTTCCTGCACCCTCCGAGTTAAGATAGATATCGGCCCAGAAACCGCCCGGCACGATTTCGACCATGCCGCTCGGATCACACGTTGGGCGATGGTTCAAATCCCAGACACTGTTCGGGACAATCTGTATTGCCGGGCTATATGCCAAATCATATCGACTGGCGACCGGACGCACGCGGCCATAATGGAACCCGCCGATTTTGCGGCTGTTGGAGGCGTCATAACCATCAGGAAACGCATCATTCTTGCTGGCAATCAACTTGGCGTCTGTCGTTCCGTCACCCGCGTCAACGGCAAATAGTCTGATGTCATCCCCGAGGGCCAAGGTGTTGAGCGATCCGTCATGATGCGTCGGCTCAACAATCGACCAATCCGACTGGGCCACCAGAAGATAGCCGTGACCATTGCCACCAATATTGACCAGGCATTCGGGAATGTTCAACGTGGTGGCGCCAGTTGCCGAAATTTGCCCGTCCATCGAAAAGTAGCCCGCGAACGCAGCAAATTGCGCAATATTGACATCCGAACAAATTTTAACCGTTTGACTCATAAAGCATTCCTTTGGCTCGGAGAAAAGAAACCCCGGCAACATCAGTCACCGGGGCGAGGTTGAGGGAGGATGAAAAGGGTGGATCGGGGTGTGCGATCAGTCGGTGTTTGAGGTGCCGATTGCCGTCATGTCGCGGACATCGACGCCGTTTGCACCGGAGCTTGCGACGACGAACAGGCCGCCGGACATGGTGGCGTCTCGGTTGGTGTTGGCGATGATGAAATCGCCGACGCGCAGCATGTCGCGGGC
>NZ_DCAO01000104.1:101938-108414 GCF_002311515.1 Thalassospira sp. UBA1131
GCCAGAACACTGAGGTTTCTGGCTTTGAAACCTTCTGCCATTTTGGGCTCCTGTTTTCTTTTGAGCTTGTGGGTCGGGATCCCCGCCTGCGCGGGGATGACGGTGCTGGACTAGGTGCATGAAACGAACGTCATTCCCGCGAAGGCGGGAACCTCGAACGGCATGCTGAACAGGGATTTGGCGCTACTCTTGCGCTTTCAGGCACACCACACCATCGCCATCAATCAGCGTTGCACCCTGGCTCATGGAGTTATTCACAAAGTGTGCCGCGTGATCGCCATGCCAGGTAATGTCGGACTGAACGTCCGAGCCGATGGCGTGGCCAATGGCGGTGCGGTGATACCAGAAGCAGGATCGAATGCCGCTTGCCACCGGAAGGCCTGAATGGGGCATCCAAAGCGTTCCGAGCCAGCGTTTGGCCTGGGTTCCCTTCCACGGCAGATCCTCATCACCGATATAGTCAGATCGTGAGAATTCATCGATCAGAAGCAACTCCGACCACTGTTTCCAGCCGACAATCGCATAGCGCTGCCCGTCATCGGGCACATCGCGATCGCCAAGGCCTTCGAACGCCATCATGACCTTATCAAGGGTCATGCCCTCGGTATTATCGGGCACGACATCATCGGCCCCGACCAGCGCATTGATGATCAGCTCGTCGGTCTTGCGGCCCAGCGCATAGGCCCCGGCATTGGCCAGAACCATCTTTTCATCATGGTTGATTTTAAGCTCGTCGAGCGCGTCAACCCAGTCACCGGCATAGTAATCACGCAGGTCACAGCGCACCGCCTCGTGATCGACATTCATCACCGGCACCTTGCCATGGCGGGCCTTGGTGGTGGCCGTGCCCTTGCCGACTTTCTGGAAAACCGTGGTCGCGCCCTTGATGGCGTTTTTGACCCGCACCGTGTTGCGCAGTTTTGAACCCATGCGTTGATAGGCCTGATGCACATCGGCCTGAAAATGGTCGATGAAGCTTTGATCAATCGTAGTTGTCATCGCCTTTTATCCCCTTGTTTCAGATATGGTTTTGTCGTGATTGCAGGCAGCCGCCGGGGTTCAATTGCAGCACTCATCATGAGCGGTGCCACAATTGCCCCAAAACCGGTCATTTTCCGGCCAAGGTTTGGTGTTTTAAGAGCGCTGTTACAGGAAACCTCATCCATCGAGGTTCCGTAGGACACGCGCTTGATTTGCCCCGACCTGTTGCACCCGAAGGGCTTTTCTGCGCGGTCCGGTCCAAGACAAACAAGAAAACAAAGAAAAAGAGTATCTGCCGTGAAGAAGTCGGTTTTGCTTGTGTTCAGCCTGATCGGGCTGGGGATTGCGGGTTATTTCCTTTTGCCGCTGACCCCGATCCCGGACTATGTCAACGCGGTCATCGACCGTGCCGACAAGTTGTTCTAGGGCAAGCTACCCACCGGAAAGCCGGGCAAAATCCGCCTGCACTTCGGCGACCAGCGTCGGATCACGATCCCGCCAATAGCGCGGATCATTCATCTTGCGCCGGATTTCGGACCGAAGACCTGTATCCCCCGCCCCGCCATCAGCTTTGCCAAGGGCTGCCTCATCGCCATGGGTCATCATGCGATGCATTGCGCGCACGCCATCGGCAGTTTGACAGAGGGTTTCAAAGGCGGCCTCGGGTAGGTTGGCCTTGCCCCAGCTTTCGATTTTCGGGGCCAGCTTTTTCCAGCTTTCAGCCCCGCCAAACTCAGCAGCCAACGCCGCACGGTCGGTCGCGCGCTGAGCGGCCTGATCAAGATCGCCGAGAAGCGGTGAAAGAACCTCCCCCGCCAGATCATAAATCAGCTGTGCCTGTGCGTTGCTGAACCCTGCTTCATGCAGGCGCTGGTTCAGATCGGCATCGATATCTTCCATGCCATCTGCAAGCGTGATTGCGTAGGCGTCCGGTGTTTCGGGGACCAGATCGGCGAGGACTGCGGCATCAAGGTCGGTTTCTGGTACTTCGCTGTCGGTATTGGATAGTTCGGGTGTTTCTGCTGCTTCCGGTGCTTCCGGCGTTTCTGTTTCCGGTGCGAGAAGGTCGGGTTCGGTTGTCATGCGAATGCTCCGCTCATTGGCGTCAAACTTGGGTTTGGTAGATGTGGCTCGGGATCCCCGCCTTTGCGGGGATGACGGAGCCCAATCAGGTACAAAGAACGAACGTCATTCCCGCACAGGCGGGGATCAATCTGCTGCGGAACGCTCCGCCAGCCGTTTGATCTGCAGCACCAACGCCCGCTTCCCTTCGCGCATCCAGATCGCCGCAGTGCTGGCATCCGGGCCAAGGGCTGTATGCAGGAAATGGCGTTCAAGATCGGCCAGCACCTTTGCCCCGGCGTCGCTGTCAAAACAGGCCTGCCAGTGGTCAGTGCCGTCCTCGCTCAAGCTCTCGTTTTCAGCTTCAAACCAGTCCCATCCGTTATCGGTCATCACACCGCCTCCGCGATTTCGGGTGGCAGGTTTGGCCGCAACAAATGATCCGGCACGCCAAACTGATCGGCAAGCCAGCGGACCATGACGGGCAGATCGACCTCTGCCATTGCATCCGGGCCAAGGGCGGCAATCCGCGACAGCCAATCAAGGGCCTGGCCCGCCTGTACGCGTTTTGGCAGTTGCGCGAGCGGGGCCGCATGACGCAGCACCACAACATCGCCATCCAGCGGGATGTCGGGAAGCTCCCCGGTTTGGGTCAGGATAAAAAGCGCACGGCGGATCAGCGGATAAAGCAATTCCGCCTGCAACCGGCCATAGGTTGCCCCCAAAAGCCGGGCGTTTTCCGATGCGCGTTCAAGCACCTCGGTCGCGGTCATGCCCGGTTGATCGGTTTGCCCCAGGCGATCGGCCAGCAAGCAGCGCCGAATGCGATCACGCAAATCCGATAGTACCAGATCAGACACATCAAACCGGCCGGGCGCCTCAAGCGGTTTAAGCCCCGCCGATCCAACGGCCTTGGGGATGATGCTGCCCGGCACCAGCCGGATGGTTGCCGGATTCAGTACGCCGTCATCATCGGCCTGCCAGATGCCGGTAACGGCGATCGAGGCGTTTTTCAGCACCAGCTCAACTACCTTGTTGGCGGTCTTGATATCGGGCAGCGCCTTCATCACCGGGGACCGGCCATAAATCTCGCCCGGCGCCTTCATCCAGCGAAAGGCGATATAGGGCGACACATCAAACCGGTCGCGATAGATCAGATCATTGGTATTGGCGTCACCGTCTTCGCGAAACACACACAGCTCATAGCCGGTTTTGCGGTCGGTTGCAGGCAAAACGGCCTCGATCACGGTGATGCGTTTGGGTGCGTCCTTGCCATCGCGATCATCATCGGCAATGCCCTTTGCCGCCGGCCAGGTTGCAAGGATTTCCGCGCGGGTGAGTGCCAGTTTGCGAAACACCGCATCCATCTTGCCATCCGATCGTTCTTCAAACGCCAGATCCCGCAAGGGAACGGCCGTAAAACGCAAAGCAGACGGGCTATGCAAATCGGCCTTTTCAAGGCGCAAGCACGCAGTCCCGGCGGTTACCAGATCGAGAAACGCCTGATGCATTTCGACGGCAAAGTTCGACCGATCAAAATGCCCCTGCAAAATACGAACGGCCCGGCCGAGTTGTTCGGTCAAAGCCTGTCGATCCGCATTGGCGACATTGCCGCCCGGCTCCAACTCAAACCAGCCGCCACCGGGCGGGGTGATTTCGGCCATCAGGCTGGCGGCAAGCTGTTCGACCGCATCGGACGCAGTTGCGTCAAACACCCGATCAAGGCGCTTGCCGCCATTGGTCTGGTTGGATGCCGCGGCATTGCGCTGTGGCAGGGCAAATTCATAACAATCCTGCCAATGCGCAATCCAGTTACGTCGGCGCTCCATCGCCTTTTGAAAACGGGCGCGCAACTGGGTGATATCTGCCCCGTCGGTTGCCTTGTCCTCAGTCACAGCCTTTTGCGAATTCGCCATGCCTATTCCCCCAAAAGGTTCTTGCCGCCACCCGCCTTGGCGATGCGATCCGTCAAAAGCCCGCGATAACTTGTCCCGATCAGGCTGGCACGACCATAACGGCGGCGTTCAAGCGCCTCGGTCCGCGCAGATCGTGCGGCATCTTCGGTACTGGTTTCGTCATCGGTTGTGGTCGCCGTTGACGTTGGGACCGGCGCACTGACAGCGGCCGGTTTTGGTGTCGAAAACAAACTGCCCATCACTTTTCCCTCCCGATCCCCCAAACGCAAAAACGCCCGCAAGGGTCGGAACCCTACGGGCGCATCTGTGGCGTTGATTTGTCTCTTATGCCACATTAAGAAGAACAAATCAAGAACATTTTTCAGAAAAAAACACATTGCCAATCTGGTCGGGGTTTTCAGACGCCTGTAGCAGATGGCGATAGAGCTGCCAGGGGGTGATAATCCAGAAGGCCGAAATACCCAAAAGGCGTTTGATCAGCTCAACACAGCTCATAGGACCAAACCGCACCTTGCGCGTAATCGAGGCCGGATAGCGCGCCCAGATGCAGTGATAGCCAAGGCCGCGATAATAGGCCGCCGGATCAAAGATCGGCGAATAGCACCAGCTTTCACAACGCACCCGATGGCTTTGCGGATCAAGGCAAATCCATTCCCCGGCCCGCACCCCGGAGACCAGCACAAAGCAATGGCGAAAGCCCGGTTTGAGGACCCGCAACAATCGCTTTTCCGGCGCATCGGCAAAGACCACCAGGATTGAGACCTCTTGCCCCGATGCGGATTGATCGGCCCAGTGATCCATCCACGGACCGGCGGATTCCTGCGCCGTTTCAGCGGTTTTGGCTTGTGTGAGAACGTTGTTTACATCCCGCATGGCGACAGATCCCCACCCAGTTCAACAGCGACATCTTCGTGATGGAAACTTTCATCTTCCCCGCGTTTGACGATGCCGCGTGTGACCAGCACATTTTCAAGCGCATCAAGGGCCTGTTGCCATAAATCACCCTTGTCCTTTTCGCGCGGGTCACGCTCATCGGGTTCGCGTTCGACCAACCCGAAATATTCCAGTACCTGCAAATGCCGGTCGCCCAGAATACCCGCCTTTTTAAGGCGCATCACCGCGTTATAGACATCATCAGGGTCACAGGGGCGCACCACCTCGCCCGCGTCGGCTACCACACGCGCGCCTTCGATCCGCGCAGTCTGACAGCGCACGAACCAGAACCACGCTTGCCTCGCACTGGAAAAAGGGGTGATGTCGCGCGCAGAATGCGGTTTGGGAAATAGTCGTTGTTCGGTCACGTCGCCCTCCTGCTGGATAAAACCTGTTCATTCCACCGGACCTGCAACCAACCCTTCACCGCACCAAACCTTTGAAAAAGATAAAACTTTCCCGTTCGCGCATCTTGCGATGCACGTTGATTTGATGAATGGTTTGTGATGTCCCCAAGGGCGGTGTTCCGCCCGCGCATATCGACGGTTCTCGCCGTCTTTTCAGCCGAACCTCAAGAGGCCCGACTTATTTCCAGATGCAATTCCGGTGTTGATATGCAAGCTATAATCCCTTTTTGTTCTCATTGTAAAGGATTAATTTCCTATTCCAAAGATGAGGAACATGCCTTCAACCCGATCAAAGCCCCTGCTGCTTGGCCATCAAGACCCTGAAATGGCAGGGTAAAGCTGCAATCAAGGTCGACAGAAATGCAGTATACTTTTTTGTTTTTACCACCGCGCTTGGAACGGCCCGGTTTCCGGGACTTTCGGTGCCTGAACCGTGCAGGATTGTTGTGTGATGCCGATTCCAGCCTCAATGAAGGAATTAATTCCTTCTTTCTGATCTTGCCTGCTGCTAGAATGCGGCATGATCAGACATCAACAAATATGGGCCGCCCTTGACCAGATTGCCGAGGACCACGGTTTGACCCCTTCGGGACTGGCGCGCCTGGCGCAACTTGACCCGACCACATTCAACCGGTCCAAGCGCACGACCGCGCAGGGCAAGGCGCGCTGGCCGTCGACCGAAAGCATTTCCAAGGTGCTTTCCGTCACCGATGTCAGTTTCCGGGAATTTTCCGAACTGGTGGATGGCAATGGCGCCGGGCGTATCCCTGTGATCGGCTTTGCCCAAGCGGGCAATCGCGGCTTTTTTGATGATGCCGGATATCCTGTTGGCGGATCATGGGAAGACATCACCTTTCCGGCCCTGCATGATCCAACCGCCTATGGGTTGCGGATATCAGGGGAGTCCATGGCGCCGGTATTTCGCGATGGTGACCTGATTATTGTCAGCCCGGCGTCAAACATCCGCCCCAAAGACCGCGTGGTTGTCAAAACCCATGAGGGCGAAGTCATGGCCAAGGAACTGGTCCGGCGCGGCGCGCTTGGTGTGGAGTTGAAATCCCTGAATCCCGATTTCGAAGACCGTTTTATTCCGGCAGAGGAAATTGACTGGGTCGCCCGTATTCTGTGGTGCAGCCAATAAGCATTCGAGTAAGCCTTTGGCCTTTCGCGCACATTC